>NZ_JBEXGS010000025.1:0-140321 GCF_040607455.1 Sphaerisporangium sp. NPDC005289
AGAACCCCAAACCCTTCGTATGGACCAAGACCGCCGAAGAGATCCTCGAATCACTCGCTAAATATTTGGGACGGATTTCTGGCGCATGACACTAGGAGGTGACCTCGCCCGGGTCGATCTCGCCCATGGCGTAGCTGACGGCTTCCTCGAAGTTCATCAGAGAGCCCTGCTGGTAGTGCTCAAGGTAGTCCTCGTCGCCGAGCAGCCGCTTGCACTCCTTCACGCACGCCTCGTGCTCGGTGCCGAAGAACGGCGAGCCGAACTGCGGCAGGCCGAACAGCCGCCAGTTCGCCTGGGCGGCGCCGAGGATGCGCGCCGCCCTCGCCGGCTCGCCCTGGTCGACGGCGAGCTGCGACAGCGTCTCCATCGCCAGGACGGCGCCCAGTACGTCGTGGAAGTGCCGCTTGATGCGCAGCGACTCCTGCGCGCTCTGCACGGCGTCGTGCGTGCGGCCGGTCATCCGCTCGATCGCCGAGGTCGCCCACACCGCGTACGAGCGCAGCCACAGCTCGCCGCGCTCAGTGCACAGCTGGCGGCAGTCGCGCAGCAGCGACTCGGCCTCGGTCAGCTCGTTCTGCTGGGTCAGCACGACCGCCAGCTCGACGATGGCGGGGAGCAGGCCGGGGTTCAGCTCGCGCCCGCTGCGGTGGAACTCGATGGCCACCCCCAGCAGGGCCGTCGCCTTGTGCAGGTCGCCCTGCAGGAACGCGGCGGACCCCTGCATCTTCGTCGCCAGGATGACCGCGATCGAGTCGCCCACGCGTACGGCGTCGGTCGCGCACGCCTCGGCGGCGTCCAGCGCCGCCGAGGTGTCGCCCTGGGCGCTGCGGACGTAGGCGAGGACCCACAGCGCCTTGCAGCGCTCCTTGCTGGGCTGGGGGCTCGCGTGCAGCGCCCGCTCCAGATACAGCCGGCCCTCGCGGGCGAACCCGCAGGCGACCCACATGAACCACAGGGACGACAGCAGTTCGAGGCCGGTGCGCGCCTCGGCCGGGTCGCTCAGGCAGTAGTCCAGCGCGGCGCGGATGTTGTCGTGCTCCTGGCGCATGCGCCCGAACCAGTAGACCTGCCGCGGCCCCGACCAGGCGTGCTCGCCCCGTTCGGCGAGCTGCAGGTAGTACTCGCGGTGGCGGCGCCTGACCCGGTCGGTCTCGCCGAGCTTGTCCAGCCACTCCTTGCCGTAGTGCCGCAGCGTGTCGATGAGGCGGTAGCGGACCCCGGCCCGCTCGTTGCTGCTCAGCAGAATGGACTTCTCCACCAGGCCGGAGATGAGGTCCATGACGTTCTCGGCGGGCAGGTCCTCACTGGCGCAGACGTAGCGGGCGGCCTCCAGCTCGAAGTCGCCGGAGAAGATGGAAAGGCGCGCCCACAGCAGCCGCTCGGCCGGCTCGCACAGCTCGTGGCTCCAGCCGATGGCCGCGCGCAGCGTCTGGTGGCGGGGCAGCGCCGTACGGCTGGCGCCCGCGAGCAGGCTGAAGCGGTCGGTCAGTAACGTGAGGATCTGCTCCACCGACAGCGCGCGCAGGCGCACCGAGGCCAGCTCGATGGCCAGCGGGATGCCGTCGAGCCTGCGGCACAGCTCCGACACCGCGGCGATGTTCTCCTCGTCCACCGTGAAGCCGGGCAGGACCGCGCAGGCGCGCTCGGTGAACAGCTGGACCGACTCGTTGACGAACGGGCTCTCGCCGCCGTCGTCGCCGGGCACCAGCAGCGGCGCCACCGGGATCGTCTGCTCGCCCTGCACGCCGAGCGACTGCCTGCTGGTGGCCAGCACCCGGACGTGCGGGGCGTCGCGCAGCAGTTGCTGGATCAGATGCGCGCACGGGTCGAGCAGGTGCTCGCAGGAGTCGAGGACGACCAGCAGATCGCGCGGGGTCATCCACTCGGTGAGCGTCTCGACCTCGGGCCGGGCGGACTGGTCGGCGATGCCGAGCGCGGCGTTGACGGCGTGCGGCACCATCGTCGGGTCCTGCAGCCGGGACAGGTCGACGTACCAGACGCCGTCTGTGAACTGCGGACCCACCTGGTGGGCGATGCGCAGCGCGGTGCGCGACTTGCCGACGCCTCCGATGCCGGTCACCGTGACGAGGCGGGACTCCTGGAGACGCTGCCTGATGGTGGCCAGCAGGCGTTCTCTGCCGACGAAGCTGGTGAGCTCCGCGGGCAGGTTGCCCTCTCTGCGCCATCCTGACGGGGGTGCCATGGGCCGCCTCACGGGGGTCGTTCCGGCGTGCTACCTGCTTCCGCATCGTACCTGTGCGAGCGGTTGGCTGTCCTTGCGCCGCGAATGTACGGCGGCGCGTGGTCCCGGTGGTGAATCTGGGACCGATGGTGCCCCTGGGGGTGGCGATCGCACCGCCCGCCGGCCGCGTAGCATTGTCCACGTGACTGTGCATGAGCCGGATGACCTGCGTCCGGTGGACCTCTTCGATGAGGGGCTGCCGGTGCTGCCAGACCAGACGAGCGACGACACCGACTCCGGTTGGGGCGAGTGGCGCTCATCCGACGATGTGTCCCACCTGCTGGAAGAGCGCCCACCCCACTGGGGCTGACGCCGGGAAGGCCCGCGAACGGCCACCTGGAGGAGCGGCCTTCGTGCCGGGGACTCACATCGTCGCCCGGGCTCCGCAGCTCGCGGAGCCCATCACCTGTCCGTCACGGCCCGAAGGTTCTCAACCGGCCTTCGGGCCGCCGCCGTCTTCCCCGGCTTCCTTCCTCCGCCTTCCCTTCGCCTTCCGGCCGCGCGGTCAGGCGCCGACGGCGTCGGCCGCCGGGGCCGAGCCGTTCACGCTGAGCACGCGCTCACGCTGCTCGGTGCGCTCCGCCTTGTCGGGCACCACGATCGCGGGGAAGGTGCCGGTGTCGACGATGCCGTGCTCGTTGTAGGCGATCTCGATGAGCGCGTGGGCGCGCGGCTCCAGCTTCCACAGCGCGCGGTACTCCCTGGCCGTGGTGAGCGAGATGCCGATCTCCCTGGCGATGTCGGCCGCCCGAGGGACGATCTTGCGCTCGATCTGCCGGTCCCAGTAGGACCGGGCCGCGCGCAGCAGGGCGGCACGCTGGGCGGTGTCCACCACCTGCGGGGCGGACTCGGCCTCCATGATCTCGGCCTCCTCGTCGTCGTCGGCGATGTACGCCGCGACGGGGGAGGCGGCCACCGGCAGCGCGTGCTGCCGCTCCTCCGGCTCCGGGCCCCACGGCACCGGCGGGCGCAGGTCGATGAGGGCGCTGGTGTTGTACAGCGCGCCGATCTGCTGGAGCAGGGCCTCCTGGCGCCCGGCGTCCACCGCCAGGCCGGTGTGCTCCACGGCCTGGTCCATGACGCGGTCGAGCCTGGCGAGCGCGGCCCGCATCTTGCGGTCGGGGGCGCCGGCCTCGCGCAGCGCGCGCGCCCGCTTGGCGGCCAGGGCGACGCGGGTGAGCCTGCGATGGGCGTCGACCTCGCTGGCGGTGCGGTCGCTGACCTCGGCCAGCCCGAGCCGGACCATGGCGCGTTCGGGCGTCAGCCGCCACTTGATGCGGGAACGGCCGGTGATGCGGTGCCGTTCGATCGCCATGCCGCGCTCCCACAGCCACGCGGCGACCAGCGGAGCGGCCAGACGGAAGATGGCCTCGGCCATGCTGCGGGCGTCCAGGCTGGACAGCACCGCGGAAAGGCTCGTCAGCGCCCACACGGCGATGCCGTCGATGCCGGCCGAGAAGTTCTCGCGCATGTTGCGGCGGGCGCGCACCGCGCTGGTGATCACCGCGACCTCGATGAACGCGAAAAGCAGCAGCCGCAGCGGGCCGTCGAAGCCGAGGACGTCGCCGGAGAAGCGCCACATGCCCTGCGCGGACACGCCGGTGGCGATGCTGGCGGCGACGATGGTGAGGATGTCCTCCGCCGGGCGGTTCTCGGCGAACTTGCGGTAGGCGCGGGAGCCAGCGCGGTAGGCGGTGCGAAGGACGAAGAAAGTCAGAACCAAAACGACCAGGGCGGACACACAGATGATGGCCGTCTGACCCGGATGTTCGGCTGCGAACGTAGATATCTGCTCGAAGGGGGGCATCAGCTCTGTCCGTCATTCTCGATGTCCGACAGGATTACCGAGAGGATCATTCCAGAATATCGCCGGGTTGTTCACACCAATGCGCATTCGTCTCCGGAAAGTCACCCCGCACACCGGCCCCAGGCGCCCCGCGCGTACACCCATGGCCGGGGGATCCCCCCCAGGGTCAGCGGATTCGCCCAAGGCCGGTGGGCTCCCCTATGGCCGGCGGGTTCGCCCATGGCCTTGGCCGCGGTGACCTTCCCCCGGGGACATGCGGCGTCCGGCCGCCCTAGTGCTCCGCCGGGCGCCCTTCGTAGGCGATGTCCTCCTGGGCGAGCCGGCGCAGGGCGCTGAGGACGAGGTCTCCGACGGCCGTCCAGACCACGGCGGTCTCGAGCATCGTGTGCGGGTCGGTCTCCCGGGCGATCAGCCCGAGGTCGGCCTCGGCGACCTGGCGTGCGGCCCGAGCGTACTCCGGCAGGAGCGCGAGCTGCCCGGTCTGGCCGAGCCGGTAAAGGGTGGCGAGCGCCGAGGCGAGCGTCCGCCGTGCCGGGTTGGCCGGGCGGACCCGCCAGCCGAGCTCTTCGATGAGCGCCTCGGTGTGCTCGGTGGCCGCCGCCCACGCCTCGTCCTCGATCACCGGCCGCGGGGTCGTCATCGCGAACTGGGCCTTGCCGGCCGCGTCGATGACGCTCATGCCCGGCGCGTACATCTGGCCGAGGACCTCGCGCGTGGCGGCGACGCTGAGCCCGCCGACGCCGATGAGCGCTTTGATCACCCTGAGCCGGTGCAGGTGGCCCTCGCCGTACCGGGCCTGGTTGTGGCTGGTGCGCTCGCCGGGAGGCAGCAGCCCTTCGCGGAGGTAGTACTTGATCGTCGGCACGGGCACGTCGGCACGCCGGCTCAGCTCGGCGATGCGCATCGATTCCTCCAGCGGTGACCCCGGAGTAGCCCGGTGGGGCTTGTCAGCGTACCAAGAAGATAGTAGACATCACTGCTATCCGTATTTCGTTCGATCGAGGAGCTGATCCCATGGAGTACCGCCCCTTCGGACGCACCGGCGTGAAGGTCAGCCCGCTGTGCCTCGGCGGCATGATGTTCGGCTGGTGGGGTGAGAACGGCTACGACGAGTCGGCGAAGATCATGCAGCGGGCGCTCGACGCCGGCGTCAACTTCATCGACACGGCCGACATCTACTCCGGCGGCGAGTCCGAGGAGCTGATCGGCAGGTTCCTGGCCGAGAACGGCCTGCGCGAGCGCGTCTTCCTCGCCACCAAGGTGCACGGCCAGATGGGCGAGGACCCCAACCAGGGCGGCAACAGCCGCCGCTGGATCATGCGCGCCGTCGAGGACAGCCTGCGCCGCCTGCGCACCGACCACATCGACCTCTACCAGGTGCACCGCCCCGATCCCACCGTCGACATCGACGAGACGCTCGGCGCCCTGACCGACCTGGTGCGGGCGGGCAAGGTCCGCTCCATCGGCACCTCGACCTTCCCCGCCCACCAGGTGGTCGAGGCGCAGTGGACGGCCGAGCGGCGCGGCAGGGAGCGGTTCGCCGCCGAGCAGCCGCCCTACTCGGTCGTGGCCCGCGGCATCGAAGCCGACCTGCTGCCCGTCTGTCAGCGGTACGGCCTGGGCGTGCTCGCCTGGAGCCCGCTGGCCGGCGGATGGCTCACCGGCCGTTACCGGCAGGAGGCAGAGCTGCCCCAGAGTAGGCGCTCAGCCCTCCTGCCCGCCCGCTACAACATCGAGCTCCCCGAGAACCGGCGCAAGCTCGCCGCCGTCGAGGCGCTCGCCCGGCTCGCCGAAGACAGCGGGCTGACCCTCATCGAGCTGTCGCTGCGCTTCGTGCTCCAGCACCCGGCCGTCACCTCCGCCATCATCGGCCCGCGCACGCTGGAGCACCTGGAGAGCCAGCTCACCGCCCCCGATGCCCCGCTTCCCGCGGACGTGCTGGACCGGGTGGACGAGATCGTGCCGCCCGGCCTGACCATCAACCCCGCCGACGCCGGCTGGCAGCCCCCCGAACTGACCACCCCCTCCCTGCGTCGCCGCCAAGGCTGACCCTCCCGCACCCCCCTTCAGGCGAGCACGACCCACTCCCACGAGGTCACCATCGGGGGAAGCACACCCACTTCCACGACGTCACCATCACCGCGAGGCCCCGCTACCGAGCCGCTGAGCGCCGGAGCGGGCGAGGGGTCAGGACACGACGTCCTTGTGACGGAAGCGGCGGAAGGCCAGCGCCGTCAGCACCGACGCGTACGTCACCGACAGCGCCGCCCCCTTGGCCATGCCGCTCCAGTCGAGCTCGGGGACCAGGGCGTCCAGCCAGGCGGTGTTCCAGAAGGTCGGCAGGAACTCCCGCAGCGCGCCGAGCGCCTCCACCGCCTGCAGGATGTTGCTGACGATCACCAGCCCCACCGCGCCGCCGACCGCGCCCAGCGGCGAGTCGGTGCTCACCGACAACAGGAACGCCAGCGCCGCCACGACGAGCTGGCTGACCAGGGCGTACCCGACGACGATGGCGAATCGCGGCAGCACCGCGGTCGCCGGGAAGACCTCCCCGGTGCCGGGCAAGCGCACATCGTTCCACCCGAAGGTCACCGTGCCGGCGAGCAAGGCCATCAGCGGCACGGTGATCACCGCCACCGCGGAGAAGCCGAGGGCGACCAACAGCTTCTGCCGCAGCAGCCGGCCGCGCGGCACCGGGGCGGCCAGCAGGTAGCGCAGCGACGACCAGCTCGCCTCGCTCGCCACGGTGTCCCCGCAGAACAGGGCGACCGCCACCACCAGCAGGAACGTGGCCGACACCGACAGCGTGAACGCCGCGAAGTTCAGCCCGCCCTGTGTGGCGAGATCGGACAGCCTCAGAGAGTTCTGCTGCGTCGGCGCGGGGCCGAGCGAGAACGCCACGACCAGCACCCACGGCAGGGCCAGCAACAGCCCGAACATCACCGCCGTCCGGCGCCGCTTGAGCTGGCGCACGATCTCCACCCGCAGCGGCAGCGTGCGCCCCGGCGCATACGACACGCCCGCCGGGACATCACGAGCCCCCCCGGCCGCCACCCCCGGCGGCGTCACGCCACGTCCCCCATCAGTCCGAAGAAGACGCCTCCAAGACGTCCCCCAAACCCGTCGGCCATCCCGCCCTCCAGGCGTGTCATGCCGTGTCTCCGATCAACTCCGGAGAAGACGTCTTGAGGACGTACCTGGAAGCCGTCGGACATCTCGACTTTCAGGGCTGTCATGCCGTGTCTTCGGTCAACTCCGGAGAAGACGTCTTGAGGACGTCCTCGAAAGCCGTTGGCCATCCGGCGTTCCGGGGGTGTCATGCCGTGTCTCCGGGTCGGCTTGGGGAGGACGTCTTGAGGACGTCTCTGGGAGCCGTTGGACATCTCGACCTTCGGCGGTGTCATGCCTTGTCTCCGATCAGGTCGAGGAAGACGTCTTCGAGACGTCCCCTGGAGCCGTTGGAGGGGGCCGTGCCGCCGAGCAGGTCGGTGACCGGGCCGGCGGTGACCAGGCGGCCGCGGTGCATCACCACCACGTGATCGCAGGTCTGCTCGACCTCGGCCAGCAGGTGGCTGGAGACGATCACCGTGCGGCCAGCGGCGGCGTAGCGGGTCAGGACGCGGCGCATCTCGGCGATCTGCGGCGGGTCCAGGCCGTTGGTCGGCTCGTCCAGCACCAGCAGGTCGGGCAGGCCCAGCATCGCCTGCGCGATGGCCAGGCGCTGGCGCATGCCCTGGGAGTAGGTGCGCACGGCGCGGTCGAGCGCCGCGCCGAGGCCCGCGATCTCCAGTGCCTCTTCCATATGGGCGTCGCCCTTCGGCCGGCCGGTGGCCCGCCAGTAGAGCTCGAGGTTCTCCCGGCCGGACAGGTGGGGAAGGAAGCCCGGCCCCTCGACGAAGGAGCCCAGCCGGGACAGCACCGGCGCCCCCGGCGTGACGCGGTGGCCGAAGATGCGGATCTCGCCCGCGTCCGGATGGATGAGCCCCATCATCATGCGCATGGTGGTGGTCTTGCCCGCGCCGTTCGGGCCGAGCAGGCCGAGCACCTGCCCCCGGTCGACTTGGAACGACAGCTCGTCCACGGCGGGATCGCCGTCGCGGTACCTCTTGGTCAGGCCGGTGATGCGCAGTGGCACCCCGCCCAGCGCCGGGTCGAGGTCGTCCGCGCGGCGCCGCCGCCCGGTGAGCGCGATGGCGGCGGCGACGGCCAGCGCGGCCGGCGGCAGGGCCCAGGTCCACCAGCCGAGACCGCCGCCCGCCGCGCGCAGCGCCGGGTCGGTGGGCGCGGTCAGCGTCGGGGAGGCCAGCCCGACGCGGTGGACGGCCGGCGCGGTGGGGGAGGCGTATCCCATGTCCGTGGTGCTCAGCACCAGGCGCAGCCGGTGCCCGGCGTCGAACCGGTGGTCGATGACCGGCAGGGTGAGCGCGACCGGCGTGCCCGCGGGGGTCGCCGTGACCCGGAAGGGCGCCACCAGGCCCTGGGGCAGCGACGGGCGCTGCCCGCCCACGTCGTACAGCTTGGCGAACAGCGTGACCTCGCCCTCGCCGTACACCTTCACCGTGGCCGACGGCGCGCCGGTGACCTCCAGCGGCGCGGCCAGCGGCGCCGACTCGAACGCCGCGGCCTGGCCAGGCATGTCGATCGCCACGCCGTCGCCGGCGAGCCCGCCGAGCAGGCCGCTCATGCCCGGCACTGTGGAGATCGCGGCAGGCGAGCCGCCCGGCGGGCCCGCCACCTGCTGGTCGGGGCCGGCGAGCCGCACCGACGCGGACGACGCGCCCGCCGGGCCGGAGTAGCGGCTCGCCGCGGCGTGCACCAGGACGGGACGACGCGTGCCCGGATCGCGGCCGCCGTCCCGGGTGACGGTGAAGGCGTCGCCGAGCGGCGTGCCGTCCTTCTTCAGCCAGTGGCCGAACCAGGCGATGGTGCGCTCGGCCACCCAGTCGGGTTCGCCGTCCCCGCCGTCGTGGCCGCCGTCGAACCACGCCACCTGGACAGGGGCGCCGGTCGCCGCGATCGCCCGGGCGTTGGCGTCGGCGTGCGAGAGCGGGAAGAGCGAGTCGTGCTCGCCCTGGATGAGCAGGGTGGGCACGCGGATCTTTCCCGGCACGGAGATGGGGCTCGACCTGCGCAGGGTCTCGACGGCCGCCGGGGTGGCGCGCCCGGTCTCGGCCACCTGCAGGTACATGTCGCAGATGGCCGGCAGGAACCGCCCGCACTGCGCCTCCCGCGCCCCGGCATCCGGCCCCGTCCCCCCGTCTGAGATCCCGCCGGAGGTGCCGGAGGAGGTCTTGTCGGACGTTCCGCCGGACGTTCCGCTGGAGGTGCGATCGGCTGTTCCGCTGGAAGTGGCGCTCGGGGTTGCAGGGGATGTTCCGCCGGAGGTGCGATCGGCTGTTTCGCTGGGAGTGGCGTTCGGGGTTGTAGGGGATGTTCCGCTGGAGGCGCCACCGGCTGTTCCGCTGGAAGCGGCGCCGGGGGTTCCAGGGAGCGTTCCGCTGGAGGTGCCGCCGGACGTTCCGCTGGTGGTGCCGTTGGGCGGGGCGCTCGAGGTGGTGGTCGGCTGGGTGGGGTCGGTGGGCACGTTTCGACCGTCGGCGCCTGGGGCGAGGGGGGAGTCGGCCGCGCGGCTGAAGAACAGGCCGGCCCACATGCGCTTGAAGACGCCCTCGGCCGGGCCGGCGCCGGTCGCGTCGGGGAACAGCGCGTCGGCCAGGTCGTGCCAGGTGATCTGCGGGACGATGGCGTCGACGCGGCCGTCGTAGGCGGCGGCCATCAGCGTGATCGCCCCGCCGTACGAGCCGCCCGCCAGGCCGAGCCGGGGGTCGCCGGGGCCGTCCAGCAGGACCTCGGGACGGCGGGCCACCCAGTCGATCAGCTGCTTGACGTCCTTGACCTCGTAGTCGGGGGAGTTGAGCGCGATCTGCCCGGTGGAGGCGCCGAAGCCCCTGGCCGACCAGGTGAGAACGGCGTACCCCTCCTGCGCCAGCCGCACGGCCTCGTCGCGCACGCTGCGCTTGCTGCCGCCGAAGCCGTGCGCGAGGAGCACGACCGGGCCCCTGCCCCCGGTGGCCGGGGGGAAGAAGGTGGTGTCCAGCAGCACGTGCTGGTCGCCCGAGGGGCCGTCGGCGACCGGAATCACCTGGTCGAACGCCCGCACCGCCGGTGAGGGCCAGACCGCCCACGCCACCGCGCCGATCACCGCCACCACCACGGCCGCCAGCGCGACCCGCGGTCTCCCCCGAACCCTCATGCCGAGAGCCTACTTACCCGCCGCTGAGAGATCGCTGAGACGCCATCCCCGAGGTGGATACAGGGTTATCTCGGGGTAACTCCCGATTGCGGAGCATGTCCGGTGACGGGCATCATGCTTGGCGTGAAGCAAGGCGCAGGTAACGAGGCCGAGGCCACCCGGACGGGCGGTCGCGCGCCCTCCCCATGGCGGTGGGGCAGGGGCAAGGCCGTCGAAGCCCTCGAATGGGCCCGCCCCTACTGGACGCGGGGGGAGGCCGGCCGTGAGACGCCGCCGGAGCTGCTCCGCGTCCTCTACCTGAGCTGGGTCGCCGCGTTCGTCCTGAAGGTCCTCGGGGCCTCGTGGGACGTGTCGTGGCACTTCAAGTGGCTGCGCGACGACCTGGCGCCGCCGCACCTGCTCAACAGCGCGGGCACGGCCATCGTGCTGGCCCTCACGATCGTGCACAGCTACACGGGGTACGGCGTCGACCGCACCGCCCAGCGGCTGGTCCAGTGGGGCACCGGCGCCTTCCTCATCGCGGTGCCCATCGACCTGATCAATCACCGGATCAACGGGGTGGACATCACCTCGTGGAGCCCGTCGCACATGCTGCTGTACATCGGCACGGCGTTCATGATCGCCGGAGTGATCCGGGGCTGGTACCTCTACGCGCCCGAGGGCAGGGCGCGCACGGTCGTGCTGGGCGCCCTGTTCGTCTTCATGCTGGAGAACACGCTCTTCCCGAGCGAGCACCAGGAGTACGGCGTGCTGGAGCTGGCCTCCTTCGTCCGCGGGGCGCCGTACGCCGAGCCGACACTGCTGGACTTCGCGGCCAAGCAGATGGGCCGGCCCATCGACGTCACCATGGCCGAGAAGTTCTCGCTTCCGGTGCCCGACTGGGTGTACCCGATGTGGTTCGGCATCGCCGCGGTGCTGGTGCTGGTCATGGCCCGGGCGCTGGTCGGCCACCGGTGGACCGCCACCGCGGTGGCGGGCGTCTACGTCGGCTACCGCGCCCTCATCTGGCCGATGTTGTACTTCACCGGCTTCCCGCCCTCGGCCGTCCCGTTCTTCCTGCTCGCCGCCGCCGTCTGCGTGGACGTGGCGTTCCTGCTGCGGCTGCCGGTCGCGCGGGCGGCGCTCGGCGCCGCCCTGGTCACCGTGGGCGTCTACGGCGGCCTCGCCGTGCAGGACCGGCTGCTGGAAGCCCCGCCGTACCTGCTGGCCTCGGCCCCGGTGACCCTCGTCGCGCTGGGTGCGGCCTGGTACGGGGTGGAGTGGTACCGCCGCCGCCGTTCCGGCGAGCCCGAGACCCCCGCCGCCCTGCCCCTCGGCACCCCCGCCGCCCCCGGCCCGGCGACCCCCTGACACAACCCCGGCCCGGCATCTCCTGCGAGAGGCCGGGCCGGCGTCGTCCTGTGCCTTCGCGCCGAACGGGTCCCGCGGTCCTGCGTCAGGCCACGGGGGCGCGGGTGAGGGCGACGGCCACGCCGTAGGCGACGCCCATCACCGTCACCTCGAGCGCCGCCCAGGCGGCGAACGCCGTCGCCCGCCGCTGGACGACGGCCGGCAGCAGGCGCCAGCGGATGTTGGCCCCCAGCAGGGCGACCGCGCCCACGCAGAGGACCTTGACGATCACCAGTTGGCCGTAGTGCGTGGTCAACAGCGACCCGGGCAGCCGCGTGGTAGGCGACAAGGCCAGCTCGACCAGCCCGTTGAACAGCCCGGACAGGGCCACTACCGCCAGGGCCACGGTGGCCAGCCGGGAGAACCTCGGCAGGGCCCGGGCCAGCAGGTCGCGGTGCCGGGCGAGCAGCACGGCCATCGCCACCAGGCCGCCCGTCCACATCGCGGCGGCGACGACGTGCAACTCCATCGAGACCATGCTCAGCTCGTGCCAGTACCAGTTGGACGCGTGCCCGCTGACCGGCAGGGGGAGCAGGCCGAACACCGCGACGACCACCCGGATCTCGGCGGGCACGTTCTCGCCGAAGCGCACGGCCAGCAGGCCGAAGAAGGTGAAGGCCAGGGCGCACGCGGCGCTCATCACCAGCCCCTGGCCCGAGCCGATGGCCTCGACGTAGGCCGCCGGGTCGGGCACTCGGCCGGGGGAGAGCTCGGCCGCGCTGAGCACCATGGCGGCCAGCGCCGTGACGGCCCAGCCGAAGGCCGCGAGCACCGCCCAGGTGCGAGCCGTGGACAGGACGGGCTCGGTGCGCCCCGGGTCGTCGAAGCCGACCAGCTTGGGCAGCAGGCTGAGCCCGATGGCGGCCAGGGCGCACAGATTCATGGCCAGGCGGGTCACCGGCAGGCCGTACTTCACCAGCGGCCCCGGGATCGCGATGCCGGGAACGCTGTCAGGCGAGGTCCACCACGTCGCCACCACCACCGCCACCAGCGCCGCCCCGGCCAGCCCCCACACCGGCCCCCGCCGTGCTCCTTGCGACGCCGTCGCGACGCCACGCCCGGCGGTGTCCCTCCCCCCTCCGGGCCCGTCATCCGCGCGGGGGTCGACGGGCGGGGGAGTCCGGTCGGTGCCGGAGTGCCGGGGGACGGTCGCGCTGGTGGTCTCGTCGGCGGGGCTCACGCGTCGCCTCCGGGCGCCGGGCGGCTCTGGCGGGCCACGACGAGGATGCCGAGGCCCGAGAGCAGCAGGGCGGCGACGAGCAGCCCCCATACCCAGCCGCCGCCGCTCGTCCCCGGTGCCGCCGCGCCGGCGATCGGCTGCGCGGCTGGGGGAGCCTGCCCCGCTACCCCGGACGGCGTCGGTGGCTCCCCCGCTCCGCCGGAGCCGGTCGCCGGTGTGGTCCCGCCGGGTCCGGCGGGGCCGGTGGAGGGCGTCGTGGACGGGGAGACGGGAGCCGCGGACCCGGTGCCGGCGACGGTGAAGCCGATCTTGCCGGTGACCGGATGCCCGTCGTTGGAGACGATCTGGTATCCGATGACGTACGCGCCGGCCGCGCCCGCCGCGACCGACGCCGGCACCTCGGCCGTCACCTTGGCGTCCACGACGTGCACGGCCGCCTTGGCGACCCTGCCGTCGGGCCCGGTCAGCGCCACCTGGGCGAAGTCGGCCCGCACCGGCTGGTCGAAGGTCAGCGTCACCTGGGCGGGCAAGGAAGCGAGCCGGGCGCCGTCCTTGGGGTCGCTGCCCGTCAGCACGTTGTGCGCCAGGGCGGGCGCGACCGCCACCGCGAGCGCCGCGAAGGCCACCGCCAGGACCGTCAGCAGTCGTCTCACTCGGCGCTCCGGCCGTGACAGGACCTCAATTGACTTGACCTTTCCGTCGTTTCCACCGGACGCTGCCATGGTGCCACCTATGAGTCCCGGTGAGGCGGCCGAGGGCGTGGCTAGGATTGGCTGGTGGAGCCAAGGCTGCTGTACGACGGCGCGGCCGCGCATTACCGCCGCTACCGCAACGCATACGGCGACGAGGTCATCGCCTACATCGCGCGCGTGCTGGCCCTCGGCAAGCGCTCCCGGGTGCTCGATCTCGGCTGCGGTCCCGGCACGCTGGCCATCCCGCTGTCCCGCTTCGCCGGCACGGTCCTCGCCGTCGACCCGAGCGAGGACATGCTCGCCGAGGGTTCGCGCCTGGCGCCGTCCGGCGTCCACTGGATGCAGGGTGACTCCACCCGTCTCGCGGGGCTGCCGCTCGGCCGTGTCGACCACGTCGTCATGGGCCGCTCGTTCCACTGGATGCGGCGCGCGCGGGTGCTGGCCGACCTGGACGCCATGCTCCCGCCGGACGGGGCCGTCGTGCTCGTGGGGCCGACCCGCGATCCGGTGGAACCGCCGTGGGAGCCGGTGGTGCAGGCGGTGCGCAACCGGTTCGGCCTCGAATGGCGGGTGAACGACGAGTCCTTCCGGCAGTCGGGGCGCCATCACAGGGAAGTGGTGGCCGAGTCGGCGTTCCGCGACATCTCCACGGCGCGGTTCGACCGCGTGGTGCGGCGCGACACCGAGCAGGTGGTGGGGTTGCAGCTGTCGTTCTCCTACTCCACGCCGGCCCGGCTCGGCGACCGCACCCTCGACTTCGTCGAGGCCCTGGGCGCGGCCCTGGCGGCCGCCAACCCCGGCGGCGTCTGGGAGGAGCGCTTCACCACCGAGGTCCTCACCGCCCGCCGCCCTCCGCCTTCCGGGTCCTGACGACGCCGTCGGTTCGGGGGAGAAGTGGGTCTTTATCGGAGGGGGGTGCGGCGACTACCATCCGGGCACGCCTCGTCACTCAGGAGCCGCGCCGGTGAGCACCCTTCCCCCCGTCACCCCGCCGTACGACCCGCCTCTCGCCCTGGCCGAGCCGGTCAGGAGGGTCGGCCCGCGCTGGGTCGCCTTCATCTCGCTGGCCAACCTGGTCCTGTGGATGGCGTACTTCGGCCCGCTCCAGGTGCTGCTGCCACGGCAGATCGCGCTGGTGACGGACCTGGGAGGCAAAGAGAGCGCCCTGGCGTGGGTGACCGGCGCCGGCGCCGCCGTGGCGATGGTGTTCAACCCGGTGGCCGGGGCGTTGTCCGACCGCACCGCCGGGCGTTTCGGCAGACGCCACCCGTGGACGCTGCTCGGTGCGGTGGCCGGTGGGCTCGGCCTGGCCTTCCTCGCCTTCCAGGGCTCGTTCGCGGGCGTGCTCATCGGCTGGTGCCTCGCGCAGGCCGGGCTGAACGCCATGCAGGCCGCGCTGACGGCCGGCGTCCCCGACCACGTGCCGGTGGGCCAGCGCGGCGAGGTGTCGGGGTGGATCGGCGTGCCGCAGACGCTCGGGGTGGTGCTGGCGGTGGTGCTGGTGACGATGGTGGCGACGACCACGGGGGCCGGATACCTGCTGATCGCCGCCCTGGTGCCGCTGGGCGTGCTGCCGTTCGTCCTCACCACCCGGGACGCGCCTCTGCCGGCGCGGCTGCGGCCGCCGTTCAGCCTGAGGGGGTTCGTGGGCGGCCTGTGGGTGAGCCCGCGCGCGCACCCCGACTTCGCCTGGGCCTGGCTGACCCGCTTCCTGATGCAGCTCGGCAACGCCGTCGCGCTGTTGTACCTGCTGTACTTCCTCACCGACGCGGTCGGCTACGAGCGGCTGTTCCCCGGGAGCAGGGCCGAGGACGGCCTGCTGGTCCTCATTCTCATCTACACCGCGGCGGTGGTGGTCACCGCCGTGGCCGGCGGGGTGGTCTCCGACCGGATGGGACGGCGCAAGATGCTCGTCACGGTCTCGGGCACGATCAGCGCGGTGCCTTTCGTGATCATGGCGTTCTGGCCGCTGTGGCCGATGGTCGTGGCGGCCGCCGTGATCATGGGCATCGGCTTCGGCATCTACCTCGCGGTGGACAACGCCCTGGTCACCCAGGTGCTGCCCGCGGCGACCGGCCGGGCCAAGGACCTGGGCGTGATCAACATCGCCAATTCGGGCCCCCAGGTGCTGGGGCCGGTGATCGCCGGCCCGATCGTGTCGGGCCTGGGCGGCTATCCGGTGCTCTACCTCACCGCGGCCGCGCTGACGCTGCTCGGCGCCGGGCTGGTGTGGAAGATCCGCGCTGTTCCCTGATCGCTCATTCGCCCAGCTGGTAGGTCTCAAGGCGCCCGCACATGCCGAGACGCGGCTCGGCGGCCGCGGACATGACGCGCGCCTGCCTGAGGTGCGCGGTGTCGCCGTCGCGAAGCGCCCGCAGGTGGGCGCCGGTGGCCTCGGCCGCCCGCAGGGCCCCCGATCGCCACCGCTCCTCGAAGGAGCCGAGCTTGCCCGACACGATGCGCGCCGCCTGCCGGTGGAAGGCGGCGAGCCCTTCCTGGCCGCGCTCGCGCAGTGCGAGGAACCCCTCGATGGCGACGTCCCTGCGCCGCCGCGCGTCGGCCTCGTCCGTGACCGCCGCCATCTCGGCGTACGCCGCCGGGTCGTCGAGCACGTCGGGCGGGAAGGTGAACACGGCGTCGCCCGCCTCGGGCAGGCCGCTGTTCTGCATGACGACCACGATGCGCAGGCGGGCGTCGTCGTTGACCAGCCGGTGGATGGTGCCCGGTGTGAACCACACGACCGCGCCGGGCGCGAGCGGGGTCTCGTCGTACCCCTCCCACGTCAGCGTCTGGACCGAGCCGGCGCCCTCCACGACGACGTACGCCTCCGAGCACAGCAGGTGCATGTGCGGGGAGCCGCCGCAGGCGCCGTCGGCCGAGGGCCAGTCGTAGACGCGCAGACCCGAGACGCCGACGCCGCCGGGAAAGCCCATGACGGGACCCATGACGGGGCCAACGGCAGAGGGCGTGACGGTGGGCATGGTGGAGGGCATGGTGGAGGGCACCTCGAGCGCCCTTGAGATGCCCTCCACGTCTTGGGCGGCCGGCTCGCGGACCATGCCGGCCGAGGACTCCGCGTACGCCGGGGATCCTTCGGGCGTCGGGGACTCGGAGGATTCGCGCGGCCCCGGAGCCTCGCCGGCTCCGGGGCCTTCCGGGTGCCCGCCCGGGCGTCGGTGCGCGCTCATCGGGCGGCGTCCCCGGAGAGACGGGCCTGCCGGCGCTCCTCGGACGCGCCCGTGGCGACCCCGTCCCGGAGCGGCGCTGGAAGATCACGGCGGCGCAGGTGCCGCTCTCCGCCGCCGTGATCCGATCGTGTCCCGCCGGCGACGGGCGTCGCGGCCGGCGTCCCGCCGGGGACTCTGGCGCCGGGGACGGTGGCGGCGGGCGCGATCGCGCTGCGTGCGCGCGCGCAGGCGGTGGCCTGGCCGGACGCGCCGTCCGTCCGAGACGTGGCGGCCCGCGCTCGTCTGCGCACCCGACCCTCCGAAACATTTCAGAAGTTTTATGACAGTTTTCGTGGCAGCAACCTAAAACGGCCGGGCGATAAACGTCAAGGCCGTCCACCCGTGGGGTGGACGGCTGAAAGTTTCACGGACGGGACGCGACGGGCCGTTAGAGCTGCGGCCGGGCGGTGCTGTCGCGGATGAGCAGGTCGGTGGCCAGTTCGACCCGCCGGGTCTCCAGCGAGTCGCCGCGCGAGATCTCCAGGGCCATGCGGGTGGCCAGCGCGGCCATCTCCTCCAGCGGCTGGCGCACGGTGGTCAGCGGCGGCCACGCCGAGCGGGCCAGGGGCAGGTCGTCGAACCCCACGACGCTCAGGTCGTCGGGCACGCGGAGCCCGGCCCGGCGCACGGCCTCGAACACGCCGAACGCCTGCATGTCGCTGCCGGCGAAGACCGCGGTGGGCCGGTCGGGCAGTTCCAGGAACGCCTTGCCGTGGATGTGGCCCGAGTCGACCAGGAAGTCGCCGTAGCGGATCAGCTCGGGGTCGACGGCCACCCCGGCGGTCTCCAGGGCGGCGCGGTAGCCGTCGATGCGCGCCCGGCTGCACAGCATCTCGGCCGGCCCGCCGATCATCCCGATGCGGCGGTGGCCCAGCTCCAGCAGATGGCGGGTGGCCGCCAGGCCGCCGTGCCAGTTGGTCGCGCCGACCGAGGCGACGTCGGGAGCGGGCTCGCCCTCGGGGTCGACGATGACGAAGGGGATGGACCGCGCGAGGAGCTGGCCGTGCTGGCGGCGGGTCAGCTTCGAGGCGACCAGGACGACGCCGTCGGTGCGGCGGGCGGCGATGCGGTCGAGCCAGTCGCGGCCCGGCCCGGAATGGGTGTGCAGCACGGAGACCACCACGGCCGCGTCGGCCTCGCGGGCCGCCGTCTCGGCGCCGCGGATGATCTCCATGGCCCACGGGCTCTCTATCTCGGCGAAGACCAGGTCGATGAGGCCGACCGGGCCGTCCCCCTGGCCGGTGCGGCGCCGGTAACCGTGTTCGTGGAGCAGGCGCTCGACCCGGCGGCGCGTCTCGGGCGCCACCTCGGGGCGGCCGTTGACGACCTTGGACACCGTCGGGACCGAGACTCCGGCCTCCTCGGCGATCAGAGCGATGGTGACCCGCCTCTTCGCTGACATGCGACGGAGTGTATCCGAAAGCTTTCGGAATTTCCCGGCCGGGGCCACTGTTCCGTGCGGCCCTCGGGACGCCATGCTGTCCTCGGCATCGCGAACCCGTTCCTGTGTGGCTATTGACGTGTTACGTGCGGTTTACGTACTCTCCGGGTCACGAAATATTCGGGGGTGCCAAAGAAACTTTCAAAGTTCTCGGGGCGGAGTACGGAGCTCTCGCAGCGGGTGCGTTATGAGGAAGGAACCACGAGGATGTCGTTGAGTCGGCGAAGTGTGGTCTTACTGGCCGCGACGGCGGCGCTGCTGGCGGGAGGCTGCGGCGGGCAGACGAACACGGGCGGCGCGGCGACGGGGACCGCGTCGGCGGGCAAGGTCACCGTCGAGTGGTGGAACATCTCCACCACCGAACCCATGAAAAGCTTCTACGCGCAGAAGGTCAAGGAGTACCAGACCGCACACCCGAACGTCACGATCAAGAACGTCCCCATCGAGAACGAGGCGTTCAAGGCCAAGCTCGCCACGGTGACGCAGTCGGGGAAGACCCCCGACGTGTACACCACCTGGGGTGGGGGCGTGCTGAAGCAGCAGATCGACGCCGGGCTGGTGAAGGACCTCTCCTCCGAGGCCGCCACCTGGATCGCCGACTTCACTCCGGCCTCCCTGGCGGCCTACCAGTTCGACCAGAAGACCTACGCCATCCCGCAGGACATCGGCATGGTCGGCTTCTGGTACAACAAGGACCTGTTCAAGAAGGCCGGCATCGCCGCGGCGCCCGCCACCTGGACCGAGTTCATCGACGCCGTCAAGAAGCTCAAGGCGGCGGGCGTCACCCCCATCGCCCTCGCCGGCAAGGAGAAGTGGCCCGGCCACTACTACTGGGCCTACCTCGCCATGCGCATCGCGGGCCTGGACGCGCTCAAGCAGGCCGCGGTCGACCACGACTTCAACAAGCCCGACTTCGTCGCGGCCGGCCAGAAGCTCAAGGAGCTGGCCGACCTGCAGCCCTTCCAGAAGGGCTTCCTCGGCGCCGCCTACTCCACGCCCGACGGCCAGGCCGCCCTCATGGGCAACGGCAAGACCGCCATGGAGCTGATGGGCCAGTGGGCGCCGACCGTCGAGAAGGACGCGAGCAAGAAGGACCTGGGCGACAAGCTCGGCTTCTTCACCTTCCCGTCCGTCGACGGCGGTAAGGGCTCGGCCACCGACGCCTTCGGCGGCGGCGGCGGGTACGCGGTCGGCGTGAACGCCCCGCCCGCGGCCGTCGACTTCCTGAAGTTCCTCTCCAGCAAGGACGTCCACGCCGCGGCGGTGGAGACCGGAGGCATCCAGCCCGTGCTCAAGGGCGAGGAGAGCGTCGTGAAGGACCCGAACCTCGCCGTCGTCGCCAAGACGCTGGCCGGCGCCTCCGGGTTCCAGCTCTACCTCGACCAGGCCTACCCGCCGGCCGTCGGTCAGGAGGTCAACGACAGCGTGGCCGCGCTGATCGCCGGCTCCAAGACCCCCGAGCAGGTCACCCAGGCCGTCACCGAGACCGCCAAGTCCGAGTAGCCGGAAGGTGGACGGGGGACCACGCGCGCCGGGACGGGCGCGCGTGGTCCCCCATCCGCGGCCCGCCCCCCATCGACCACCGAGCGGCACCGCGCCGCTCTTCCCCAGGGCTGCGCCCGGGGCTCCACGCTGAGGAAGACGATGACACGACCCGCGCTGACCGACAGGCCCGCGGCCGCGGCCGACCTGCCGCGCCGGGCCGGCCCAGGCTCCGCGCCCTCCGCACGCCGTCGCCGGTTCAGGGGTCTGGCGACGATCACGCTGTTCCTGCTGCCGGCGCTCGTGTTGTTCGGGCTGCTGGTGCTGGCGCCGATCGTGCTGGCCGCGTACACCAGCCTGTACAAGTGGAACGGGCTCGGCGGACTGCCGCAGAACTGGATCGGGCTGGACAACTTCACCCGGATGTTCGCCGACGACGTCTTCCTCGGCGACCTCCGCCGCGGCGCCGTGCTGATCATCCTGTCCCTGGTGATCCAGCTCCCGCTCGCCCTGGCGATCGCCATGCTGCTCAACCAGAAGATGCGCGGCCGGGCGTTCTACCGGCTGCTGTTCTTCGCCCCGTACGTGCTCTCCGAAGTGATCACCGGTGTGCTGTTCAACATGATCCTGTCGCCGGAGTCGGGCCTGGCCAACCAGATCCTCGGCGCCATCGGCCTCTCGAGCCTGGAGTCGAGCTGGCTGGCCGAGCCGGACACGGTCATGATGTCGCTGTTCCTGGTCATGGTCTGGAAGTACTTCGGCTTCCACATGATCCTCTACTTGGCCGGCCGCCAGTCCATCCCCAAGGAGCTCGGCGAGGCGGCCTCGATCGACGGCGCCGGCCCCTGGAAGCAGTTCCGGTACGTCACCTTGCCGCTGCTCGGGCCGACGATCCGCATCAGCGTGTTCCTGTCCATCATCGGGGCGATCCAGCTCTTCGACCTGGTGTGGGTGCTCACCGCCGGCGGGCCCATCCACTCCTCCGAGACCATGGCCGTCACGATGTTCCAGTTCGGCTTCAAGCGCTCCCAGATCGGCTACGGCAGCGCCATCAGCGTCGTGATGTTCCTGATCAGCCTGGTGTTCGCGCTCGGCTATCAGCGGTTCGTCATGCGCCGCGACACACAGGGAGCGATCACCACCATGGGAGACCAGCGATGACCGCGCAGGCCAGGGAGCGGACGGGGCCCCGCCTCGGCATGCTCCGCTCCATCTCGCTGCACACGGTCGTGATCATCCTCGGCGCGTTCGTCGTGGTACCGCTGCTGTTCGCCGTGATCGGCGGGTTCAAGGACACCGGCCAGCTCTCGACCAACCCCTTCGGCCTGCCCTCGCCCTGGGTCCCGGAGAACTACACCGACGTGCTCTTCTCCGGCTCGTTCTGGCGCCAGCTCGTCAACAGCATCTTCGTCGCGGTGGCCACGACGCTCATCGTCGTCGGGCTGTCGGCCATGGCGGCGTACGTGTTCGCCCGGTTCGCCTTCCGGGGCAGGGAGTTCCTGTACACGCTGTTCGCGATGGGGCTGATGTTCCCGTTCGCCGTGGCCATCCTGCCGCTGTTCGTCCTGCTGCGGACCCTGGGGCTGCTGGACAACCCCTTCGGCGTGATCCTGCCGCAGGCCGCCTTCGGGCTGCCCATGACGATCATCATCCTGCGCGCCTTCTTCCGCACCATCCCCCGGGAGGTGGAGGAGGCCGCGACGATCGACGGCTGCACTTCGTTCGGCTTCTTCTGGCGCATCCTGCTGCCGATGGCCCGGCCGGCCCTGGCCACCGTGTCGGTGCTGGCGGTCGTGGCGAGCTGGAACAACTTCTTCCTGCCGCTGGTGATCTTCAACGACCCCAACTGGTGGACCATCCCGCTCGGCGTGCAGCAGTTCACCGGGCAGTACTCCGCCGACACCGCCCGGATCCTCGCCTACATCGTCCTGGCGATGGTGCCCGCCCTCGCGTTCTACGCCGTGGCGGAGCGCCAGCTCATCGGCGGACTCACCGCGGGAGCGACGAAGGGGTGACCGACCCGAACGACATACCGAGCTTCCACGGCCGATAAGGCCATCTCCGAAGGAGCGCTGATGACCTTGCGTGTGTCCGGACCCCAGTTAGTCGCCGCCGACGGTACCCCGGTGCGGCTGCGCGGAGTGGGTCTCGGGGGCTGGATGAACATGGAGAACTTCATCACCGGCTACCCGGCCAACGAGTCGACCATGCGCGACGCCGTGCGCGACGTGCTGGGGGAGGAGCGGGCGGCGCTGTTCTTCGACCGGTTGCTCACCTCATTCTTCGGCCCCGACGACGCCGCCCTGCTCGCCGCCATGGGAGCCAACTGCGTTCGGATTCCGGTGAACTACCGTCACTTCGAGTCCGACGACCGGCCGATGGAGATCATCGAGGACGGCTTCCGCCACCTCGACCGCGTGATCGGGCTGCTGGCCGAGCGGCGCATCTACAGCGTCATCGACCTGCACGCCCTGCCCGGCGCGCAGAACCAGCACTGGCACTCCGACAATCCCACCCACGTCGCGTCGTTCTGGCGGCATCGGCACTTCCAGGACCGCGCGGTCCACCTGTGGGAGGTCATCGCCGACCGCTACAAGGACAACCCGTGGGTCGCCGGGTACAACCCGATCAACGAGCCCGGCGACGTCGGCGGCCGGGTCATCGGGCCGTTCTACGACCGCCTGGTCAAGGCGCTGCGCGCCGTGGACCCCACCCATGTGCTGTTCCTGGACGGCAACACCTACTCCACCGACTTCTCGATCTTCCGTGAGGTGTACGAGAACACGGTGTTCGTCTGCCACGACTACGCGCTCGCCGGGTTCGCCCACGGCGGCCCGTACCCGGGGTACACGCGCGGCGAGTGGGTGGACCGCGGCGAGCTGGAACGGGCCTTCGAGAAGCGCACCACCTTCCAGCGGCAGACCGGCACCCCGCTGTGGGTCGGCGAGTTCGGCCCGGTCTACACCGGCGACCCCGCGATCGACGCGCAGCGCTACCAGATCCTGGCCGACCAGCTGGAGATCTTCGACGGCTACCAGGCCGGCTGGTCGCTGTGGACCTACAAGGACGTCGGCTTGCAGGGCCTGGTGCACGCCGACCCCGAGGGGCCCTACCTGCGGCGCTTCGGCGACTTCGTGGCCAAGAAGAAGCGGCTGGGCGCCGACCGCTGGGGTTCCACGATGGAGGAGTCCTCCGACGTGCTCGCCCCGCTGCACCGGCTGGTCGAGGAGGAGTTCCCGCACTGGGAGCCCTACCCGTGGGGCGCCCGCTACCAGACCGACGACCTGCTCCGGCACATCCTGGTCGCCCAGGCGCTGGTGCCGGAGTACGCCTCGCTGTTCGGCGGCCTGGACGACAGCGAGCTGCTCGCCCTGGCCGACTCCTTCGCCCTGGCCGGCTGCGCGCGGCGCGACCGGCTCATCGAGCTGCTCACCGCCAACCTCACCTCGGGCGCCGCCTGACCGCGGGACCCGCCACGACCCGAAGTACTCCTGCGACCGGTTCCCCGCGCTCCTCCGGCACCTGACCTCGGGGGAGGCGCCAGAAGCAGGACCGCCCGTATATCCGGCGCATGATCGCCGGGGCCGACGCCGGCCCCGGCGATCACTGTTGACCGGCCCGCTCCATCCATGGCCCTACTCGGCCTGACCCTGAGGAGACCAGTCATGCGCTTCCCGCGCTCGTGGGCGGCGGCCGCCTTGTTATGCCTCCCGCTGTCCCTGTCGCCGTGCATCACGGCCGGGACGGCACAGGCCGCGGCGCCGGTGACGATAGCGAGCTACGACTTCGAGGACGGCACCGCCCAGGGCTGGTCGCCGCGCGGCTCGGGGGTGTCGGTCGCGGCCGTCCAGGACGCCGCCCACTCGGGCTCGGCGTCGCTGCTGACCACCGGCCGCACCGAGACCTGGAACGGCGCCTCCGTCACCCCGCCCCTGGAGAAGGGGGTCACCTACTCCGTCACCGCCCACGCGCGGCTGACCGCCGGGACGTCCGCGAACACCATCGCCCTGACCGTGCAGCGCACGCCCGACGGCGGCACGACCACCTACGAGCGGGTCGGCGCGGGCACCGTCACCGACGCCGCCTGGGTGGAGATCAGCGGCACCTACTCCTTCACCACCGACTCGCCCGACCTGCTGCTGTACGCCGAGAGCTCCGACGCCACCGCCTCGTTCTACCTCGACGACGTCACCATCACCGCCGACACCGACCCCGGACGGTCCGGCGTGACCACCGACTTCGAGACCGGCACCGCCCAGGGCTGGTCGCCGCGCGCCTCGGCCACGCTGACCGTCGCCACCGACCAGGCCCACGGCGGGACCGCCGCCCTGCTCTCCACCGCCAGGAGCGCCTCCTGGGACGGCCCGGCGCGGAGCGTCCTGGGCAAGATGACCAAGGGGTCGAAGTACACGCTGTCGGTGTGGGTGCGGCTCGGACCTGACACGACCGCCGGCGACCTCGGGCTGTCGGTCGAACGCCGGCTGAACGGGACGGCGAGCTACGACCAGGTCGCCGCGCCCACAGCGATCGCCGCGGGCGGATGGACGCAGCTGAAAGGTTCATACACCCTGGCCTACGACGTGGACTTCCTCAGCGTCTACGTCGAGTCGTCCAGCGGAACCTTCCCGTTCTACATCGACGACTTCACACTGACGTACGTGCCCGCCAAGCCCATCCAGACCGACATCCCGGCGGTCAAGGACACGCTGCCGTTCCAGGTCGGCGCCGCCATCTCCCGCGCCCAGACCCTCGGCGGCCATGAGGAACTGCTGACCCGGCACTTCGACAGCGTCACCCCGGGCAACGCGCTGAAGTGGGACGCCACCGAGCCCCGCGAGGGCGAGTTCACCTTCGCAGACGGCGACTACCTGGTCGACTACGCCGCGGCGCACGGCCTGCGGTTCCGCGGGCACACCCTCGCCTGGCACAGCCAGACCCCCGACTGGGTGTTCAAGGACGGCGACCGGCCCCTCACCGCCACCCCCGCCGACAAGGCCCTGCTGCTCAAGCGGCTGGAGAACCACATCAGGGCCGTGATGGGCCGCTACAAGGGCAGGATCCAGACCTGGGACGTCGTCAACGAGGTCGTGGACGAGAACCAGCCCGACGGCATGCGCCGCAGCCCGTGGTTCCAGGTCACCGGCTACGACTTCATCCGCACGGCCTTCCGCGTCGCCCGCGAGGTCGACCCGGCGGCCAAACTGGTGCTCAACGACTACAACACCGAGCTGCCGCGCAAGCGCCAGGCGGTCTTCAACCTGGTCAAGAAGCTCAGGGCCGAAGGCGTGCCGATCGACGCCGTCGGCCACCAGCTGCACGTCAACATCGAGCAGCCCGCCGCCGCCGAGATCGAGAAGACCATCGAGCTGTTCGCCGGGCTCGGCGTGGACCAGCAGGTCACCGAGCTGGACGTGAGCGTCTACACCGACTTCGTCTCCACCTACACCACCGTCCCGCCGGAGGTCCTGGCGCTCCAGGGGTACCGCTACAAGGAGATCTTCGACGTCTTCCGCCGGCAGGCCGCCCGTCTGTCCTCGGTGACGCTCTGGGGCCTGGCCGACGACGGCACCTGGCTGTCCACCTTCCCGATCACCCGGCTCAACGCGCCGCTGCCGTTCGACGACGAACTGCAGGCCAAGCCGGCGTACTGGGGCATCGTCGACCCTGCCCAGTTGCCGCCGCTGACCCGCCGCCTGGACGCGCCGCAGGCGAGCGTGAAGATCGACGCCGAGCGCGAGCAGCAGTGGAACCTGCTGCCCGACACGCCGATCGCCCGGGTGGGCGACCTGGCCGCCCGCTTCCAGGCCCGCTGGTCGGCCGCCGGCCTGGCCGTGCTCGCCGAGGTGGACGACCGCACCTGCGACAAGGCCGACACGCTCACCCTGCGGCTCGGTGGCGCCGCCCGCGTGGTCGCGCGGGACGGCCGCGCCTCCTGGTACCGCACCGCCGCCCTCACGGGCGGATACCGCGCCGAGGCGCTGCTCCCCGCCTCCGCCGCGCTCGGCGGGAAGCTGCCGTTCGAGCTGGTCGCCCACGACGCCAAGGGCGGCAAGGACGTCTCCTGGAAGGGCGAGCTGACGCTGACCGCGCCGGTCAAGCCGACCACCGCCGCCAAGGGCACCCCGGTCGTCGACGGCGTCGCCGACGCCGCCTGGTCCAGGGCCCCCGAGGTCACCACCGCCACCTGGATCCAGGGCGGCTCCGGCGCGACCGCCAAGGTGCGGGCCCTGTGGGACGCCGGGCACCTGTACGTGCTCGCCCGTGTCACCGACCCCGCGCTCAGCGAGGAGTCGCAGAACGCGTGGGAGCAGGACTCCGTCGAGATCTTCGTCGACCCGAACAACGGCAAGAGCAAGGGATACGACGATGACGACGGGCAGTACCGCGTCTCCTTCTCCGGCCGGCAGACCATCGGGGGCACCTTCGACGCCGCGGGCGTGAAGAACAACCTGGTGAGCGCGGCCAAGGTCGTGCCCGGCGGGTACGTCGTCGAGGCGTCGATCGCGCTGCCGACCATCACCCCCGCGAAGGGGGACCTGCTGGGGTTCGACGTCCAGGTCAACGACGCGACAGGGGCCGCCCGCACCGGCGCCGTCACGTGGAACGACTCCTCCGGCCGGTCCTATCTGAGCACGGCAGGATGGGGAGTGCTCGAACTGGGCAAGTAGCCCGGATCGTACAGATCGCAACGAGAAAGGCCGTCCGTGGTGCGCTTCAGCAACCCGATCCTGCCGGGGTTCCATCCGGACCCCTCGATCTGCCGGGTGGACGAGGACTACTACCTGGTGACATCGAGCTTCGAGTGGTTCCCCGGGGTGCCGATCTTCCACAGCAAGGATCTGGTGCACTGGCGGCAGCTCGGTCACGTGCTCGACCGGGCGTCGCAGCTGCCCCTCGACGGCGTACGGCCCAGCGGAGGCATCTACGCGCCCACGCTGCGCCACCACGACGGCCTCTTCTACATGATCACCACGCTGGTCGACGGGCTGATGGAGTCGGGCAACTTCATCGTCACCGCCGCCGACCCCGCCGGGCCGTGGAGCGAGCCCTACTGGCTGCCCGAGACCGAGGGCTTCGACCCGTCGCTGTTCTTCGACGACGACGGCCGGGCGTGGGTGCACGGCGCGCGCCCCGCCCGGCAGCGGCGCCACGAGGGCCACACCGAGGTCTGGCTCCGCGAACTGGACCTCGACGGCATGAAGCTCGTCGGCGAGGAGCACATCCTGTGGGACGGCGCCGTCAAGGGCGCCGTCTGGGCCGAGGGGCCGCACCTCTACAAGATCGGCGGGGCCTACTACCTGCTGGTGTCCGAAGGCGGCACCGAGCACGACCACGCCATCAGCGTCGCCCGCGCCGGCAAGGTCACCGGCCCCTACACCGGCAGCACCCGCAACCCGATCCTGACCCACCGCAACCTCGGCCGCGACCACCCGATCGTGGGCACCGGCCACGGTGACCTCGTGCAGACCCCCGGCGGCGACTGGTGGATGGTGCTGCTGGCCATGCGCCCGTACGGCGGCTACCACTACAACCTCGGCAGGGAGACCTTCCTGACCCCGGTGCGCTGGGAGGACGGCTGGCCGGTCGCCGGCCTCGTCGAGCCCGCCGGGGACGCCCCCGCCGTCCCGCCCTGCCGCTGGCCCGCCCCGCCGGCCTGCGACAACTTCGACACCCCGCGGCTGATGCCCCAGTGGAACCACCTGCGCACGCCCCGCGAGCCGTACTGGACCCTCACCGAGCGCCCCGGCTTCCTGCGGCTGCGCGGCCGCCCCGAGTCGATCACCGAGCGCACCAACCCCAGCCTCATCGCCCGGCGGCAGGAGCACGCGCACTTCGCCGTGCACACCGCCATGGAGTTCGTCCCGGAGAACCGCGAGCGGGCCGGGCTGGCCCTGGTGCAGAACGACGACTTCCACATCCTGCTCGTCATGACGGCCTCCGGCCTGACGGTGATCCGCAGGCAGGACGGCGTGGACCACACCATGGTCCAGGCCGACGTGCCCCCGGGCCGGCTGTGGCTCGGCGTGGAGGCCCACGGGCAGGAGTACCAGATGCTGTACGGCACCCGGCCGGGCGAGTGGCGCCGGCTCGGCGAGCCGGTCGACGGGCGTGTGCTCAGCAGCAGCATGGCGGGCGGCTTCATCGGCGCCTACATCGGCATGTACCTCAGCGGCGAGAACCACCCCACCGGCAACGTCGCCGACTTCGACTGGTTCGAGTACCTCCCCCTCCCGGAGCACTGAGTCACTCCGGCCGCCGGCGGGGCATCGGCCGGCGGCCGCGGCGGGATCGTGGTCGCGTCTCTCGTCCGCGACGCCCGGTGGACCGCGGCGGTCCCGCGCACACCGTGGGGTCCGGGCTGCAACTTTCAGACGGGATGCGGCGTCGGCGCAGCTCGCGTGATCACGGCTCGTCCCATGCTTGACAGAGATCCAGTGCCGAAGCACTCTCCACTGGACCACCTACGCCCTTGCGTCCGTGACCCACCCGGCGATCGGTTGTTAGCGCTAACAACCGAAAGCCGCCGGTCCGGACGGCGCTCGTCCAGCCTGCCGGACCGAACCGGCCGCCCCGCACCCCCGAGGAGCCTCTTTGCACAGCAAACGGATACGCGCCATTCTCGCCCCGGTCGCCACCGCGGCCCTGGTCCTGGCGTCGGGTGCCGCGGCCGTGACCGCCGCCGCGCCGGCGCAGGCCCTGGAGAACGGTGTGGCGCGTACGCCGCCGATGGGCTGGAACAGTTGGAACACCTTCGGGTGCAACATCAGCGAGTCGCTGATCAAGCAGATGGCCGACGCGATCGTGAATTCGGGGTTGCGTGATCTGGGTTACCAGTACGTGGTGGTGGACGACTGCTGGATGAACTCCACCCGTGACTCCGCCGGGAACCTGCAGGCCAACTCCTCGCGGTTCCCCAGCGGGATGAAGGCGCTGGGGGACTACCTGCACGGCAAGGGGCTGAAGTTCGGCATCTACCAGGCTCCGCTGGACAAGACCTGCGCGCAGTACTTCAACAGCTACCCCGGCGCCACCGGCGCCCAGGGGCACGAGGTCCAAGACGCCAGGCAGTTCGCCGCCTGGGGGGTGGACTACCTGAAGTACGACTGGTGCTCGCCGAGCGGCACCATCGACGACCAGGTGCGCACGTTCGCCAAGATGCGCGACGCGCTGGCGTCCTCCGGGCGGCAGATCCTCTACAGCATCAACTCCAACAGCGTGCACGACAAGACCGGGCCGCGCCGCAACTGGGGCGATGTCGCCAACATCTGGCGCACCACCGAGGACATCACCAACAAGTGGGACACCGGTCAGACCAACGGCTACCCGATGGGCATCCAGAACATCGTCAACGTCACCGTCCCGCTCGCCTCCTACGCCAAGCCGGGGGCGTTCAACGACCCGGACATGATGGAGATCGGCCGCGGCGGCATGACCGACACCGAGATGCGCAGCCACTTCGCCCTCTGGGCGATGATGGCCTCCCCGCTGATCATGGGCAACGATGTGCGCAACATGGACTCCGCCACCCAGACGATTCTGAAGAACGCGAACCTGATCGCGATCAACCAGGACACCCTCGGCCTGCAGGCGACCCAGATCAGCAATGACGGCACCCGCCGCGTACTGGCCAAGAAGCTCAGCAACGGCGACGTCGCGGTCGCCCTGTTCAACCAGAGCGGCAGCACCACCACCATCTCCACCACCGCCTCCGCGATCGGCAAGTCGGGCAGCTCGTTCACCCTGACCGACGCCTGGACCAACGCCACCACCAGCAGCACCGGCTCCATCTCGGCCGGCGTCCCGGCGCACGGCACCGTGGTGTACCGCGTCAGCGGCGGCGGCACCGTCACCCCGTCCCCGACGCCGTCGAGCACGCCGTCGAGCACGCTGGTCAGCGCGGCGTCCGGTCGTTGCCTGGACGTGCCCAACAGCAGCACCACCAACGGCACCCAGCCGGTCATCTGGGACTGCAATGGCCAGGCGAACCAGCGCTGGACGTTCAGCGGGCAGAGCATCCAGGCTCTCGGCAAGTGCCTGGACGCGCCGTCCGGAGCCACGGCCGGTACGAAGGTGCAGATCTGGGACTGCAACGGCGGAACCAACCAGCAGTGGAACCTCACCGCCGAGGGCACGATCCGCAGCGTGCAGTTCAGCAACCTGTGCCTGGACGTCTACAACAACAACACCGCCAACGGCACCACGGTGATCCTGTGGACCTGTGGCTCCGCTGCGAACCAGCGATGGAGCCGGGTGTAGGCGAGCCGCGGCCACCGGCCACGGAGTTCCGCGAGACAGGCCGCCGCGCGGCGGGCAGGGTCGACGTCCTGCCCGCCGCGCCGGCGGGTCAGGCGGCCATGGTCAACGCGCGCTGGTCTCCCAGACCTGGTTGAGCTGACCGCTCAGTGGCGTGTAGTCGATTCTGGCGGCGACGGGGCGCTTCGCGGACCTCAGGGCCTTGGTGAAGTCCGCCGTCGAGCAGTACTTGTGGCCGAGGCCGTTCTTCTGGGCGTTATGGCGGTCGGCCGCCCAGGCGGCGCCGCACGAGCGGGTGGTGCGGCTGAACGACAGCCCCGTGTACCCGAGCTTGATCGACTTCCCGCCCCGGGTGAACATGACCGTCGTGTCGTTCACCCGCTTGATCGTGCCGTAGGCGGTCTTCGGCGAGCCGGGCATGGCGAGCACCTCGTAGACGCGCGTGGTGGCGCCCAGCGAGATCCTGACCGGCGTGGGCCCGAGGCCGAGCGCGAACGTCAGGTCGGCGGGCTTGCAGCGGGTGGTGCCGAGCCCCTTGGCGTCGACCTTGACGACGCCCTCGGTCTCCTTCAGACCGCACGCCGAGGTGACCCTGCGGACGTCGGCACGCGCGTAGGCGACGCGCTTCTCCTTGGCGCCCGCGATGGGAGCGAAGGTGTAGCGAGGAGGACCGCCCTTTGTGTGGAGGGTGGCCTTGAGCGGCCTGACGCGCAGGACGCCCTTCCCGTCCGCCCACGCGAACCCGTAGATCACCCTGGCCCCGGACGTCGCGGAACCCGCGGTCGACGGGGAGGTCACGGTCGTCGCCACCGGCGCGGCCGCCTGAGCCGATCCGGTGAGAGGAGCGACGGCACAGAACGCGACGAGCGCGGTGACGGCGAGCGGGCGCAACATGAAGATGATCTCCTGGGGGTGGATCGGGCCAGATGTACGGCCCGACCTTATGTCCCCTGATCGCCCATCCAAAAGGGATAAATACCCATAAACCGAGGGCCCACCGGTCGGCGAGCCGGGACGACTTTCCGCTCGCCGGCCCGCCGACGTCCGACCGGTCCGGCGCTTGAACGACTCGCGGCGGTGATCGCCCGTCCGCGGTGGTCGGGGCGCGTGCTCCACGGCTGCTACATTACAATTGTAATGGAGGTGGGCATGCGAGAACGGTGGATGCCTGATGCGCGCCGCACCGCGGTCGCCGACGCGGTGGGAAGGCTTCTGATGCGCGGCCACGGCACGTTCCCCGGCATGCGGGAGATCGCCGCCGAGGCCGGGGTGACGACCGGGACCCTGCAACACCACTTCAGCACCAAGGAGGAGATGCTCCTGTACGCGCTGGAACACCACTGCCGGCGCTGCGCCGACCGGCTCCGGGCCCAGTCAGGAGAAGACACGCGATCCCCGCGTCAGGTGCTGTCCGCGATCGTCACGGCGTTGCTTCCACTGGATGAGGAGCGCGCCGCCGAGACGAGCGTGGCCATGGCGTTCGTGTCGCACGCCACGAATCACCCGGGCTTCGCCGAGCACTACCGCGCGCAGCGGGAGATCCTGCTCGATCTGCTCAGGGAACAGTTCGAGCGCGCGGACGTCCCACGCCCCTCGGTCGCCGCCACGATCCTGTCGCAGACGATCGAGGGGATGCGTACGGACTGCCTGCTCCTCGGCCCGGACGCCGTCCAGATCGACGCCGTCCTCGACCAGCTCCTTCCGCGCGCGTGACACCAACGCCACGCCGTCTTCGCATTCACCCTCGTTCACCGGGATGCCGCATGAAAAGCGTCGAGTTCAGCACCACGACCATCCTGTCCGCGGCCGTCGAGGAGGTCTTCGAGCACCTGGCCGACCCGGACAACCACGTTGGCCTGTCCCCGCTGGTCGTCGAGGTCCGCGACGTCCGCCGCGGGCCGGACGCGGTGCACTTCACGGCGGTCGAGCGGTTCACCTTGGGGCCGTTGCGTCACGACAACGTCATCGAGGTCACCCTGCACCTGGCCGAGGGCGCCATAACCGGCGACGTGGTCAGCCCCGGCGGCGTCCGGGTGGCCTACGGCTACCGCATCGACCCGGTGCCCGGTGGAACCCGGGTGGTCGACCACTACCGGCTGTCGGCGCCCTTCGGGCTGCTGCGATTCGCGACGAGCCAGGCGAAGAAGGTACAGGTGGCACGCGGCAGGGAACTGGCACGCCGTTTCGCGGCGAAGCGCTCCCAGGCATGACAACGCGGGAGGCGAGCAGGCCGGCGGCCGTGCGCTCCGCACGCCGACACCGTGAGCGGGCCGGACCCGAAGGCCTCCGCTGGAAGCGGGCACCCGTCGAGCGGCTTGCGCGCGAACTCCGGTTCCAGGCGTACGGGTCGCCGGGTGGTGCGCCTGGAACCGGAGCTCGGTGGTGCGGGGGGTCATCGGTGGTGCGGGGGGTCAGGTGCGGGCGACGGCCACGACGTTGTACGGGGTGGTGGGGGTGGGGGGTGTGGTGAAGCGGCCGTTGGGGAGGTAGAGGCGGTCGCCGAAGGCGGCGATCGTGGTGGGGATGTCGAAGCGGTCGTCCACCAGCCTGCGCACCACCTTCCCTGAGGTGGCGCCCCGGTCCAGGAGCAGGGACGTCACGGTGTTCAGGCTGTTCTGCACGACGTGCAGGACGCGGCCGTCCAGCAGCAGGCCGTCGCCGTCGATCAGGGACTCGCCGCCGAGGTCGATCGTGGTGGCGACGCCGGTCGAGGGGGCGACGCGGAACAGCTTGCCGGTGCCCGACTGGACGATGATCAGGCCCGTGCCGTCGGGGGTGGGGGCGATGCCGTTGACGTTGAAGCCGGCCGTGTAGACGATGTCGCCGGTCAGGGGCACCCGAACCACCTCGGTCGGCAGCGCTCCGCCGCGTCCGAACGGCAGTTTGTACAGCACCGGGTTGACCGAGTCGGTGAAGTACGCCGCGTCAGGGGTGAGCACGACGTCGTTCACGAACGAGGCTTCGGTGGCCAGGCGGTAGCTCGCGAGCACCGCGCCGCTGCGGGTGTCGATCACGCGGGCGTCGCCGCCGGTGCCGCCGGCGACGAACAGCCGGCCGCGCGGGTCGATCTTCAGGCCGAGCGAGGGGGTGCCCGGGCCGGGGCTGATGACGCGGCCCTGGCCCGTGCGCAGGTCCGCCCGGTAGATCTCGCCGGTCGCGCGGGAGCCGAAGTACGCGACAGGGCCCGGGCCGATGGCGATGCCCTCGGGCGGGAAGCCGTCAGGGAGAGGGAACTCGCTCGGATAGGCCTGGTGAGCCGGCCCGCCCGCGGGGGTGAAGGTTCCGGAGACGGAGGTCGGGGACGTTCCGGGGCTCGCTCCTGTCTCCGCCGTCGCGGCGGCCGGCGCTCCGACGAGCAGACCCAGGAACCCGGCTAAGAGAACTGCCACCTTCATCAGACAACATCCCATCTGTCGACAGTGCGGCGAGTGTGGTGATCGTATCCGATGCCCACTCGGCTGATCCGTTCTGTAGGGAGGAGTAGGCGACTGCGGTCGCCGACGGCTCCGAGTGGGTGATGGCGATCATCCGAGGCGCGCCCGTGACATGTCGGTGGCCATGAGACAGGGGGTGAACGCGCCGATCGCACGTTCCCCGCGCATCGCTCTCAGTCTGCTCGGACTTGCATGTCCGCCTTGATCCGCAGAGCGCTCGGCGGAAGGGGCGGGCGCTGGTCGCGTACCCGGAAGAGAGAGGGGGGTGGGGGCGTTGTGGGGGGTCGGGTGTCCGGCGAGGCGCCGGGGGCCGCGAGGGGAGAGGTCGATGAGCTACGAGGAGTACCAGCGCGGGTGCCTGTTCTTCGAGGCCAGGGACTATGCCGAGGCGGCGCGCATCCTGGCGCCGGTGGTGGCCGCCGAGCCGGGCAACCGGGCGGCCGTCGAGCTGCTGGGCAGGGCCTACTTCCACAGCGCCCAGCTCGGCCGCGCCGAGCAGAGCTTCCGTCGCCTGCTGGAGCTCGACCCGGCCAACGGCTGGGCGCATGAGGTGCTGGCCCGCACCCTGGAGCGCCGCAGCCGCCACGACGAGGCCGACCGCTACCGCAAGCTGGCCCGCGCGATGGGCGCGGAGGAGGTCGAGGGCACAGACGTGTCGGTGTACGCCGCGAACCTCGCCTAGCGAGTGCGCGCCGGCCCCGCACGCGCACGGGTCCGGCGCCGTAGACGGCGCCGGCCTCGCCGTACCACGACTCGCCGACCCGGCGCCGATCACCTCCAGCACATGCCTGGGTGAAGAGCCGCGCCGGTTGATGGGGCGCAAGCTTTGGGAAGGGGGCGGGGCTGTCACGAATGTGGGGGGTGTTCGGTCTCAGTGGGTGACCGGCCGATGATGCGCCGACCCGAGCGGGGACTCGACCCGGGCGGAAGGGCGGGAGGCCGTGATCTGCGGGCCGTACCGCCCGCCTAGGCCGTTGGCATCGTCGGGATCTCTGGGGGAGTGCATGATGACCATGACATGTGTGGATCCGGCCGTCGAGCGGGACCTCGTCCGGCAGCGCCGGTTCGCCGCCGACGCCGCCCATGAGCTCCGCACGCCCCTCGCCGGGCTGCGGGTCAAGCTGGAGGAGGCCGGACTTCATCCCGAGCAGACCGACCTGCCCGCGCTCATGGAGGCGGCGCTCGATGATGTCGACCGGCTCCAGGCGATCGTCCGCGACCTGCTGCTGCTCACGCGGGTGGCGGCGGAGGCGCCCTCCCCCCATCAGCCCGTCGACCTCGCCGCGGCGGTCCGCGACCAGGTCGTCCCGAGGCAGGGCGGCCCGGACGTCCGGCTGCGCACCGTCGCCGCGGTGACCGTGGACGTGGTTCCCGCCCACCTCGGCAGGCTGCTCGCCAACCTGCTCGACAACGCGCGCAAGCACGCCCGGCGGTGGATCCAGGTCCAGGTCCGCCCGCACGACGCCATCGCCGAGCTCACCGTCACCGACGACGGGCCGGGCATCCCCGCCCATGAGCGTGAACGGGTGTTCGAGCTCTTCGCCCGCCTCGACGCCGCCCGGTGCCGCGACGCCGGCGGCACCGGTCTCGGCCTGGCCATCGCCCGCGACATCGCGAGGGCGCACGAGGGCACCCTGCATGTGGAGGACGGGCCCGGCGGCGGCGCCCGCTTCGTACTCCGGCTCCCGCTGGCCGCCCGCCCGGCCCCGGGGACCTGCTGACCCGCCGTGACGGAGATGGCCGTCCGTCCCGTCCGCTCGGCGGCCGATCCCGGAGGCCTGCTGATCTGCCGTGACGGTGGTGGCCGTTCGTCCCATCTGCTTGGTGGTCGGCCGAGGTGTCTCCCAGGCTCTCTGTGGGGTGAGTCGGCATGCACGGGTGTCGTCGAGGGGGGGCGGCGTTCGCGTGGCTCCGGTGGAGGTGGCGGTGTCGGCCCTTTATAGGGTGCTTTGTGGAGGGGAGACGGGAAGCGGGGAGGCGAGCACGATCATGCAGTCCGGAGATCCGCGGGCGGCCGGTGAGCTCGACCAGGCCGTTTCGGTCTTCGCCGGACTGCGTCCCCGGCTGTTCGGCATCGCCTACCGGGTGCTCGGCAGCACCACGGAGGCCGAGGACGTCGTGCAGGAGATCTGGGTGCGGTGGCAGACCACCGACCGCGACGTCGTCGCCGACCCCGCGGCGTTCCTGGCCACGGCGACCACCCGCCTGGCCATCAACGTCGCCATGTCCGCTCGCAAGCGGCGCGAGGTCTACGTCGGCCCGTGGCTGCCCGAACCGGTGGACACCGGCTCCGGCCCCGAGACCGGAGCCGAGCAGGGCGCCGAGCTGGAGCTGGCCGTCCTGTTCCTCCTGGAGCGGCTCTCGCCCACGGAACGGGCGGCGTACGTCCTGCGGGAGTCCTTCGACTACCCCTATGGCGACATCGCGGGCATCCTCGGGCTCAGCGAGGCGAACACCCGGCAGTTGGTGAGCCGGGCGCGCAAGCACCTCGCCGCCGAGCGCCGCAAGCCGGTCAGCTCGACCGCGCACCGGCGGCTGCTGAAGGCGTTCCTCGCGGCGGCGCGGAAGGGCGACCTCGCCGCCCTGGAGGAGCTCCTGGCCGCGGACGTCGTCAGCTACTCCGACAGCGGGAAGGCCATGCGGAACGTCGCCCGGGTGCCCGTGGCCGGGCGTACGCGGGTCGCGAGGTTCATGGTCGCGTTCGCGCCGAGGTTCTGGCCGGGCACGGAGATCACGTGGATCGAGGCGAACGGGCGCCCCGCGGTGCTGATCTCGCAGGGCGAGAACGTCACCGCGTTCCTGACCATCAGCGCCTCCTCGGAGGGCATCGACCGGCTCCTGTGGGTGATGAATCCGGACAAGCTCGCGGTCATCGCGCCGGCGGGAGTGGGGTCGGGCTAGGCGTACCGCGACGGGCCCGGCCATACCGTGCAATACCGCGTCAGGCCAGGCTATTTCGGGGTATTCAGAGTATTCCGGGCAGGAGCGTATCCGCGCCGGCCGCGCTGTGCCGGGCCGTTCGGTGACGTGATTTGGGCGGGTTGGAGCCTCTACTGGCGAGTATTCAATGCCATTTCCGGTACTGGTGGGTCTGATGGGATCACGTGCACCACAATGGAAATATGGCTTATCCTCCCCAGTCGCCCCAGCCCCAGCCGAGGGATGAGGACCCGTACCAGCCGATGGGAGGGCCCCCGGCGCCGCCACCCGGATACGGCTCGCCGGCCGATGCGCCGCAGGGGCACGGGGGATACCCGCCGCCGGGCGCGGAGCCGCACCCGGGGACGGGATATCCGCCGCCGGAGGCGGGACCGTACCCCGGCCAGGGTTATCCGCCATCGGGAGCAGGGCCATTCCAGGGTGAAGGAATGGCCCAGGGCGGAGGAGCGCCCCAGGGTGGAGCGCCCCAGGGTGGAGGGTCGTACCCGGGGCCGTACTCGGACGGGAGGACGCTCATCGAGGGGGGGTACCCGTCCGGAGCGGGAACGTCCCAGGCCGGCGGGCCGTATCCGGGTCGGGGGCCTTATCCAGGTGAAGGGCCGTATCCAGGTGGAGGGCCTTTTCCGGGTGGAGGGTCGCCCGCCGACGGGGGGTACCCGCCGGGCGCGGGGGCGTCCCAGGGCGGGGCGCCGTATCCCGGTGCGGGGTACCCGCCGAGCGGCGGAGGGCCGTATCCCGAGCAGGGGCGCCAGTTGCCGGGCGGAGGGCCGTATCCCGATCAAGGGCACCAGATGCCCGGCGGAAGGCCGTATCCCGAGCAGGGGTACCAGATGCCGGGCGGAGGGCCTTATCCGGGCGGGGGATATCCGATGCCGGGCCAGGGGCCGCCGCCGCCCGTCAAGAGCGGTAAGGGAGTGCTCGTCGGGCTGATCATCGGTTTCACCGTCGTACTGCTGGGCGGCGGGGCCGTGCTGGCGGTCATCTACGCCAACTCCAAGCCGGCCAGGCGCGACGTGGCGGTGCAGGTGCCGACCTTCGATCCGCCCACGGACCGGGTGGCGCCGTCCGCCGACCCCTCCGCCGAGGAGTCGCCCGCGAGTGAGCCCGGCGAGCCGACGGCGGCTCCCAGCCAGACCGCGACGTCGCGCCGGACCGAGCCGGGGACCCGGCTCACCAGCGCGGAGTTCGACGACTGGAACTTCAAGTTGGGGAGCGTCAAGTACAGCGCGCGCAAGGTCGGCGGCTGGGACTACGACAGCTGCGCTTCAGTCGACGGCAAGGGCGTGCTGGCCAGGTACGGCTGCGACCGCGCCGTCCAGGTCGCCTACTCCGCCTACGGCGGCAACCTCAAGGCCGTGCAGATCCTGCTGGCCTTCTCCGCCGAGACGGACGCCAAGACGGTCGCCGCCCGGCTGCAGAAGCTCTCGTCCGACGCGGTGAGATGGCGCCGGGACCAGACGCACGCGAGCTACGCCTACGGCAAGATCCGCTGGGGCCAGACCGGGAACTACGTGGTGGTCACGGTCGTCACCGCCACCAGGGCGGCCGCCGCGAAGGCCCCGAAGTTCCACGGCTATCTGCAGTCGGACACCCAGAGCTACTTCGTGTTCCGGCACTAGCGGCCGCCGGCGGGGCGGGGTCAGGGGCCGCTCAGCAGGGGGAGCCGCAGGACGAAGCGGGTGCCGACCGGGGAGTCCTCGATGACCAGCGTCCCGTCGTGGTGCTGGGCGATGTCGCGGGCGATGGCCAGCCCGAGGCCGGTGCCCTGCTTGTCCTTCTCGCGGCCCGAGGGCAACCGGGTGAAGCGCTGGAACACCAGCTCCCGCTTGTCGGGAGGGATGCCCTCCCCGTCGTCGATCACCTGGAGCTCGGCGGTCGCGCTGTGACGTTCGACGATGACGGTCACCGTGGAGGTGGCGTGCCGCTCGGCGTTGTCCAGCAGGTTGGTCAGCAGCCGCAGCAACTGGAGCCGGTCGCCGCTGACGACCACGCCGGGACGCAGGTGCAGCACGACGCGCCTGCGCCGGGGGCGGCGGCCGACCTCGGTGCGCACCAGTTCGGCCAGGTTGATGTAGCTGCGCGAGATCTTCTCACCGGCGTCGAGCTTGGCCAGCACCAGCAGGTCGGTGACGATGGCCTGCAGCCGGTCCAGGCTCGAGACCAGAGCTTCGGCGATCTTCATCCAGTCGGCGTCCTCCGGGTGCAGCAGGGCCTCCTCCACCTGCGTGCGCATGGCGGTGATGGGGCTGCGCAGGTCGTGGCCGGCGTCGGAGGCGAAGCGCCGCTGTTGCTCGACCGCCTGCTGCAGGCGGTCCAGGGTCTGGTTGACGGTGACGGCGAGGGCGCTCAGCTCGTCGTGGCGCGCGGAGACCGGCACCCGGCGGCTGAGATCCGAGACGGTGATCTCGGCCAGCTCGAGGCACACGTTCTCGACGGGCGCGAGCGCCCAGCGCACAAGACGGTGCGTCCCGATCGCGGTGGCCCCCGTCAGCGCGAGGCAGGCGCTGCCGACCAGCAGGAACAGGACAGGGTTCACATACCAGGGGATGGGCTCCCCGACGCCGTACATCGTGTAGTCGCCCTCGGGCCGGTAGACGCGCAGCGCCACGACGTCCGGGCACCTGTCCGGGAATCCCGGCGGTGAGCAGACCCTCTGGAAGGCGACCACGGCCTTCTCCGACGGGACGAACCGGGCCATCGGCGGCAGGCCCCGCAGATCGGGGGTCGCCGCCAGCACGCGGCCCGAGTTGTCCACGACCTGGATGTGCCATGCCTGGCCCTCAGGCGGGAGGACGGACCTCATCCTGCCCTCGTGGAGCATGCGGGAGACGTGCATGAGGTTCGCCACGATCTCCTGGCGCTGGTGGGACTCCGCGAGCCGGTACAGTCCGATGAAAACGAGCACGCTCGCGCCCACGCATAGCAAGGCCGTCATGACGCTGGCGACCCACGTCAGCCTGGTCCGCACGGACCAGTCGCGCCAGAGCCTCACTGAGCCCCCTTGTCCGCCTCGTGATCACCCTAAATCCGCATCATTCGAGGTCAGGCCAGTGAAAGGGCAAGATGACACAAACTATGGATCAAGGACATGTAGTGTGCGGGGTGCGTGGTTCATCGTCCGCACCCCACTTTCGGTGCATTCCACTACGTCTCCGACTCGCGCTCCGTAAAGGTCGGGTACCTGGATCCCCGGCTCGACCGTCAGGGTCATGCCCGGGGCGAGCACGGTGCGGTCGGCGGCGGTGAGCCAGGGGCCCTCCTGCGGCTCCAGCCCGACGCCCTGCCCCGTCGCCCGCGTGACGTAGGGCCCGTACCCGCTCTCGTCCAGCACTCTCCAGGCGGCCGCGTCCACCTCGGCGGCCGTCGCGCCCGGCCGCACGGCTTCGGTGGCGGCGTCGCGGGCCGACAGCAGCACCGCGTGCAGCGCCTCGAAGTCCTCCGGCGGCTCGGCCACGACGAACGCGCGGCTCGCGTGCGCGTGGTAGCCGCCCGACCGCGCCGTGACCCGCACCGCCACCGCGTCGCCGGGGTTGATGACGCGGCCGGAGGGCACGTGCCGCGGCCGCGCCGTGTTCTCGCCGGCCGCCACCACCACCGAGACCCGGGCCTCGCCGCCCGCCTCCGCGGCCAGCCGGCGGGCCATGCCCTCCTCGGTGGCGCCGAACCAGGACGGCTCGCGCGCGGCCGACAGGACGCGGTCGGCCGCCGCGGCGGCCCGTTCGATCGCGGCGACCTCCTCGGGGCGCTTGCGCATCCGCAGCGGGTCCAGCACCGCCGAGGCCAGCACCAGGTCGGCGTCCACCCGCAGCACGAACAGCTCGTGCGCCCGCATCTGCGCGTCCACCCCCACCCGCGACACCGAGGCGGGGATCAGCCCGGCCGCCTCGGCGGCGTCGGAGGCGAACCCCGGCGGCAGGCCGGGGACCAGCACGAGGAACCCCGAGGCGTCGTGCCCGGCGACGTACCGCAGGTCGGGCGAGGGGCGCAGCACCAGCGCGTCCAGGCCCGCCTCGGCCATCCGCGCGAGGACGGCCTCCATGACCTCCCCGGTCATGCGGGCGGATGCAGCCAGCACGCCACCGGCTCGAACGCCGGCTCCTTCTCGGCGCACACGTCCATCGCCACCGGGCACCGCGGATGGAAGCGGCATCCGGACGGCGGGTCCGCCGGGTCGGGCACGTCCCCGGGCAGCTCCTCCGGAAGCCGACCGAGGCCGTCCGGCTCGGGGATGGCCCGCAGCAGCGCCTGGGTGTAGGGGTGGCGGGGCTCGGCCCAGACCTCGGCGGTCGGCCCGGTCTCCACGATCTTCCCCAGGTACATCACCGCGATGCGGTCGGCGATCAGCCGCACCACCGACAGGTCGTGGCTGATGAACAGCAGCCCCGCGCCCGACTCCACCGCGAGGTTGCGCATCAGCGTGGCCACCTGCGCCTGGGCGGAGGCGTCCAGCGCCGAGATCGGCTCGTCGCCGATGAGCAGCGACGGGCGGGCCGCCAGCGCCCGGGCGATCGCGATGCGCTGGCGCTGCCCGCCGGAGAACTCGTGCGGGTAGCGCTCGGCCATGTGCCCGGGCAGGCCGACCCGTTCCAGCATGCCGGCGGGCGTGGTCTCGCGGTCGCCGGCCGCCGCCAGGCCGTCGGCGATCTGGGCGCCGACCCGCCGCCGCGGGTTCAGCGAGGCGTAGGGGTCCTGGAACACCATCTGGATCTTGGCGAGCGCCGGGTCCCTGCGGCGCAGGCCGAGCGGGGTGACCGGGCCGCCCTCGAACGCGATGGTGCCGCCGCCGGCCGGGACCAGCCCGCACACGGCGCGGGCCAGCGTCGACTTACCGCAGCCTGACTCCCCGACCAGGCCGACCACCTCGCCGGCCGCCACGCTGAGGCTGGCCCCCGCGACCGCCCGCACGGCCGGCCTGCCGGGCGTCCGGTGGTCCACGACCAGGTCCCGCACGTCCAGCATGCTCATGACTCCTCCCTCGGCAGCGCGTCCAGTAGCGCCCGGGTGTAGGGATGCTCCGGTTCCCGCAGGACCCGGCCGCGCGGGCCGGTCTCCAGGACCAGGCCCTCCCGCATCACGCTGACGTCGTCGGCGACCGCCGACATGACGCCGAGGTCGTGCGTCACCAGCAGCACGGCGAGCCCGAGGTCGTCGCACAGGCTTCTGATCAGGCGCAGCACGCCCGCCTGGACGGTCACGTCCAGCGCGGTGGTCGGCTCGTCGGCGATCAGCACCTTCGGGCCACAGGCCAGGGCGATCGCGATCGCGACGCGCTGGCGCATGCCGCCGGAGAACTGGTGCGGATAGCGGTCGAAGGCCGCCGCCGGACCGGGGATGCGCACCTTCCCGAGCAGGTCGACCGCCCGCGCCCGCGCCTCGGCCCTGCCCAGGCGCAGATGGTGCCGCATGTGCTCGGTGATCTGCCGGCCGACGGTCAGCATCGGGTGCAGGCTCGTCGCCGGGTCCTGGAACACCATGGCGATGTCGCGTCCCCGCACGGCGTTCAGGTCGCGCTGCGAAAGGGCGAGCAGGTCGCGGCCCTCCAGCGCGACGCGGCCGCCCGCGCGGGCGCCGTGCGGCAGCAGCCCGAGCGCGGCCAGCCCGGTCATCGTCTTGCCCGAGCCGCTCTCGCCGGCCAGCCCGTGCACGCGTCCCGGGCGCAGCAGCAGGTCCACCCCGCGCAGGATCTCGTGCCCGCCGATCGAGACGGTCAGCCCTTCGACGCTCAGCACCGGCGCGGCGTCCTCGCGGTCGTTCGGGCGGTCGTTCACGGTCACAGCGCACGCTCCTTGATGGCGCGCGCCGTGCGCGGGTCCAGGGCGTCGCGCAGCGTGTCGCCGAGGAAGTTGAAGGCGAGCACCACGGTCAGGATGGCCAGGCCCGGGAAGGTCGCGACCCACCAGCTGTCGAAGACCTCGACGCCGGAGGCGACCATCGCGCCCCACTCGGGGGAGGGCGGCTTGGCGCCGAGCCCGAGGAAGGACAGGCCCGACAGCAGCAGCAGCGCGGTGCCGATGTCCAGCGTCGCCAGCACCAGGATGGGGCCGGTCACGTTGGGCAGCACGTCCACGCGCAGCGACTTCCAGGCCGAGAAGCCGAGCAGCCGGCCGCTGAGCACGAACTCGCGCTCGCGCATGCCGAGCACCAGGCCGCGCGTCACCCGGGCGTAGGCGGGCCAGGCCACCACCAGCACGGCCAGCACCGCGTTGGTGAGGCTGGCGCCGAGGGCGGCGGCGACGACCATGGCGAGGATGACGGTGGGGAAGGCGAAGACCAGGTCGGCCAGCCGCATGATCCCCTCGCCGACCCATCTACCGAAATATCCGGCGCAGGCGCCGAGGACGCCGCCGATCAGCAGCGACAGCACCACCAGCAGCAACGTCAGCGGGATGGACACCCGTGCCCCGTACATGACCCGGGACAGGATGTCGCGGCCGAGCTGGTCGGTGCCGAACCAGTGCCCGGGACCGGGGGAGGCCAGCCTCGGCAGGTCCTGCGCCAGCGGGTCGTGCGGCGCGAGCAGCGGGGCCGCGACGGCGACGACCAGCCAGGCGAGCGCGACCACCGCGCCCACGACGGCGAGCGGCTGCCGCCACGCCTCCGGCAGGCGCGCCAGCACGCCCTTCCTGTCCGGCGGGCCGGGAAGGATCCTCACGCCGGCCCCCCTCCGCGGCGGACGCGGGCGATCACGACAGCCTCACTCTCGGGTCGATGATCCCGTACAGGACGTCGACCACCAGGTTGATCAGGACGTACACCAGGCCGACCACCAGGCCGACGCCCATGACGGCGGGCAGGTCGAGCGTCGTGGCGCTCTTGTAGGCGTACTGGCCGATGCCGGGACGGGCGAAGACCGACTCCACCAGCACCGTGCCCGACAGCAGGCTGCCGAACGCCAGACCGGCCACCGTGATGATCGGCACCAGCGCCGACCGCAGCACGTACCGGAAAAGGATCACCCGTCCGGGCAGGCCCTTGGCCCGCGCCGCGCGCACGTAGTCCTGCCCGAGCACCTCCAGCACCGCCGAGCGCGTGAAACGGGTCAGCAGGCCGATGGTGTAGGCGGCCAGCACCAGCGCCGGGGTGATCAGGTGCCCCGCGGCCGAGGCGAACACGTCCCACTGGCCGGCGATCGCGGCGTCGAGCGTGTAGAGCCCCGTGACGGCCGGCGGCGCGCTGAGGTCCGGCGCGACGCGGCCGCTGCCCGGGGTGATCTGCAGCCGGAAGAAGAACACGTAGAAGGCGACCAGGGCCAGCCAGAAGGTCGGCACCGAGATGCCGACCAGGCTCAGCACGCGCAGCACCTGGTCCGACAGCCGGTCGCGGCGCAGCGCGGCGACCACGCCGAACGCGACGCCCGCCACCAGCGAGATCAGGATCGCCCCGCCCGCCAGCTCGATCGTCGCCGGCACGAACTCCGCCAGGTCGTCCAGCACCGGACGGTGGCTCTGCTGGCTCAGCCCGAGGTCGCCGTGCAGCAGCCCGCCGAGGTAGGTCAGGTACTGCGCCGGCAGCGGCTTGTCCAGGCCGTGCTCGGCCCGGAACTGCGCCACGATCGCCGGGTCGCCGAGGGCCCGCTGGCCGAGGTTGGCCGTGACCGGGTCGCCGGGGACCAGGTTGGTCAGGACGAAGGTGACCAGCGTGATGCCGAACCCGAGCAGCACCGCGACCGCGATCCGGCGGGCCAGGAACCGCGCCAGGGGATGCCGCCGGCGACCGCGCCCGCCCGCCCGCGGGCCGCCCCCGTCGTTCACGCGGGCGCCGCCGTCGTCATGCTTCGCGCCGTCATCGCGCGCGTCCGGACCGGTGCCACCGTCGTGGTCGCCGGGACGTGCGCCGCCGTCGTCGTGGTCGCCCGGCCGGGCGGCACGGCCTCGCGCCGCGCCGCCCGCCGGGTCGTCACTTGGCGCCGAGGGCCGCGACATCGACCGTCCACACCGGGTGGAACTGGAGCCCGGTCACCGAGGCCGCCGTCACGATGTTCTGGCTCGGCTGGATCAGCGGGATGAACGGACCGGAGGCGTTGAGCTTGTTCTGGATGTCGGTGTAGAGCTGCTTGCGCGTGTCGTCGCCGACCGTCGAGGCCGCCTTGTCGCCCAGGGCCGACAGGTCCTTGTCGGCCCCGTCCTTCCAGCCGGCGCGCAGGCCGACCGTCTTGCCGGGCAGGAAGGCCAGGTAGTCCGTCGGGTCCGGGTAGTCGGGGCCCCAGTACCACAGGCCCAGCTCCTCCTTGCCGTTGCGGTAGTTGTCCAGCGCGGTCGCCACCGGCCCGGGGGCCAGCTCGACGGTGATGCCGACCTCCTTGAGGTTGGCCTGGATCCGCTCGGCGAACGGCTGGAACGACAGGCCCTGCAGGGTGAGGTCGCTCGGGTACTCCAGCTTGATCGTCGGGTTGCTCACCCCGCTGGCCGCCACGGCGGCCTTGGCGCCCTCGACGTCCCGCTTGACCGCCTGGTCGGCGGGCAGCGCGCCCAGCAGCATCGTCGGGATGACGCCCGGCGCCTGCACCGAGCCCTCGCCGGCCAGCTCCAGCAGGCCCTGGTAGTCGACGCCCTTGCGGACGGCCTCGACGATCTTGGGGTTGCTGGTGACCGCGCTGACGCCGGGGTTCTGGTTGGCCAGCAGGAACACGACGTTGGCCGAGGCGGTCTTGACGGTCGGCAGGTTCGCGGGGACGCCCTTGACCTGGTCGCCGGACAGGTCCAGCGCGACCTGGCTGTCGCCCCGCTGGACGTTCAGCTTCTGGGTGGCCGACTCGACGTTGCGGATGACCACCTTGGTGTAGGTGGGCTTGCGGGCGCCCCAGTACTTCGGATTGACCTTCAGCACCACCTGCGAGGAGGTGTTGAAGGACTCGATCTCGTAGGGCCCGGAGCCGGCGGAGGCGCCGTTGAGGTACTGCTCGGCCTTGTCGGAGGAGTCGGCGGTGCCGCCGTGCTCCTTGACGACCTTGGAGTTCAGGATGCCCAGCGCCGGGTTCGGCAGGATGAACGGCAGCTCGGGCCGCGGCGTCTTGGAGGTCAGCGTGACCGTCGATTCGTCGGTCTTGGCCACCTCGACGCCGTCCAGCAGGAAGGACGGGTTGCCCTTCAGGTCGCGGACGCGGTTGAGGGAGAAGACGACGTCGTCGGCGGTGACGGGGGAGCCGTCGGAGAACGTGGCGCCCTGGCGCAGCTTCAGCGTCAGCGTCTTGCCGTCCGGGGACTGCTCGTAGGACTCGGCGAGGGAGGGGACCGGCTTGGTGACGTCCGAGCCCTCGAAGGTCAGCAGGGTGTCGTAGAGCGCCTTGCCGATGATCAGTCCGGTCGGCTCGTAGTTGCGGCCGGGGTCGGCCGTCTTGAGAGTGAAGGACGCGTCCATCACCAGGGTCTTGCTCGTGCCGCCGCCGCCCTGCGACGACGTGGTGGACGTGCTGCCACCGGAGCAGGCGGCGAGGGAGAGCGCGCCGGTGAGCAGGACCGGCAGCAGAGCCGCCCTCGCCTGCCATGCCGTACGGCGCCGCGAGCGGGTCGCCATTCTGTGTCCTCCGGAATTGGGCTATGTAGACGATTGTTAGCGTGTGGTCCAGGATTGTCCGATAAAACGTCCAGCTCATGGCAGAGGGCCGAGACGGATAGAGCGCATGGGAACGATGTATGACCGAAATGTCAAGCACGCCACCGTCCGGGACCGGAGTCCCTGGACGGATCGGCATCGGCCTGCAGCTCGACGCCGTCCACATGAAGATCCTGCAGGTGCTGCGGGAGAACGGCCGCATCTCCGTGGCCGCCCTCGCCGAACGGGTCGGGATCTCCAGGGCGAGCGCCTACACCAGGTTCGAGGCGCTGCGCGCCGACGGGGTGATCAAGAAGTTCACCGCCGAGGTCGACCACGTGCGCGCCGGGCTCGGCATCACCGCCCTGGTCTTCGTCACCGTGCGCCAGCAGATGTGGAAGCAGTTCCGCGCCCAGCTCGCCCAGATGCCCGAGGTGGAGTACTGCGCGATCACCACCGGGCAGCACGACGCGATGATCCAGGTGCGGATGCCCGACGTCGCCGCCGTGCACGCGCTGGTCACCGAGCGGCTGGCGAGCATCCCCGCGGTCAAGGCCACCGAGACCGTCTTCATCCTGGACGAGGTGCTCAAGCGGCCCTACGTGCTGCCCTCCGACGGCCGCCCCCGCCAGGCCCCCCGCCGCCCGCCCGCCGCCGACCCGGCCCCGCAGCCTTCGTCGAACGTCCCCCTCGGCAAGATGCGCTTCGTGGGCGCCGCCGAAGGCCGCGCCCACCTCCACAAGGACCCCTGACCTCAGGCCGGGCGGATCTCCTCGCAGACGCTGACCTGCGGGGTGTCGTCGCCGTCGAAGGCGAACTCCTCGACCAGGCGCAGGCGGCCGTCGGGCAGCCACTCGATCCTGCTGGTGCTGCGGCCGGCCGCCCTGCCGCCGGCCTTGAGCGCGTGCGCGTAGGTGAGCTCGATCCGGTCGTCGTCCCGGGTGCCGACGAAGCGGCCGTGGATGACGGTGTCGCCGGTGTAGCCGCCCCAGATGACCCCGTTGGCCTCCCGGTAGTGGAAGCGCGTGGGCTCGTCGGCGTTCACCTCGCTCGCGGTCGAGCTGACCATGGCGAAGGCGCGGCCGTCGAGCAGGTCGCCGGAGGCGCCGGGAGGACCAGAGGTGTCGGGGGAACCGGAGAGGCCGGGGGAAGGGGTCGTGTCGCTCACGTCTCCGCATCGTGCCCGTCTGGGCGACGGGCGCAAGCCGGGTTGGACGTTTCGCTCACCGAGCCGGAGTCGCGCGGTGATCTGTCTGCGGCGTCCCACCGGACCGAGCGATGTTCTGTACAACGGGCTCCGGGGGTTCAGGAGAGCAATGTTCTGGGGACGGAGTATCTGAGCCGGCTCCGCGCCTCGGCCGACCGTCCCGGCACGGGGAGCGGGGAGGGCGGACCGGCCGCACGCCTCGACCACCGCCCGCGACGAGGAGCGCCCATGGACATCAGCGAGCTGCCCGGCTTCTACGCGATCGCCGCCGCCGACCCCGGCCGCAGCGCCGTCGTCGACGCCGACGGCGCGGTCACCACCTACGGCGAGCTGCTGGCCCGCGCGAACCAGGTCTCCCACGGGTTGCGGGCCCACGGCCTGGTCAAGGGCGACGTCGTGGCGGGCGTGCTGCCGAACGGGATCGACGCCGTGGTCATGCTGCTGGCGATCGGGCAGATCGGCCTGTACTACGTGCCCGTCAACTGGCACCTGACCGCGGCCGAGATCGCCTACATCCTCGGCGACTGCGACGCCCGCGTCGTCGTCCACGGCGACACCGCCGACGGCGCGCTCGCGGGCACCGTCAAGGACGCCTGCGCCGCCGCCGGGATCGCGGCCGAGGCGACCTTCGCAGGGTGCGCCGGCCTGGCCGAGGGCATGCCGGCCGGTCCGCCGCCGGACCGGTCGAGCGGTTCGGTCATGTGGTACACCTCGGGCACCACCGGCTTCCCCAAGGGCGTGCAGCGGCCGCTGCCGGCCTCCCCGCCCGAGCGGTCCGTCCCGGGCACCAGGTTCTTCGTCGGCGAGGTCTGCGACCTGCGGCCCGGCGACGAGGTCCACCTGGTCACCTCGCCGATGTACCACTCGGCGCCGTGCGCGCACACCCAGATCGCCCTCCACCTCGGGCACACCGTGGTCATCGCCCCCCGGTTCGACCCGGTGGTCATCCTGGAGCTGATCGAGCGCCACCGGGTGACCAACGCGATGATGGTGCCGACCATGTTCCACCGCATGCTCCGCCTGCCCGACGAGGTCAAGAAGCGGTACGACCTGTCCTCGCTGCGCCAGGTGGTCCACACCGGCGCCGCCTGCCCGGTGGCGGTCAAGAAGGCGATCATGAACTGGTGGGGGCCGGTGCTCTACGAGTACTACGGCTCCACCGAGTCCGCCATCGCCTTCGCCGTCAAGCCCCGCGAGTGGCTGGCCCACCCGGGCACCGTCGGCCGTCCCGCGCCGTCCTTCGAGGTGCGGGTCCTGGACGAGCACGGTGACGAGCTGCCACCCGGCGAGCCCGGCATGATCTACCTCTCCTCCTCCCTGGGGGCCTTCCAGTACCGCAAGGACCCCGCCCGGACCGCCGCGAGCAGGCGCGGAGAGTGGTACGCGCCCGGCGACATCGGCTACCTCGACCAGGACGGCTACCTGTTCCTGTGCGACCGCCGCACCGATCTGATCATCTCGGGCGGGGTGAACATCTACCCCGCCGAGGTCGAGGCCGCGCTGCTGGAGCACCCCGCCGTCGCGGACGTCGCCGTGGTCGGCGTCCCGGACCAGGAGTGGGGGCAGAAGGCCGTCGCGCTGGTCCAGCCCGCCCCCGGCACACCCACCGGCCCGGAGCTGACCGCCGAGCTGCTGGCCCACTGCGAGCCGCGCATCGCCCGCTTCAAGCACCCCCGGGTCATCGAGTACCGCGACGAACTGCCCCGCACCCCCACCGGCAAGCTCTCCCGCTCCCGCGTCCGCGACGCCTACCTCGACGGCCGCTGACCCTCACCACCTCGGCCGGACGCGGCCCGGGTGAGAAAGGATCATGGTCACGAGCGATTGATCGCGATGTCCTGGTGGGGGAGGATGCGTCCCGTACCTTCCTGCCGTGGTCGGTGCGATGTCCGCCGGGATGAAGGGGGAGCCATGCCGTCTCGACCGGTCGGTACCGTCTTGTCGGTGCTGGTCCTGGTGGCCGCCGGAGCCGCGGGCGTGGCGGCGTCCCTGGCGACCTCCCCCCAGGTCTCGGCGAGCGCCTCCCCCGACCTGATGGACTCTCCCTACCTGATCCCGGTCTTCCTCCTGCTCGCGCTGCTCACGGGGCTCGTCGAGTGGTGGGCCGGGCGCAAGGGGTTCTGGTGGGGCATGGTGGCGCCGGCCCCGTTCCTGGCCTGGTTCGCCGTGGTCGTCATCCGCGACGAGATGGACGGCGGGAGCCAGGGCCTGTGGCCGGTCGGGCTGCTCTTCCTGCTGGTGCTGTCGCTGGTCCACGCGGCCATCGCGCTCGCGGCGGTCTCCGTGATCCCGAAGCACCGCCGCAGGCCGTCCGCGGGCTGACCCGCGCGGGCCGCCCCGCGCGGGCCGCCCCGCACGGCCGCCACGCGGCCTCCGTGGCCGTCCCTCGCCCGCGGACGGACGCCACGCGGCCTCCGTGGCCATCCCCGCCTCTGGAGACGGACGGCCGTCCGGGCCCGCCGGGGCGGGTGCGGGGTGCTCACAGGAGGGCGAGCGCCTTGGCCAGGGCCGGGTCGCGTCCCGTGGCGACGTCCAGGGCGGTCAGCGGGACATAGTGGTCGACCGGCACGCCGATCGTGTCGATGATCTCGCGGGCGGGCCCGAGGTGCCGGACCTGCGGCAGGAGCACGACGCCGCCGTCGTCGAGGAGGTATCCGCGTGCCGGGCCGGAGACCGCTCCGGCGGTGCGCGTCCCGATGAGGGTGCCGATGCCGTTGTCCTTGACCGCCGCGCTGAAGTCCTCGCAGGCGGAGGCGCATCCGCGGTCGGTGAGCACGACCAGGCGCAGGCCGAGCAGCGGGACGGTGTCGTCGGTGCGGTTGGGCGCGCACTCGCCTACGAGCGGGCAGAAGTAGCTGGTCACCTTGCCGTGGGCGAAGGCGCCGAGCAGGCGCGTCACCTCCCGGGGCGACCCGCCGCCGTTGCCGCGCAGGTCCAGCACCACCGCCCTGCGCGCCTCCCGCGAGGCGGCGATGACCTTGTCGGCGGCGCCGTCGGCGAAGGCGGGCAACTGGACGTAGGCGACCCCGCCGGGGAGCGCCTTGGACGTCACCTCCCGGGACGGCTCCCTGACCGGCCCCTCGTGCACCTCGACCGTGCGGACCCGTCCCGTGGTCGGCCGCTTGAGGGTCAGCCGCAGCACCGGGGAGGTGATGGCGTCGATGATGGACTGGTTCGGCTTCGTCCCGACGAACGGGGGCATGCCGTTGGCCTTCAGCACGATGTCGCCGGGCCGCACGCCGGCCTTGGCGGCGGGGCTGTCCGGCAGGACGCGGGTGATGAACATCGGCGGCCGGGCCGCCGGGTCGAGCTGCGGCCCCCGCAGCGCCGACGCGCCCACGATGCCCGTCCCGGCCGGGCCGCCCGCCGGGGGCGGGGTGGGCCACATCACGCGGGCGTGATCGTCCTGCAGCCCGGCGACCATGCCGGTGATCGCGGCTCGCACCGCGGCGGGGTCGCCTGCGCCCAGGACCTTCGCGAAGGCGGTCCAGTCGGCGTCGCGCTCGCCGGTCAGCGCCGGTAGCCGCAGGTCGGCGCGGTCGGCGCCGCGCCGCTGCAGGTCCTGGGTGTAGGCCGCGAGGGCGTTCTTCAGCAGCGTCCCGGGGTCGATGACCGGGCCGCTGTAGTAGTTGTCCAGCACGCAGTGGTACGCCTGCCGGAGCGTGTTGACCGTGGTCGGCGGCAGGGGTTCCTGCGGGGGCGCCGTGGCGGGGACGCACCCGGCGCCCGCGGCGGGGGTCGCGGCGGGTGTCGCGGCAAGGGGAGCCGCCGGGGCCGCCGGGGCCGCCGGCTTCAGGTGCGGGGCCGGTGAGGTCGCCGGCTTCAGATGGGGAGCCGGCGCGGAGGTCGGCTTCACCAGGACGGCGGCGGCGGGGGCCGGCGGGGCCGTCGGCTTCGGGTGGGGCGGCGCGGCCGCGGCGGGGGCGGACACGGAGCAGGCCGCGGCCAGCACGGCGGCGCACAGGGTTGTGTTCATGGCGGCCAGCGTCGCCGCAGGCGGGTTGCGCGGCCATGAACGGAATCGTTAACGCCGCTGTTACCCCGGATCGGGTACCAACAACGGCATGCGGGTGCTGGTGGTGGAGGACGAACGCGACCTCGCCGATCTCGTGGCGACGGGGCTGCGCCGCCACGCGATGGCCGTCGACGTGGTGTACGACGGAGCCGCCGCGGCCGAACGGCTGGCGGTGCACGACTACGACGTCCTCGTGCTCGACCGGGACCTGCCGGAGATGCACGGCGACGAGGTGTGTCGCGAGCTGGTCGCGCGGGGGAGCCGCACGCGGATCCTGATGATGACGGCCGCGGCGTCGGTGCCGGAGCGGGTCGAGGGCCTCGGCATGGGGGCCGACGACTACCTGCCCAAGCCGTTCGACTACGCCGAGCTGGTCGCGCGCGTGCAGGCGCTGGGACGGCGCAGCAGGTCGCCGGTCCCGCCCGTGCTGAGCCGGCACGGCATCGTGCTGGACGCCCACCGGGTGCAGGCCTCGCGGGACGGCCGCCATCTGCGCCTGTCGCTCAAGGAGTTCGCCGTCCTTGAGGTGCTGATGAGGGCCGACGGCGCGGTCGTGAGCTCCGAACGGCTGCTCGAGGAGGCGTGGGACGAGAACGCCGACCCCTTCACCACCGTCGTGCGGGTCGTGGTCAGCCGCCTGCGCGCCAAGCTGGGCGACCCGCCGTGCATCCAGACGGTCCCCGGCGCCGGATACCTGCTGTGACCGCGCGCCGGCCCTCCGCCGCGGCGACGGACAGGCCGTACGCGAGGGTGACGAACGGGGCGGATGCCGTGACCCCGGTCAGGTCGCCGGCCGCGGCGACGGTGCGGGTGCGGCTCACGCTGATCTACTCGGGGCTGTTCCTGCTCACCTCGGTGGTGCTGCTGGTCACGGTCAACGTGCTGGTGAGCCAGGCGCTGCGGTCACACATCGCGCGGCTCCCCGTGGCGCCGGGCGCGCCGCCGGCGCCGGGCGGGCCGGTGGCGCGCCTGGTGCCGCAGGGACCGCCGGACCCGATCCCCGGGCTGGTGGAGGACGTGGTCGGCTACCAGTGGGAGATGGCCACGCTCTTGGCCGGCGCGCTGGCGCTGGTGTCGGTCATCGTCGGGTGGCTGGTCGCCGGGCGCGTCCTGCGGCCCGTCCACAGGATCACCGCCACCGCCCGCCGGCTGTCGGCGTCGAACCTGCACGAACGCATCGCGCTCACCGGGCCGAAGGACGAGCTGAAGGAGCTGGCCGACACCTTCGACGCGATGCTCGACCGGCTCGAACGCTCCGTCGAGGCGCAGCGCCGGTTCATCGCCAACGCCTCCCACGAGCTGCGGACCCCGCTGGCCGTCCAGCGGGCGGCGATCGAGATCGGCCTGCCCGAGGACGTCGGCGAGATCCGCGACACCCTCCTGCTCCACAACCGCCGCTCCGAGAACCTCATCGACGCCCTGCTGGTGCTCGCCCAGGCGGAACACGGCCTGGACGGCGCCGGGCCGGTCGCCCTGGACGAGGTGACGCGGCTGATCGCGGCCGAGGCCGGCACCGGCGAGGTGAGCGTCACGGCGCACGTGGAGCCGCTGGTCGTCGACGGGGACCCGGTGCTGCTGACCCGGCTGGTCACCAATCTGGTCGACAACGCCGTCCGCTACAACCACCCCGGCGGAACGGTCGCGATCACGCTCTCCCGAGGAGTCCTCACCGTCCGCAACACCGGCCCCGAGGTGCCGCCGGAACGTCTCGGCGACCTCTTCGCGCCCTTCCGGCGCCTGCACACGACCCGCGAACAGGGCAGCGGCCTCGGCCTGTCGATCGTCGCCTCGATCGCCAAGGCGCACGGCGCCGCCGTCCGCGCCACCCCCAACCCGGACGGCGGCCTGGAACTGTCGATCTCCTTCCCGCCGGGCGGGGCCGTCACGACGGCAGGGGAGGCGGCCGGCCTCAGGCGGTGATGCGCATGAGGGAGACGCGGTCGTCCTCAGCCGGTGATGCGCATGAGGGAGATGCGGTCGGCCTCGACGGTGAAGGCGAAGTCAGAGGGGCCGTTGAAGCCGTCGCCGCCGACCATGGCCGACACGACCACCGTGTCGCCGTTCTGGCGCACGCCCGTGACGGTCAGGCTCACCCGGACGCCGATGAACTCCTTGTCGCTCCAGCCGCGGATGGCCGCGGGGCCGCGGAACACCCGCCCCCAGTCGTCGACGGCGCCGTCCTCGGCGAAGGAGCCGAGGAAGTCCTCGATGTCGCCGGCGTTGGCGGCGTCCACCGCCCGCAGGACGGCGGGCGGAAGGGTGAAGGGCGTCATGGTCGTGCCTCCATGGTGCAAGATCGGTCCACGACGTTACTCCCCGTCACCGGCCCGCCCGACGCCCGCGGGCCGCAGCCGGACCGCGAGGCGGCGCACGTCGATCTGGACCCGCTCGCGGATCGGGCGCGGCGTGGCCGGGGTCAGACGGGAAGCCACTGCGTGGAGGTGGTGACCTCGGCGAGGACGTCCGGCAGCGGGTCCACGCCCAGGCCGGGCCCGGTGGGGACGGCCAGGTGGCCGCCGTCCAGGACGAACGGCTCGGTGACGTCGGTGGCGTAGTAGCGGCGGGAGCCGGAGGTGTCGCCGGGCAGCGTGAAGCCCGGCAGCGCGGCCAGCGCGAGGTTGGCCGCCCGGCCGAGGCCCGTCTCCAGCATGCCGCCGCACCACACCGCGACGCCGTTCGCCCGGCACAGGTCGTGGATGCGGCGGGCCTCCAGATAGCCGCCCACCCGCCCCGGCTTGACGTTGATGATCGAGCACGCGCCGAGCGAGATGGCGGCGGCGGCGTCGCGCGCCGACTCGATCGACTCGTCCAGGCAGACCGGCGTGCGCAGCCGCCGGGCCAGGGCCGCGTGCTGCACCAGGTCGTCCTCGGGCAGCGGCTGCTCGACCAGCAGCAGGCCGAACTCGTCCAGCCGGGCCAAGTGCGGGGCGTCGGCCAGGGTGTAGGCGGCGTTGGCGTCCACCTGGAGCAGCAGGTCGTCCCCGAACCGCTCGCGCACCGCCCGTACCGGTTCCACGTCCCAGCCGGGCTCGATCTTGAGCTTCACGCGCACATAGCCCTCGTCCACGTACCCGGCCACCGCGTCGAGCAGCCGGGGGACCGAGTCCATGATGCCGACGGATACCCCGCACGGCACCCGGTCGCGGGCGGCGCCGAGGAAGTCGGCGAACGAGGTGCCCGTGGCACGCAGCTCGGCGTCCAGCACGGCCGTCAGCAGGGCGGCCTTGGCCATGCGGTGGCCTTTGAACGGCGCCAGCGCCCGCTCGGCGGCGTGGGCGCCGGCGCCGGGCAGCGCGGCGAGCGCGGGCACCAGGAAGCGCCGCAGGACCTCGGCGGCCCCGTCGACGTACTCGGAGGAGTAGAGCGGATCGGACATCGCCACGCACTCGCCCCACCCCTCGCCCTCAGGAGTGACCACCCTGACCAGCAGCACGTCACGCTCGGTCTCGGTGCCGAACGACGTGCGGAACGGCGCGACCAGCGGCATCGCCACCCTGCGCAGCTCCACTCCAGTGATCTTCACGTCCGCTCCCCCACGTCCACACACCCCTGCGCGACGGCGCCGCGGCACGTCACGATCGTTCCACGACGACGCCGCGGCTTCGGCGACCGGTTGCACGACGGCGCCGCGCGCCTCACGATCGTTCCACGATGTAGTGGCCCCCGGCGGTGAACCCGGTCACCTGGGCGCCGTCCTCCAGCAGCCCGCCGAGCACGTCGCGGACGGCGTGCCGCCATGCCCTGGCCGTCGCCGGGTCGCGGGGCCGGAGCGTCTCGATGTCCCTCGGCGTGCCCACCAGCAGCGTCCGGCCGTCCGTGGAGCCCCGCGCCGGGCGGCCGTCCTCCTCCGCCAGCGCCACCACCGCGCCGCCGGGCACGGCCACCGGCCGCGCCGCGCCCGAGCAGGCGGCCTCGACGCGCGGATCGTCCAGCGGCCACACCGCGAGCAGTCGATCGGACTCGTCGCCGGCGTTGATGGCGTCCCCCATGGCCCCGTAGAAGGACTCCAGGTAGCGCTCCGGGCGGGCGCCGAGCTTGGTGAGGTTGAAGTGCGCGTTGCGGCGCACCAGCGGGTCGTAGGTCCAGGAGATCACGCCGAGGCCGCGCGTCAGGCCCCAGGCCCGCTGGTGGAGCTTGAGGGCGAACCCGATGCCCCGGCTGCGGGCGCAGCCGGTGACGTGGGAGTGCAGGGCCCGGCCGGAGGGGGCCGCGAAGAAGCCGACGCTCGCGCCCACCAGCCCGCCGTCCGCGAACGCACCGCTCACGTAGTTGCCGCTGTGGGCGAAGGCGATCAGCAGCTCGACGTTGATCGGGGCGTGGCCGGGCTCGGTCTCCCAGATGCCGTCGTACAGCTCGACGACCTGCTCGAACTCGGCGATCTCCCGCAGTTCGCGCACCTGGACGCCCGCCCGCCGGGCCGCCGTCTCGAACCGGCCGGTGGCCGCGTCGCCCCGCCCGGAGGAGGAGTCTGCGGGCTTCCCGGCCTGGTTCACCGGCTGTGCTCGGAGGCGCCGGCCGCCACCGGCCCGCGCTGCGGCACGGGCGCGCCCGGCGCGCGCGCCTCGCCGGCCGCCGCCGGCACGCCGGGAGCGTGCTCCGCCGGGCGGCCGAGCTCGGCGCGGAACAGGCGCATGACGTTGCCGCCGAGGATCTTGCGAATGTCCTGCTCGGCCACCCCGCGCCGGAGCAGCTCCCGCGTGACCAGCGGCATGCCCCGCGGCCCGTCCAGGCCGGGGATGGTCGCCATGGTGTCCAGCCCCGTCGTGCTGTACGACTCGCAGGGCGGGGTCACGTCCAGCAGCACCTCGCGCATGAAGTCGGGGCCGAGGCCGACGTGGTCGACGCCGGCGACGTCCGCGATGTGCAGGATGTGATCGGCGAGGCGTTCGATCGTGTACCCCTCCGGCCGGTCCGACAGGAACGCGGCCAGGAAGTTGACGCAGACCACCCCGCCGCCCGCGGCGACCGCGCGCAGCTGCTCGTCGGTCAGGTTGCGGTGGTGGTCGCGCAGCACGCGGGCGGAGGAGTGCGTCGCGATCACCGGGCGGGTGGCGATCTCCAGGACGTGCGCCACGCCGGACGCGCCCAGGTGCGAGACGTCGAACACCATGCCCAGCCGTTCCATCTCGCGCAGCACCGCGACGCCGTGGCTGGTCAGGCGGCTCTCGGTGTCGTCCTCGCCGCTGCCGTCGGCGAGCGGCGTGCGTCCCCAGTGGGCGATGGACGCCACCCGGACGCCGAGGCGGTGCAGAGTGGGCAGCAGCTCCACGCTGGCGTCCAGGCCGGGCATGCTCTCCAGGGCGATGACCAGGGCGATCTTGCCTTCGGCGAGCGCCTGGTCGATCTCGCTCCCGTCGAGGCAGACGCGCACCTCGTCGCCGTTGCCCTCGGCCAGGACGTGGGCGCACTCGATCATGCGCAGGGTCTGCCGGAGCGCGCCCTCGGGGCGGAAGTGCACGTCGATGAAGGCCGGCAGCACCTGCACGTCCACGCCGCCCTCGCGAAGCTGCGGCAGCCACTGCTCGCGGAAGAACGACGCCCACGTCTCCGGGGGCCGCGCGGAGACGGTCATCAGCAGGTCGTTGTGGGTGTCCGCCACGATGGCGTCCCGATGCAGGTCTGCGTACACGTGGATCCTCCCCGGCGCCGGCGCCGCTCCCTCGCGCTCCTCGCTCCGACGGTATACGCACGCCGGTACCACCGGTGTTCAGGGGCCGGACGAGGAGATGACCTGGGCCGGGAGGGACGGCGCCGGCCGGACGAACCTCCCCGGAGTCGCGGCCGGCCGGCGGCGACCTCCCGGGCGGCGTTCGACGCCTTCCCGGATCCGCGGACGGGACCCGGCGAGGGTCACCCGAAGCGGTACGCCTCGCGGCGCGGCGCGCGGGTGATGCGGCGGTACACGGTGGTCGGCCGCGGCCAGTTGTTGGTCACCCGGCCCGCGTCGTTCTTGTACCAGCTGTGGCAGCTCGCCTGCCACACCGTGCGCTCCATGGCGGTGTCGAGCGCCCGGCGCCAGGCGTCCATGGCGGCCTGCCGGACCTCCATCGGGCCGTGCGCCCGCAGCAGCGTCAGGCAGCCCATGATGTACCGGACCTGCGACTCGATCATGAGGATGATCGAGTTGTGGCCGAGGTTGGTGTTCGGCCCGTACAGCAGGAACAGGTTGGGGAAGCGCGGCATGGCGATGCCCAGGTACGCCTCCGCGCCGCCCTTCCACGTCTCGGCCAGCCGGTGGCCGTCCCGTCCGGTGATCTCGATCGGGGCCAGGAAGTCGGTCGCGTGGAACCCGGTGGCGAAGATCAGCGTGTCGGCCTCGCGCACCCGGCCGCCGGCCGTCTCGACGCCGGCAGGGACGACCCGGGTGATCGGGTCGGTGACCAGGTCCACATTGGCGCGGGTCAGCGCCGGGTAGAAGTCGTTGTCGATGACGATGCGCTTGCAGCCGATGGGATAGCCGGGCGTCAGCTTGGCCCGCAACTCCGGGTCCTTCACCTGCCGCTGGAGGTGCTCCTGCGCCCGCCGGGTGACCAGGTTCCTGCTCCAGCCGTCCACCAGCGCCGGGAAGATGACGGTCTCCACGAACCGGAAGACCCGCTCGCGCTCGGCGCGCTGCAGCAACGGCACATGCTGGAAGGCCAGCCGCTCGCGCTCGCCGTACACTCCGCCGGCCTTGGGGATCACCCAGTTCGGCGTGCGCTGGTACACGTCCAGGTGGCCGGCGACGGGCGCGATGCGCGGGATGAACTGCGCCGCCGAGGAGCCGTTGCCGATGACGGCGACACGGCGCCCGGCCAGGTCGTGCCCGTGGTCCCAGCGGGCCGAGTGGAAGCTCGTCCCCTCGAAGGTCTCCACGCCGGGTATGCCGGGCAGGCGCGGGCGGTTCAGCTGGCCCACCCCCGAGACGACCACGTCGAACGCCCGCCGCTCGCCGTCGGTCGTCGTCACCCGCCACAGGTTCGCCCGCTCGTCGTACTCCGCGGCCGTGACCTCGGTGTTCAGCCGGAGGTGCGGGCGCAGGCCGTACTTGTCGGCGCAGTGCTCCAGGTAGGCCAGCAGCTCCGGCTGGGCCGGGTAGCGCCCCGACCAGCCCCGGTGCGGCTCGAAGGAGTAGGAGTACAGGTGGGAGGGCACGTCACAGGCCGCCCCCGGGTAGGTGTTGTCGCGCCACGTGCCGCCCAGGCCGTCCGCCTTCTCGAACACCGTGAAGGTGGTGATCCCCGCCTTCCGGAGCCGGATCGCCATGCACAGCCCGCCGAAGCCGGCGCCGATGATCGCTACCGTTGGTGCCATTCGCCAGCCCTCCGGGTGTCAGGACGTACTTACGGTAGATCGTGCCGGTAGTCTGCGCACGTGTCCCCGACAGCGTTGTCCGCGATCATCGCGGAACTTGAATCGACGTATGACCCCGCTTGGGCGGAGCCCTGGGACGCTGTGGGCCTGGTTTGCGGAGACCCCGCCCAACCTGTACGGAAGATCATGTTCGCCGTGGACCCGGTGGCGAGCGTCGCCGACGAGGCGGTGTCCTGGGGCGCCGACCTCGTCGTCACCCACCATCCGCTGTTCCTGCGCGGCACGACGACCGTGGCCGCCGACACCGCCAAAGGCGCGCTGGTCCATCGGCTGATAAAGAACGACATCGCCCTGCACACCGCCCACACCAACGCCGACGTGGCCGACCCCGGCGTCTCCGACGCCCTGGCCAGGGCCGTCGGGCTCACCGGGGCGCTGCGCCCGCTCCAGCCCTCCTCCGGCGACCCGGCCCGCGGCCTCGGGCGCGTCGGCCACCTGGCGGCGCCCACGACCCTCGGCGACTTCGCCGCCCGGGCCGCGCGGGGCCTGCCGCGCACCGCCTGGGGCCTGCGCGTCGCCGGCGACCCGTCCCGCCCGGTGCGCACGGTCGCCGTCAGCGGCGGCGCGGGCGACTCCCTGCTCGGCACGGCCGCCGCCGCGGGCGTCGACGTCTTCCTCACCGCCGATCTGCGGCACCATCCGGCCGGCGAGTTCATGGAGTCCGGGGGGTTCGCGGGCGGCCCGGCCCTGATCGACGCGGCCCACTGGGCGACCGAATGGCCCTGGCTGGGGCAGGCGGCCGGCATTCTCACGTCCGGGTTGGCCGCCAAGGGGATTAATGTGGAGACGCGCGTTTCCGCGACGGTGACGGACGCCTGGACGACAACAGCACAGTGCGAGGATTAAGTGAAAGCTGCCCCTGAAGCACAGAAGCGCCTGCTCGAGCTCGCCGAGCTCGACGCCGTCCTGGACAGGCTGGCCCATCGCCGCCGCACGCTTCCCGAGCTGGCCGAGATCGACGAGCGCGCCGCCAAGCTCGCCCGGCTCGCCACCGAGGTGATCGGCGCCGAGACCCGCGCGGGTGACCTCGCCCGCGAGCAGACCAAGGCCGAGTCCGACGTGGACGCCGTCCGGGTGCGCTCCGAGCGCGACCAGAAGCGCCTGGACTCCGGGCAGGTCTCCTCGCCCAAGGACCTGTCCAACCTGCAGTCCGAGATCGCCTCGCTGCACCGCCGCCAGGGCGACCTGGAGGACGTCGTCCTTGAGATCATGGAGCGCCGGGAGGCCGCGGAGGCCGACGTCGCCCGCCTGTCCGCCGAGCGCACCGAGATCGGCGCGGGCCTGACCACGCTGGAGGAGAAGCGCGACATCGCCCTCGCCGAGCTGGACAAGGAGAGCGGGGAGGCCAAGGGACGGCGCGGAGGCATCACCGCCGACATCCCCGCCGACCTGCTCGCCCTGTACGAGAAGCTGCGCGGGCAGTACGGCGTCGGCGCCGCCATGCTGCACGGCGGGCGCTGCCAGGGCTGCAAGGTGTCGCTCTCGATCGCCGACCTCAACCGCATCAGGGCCGCCGCCCACGACGAGGTCGTCCGCTGCGAGGAGTGCCGCAGGATCCTGGTGCGCACGCCCGAGTCCGGCCTGTGAACCTCGTCGTCGAGGCCGACGGCGGCTCCCGCGGCAACCCCGGCCCCGCCGGGTACGGCGCGGTCGTCAAGGACACCGACGGCCAGGTGCTGGCCGAGGCCGCCGACGCCCTCGGCGTCGCCACCAACAACGTCGCCGAGTACCAGGGCCTGATCGCCGGCCTGCGGTCGGCCCTCGCGCTCGGCGGCGAGGGCGCCGCGGTCGAGGTCCGCATGGACTCCAAGCTGGTCATCGAGCAGATGGCCGGCCGGTGGAAGATCAAGCACGAGGGCCTGCGGCCGCTCGCCCGCGAGGCCGCCGCGCTGGCCGGCCGCCTGCGGGTCAGCTGGAAGTGGATCCCCCGCGAGCGCAACCGCGACGCCGACCGGCTGGCCAACGAGGCCATGGACGCCGCCGCCCAAGGCGACCGCTGGCGTCCCGGCTCCCGCACGGCGCCCCCGTCGAGCCCCCAGCCCGCGACCCCGCCCGGTTCGAGCCCCACAGCACCGCCGAACCTCGCGGCCACGGCCCCGCCCGAGCCCACGGCCGCGTCGAGTCCCGGAACCACCACATCGCCCGGCGCGGGCGCCGTGCCGTCGAACCTCCAGACCGACCTCCAGGCCGCTCTGCACCCCGCGGCGTCGTCCGGCGTGCGGGCGACGGCATCCTCGGACGGCACGGGCAGCGGATGGATGGGCCCGGCGCGCACCGCCACGACCTTCCTGCTGCTGCGGCACGGCGAGACGCCGTTCTCCGTCGAACGCCGCTTCTCCGGCACCGGCGACCCCGAGCTGACCCCCAAGGGCGTCGCCCAGGCCGAGGCCGCCGCCGCCCGGCTGTCCCGTCCGCCGTACGAGATCGACGTGATCGTCAGCTCTCCGCTCCGGCGCGCCCAGGGCACCGCCGAGATCGTCGCCGCGCGCGCCGGCCTGAAGGTCGCCGTCGACCAGGGGCTGCGCGAGGTCGACTTCGGCGCCTGGGAGGGGCACACCTTCACCGAGATCCAGCGCCGCTGGCCCGCCGAGCTCGAGGCATGGCTCGCCGACCCGTCGGTGGCACCGCCCGGCGGCGAGAGCTTCGACCAGGCGGCGGCACGCGTCCAGGCCGCCAAGGAACGCCTGCTGCTCGACCACAAGGGCAAGAAGGTCCTGGTCGTGTCGCACGTGACGCCCATCAAGCTGCTGCTGCGCTTCGCGCTGCTCGCGCCCTCCGCCGCGCTGTACCGCATGCACCTCGACGTCGCGTCCCTGTCCACCGTCGACTACTTCCCCGACGGCCCCGAGCTGGTCAGGTCCCTCAACGACACCGCCCACCTCCGCTGACCCCGCACTCCTGACGCGCTTCGCCGCCTGACGGCGTCGTCCCGGCATGCCGCGATGACTCGGAGGAGTGGACGATCACCGCGGCGCCCGTCCCATATGGCCTGGTCGTGCTTGTCACCGGGTTAGCGGCGACTTGTGATCCGATAGAGTGGGACGACAGCGGACGAGTCGGCCGGGCGACCGCGTCGGGGCTCTCGAGCCCCGCCGAGGAAGGTCCGGGCTCCACAGGGCAAGGTGGTCGGTAACGCCGACCCGGGGTGACCCGCGGGACAGTGCCACAGAAAACAGACCGCCTCCCCTTCGCGGGAGGTAAGGGTGAAACGGTGGTGTAAGAGACCACCAGCGCCCACGGTGACGTGGGCGGCTAGGTAAACCCCACCTGGAGCAAGGTCAAGAAGGAGTCTCCTCGGAGACCCCGCGCGCGGCGTTCGAGGGTGACCCGCCCGAGTCGCGCGGGTAGACCGCTTGAGGCCACCGGCAACGGCGGCCCTAGATGGATGGTCGCCCCTTTGCGCCAGCAAAGGACAAAACCCGGCCTACAGGCCGACTCGCCCGCTGTCACCCCCCTGGCCAGCATGTTTCCACACTCCAGCAAGATCAGGGCATTCTCAGGGAGCCATCCCGGCTGGCGGGGGAGTCGTCTGTTTGGACGCCCTCTCGTTCGTTATGTGGATGAGCGGGGATGAGGCCGTGCGGCTCTCGGGCCGGTTCGACGACTCACACGTCGTCAGGGCCGAAGGGTGGGAAATAGGGCTCGTTGAGGCGGATGACCCGAAGGTAGGGGGTCCGCGCGGCGGCGATATCGACGTCGGCCTCCGCGTACAGAACGAGCTCGGCGAGGTGATCGAGGGGTGGCAACGACCCGAAGTCGCCATGCGCCAGAGCGAGAGATCTCAGGCCCACGATGTCCTGCAGGCCCGACAAGTCCTCTACGTCTACATTCGACAAGATGAGTCGGCGAACGGAGGTTCCGCTCAACTGCTTCAGATCCACGTTGGCGGGGCCGCCCAACTGGAGCAGCTGCCACGACCGGCCCGTCAAAGGTCCCAGATCCATGCCATTCTCGTCCCACAGCAGCGCCTGCGTCACGGCCGACAGAAACCTGACGGGCTCGAACGTCCCCACCCAATAGAAGTCGGTGGTGAGGCGGCGTCGACGCAGGATCGGAGCCGCGGGCGGGGGCGTGAGGGTGTCGGAGCCGCACAACACCCGCCGCCACACCGGAAAGAGATTGATCCAGAACTCTTCCCAGAGGTCGTCCGTGACGAACGCGCTCTCGCTACCGGTCATCGGTGCCTTCCTTGTCCCACCGCATCATCAGACGGTGCCGGCTTCCCCCTGGGCTTGCCCCTCCTACCGTGGAGACTTGACCTGAGAAGGGTTAGGCGTGAGAGATCAGACGCAGGTGGATCGGCTCATCATGACAGGCGTCATCCGCGGCATCCAGTGCGAGCGGTATGAGCGGTGAGGTCGGCGCGGATCAAGCCTCGTTGGCTGTGTTCCTGCATGGTCGTTAGCTGATCCTCTGCACGGTGGCACCCCGTCGGATGGCGCGGGGGATCTCGGCGACGGAGTCCACGATGTCGATCAGGTGGGCGATGCTCCCGGCTGGAGCAGTGGAGCTGACGTCGACGGTGTAGGTGATCCCGGTTGACCGCCAGCTCTCGATATCGAAGCCGCCGGCAGCGGAAACGCGCACTCCCAGGAGTTCGATTCCCAGTGCGGCGGCCTCCCGGTAAAGGTCGTTGAGGACGCATCCCGCCGCCGCGAGGTGAAGGAGATGTCCTCCGGTGAAATCCGCCCTGACGCTCACGCCCTCGGGCGTCCATCGATGAGGGAAATGCACCGCGTGCTCGTCCGTCACCTTCAGCGATCCTGCACTCACGATCACGTTGAAACGATCATCCATGATTCGGCTCCCGGCACCTCAGGCGTACGGACGTGACGACAAGAGTCGTCCTACACGTCGCAACCGCCGACCGGCAACACAGCACTCCCTCACACGGGAACACCCGCCCATGCCGCGGGTCGCACACCCGGCACGCCTACTGGTTGATCATGTCAACCATCAACCGATGCTGCAGTGTTGCACCACTCCCGTACGTTGCTGACCATAGATGACCGCTTTGCCATGCCTTGCCATAGAACTTCTTACTGTGTCTAGCGTGGAAAACCTGTTAGGCGAGTTCCTGCGTGCCCGACGGCAGGCGACAACCGTCGAACGGGCGGGGCTACTGCGAGGCGCGGGCAGCCGCCGCACGCCAGGGTTGCGCCGCGACGAGGTCGCAGTGCTGGCAGGAGTCAGCATCGACTACTACACGCGACTTGAGCAGGGAAGGGAACGCAGCCCCTCCGACGCTGTACTAGACGCCTTGGCCGGAGTCTTCGGCCTTGACTACGAGGCCACAGGACACCTGCACGAGCTTGCCCGTTCTGCGCGAGGAGGCTTCAGGCGTACGCATGTGGCCGACCATGCCTGCCCGTCCGTTCTCCGCCTCGTGAACAACTGGGAGCATGCCCTGGCGTTTGTGGTAAGCCGCCGGTTGGACATCCTCGTCCAAAACGCCGAGACCGCAGCATTTCTTGAGGGTTTGTCCCATAGTGACAACTTGCTTCGACTGACCTTCCTCAACCCGGCGTCACGCGAATTCTTCCTCGACTGGGAACAGGAGGCACGGTTCAAGGTCGCCCATATGCGCGCTGCAGTCGGTGCAGACCTGGACGACCCATCGGTTCTCGCCCTGGTGGAGGAGCTGTCGCTCGCAAGCGAGGATTTTCGCCGAATGTGGGAAAGCCATGACATACAGGTCAAAGCGCACGAGACAGGGCGCTACCACCATCGTCGCGTCGGCGATCTGACTCTCTGGCATGCGACGTTCGCCATCGACGGTGTCCCCGGCCAGCGACTCTTTGTCGCACATGCCGAGCCCGGCACCCCATCCGACGACGCCATGGCCAGGTTGTCCGCCGGCCGGCGCGCCTATCGGGACTCATGAAAGAACCCGGCCTACAGGCCGGCTCGTTCGCTGTCGTGTGCTTCGCTCAGAGTCTGGGACGGGGCAGGGGAGGGGGCCGGCCGGCTCGTTGGGCGGGCGGCCGGCCCGGTTCGGGTCAGGCGGGGATCTGCTTCTCGTTCCAGGTGTAGTAGATGTAGGTGCTGCCGGGCCCGGTCATCGTGCCGTAGATCTGCCAGAAGGTGTTGGCGCCGGGAGAGAAGTGGAGGATTTTGTCTCCGGGCCGGTCGTCCAGGAACACGCTGGTGGACCCGTCGGCGGCCCGGATGTGCGCCTCGATCGTGAAGGTCGAGGTGTCCGGGATGTCGAGGCAGATCTCGTAGGTGTAGGCCGTCGGACCGGTGATGTTGTAGATACGGCCGTCCACGGCTCCCCGTTGGATGTTGGTGGGGATGTAGGTGTTCAGGACCCGGGTGTAGCCGCCCGTGGAGCAGTCGACCGCGGGGGCGGCCGCGGACGCGGGGCTGACGCCGGCGAGCATGGCGCCGAGGACGCCGGTGGTGACGGCGAGAACAGAGATGGTGCGCTTCATGCCTCTCCTCATCCGTGCAGTGACCCTCGACCAGATAGTTGAAGGCTGAACTGATTCTGGCCCCGGTTGCCGTATCTGGACAAGTGGGGGCAGAGATTGTGCATTTTCGAGTCAGGCGGGCAGCGGGGTCCCCGTAGACCCCTGGAACAGCCGACACCGGATCAGAGATTTCTCTGACCAGGTTCTTCGCGGTCGGGTGCGGGGGCGTCTCCGCCTCTCAGAGAGGGGCCGGCGAGGTCGAGGGGCCGGTGTCCGGGGGTGGGAGGTCGCGCAGGCGGGGTTTCTGGATCTTTCCTGAGGCGGTCTTCGGGAGGTCGTCGGTGAGGTCGAAATAGCGGGGGATCTTGTACTTGGCCAGGCGGGGGCGGAGGAAGGCGCGCAGTTCGTCGGGGGTGACGCTCGCGCCGGGGCGCAGGACCACGAACGCGCGGCCGACCTCGCCCCATTCGGCGTCGGGTACGCCGAGTACGGCGGTCTCGGCGATGGCGGGATGCTCGAAGAGCGCCGCCTCGACCTCGGCCGGGTAGACGTTCTCCCCGCCTGAGATGTACATGTCCTTGAGCCGGTCCATGACGTACAGGTGGCCGTCCTCGTCGAGCACGGCGACGTCGCCGGAGCGGAACCAGTCGCCGTCGGCGAACGCCGCCGTGGTCGCCTCCGGGTCGCGCCAGTAGCCGGGCGTCACGTTCGGTCCCTGGATGAGCACCTCGCCCGGCTGTCCCGCCGACGCGTCCGTACCGTCGGGCCGGACGACCCGCACGTTGGCGAAGAACACCGGCACCCCCGCCGAGCCGACTTTGCGCACGCTCTGGTCGGCCTCGAGGAAGGTGGCGCCGGGAGCGGTCTCGGTGAGCCCGTATCCCTGGCAGAACACCAGCCCCCGTTCCTGGTAGGTGCGGATCAGCGCGGCGGGGACCGCCGCGCCCCCGGCCATGAGGTGGCGCAGCGACGACAGGTCCGCGCCGGTCCACCGGGGCGAGCGGGCGAACGCGGCGAACATCGTGGTGACCCCGAACATCCAGGTGACACCGTGCTTCTCCATGAGGTCGTAACACTCCTCCACGTCCCACGACGGCGTGATGACCGAGCGGCCGCCCTTGAGGAAGGTCGGCAGCAGGGTCTGGTCCAGGGCGGCGACGTGGAAGAGCGGCGCGCTGATCAGCGTCACCTCCTCGCTCGTGACGTCGACGCCGGACAGGAGGTTGAAACAGTTCCACACGAGGTTGCCGTGGGTGAGCATCGCCCCTTTGGGACGCCCGGTCGTGCCCGAGGTGTAGAGGATGAGCGCCGTGTCCTCCAGCCGCACAGGCGTGTCGATCGGAGTGGGCTCCCCCTCCTGGAGCCAGGTCTCGTAATGCCGTTCCCCCGGCCCGGGGGCACCGAGGGCCACGATCAGCCGGAAGGGAGCCGTGGTGCCGGGAAGGGCCCGGACGATCTCGGTGCACTCGGGCGCGTAGACCAGGACCCCGGCGCCCGAGTGGTCCAGCATGTAAGCGATCTCGGGGGCGGCCAGACGGAAGTTCAGCGGCACGAAGATCGCCCCGAGCAGGTGCGAGGCGAACATCGTCTCGACGAGGGCGAGGTGGTTGCGGCCGAGGTAGGCGACCCGATCACCGGCCCGCACCCCCGCGGCGCGGAGCCGTGACGCCAGCCGCGTCGTCCGCTCATGGACCTCGGCGTAGGTGACGGGCCGGTCCGCGAAGACGAACGCGGTCCGGTCCGGGGTCATCAGGGCCCGGCGGGCGGGCCACCCTCCCAGTCCGGCGTTGCGCATCGGTGCTGGACCTCCTGTGGGCCGGGGGAGCGTGGGTCAGGCGTAGTGCCGGTAGATGGCGCGGGCGACGCAGGCGGGCTTGTCCGCGCCTTCGATCTCGACGGTGCAGTCGAGCCCCATCTGCACGCCGTCGCCGGGGACGTCCTCGACCGAGGCGACGGTGGCGCCCAGGCGGATCTTGGCGCCCACCTTGACCGGGCTGGGGAAGCGGACCTTGTCCAGGCCGTAGTTGACGCTCATCTTCACGCCCTGGATGTCGAGCAGCTCGTTGAACAGCGGGATGACCAGGGACAGGGTCAGGTACCCGTGGGCGATGGGGCCGCCGAACGGCCCGCCCTTGGCCCTGTCGGGGTCGACGTGGATCCACTGGTGGTCGTCGGTGGCGTCGGCGAAGGTGTTCACGCGGTCCTGGGTGATCTCCAGCCAGCCGCTGTGGCCGAGATCCCTGCCCGCCAGCGCCTTGATCTCGTCCAGCCCGTTCGCCGTGGTGGTCATCTGTCTGTCGTCCTCTCCTGGGAGCCGAGCCCGAGCAGGCGTACGGCGTTGTCCTTCAGAATCCTCGGGCGGACCTCGGGCTTGATCTCCAGCTTGGCGAAGTCGGCCAGCCAGCGGTCGGGGGTGATCACGGGGTAGTCGGAGCCGAAGAGCACCTTGTCCTTCAGCAGCGTGTTGGCGTACCGCACGAGCTGCGGGGGGAAGTACTTCGGCGACCACCCCGACAGGTCGATGTAGACGTACGGCTTGTGGGTGGCGACGGCCAGCGCCTCGTCCTGCCAGGGGAACGACGGGTGGGCCAGGATGATCCGCAGCTCGGGGAAGTCGACGGCCACGTCGTCCACCAGCATCGGGTTGCCGTACTTGAGCCGGATGCCGCCCCCGCCCGGGACGCCGGCTCCGATGCCGGTCTGCCCGGTGTGGAACAGCGCCGGGACGCCGAGCTCCTCGATCGCCTCGTACAGCGGGTAGGCCACGGGGTCGTTGGGGGCGATGCCCTGGATGCTCGGGTGGAACTTGAACCCGCGCACGCCGTGCTCCGCGACCAGCCGCCGCGCCTCGCGCACGCCCGCCCTGCCCTTCCAGGGGTCGACGCTGGCGAAGGGGATCAGCACGTCGGCGTGCTCGGCGCAGCTCTCCGCGACCTCTTCGTTCGCGATGCGCGGGTGCCCGGTGGCGTGCTCGGCGTCCACGGTGAACACCACCGCGGCCATCTTCCGCTCCCGGTAGTACGCGGCCATCTCCGCGATGGTGGGCTGCCGGTGCCCGTGGGCCTTGAAGTAGTCCGCCGAGGCCCCGAACAGCTCCGGGCTCAGCGAGCCGTGCCCGTCCTTGGAGACCTCCGCGTGGGTGTGCACGTCGATCGCGACCAGTTCGGCGAGGTTCATGACCGTCATGTCAGGCTCCCTGAGCCTCCGCGGCCGGGACCGCGGGCGCGGGGATTCCGTAGGTCTCCGGCTCGGCGCCGACGCCCGACCGCCAGGAGGCCGCGATGGCCTCGGCGGTCCATCCTCCGTCGGCGAACGCGACGGCCTTCTCCGCCGGGTGCGACCACAGCGCGAGGCGGTCGCCGCCGATGCCGATCGCCTGGCCGGTCACGCCGGCGGAGGCGTCCGAGGCGAGGAACACCACCAGGCCCGCCACGTCCTCGACCGTGCCCAGGCCTTCGTCCTTGCGCAGCCACTCGGGCAGTGGCCCGCCGGTGCGCTCCGCCTCCTCGATGATCGGCGCGAACACGGGAATGCTCTTGGTCATCTCGGTGGCCGCCACCGGGACGACCGCGTTCACCGTGATGTGCGCCCGGGCCAGTTCCATCGCCCACGTCCTGGCCATCGCCACGATGCCGGCCTTGGCCGCCGCGTAGTTGGTCTGGCCGAAGTTCCCGCGCTGCCCCGCCGGCGAGGAGATCAGGACCAGCCGGCCGCCGGTCCCCTGTTCGCGCATCCGCACCGCCGCGGCCCGCGCGCAGGTGAACGTGCCGCGCAGGTGCACCTCGACCACCGCGTCGAAGTCGTCGTCCGACATCTTCCACAGGACCCGGTCGCGCAGGATGCCCGCGTTGGTGACCATCACGTCCAGCCGGCCGAACTCCTCGGCGGCGGTGGCGACCAGCCGGTCGGCCACCTCGGCGGATCCGACGGGGGCGACGACGCTCCGTGCCCTGCCGCCGTCGGCGGTGATGGCGTCGACGACCTGTGCGGCCGCTTCGCCGTCCACGTCGTTGACGACCACGGCCGCCCCGGCCGCGGCCAGCGCCTCGGCGTACGCGCGGCCGAGGCCGCGGCCCGCACCGGTGACGACGGCGACCTTGCCGGATAGATCCATGGGACTCCCCCTGAGTTGGGACGGCGAATGGTGCGAATATAAGTCACTTGAATGACGATCGTCAAAAATGTGTTCAGCGTTCTGTCGTGTGGATGTGCCCGTGCACGCGCCGGGTCCATGCCGGACCTCATGGCGGAGCAGAGAACCGGCACGGCCTGCGCTTTCAGCGCATCGAGAAGACGCGGGTCAGGCCAGGACGACCTGCTCCAGCCACCGGCCGACGCGCTCGGTCACCTCGCCGTCGAAGGTGCGCGTGTCGACGTTGTCGGCGTGGATCTCGATCACCGGGAACCCGGCCGCCTCCAGTGCGCGGGCGGTGAAGTAGCTGCCCCGAGGGTCGTCGGACACCAGGTGCACCACGCCGTCGATGCCGTGCAGGCGTGCCTCCTTCACATACCACTCGCTGGACCACGGCGGGGTGTAGAGCTGGTCGGTGAAGGCGGCGAAGCGCGCCGCCAGCGCCCTCATGGGATCCTCGCCATGGCGGATGTACCCGTCGGCGGCGATGGCCAGGTACATCGACCAGACGAACACCGCGCCGTACTCCTCCTCGAAGCGCTGGTAGAAGCCCATGTCGTACCAGAGGCCGCGGCCGATCCACATCAGCCGGGCCCGCTCGCCCGGGCACACGGCATGACCGGCCTCGACCCGGTCGCGCACCTCCTCGTAGAAGCGCCTGGCGATGTCCCGGGCCCACTCGGTGCCGCGGTGCCACTGGGGGAGCATGACGCTGGGGATGCTGTCGACGACGCCGAGCGGGGCGGGCCGGGCGCGGGCGATGAGGTCGCGCGTCTTGCGGTTCCACTCTTCCTGCTCGTTGACCAGCGCCATCACCTCACGGAAACGGGACTGGCGGAATCGCCTGCCGGTGGTGGTCTCCAGGAACCTCACGAGGTTCTCCAGTTCCGCGGTGAGCAGGTCCAGCCTCGCCGGGCCGACGGCCTGCTCCCACCGGTGCGGCATGAGCTCCCACCAGTTGGCGGGGACCTCGTTCTCGGCGGCGCTTTCCAGCGGGTAGAAGGTGACCCCGGGCTCCTGACCCCAGATGTCGAAGATCTTGCGGGTGAGGTCGCCGGAGGCGTCGCCGACGATGATGTCCGGCCTCGGCAGGCCGCCCCACGGGCCGGAGTCCGGTTCCGGATCGAAGGCCGAGCCCAGGGTGACCGAGTTGTACTGCTCGGAGTAGTCGGGATAGCCGCGCTGCCGCACCAGCTCCAGGTAGTGCCCCGAGCGCTGTTTGGCGGCCGCCAGGGACGCCCACCATTGGCCGACCGCGTACGGGATGTCCATCGTGCGGAAGATCTCGTGGGGGACGTCCGCGTTCAGCAGGGCGAACGGCTCGCCGGCGGCGACCCGCCTGCGCAGGTCGGCGAACCATTCGCGCTGGTGCCTGCCCGCCTCGGCCGCCGTCGCGAGGGATTTCACACTGCGCATGGATCGTCCTTCCGCAGGGCCGTCAGGTCGGAACGCCCGTACTCCTGGCGCTCCAGCGAGACCGCGGGGATGCCGGCCGCCGCGCGCTGCGCGGGGAAGTCCCACGCCGGAGCCTCGTCGCCGGCCCTGGAATAGGCGAGGAGCAGCTCGGCCCGGCAGCGGCGTACGGCCGTCGCCACGTGCGCGGCGCGCTCGGCCGCCGTCGCCCTGTGGGCGGTCGGACCGCTGTGGTGGTAGTGCTCGGCCAGGGCGTCGAGGCCGCCACCGCCGACCGGCTCGGCGCGGAGCGGCTCGCCGAAGGAGTGGTCCTCACCGACGATCACATGGCCCTCGGACTCGATGGCCTCGTAGACGTGCGGGGTGTCGTGGTCGCTGCCGCTCAGGAAGACCCGCCGCCCGGCGTGCTCCGCGAGCCGTCCGGCCTCGGCCAGCAGCCGTTCCAGCAGCGCGATGTGCTCCTCCACGGGCAGGGCCGCGCCGGCGACCGCGAGGAACTGCCGCCCCGTCAGCCGGGCGGGCACCGCCCTGCGCAGCTCGGCGGCGGCGGCCAGCAGACGGCGCCGCTCGTTGTGCGCCGCCACCGCCCCGGCCAGGTCGAGGGGGCGGCCGGTCCAGGCTTCGAGCCTGGCGGCGAACTCGCCGATCCGGCGGCGGTTGTAAAGGGCGGTCGTGCGGTGCGGCAGGTGCAGGATGTCCACCAGGTACACCTCGGGCAGCCTTCTGCCCGGCTCCACGCGGGACAGCTCGCGCAGCGCGTAGAACAGCCGCAGGGACGCCTCGCAGTCGCGGGAGACCACCACGCGATCGAGGTCGCCGAAGGCCCCGGCGAGCAGCCGGGCGAGCACCGAGCGGGCGACCGGGTCGACCCCGCGGCCCAGGTACCGGTCTCCGAGCGCGGAATCGGACTCCGGGTCGCCGGTGAGGCGGAACGCGCGGGCGCCGGCGGCGGTCAGCAGTTCGACCGGCATGTCCGCTCCGACGTAGCCGACGACCGGCGCCCCCGCGCCGGTGCGGCCCTCGAAGGGGGCGCCGCGCCGGGCGTACGCCTCCTCCAGCGCGGCGAGCGCTGCGAGCACGTCAGATCACCCCCTTCTCGGCCAGCGTCGTGAGTTCGTCCTCGGAGTAGCCGAGCAGGCCGCCGTAGATCTCGGCGTTGTTCTCGCCGAGGGCGGGCGCCGGCCGGTCGAGCGCCGCCTCGCAGGCGGAGAAGCGGATCGGCACGCCGGTCCCGTACAGGTCCGCGGGGCGGCCGTGGCGCGGATGCTCCAGTGGCACGACCTCCTCGCGCTCGAGGACGAGCGGGTCGCGCACGGCGGCGCCGGGCTCACGGACCTCGGCGGCGGGGACGCCGTGCCGGGCGAGCAGGTCGAGGACCACGGCGAGCGGGCGGTCCGCGGCCCACGAGCCCACCAGCTCGTGCAGCTCGCCGGCGTTGGCCACGCGCGCGTCCCGGGAGGCGAACCGCGGATCCGCGGCCAGATCGTCGCGCTCCATCGCCGCGAACAGGCCGCGGGCGAACGCGTCGGTGGGGCCGCACAGCGCGAACCAGCCGTCCGCGGCCGCGAAGGTGCCGAACGGCGCCAGCCTGGGCACGGTCATTCCCGTGCGCATGGGCAGGCCGAGCTTCTCGTAGGCGTCGAACGGCTCGCACGCGACCATCGAGGTGAGCGCCCCCAGCATGGACACGTCCACGTGCTGGCCCTGGCCGGTCGCGTCGGCCCGCAGGACCGCGGCCAGCGTGCCGATCACCGCGTACAGCGGCGCGACCAGGTCGCCCACCGGCAGCCCGAAGCGGACGGGCGGCTCTCCGGGCGCGCCCGCGGTCATCATCACGCCGCTGAGCGCCTGGACGATGGTGTCCATCGCCTTTCCCGAACCCGGACCGCCCTGGGCGCCGAAACCGCTGATCGACGTGCACACGATGCGCGGGTTGATCGCGCTCGCCCAGTCGTGGCCGATGCCGAGCCGCGCCATGACCCCGGCGCTGTAGTTGTCGATCATGACGTCGGCCGTCCGTACCAGACCGGCCAGGATCTCGCGGGCGTCGGGATGCTTGAGGTTGAGGGTGACGCTCTGCTTGTTGCGGCCGCGCAGGAGCATCGACACCGACATGTCGTCCTCCCCGTGCCGGGCGAGCGCCAGCCCCTCTGCGCCGAGGTAGGGGGCGTTGTTGCGGGAGGTGTCGCCGCCGGTCAGCGGGTTCTCCACCTTGATCACGCGGGCGCCGAGGCCGGCCATCAGCAGGGTCGCGTACGGCCCGGACAGCGCGGTGGTCAGATCGATCACCGTGCGGCCGGCGAGCGGACGGTCAGCCACGCAGCACCACCTCCTCGCCCTCCCAGCGGAACTGCGTCGCAAGGCCCGCCCGCCGCGTGATGTGCTCGATGTAGGACACGACCCGCCGCCCTTCCTCGTCGTCGCCGAGCGGCACCGGCCGGCCCGCGCCGTCGATCCGGCAGGGGATGACGCCGGCCGAGACCAGGCCGTCGCGGTCGAACCGGCAGACCGCGATCGCGGTGTTCCGGCTCTCGGGATGGAAGGGGTAGTACGGCATGTCCGGGTCGGGGGCGAAGCCGTACAGCTCGACTCTGCGGCGCGCCCACGCGGCCCGTTCGCCCTCGTCGCCCGTCGCGGGCGTCAACGCGCGGGTGACGGTCACGAAGTTGCCCAGCCCGTGGTAGATCGGCCTGTCCCGGTACATCTCGACGCCGCGCATGATGTGGGCGTGGTGGGCGAACACGGCGTGCGCGCCGGCGTCGATGACGGCATGGGCGACGGGCCGCTCGTACATCGCCAGGACGGCGGGGGTGTGCCCGACGCCCTTGTGCAGTGACACCAGGACGACATCGACCTCGGCGGCCAGGGCCGCCACCTCCCCGGCCACCCGCTCCAGGCCGGCGGGGTCGGCGAAGGTGTAGACGGCGGGCGGCCCGCCGGGGCTGGCGTGGTCGAGTTCGTAGTGCGTCAGCACCTTGATGTAGGCACAGCCGGGCTTGCGGCTGGTCGCCCAGGACTCGCGCGGGCCGACGCAGTTGTAGCTCAGCACGCCGACGCGCAGCCCGTCGCGCTCCACGACGGCGGGACGACGGGCCTGGTCGAGGGTCATGCCGGCGCCCGCGGTGGTCAGCCCGGCCCCGGTCGCGTGCGTGATCGTGTCGGCCACCCCCTGGTCACCGGCGTCGTAGACGTGGTTGCCCGCGAGCGTCACCACGTGGAAGCCCGCGCCGGCGACCGCGGCCAGCGCGGCGGGGTCGGCGGGCGGAGCGGGGACGTCGGTGCTCACCTGGGCGGTGGACGTGCTGTGGGGCACCTCGATGTGGCCGATCACCACATCGCCCCGGCCGAGCGTCGCCCGGGCCGGGGCGAAGAAGGACGCGGGGTCGGGCTCGTCGACGATGAGGTCGCCGACGGCCATTACCGTGAAGCTCACGTGGTGGTCTCCTCCTCCAGCAGGTGTTCGTCGGAGTCGCGTGCCGCGCGCCCGGAGAAGCGCGACAGAAAGGCCCGCAGGCGGGGCGAGGCGGGGTTGTCGAAGATCTCCTCGGGAGTGCCGTCCTCGACCACCCGGCCCTGTTCCATGAAGACGCACCGGTCGGCCACCTCGCGGGCGAAGCTCATCTCGTGGGTCACGATGATCATGGTCATGCCGCCGCGGGCCAGGTCGAGCATGACGCTCAGCACCTCCTGCACCAACTCGGGATCCAGGGCGCTGGTGGGCTCGTCGAACAGCATGATCCGGGGGTTGGTGACCAGGGCCCTGGCGATGGCGACACGCTGCTGCTGGCCCCCGGACAGCATCCGGGGATGGGCGTCCGCCTTGCCGGCGAGCCCCACCCGCGCGAGCAACCTCAACGCCTCCTCGCGCGCCTCCCCGGTGCTGCGGCGGTGGACCGACACCTGCGCCTCGGTGACGTTGCGCAGCACGTTCCAGTGCGCGAACAGGTTGAACTGCTGGAAGACCATGCCCATGCGGCCGCGCTGGGCGGCCACCCGGCGCTCCGGCAGGGGACGCAGGTGGCCCCGGTGGATCTCGTGGCCGAGCAGCTCTCCGTCGAGGTACATGGCCCCGCCGTCGATGCCCTCCAGTTGGTGGACGCAGCGGAGCAGGGTGGACTTCCCCGACCCGGACGGGCCGATCACCGCGACGACCTCGCCCTCCCGAACCTCCAGGCTCACCCCGTCGAGCACGACCTGGGCGCCGAACCGCTTGCGCACGTCGCAGACGCGCAGGACCGGTGTGTCGCTCACCGCTACCCCTTCCCGAAGTGACGCTCCAGGCGCCGCTGGCCGAGCGACAGAACGGTGACCACCGCCAGGTACCACGCGCAGGCGACGATGAGCAGCGGCACGATCTCGTAGGTCCTGTTGTAGATCACCTGCACCGAGTACAGCAGGTCGGCCATCGCGATCACGCTGACCAGGGAGGTGCCCTTGAGCAGGCTGATGAACTGGCTGCCGGTGGGCGGGACGATCACCCGCATCGCTTGGGGGAGCACGACCTTGGCGAAGCTCTGCGCGGTCGTGAACCCCATCGCGCGCGCGGCGTCGCGCTGGCCGTCGTCCACGGCGATGATGCCCGCCCTGACGATCTCGGCCATGTACGCGGCCTCGTGCAGGGTGAGCCCGATGATGGCCGCGGTCAGCGAGCTGATCACCGAGTTGGTCGGCCAGGAGACGAAGGTCGGGCCGAAGGGCACGCCCAGGGAGATCCGCGGCAGCAGGTAGCCGAGGTTGAACCAGAAGATCAGCTGGACCAGCGGCGGTATGCCGCGGAAGACCGCGACGTAGACGGCGCAGGCCCAGGCCACCGGCGTGAAGCCGCTCAGCCTGCCCGCCGCGAGGAGCACCCCGAGCGCGCTGCCCAGCACCATCCCGATGACGGTGAGCAACAGCGACATGCCGAGGCCGCGCAGAATGTTCGGGTCGAACAGGTACTGCCTGGCCACCGGCCATTCGAACCGCGGGTTGGTGACGAGGAACCAGGCGAACTGCGCGACCAGGACGAGCAGCACCACTGCGGCCACCCAGCGCAGGGGGCGGGGGCGAGGCCGGGCGGTGGCGACGTCCACGACGTCGCCGACCTGCCGGGTCATGGTCATTGGGTCGCCGCTGCGTTCAGCTTGGGCTCCTCCACCGCCACCTTCTGCAGCCCGTACTTGTCCATGATCTTCTTGTACTCGCCGTTCTTGAAGATCTCCTTGAACGCGTCGAGCATGACCGGGCCGAGACCGCTGGACTTGGGCACGAGCATCGCCAGCTGGTCGACGCCGGCGCCCTGCTCGTCGGTCTGGGTCACGTACGTGAAGGCGTCCTTCTCCTTGCCGATCACGTCCAGGGCCGCGCTCTCGGTCATGCCGGCCGCGTCGGCGCGACCGGACTTGGCGGCGAGGATGGTGCCGTTGGTGTCGGCGAAGCCGATGAACTCCAGCGCCGGCTTCCCCTGCTTGGCGCACCATTCGGTCAGGCGCTCGGCCTGGTCCTCCGTGATGCTGCCCGCGGTGCCGGCGACGCGCTTGCCGCACAGGTCGCCCGCGCTCTTGATGGACGAGGACCCGGCCTTGGGGATCAGGTAGGAGGTCCGGGTGACCATCCACACGAGCGCGTCGAACTGCTTCTCGCGTTCGGGGGTGTCCTTGACGGGGCCGTTGAAGGCGTCGTACCTGGAGGCGAGCATGCCGGACAGCGCCGCGGGCAGGCCGCTGACGATCGAGATCTCGGTGCGGACGCCCAGGACCTTGCCGAGGGCGTCCTGTACCTCCTTGTCGATGCCCGTGACGGTCTTGCCGTCGTTGGCGACGATCCGGTAGGGCGGGTGGGAATCCCCGGCGAATCGGATGACGCCCGCTTCCTTGATGTCATCCGGCAGGGCGTCGTAGAGCGCCGTCCCGCCGGCCGGGCGCGGTGTCTCACCGCCGCCTCCACCGCACGCCGCGGCGCCGGCGAGGGCCGAAGCCGCCACACCCGCGAGGATGGTCCTGGGCAATCTCATGGTGGTCCTTCCCGCGACCGGATAATGCGGCAGTTAATCTTGCGGTCGTGGGGACAAATGTCACACCTAGGGATGCACGACTGTCAAGGGGCGGTTGTGCGAGGCGGAGACGAGCGCGGCGGGCGGAGCCGCCGGCTCCACGTCTGCGGGTGGGATCAGGTGAGCGCGAGAATGGAGCCGGTCCGGTGGTGGGCCACCAGCTCGGCCAGGGCCGGCTCGAACTCCGCGACGATCTGCCTGACGCGGAACTCGGCGAGCGGCCCGAGGGTGTCGTAGACCTCCACGAACAAATCTCTGGCCGCGGCGCGCGGCCAGTCGGCGGGCAGCAGCTCCGCCGGCAGGTCGGGGTCGTGGTTGGGGAACCGCCGCCAGGTGTCCATGATCCCCGTGCGCGCCACCAGCGCCTCCGAGGCGCCGACCACGCCCCTGCGGACGCGTTCCAGAAGCGGCGAGTACCGCGCCACGAACTCCTCGTAGCCGCGCCGGAGCTCGTCGAAGTCCCATGCCTCCTGCGGGGCGCGCATGCCCGCGGTGCTCAGGGCCTCGGCGCGGAAGACCGTCGCCATGGGGATCTCCAGCTCGGTGAGCACCGCCGCCGCGCTGTCGGCGTTCGCCGCCGGCGAGACCCACAGCCCGTCGTAGAGCGGGGCGAAGCCGAGCCAGCGCAGCCTCGCGCGCAGTGCGTGGCGCAGGTCCCGCTGTTCCTCGGAGATGGAGAAGGCCGCCATCACCCATCGTCGGTCCCACGCGCCCTGCTCCAGGCCGAAGGACATGATCCGCTGCCGGCCCTCCACCATCACCGCGGCGGCCCGGTCCGTCAGGCGGTAGTAGGTGCGCCGCCCCACCTTGGACGACTCCAGCAGGTCCCTCTTGGTGAGGCGGCTCAGCGCGGCCCTGGCCGCCACGGCGGAGACGCCGAACTCCTCGGCCAGCCGCACCAGGGCGGCGGACGGCAGTTGCTCGGCCCGGCTGATCCAGTAGTCCCCGAGAAGCGTCGTGATCAAGTGCTGCGGGGGCGTGCCCACCTGGGAGCGCGGGAAATCGACGTCCTCTGCCTCGGACCTCTCGCGATGATTCACAACACGAGTATATTGACGACGCTTGCAGACGCGTACGTTACTCGATTGTCATGCTTCTGATGGTCTCGCGCCGCACAGGTACGAAGCTCCAACGTCCTGCCGCCACAGGCCCGCCTTGGAGCCATCGGCGCCGGCGGCCGTGCGGCCCGCCGCGATCACCGCTGGTCGCGCCGGCCGTCGCCGCGGCCGCCGGCGAGGAGGTCCAGCCGATCACGGTCGGTCGTCTCGTCGAAACTCGTGTGACGGCGAACCGCCGGCGACTTCAGGGCCGACACCTGCGCGAAGGTGTGATGCGCGGCCAGCTCGGCCAGCCCGGGGTCGAACTCCGCGAGGATCTCGCGGAACCGTCGCTCCGCTGACTCCCCGAGCGAGTCGTAGATGCGCACGCACAGCCGCCTGGCCTCGTCGCGCGGCCAGCCCGCGGGGAGCAGCTCGGCGGGAAGGTCGGGATCGAGCGTGGGGAACACCCGCCAGTCGGTCATGATCGCGGTCCGCAGCAGCAGCGCCTCGGCGGGGGAGGGGCCGCCGGCCGCCAGCCGCTCGGCGACCGGCCGGTGGGCGTCGATGAAGCGCAGGTAGCGCTCGCGCAGCCCGGCGATGTCGAAGGCGCGATGCGGCACCGGGTCCAGGTCGTCGTCGGCGACCGTGCGGGCCCGGAACACCACCGTCCCCCGCACGCCGAGCCTGCGCACGAGTTCGACCACGTCGTCGGTCCTGTCGTGCGGCGACACCCACACCGCGTCGAAGACCATGCCGAAGTGCAGCAGGCGCAGCCCGTCGCGCAGCGCTCGGCGGGTGTCGCGCTGGTCCTCGGGCACCGAGAACGTGACGACCGTCCACCGCCCATCCCAGCGCGGGGTGGTGGCGCCGAACGTCAGCAGGCGGCGCGCGTGCGCCACGATCACGTCGGACGCCCGGGGCGGCAGTCCGTAGGCCGTGGTGCGCCCGGTGCGCGAGCTCTCCAGCAGCCCACGTGCGGCGACCCGCCGCAGGGCGGCGCGGGCGCTGGTGGCGGTGATGCCGAACTCCTCCAGCAGAGCGACCAGCGCCGCCGACGGGAGGTGCTCCTGCCGCCAGAACCAGTAGTCGCCCAGCAGCGTGGTCAGCAGGCGCTGAGGTTCGGCCCCTTGCCGGGCTCTGGGCAGCGAGCCGGGTTCCGGCGACGCGGTCACCAGGCGTCCTTCCATCGTCAGACTCCTCGGCCGGTGCGGGCGCCCGTTCGACGACGTGCGGGGGCGAACGGGCTTACCGGGTTCGACCTGCGTGAATCCTACGTCACCGGCTCCGCGTCCGGGCTGTTCCCGGTGATCGGGGGATTGACATCGGTGACATAAGACTGAACGATCGTCTCCACTAGCGGTGGCATTCGTCCCGCGACGGCCGCCAGGCGGGCCGCCGGCCGTTCGCGGACCCGGCCGGGCCTCGGGCCGCACTCCCGCCCGTCCATCGACTGTGGAGGAAACACACCATGGGAACCGAGTCGAAGGGGGCCGCCGCCGCGATACGCCGTGGAGCGGCCGTGTGCCTGGCCGTCGCGCTGGCGACCGCCGCCGGGAGCGGAACCGCCGCCGCCTCCGCCCGGCCCCCCGGCGGCACACCGTGCCTGGCCGAGTCCCCTGCCCATCCCACCTGCATCAGCGGCGCCCTCGATGACGGCACTCCCTACGAGTTCGTCGTGCCGGCCGCCTGGAACGGCACCGTGGTGGTCGCCCTGGACTTCGCCGGCGCGGGCCGGGACGAGCCCCTGACCGCGCGGCTGCTGGCCGACGGCGTGGCCCGCGGCGGGACGAGCCGGGCCATCACCGGCTGGAACCTCCGGTCCGCCATCGACAACCAGGCCGAGGCGCTGACCCGCTTCGAGGCCGCCTACGGCCCGGCCCGCAGGGCGATCGCCGCCGGGACCTCGATGGGCGGGTTCATCGCGGCCGGCGTCGCCCAGATCCACCCGGACGCCTTCGACGCCGCCGTCCCGATGTGCGGCGGCCTCGGCGGGTCCGTCGGCCAGTGGAACCAGAAGCTCGACACGGTCTTCGTGCTCGAGCGCCTGGTCGCCCCGGGGCTGCCGGTCATCGACATCCCCCAGGACGTCGAGTCGGCCCGGAAGGCATGGATCGACGCCCTGGCCGCGGCGCAGCGGACCCCTGAGGGGCGGGCCCGCATCGCGCTGGCCGCCGCGATCGGCCAGCTTCCGGCCTGGGGCCGCAACCCCGACGGATCGGCGACACCGCCTCCGGACGGCAGGGACGCCGGTGGTCTGGAGCAGGGCGCCTACCTCGCGCTCGCCGGCGGGCCTCTGCCCTACATCGGGCAGGCCATGGGCAGCCGGCGCCAGCTCATGGCGGTGGTCGGCGGAAACCCGTCCTGGAACACCGGCGTGGACTACGCCGGGCAACTGCGCCTGGCCGAGCCCGCCCTCCGGCGCGCCGTCCGCGAACTGTACAAGGCGGCGGGTTTGGAGCTCGGGGCCGACCTGCGGAACCTGGCCGCCGCGCCCCGCGTCGCGGCGGACCCCGAGGCCGTCAGGCGGTTCGCCGACGGCCTCGTCCTGGACGGCCACCTGCGGATCCCCGTGCTGACCGTGTCCGCCACCGGCGACCAGATCTCCACCGTCGCCCAGCAGCAGTCGTACGAGGAGAAGGTGCGCCGTGCGGGAGCCGGCTCGCTGCTGCGCCAGACGTACACCCGCACCGTCGGCCACTGCGACTTCTCGCCGGCGGAGCAGGAAGCGGCGCTGGTGACGATGTTCGACCGGCTGCGGAGCGGTCACTGGCCGGCGACGTCCGCCCCGGCGATGAACGCCCGCGCGGCGGCACTGGCGGCCGACCCCGCCCCGCGGTATGTCCCGTTCACCCCGCCCCGGTTCAACCGCCCCTACCCCGGCTGACCCGCGGGAGCCGTGACGGGGCGGTGGTGGCGGGCTAGGAGAAGCGTTCGACCATCACGGGGATCAGTCCGCCTGTGTGGCTCAGGGTCGTGGTGAGCCGTCGCAGCAGGGGGCCGATGGCCGCGTCCGAGGAGGTCGCGAGGCAGGCGGTCAGGTCGAGGGCGCAGGCGCCGCCGGGGCCGACGCGGCGCAGTTCCCAGGTGAAGACGTCGCCGGCGACATGAACGCGGGCCGTGCCGAGGACCCGGGTGCGGGGGTCGGCGGCGTCGCCGGTGAGGGTCATCCCCCAGGCCGCCTGGAGAGCGGGGAGGCGGCCGGGAGTGAGGTCGCCGGCGAACAGCACGCGATGCAGGCGCTTGTCGTGGAAGCCCTCGGGAACCTGCGCGTCTTCCAGCCGCAGGGGAGCCGAGCCGGGGACGGGCAGGCGGTCGGTGAAGAGCGTGCGCAGAGCCGGCTCGCCGGGCAGTTCGCGGCCGTGGGCCAGCCGGTAGGCGTCCTCGGCGTCACGCCGGGGGACCGGCACGACACGCAGGCGCAGGGCCGGGTCGCCGCGCAGGTCGCGGCTGAGGGCCGCCGAACTGCGCCAGGCGCCGTCGGACGCCGACCAGCAGGCGGTGTCCAGGCCGACCGTGGTGTGGTCGTCGTCGAAGACGAACTCCTCGACGACGATGCCGTCCACCGTCGCCGCGGCGGACACGGGGGTCACGAGCGCCGCGGGGGCGCGGTGGCCGGGGACGACCAGGTAGTAGTCGAGCGGCCGCCGGGAGCCGGAGACGTCGACGGCCGGGCGGGAGCCGGTCGCGCCGGGCGCCTGGCCGGTCCGGTTCCCGGCGGCCGTCCCCTCCGCCTGGTCGGGAGTGGCCGGGCCGTCTGGTCGTTCCGTGTCGGTGGGCATGGCTCATTGTCGCCGGACGGCGTTGTCCGCGGAGGACGTGGGGGGATGGCGATCAGCCGCCGTCGCGGGCGGCGGGAACGCCGCGGGGAGAACCGCGGCGCCGGTGATGATCAGCTCGAGGCCGTCAGCCGACGCGGATCTGTGCGGGGCGATGGGGCGCACGCCGCTCACCGATCGCTTCCCGGAGCGGGCGGGGTACCGGGAGGACTTGCTGGAGCGCGGAAACGCGGCCGTGGAGGTCGGCAAGCAGGCGCAGAAGGGGTTCGTCCCGGCCGCGCATGAGGTGACACCGTGAAGACCTCTCCCCAGAGCGCGCGCGACTACAGCAAAGGCCAGGTTCGTTCCGCCGACGGGACGACGATCGGCTACCGGCAACGCGGCCGCGGCCCCGCATTGATCCTCGTGCACGGTGGCATGCAGGCATCGCAACACTTCACGAGGCTCGCTGCCACCCTGTCGGCCCACTTCACCGTCTATGTGCCCGACCGGCGGGGACGCGGGCTGAGCGGACCCCACGGTGACCACTTCAGCGTGCTGCGCGAGGTCGACGACCTGCGGGCACTGGTCGCGGCGACCGGGGCCTCGCGGATCTTCGGCCTGAGCTCGGGAGCGCTCATCACCCTGCGCGCGGCGCCGGCCATCCCCGCACTCGATCGGGTCGCCCTGTACGAACCTCCGTTGTCCGTCGGCGGCTCGGTGCCGATGGACTGGGTGCCGCGTCTCCATCGCGAGATCGCCGCAGGCAAGATCGTCTCCGCCCTGGTCACAGTACTGAAGGGCCTGGGCACCGAACCGGTGTTCGATCGAGTTCCGCGATCGCTTCTTGTGCCGCTCATGGCGGCCGGCTCGCGCCTGCGACGCGATGTGCCCGAAGACGAGGTACCGATCGAAGCGCTCGTCCCCACGCAGCGCTTCGATATGCAGATAATCCGGGAGATGGCTGACACGGTGCAGGACTACGCGGCGCTCGACGCGCGGGTTCTGCTGCTCGACGGCGCCAAGAGCCCGGCATATTTCCGCGTCGCGCTGGACGCGCTTTCCGCTGTGCTCCCGCATGCGCGACGTGTCTCGTTCCCGGGCCTTGGGCATTCGGGTCCGGACGACGACGGAGACCCGCAGCGCGTGGGGGCGGCTTTGGGCGATTTCTTCGGCGCGCAATAGTGGTCACCGATGGCGTCCACAGTATCGGCGTCCATCCTCGTGGGTGGCTCGCACCTTCGGACGGGACGGTGGAGGCGTGGGCGGTTCGGAGCTCCTCGTGTCAGGGCGTTCCCGGCATGCCGCCTGGTCAAGGGCGGGGCCGGCCGCGGGTCATCGTCGCCGATAACGGGAAAGCCGCCGAAGTCCTCGATAGCGGACGGATTCCCGCCTAATGGGTATTCCGGAATGACGTGACCCTGGAGTCGGGTTTCTTTTCTTTATTGTGTTCGTCTGTTTTTCCTATCAGTGTGCCGCTGCGGCGTCGCTGGTTCGCTGAATGGGTATTCCCTGGTCGCAGTGCTGCCGCGGTGGCACGGAAATAGTCCGATTCATCGGAATTCAAGCGATATGGGGGAACCGAGTGATTCCTCGGGAAACAGGTCCTTTCATAGGTAAGCGCGTGTTCACTGTGGCGTTCGCGACCGCGATCGCCGGTGGAGTGCTCGCGCTGTCGCTCCCGGCCATGGCGCAGGCCGGTACGGAGACGCGGGGCGTCCCGGGGCACCAGGCGCACCACGTCGCGCCGGCCCACGCCCCCGCCACCGGTGTCGCCGTCGTCGCCCAGAAGAAGGCCCGCGGGGGCGACGGCGACGAGGACGGCAAGAAGAAGTGCTGCAAGCACTGTCCTCCCGGTCCCCCCGGTACTCCCGGGCGCAGCGCCGGGATCGACACGGCGTTCCAGGGGAACAACAAGTTCGTGGGCTACGCCCAGGGCAACGGTCCGACGTTCGTCCGGGACCCGAGAACCACCCCGCCCTGGCATGACCTCTCCACGCTGCCGGGATATCCGGGCAACGCCAGCGACGTCAGCCTCGCGGTGATGGGGAACACCCTCCACGTCACGGTGCTCAGCACGACCGGTCTGATCCGCCAGACGGCATGCACCGTCAACCCCACGCCCGGCACCGGCAACAACCCGGCCTGGCCGGGCAACTGCGGTTCCTTCGTGGAACTCACTCCGCCGCTCTAGGCCCGCGCGGGCTGATGGAGCGAACGCGCGTGCCGCATCCGGGGCGTCCCGGATGCGGCACCGTCGTACCGGCGGGCCTTCACATGAGGGGCCGGTGCATGTGCTCGCGAGGACGGCGGGCGTGCTCCGGGAACCCGGCGGCGTCTATGCGGGGTCGGCGGGCTCCATGGAGCGCCGGGGCGCCCGGGAGTCGCCGGGGCGGAACTCCACCTCCAGGGCGTCGGTGAAGATGCCGATCGGGTCCTCCCATCCGCCGTCGGTCCAGTCACCGTTGACGTTGATCGCGAGCATGTGCTCGCCGTCGCGGGTGCCGTAGGTGTAGGAGAACGAGCCGAACAGGGCCCCGCCCATGCCCCACACCGTCGTGCCGCACGACAGCGTCACCGAGGAGATGCCCAGGCCGTAGGCGCTGCCGGCGATCCAGTCCTTGGTGGGGACCATGGTGAACATCTCCCGCTGCTGCGCCGCGGGCAGGAGCCGTCCGGACAGCAGCGCGCGGAAGAACCGGTTCAGATCGCCGGCCGTGGAGATCATGGCGCCGGTCGCCCAGAACAGTGAGGTGTCCATCTCGGTCGCGTCGTAGACCACGGCGTCGGGGCCGGTCTGGAACTTCTTCGTGTAGTGCTGAGAGTGCGGCCCGTGGATCACCGGGTCGGCGCCGCGCGGCAGGTATGTCCCGGCCAGGCGCAGCGGGCGGGCGATCCGCGTGGCGATCTCGTCGGCCAGCGTCCCGCCGGACGCCCGCTCGATGATCAGCCCGGCGAGGATGTAGTTGGTGTTGGAGTACGCCCAGCTCGTCCCGGGGGCGAAGGCCGGCGGGTGGGACATCGCGATGTCCAGGAGCTGCTCGGGGGTGGGGCTCGGGTACCGGCTCAGCGCCGCCTGGTCGTCGGTGTAGTTGAAGATCCCGCTGGTGTGGTCGAGCAGCCGCCGGACGGTGATCGCGCCGCCGTCGTGGCCGTTGCCGCGCACCACGCCGGGCAGCCACCTGTCGACGGTGTCGTCCAGGCTCACCTTGTGCTCGGCCACCAGCTGCAGCATCACCGTGGCCACGAACGTCTTGGTGGTGCTGCCGATGCGGTACCGGTCACGCGCCCGACGCGCGCGGCCGGTCGCGGTGTCGGCGACTCCCGCCGTGCCGGACCAGTGCCGTCCGCCGTCCCTGACCTCGGCGAGGATGCCCGGGACGCCGCCCACGGCCACGGCCCGGTCGAGCAGGCGCTGGAGCGCGGCGTGCTCATGGGTGGCCGCGCCGGAGGAGGCGGACGAGGGAGACGGCGTCATCATGGCGATATTCGCCACGGTCGTCCCGGCGATGAGCAGGCCGAGGCGGACGCGGGTCGCGCGTGTGAGCATGGGTTCGTTCCTTCTGGGATAGGGGGCGGGCCGCCTGGGCCCGGACGGAGGATCGGCGGACCGCGTCATGAGGCCCTGTACGAGGGCACGGCGAAGCCGCCTGCGGTGGCGGTGTGCTCCCGGATGGCGGGAAGACGACGGGCCGGCCGCTCACGGGGAGGGGCGCGGCGTCAGCGCGTCGCCGCGGGAGCCGGTGTGGGGGAACGATGTGCCTCAGCGCGTCGCGGCGGCGGGGGCTGGTGTGGGGGCGGGACGTGCATTGGCGCGTCGCGGCGGGGGCTGGTGTGGGGGAAGGACGTGCCTCAGCGCGTCGCGGTGGGAGAGTGGGGTGCGCGTCGGTCTGGGCGGTCGAACGGGCGTCGGGTGTTATGTGTCGGTGGGGTGGGGGTCAGTCGTCCTGGCCGATGATCGTCTGGCGTACCTGGGCCGCCAGGGCGTGCCGGTCGACGCCCGCGAGGGTGAGCGCGCGCGGGACCGTGCCGACCTCGGCCTGCAGGATGCCGAGCAGCAGGTGTGCCGGTCGCAGGTCCTTCTTGCGGGAAGTTCCCATCATGCGCTCGAACACGAGCCTGGCCGACGCGCCGAGCTGCGAGGGGAGCCTGGAGGCGGGGCTCGGGCGGGGGAGATCGAAGGCCCCGAGGGACACTCCCGCCGCGCTCAAGCTGTGCTCGAACTCCCGGAGCAGGGCGTCGCGGATCGCTTGGTGGTCCAGGCCGGCCGACACGAGGACCTGACGGGTGGTGGCCTCTCCCTGGGCGGCGATGGCCAGCAGGAGATGCTCCGCCTCGATCGTCCCCGACCCGGCCTGGCGAGCTTCGCGCGCCCCCTCCTCCATGATCGTCGCGAGATACTTGTCGAACGTGCTGGACATCCTCAGCGCCTCCTCAGCTGGACGCCGGCCTCGATGAGCCGTTTGGCGTGCTTCTTGTGGACGGCCTGGCGCGTCACTCCGAGCGCCTCGGCGACCTGCGGCCAGCTCCAGCCCTCACGCATCGCCTGTTCGACGGCGGCGTCCTCGAGTTGGTCGGCGAGGCGCCTGAGGGCGGCGACGGCCGCCAGCGCGTCGGCGGGCTCCCGGGACGCGGAGTTCTCAACACCGGACATGTAAGCAACCGTAGTTGACTAATTCCCTCTTAGTCAACCCGAGTTGCTTGATGCCGGAACGTTGCTGCCCCAGAGAAGATCGGGACACGGCGCGGCCGCCGAAGAGATCGCGGCACGGCGCGGCCGCCCACGAGATCACGGTGCGGTGCGGCGCAGGCCCCGGAAGAGATCGCGGTACGGCGCCGCCACCGGAAGGGGCGCCAAGGCGCCGCCGCCGGCGGCGGTACGGCCGCCGGGATCACCGTGCGGCGCAGCCGGCCGGCCGAAGAGATCGCCGTGCGGCGAAGCCGGCCTGCCGAGAAGGAGGTGTCATGACCGCCGGGCCGGAGGGCTCCGGCGCGGCAACGGGTCAGGCGTTGATGACCATGCCGGGGGGCACCAGCAGGAAGACCTTGTGCGCGATGCGGTCCATGTCCCCGCGCCGGCCGAAGACCAGCCCGGCCGCGAAGTCCACCAGCGGCTTGGCGTCGGCGTCCGACATGCCGGTGAGGTCCATGACCACCGGCATGCCCTTGCGGAAGAAATGCCCCACGTACAGGACCTCGTTGTAGTCCTGTGGGCGCAGCGTCTTCACGTACGACATGTCGGGCCTGGGGCTGGTGAAGGCCCTCGGCTTCTCGTGCTGGTCCGGACCGCCGGTCTCCACGTCTGCCACGTCGCCGACGCTAACACCCGCAGACCGGCCGTAGCGATCACATCGGTCAAAACCCCTCTACAGCGGCGGAGTGACTAGGAGAGGCGTCATACCTCTGCACTAGTGCGTGGGCACTCCGCCGAGCACGTTCTCCCGGCCCCACGCGCCGAGCGGCGCCAGCGCCTCGTTGAGCGACACGCCCAGCGGGGTCAGCGAGTACTCGACGTGCGGCGGCACCTCGTCGTAGGCCTCCCGGTGCACGACGCCGTCCGCCTCCAGTTCCCGCAGATGGGAGGCGAGCACCTTCTCGCTCACCCCCGGCAGCAGCCTGCGCAGCTCGCCGAAGCGGCACGGCCGCTGGTTCAACGCCCAGAGGATCAGCACCTTCCACTTGCCGCCGATGACGTCCATCGCCGCGTCGATGCCGCACACGTACGCCCCCGGCCTCCGCGCGGTCGTCATGGTCCATCCCTCCCGCCTGCTCCCTTACCCCGGCGTAACCACCCACTTCACAGTGCGTACTTGATCGTTCCGGGGGCGGTCGCAAGTGTAATCGCCATGGATGACGACACTTCTGACAAGCCCCGGCTCACCCTCCTCGGGCTGGGCGCCATGGGCTCCGCGCTCGCCCGCGCCTGGCTGGCCGCCGGGCATCCGCTGACCGTGTGGAACCGCGGTTCCGGCCGGGCCGCGCCACTCGCCGCCGAGGGCGCGGCGGTCGCGCGGACGGCCGCCGGCGCCGTGGCCGCGAGCGGTCTCGTCGTCGTCTGCCTGCTCGACCACGCCTCGGTGGACGAGGCCCTGGCCGGCGCCGACCTGCGGGGCAAGGACCTGGTCGACCTCACCACCGGCACCCCCGCCCAGGCCCGCGTCCGCGCCGCCTGGGCCGAGGACCGCGGCGCCCGTTTCCTGGACGGCGGCGTCATGGCGGTTCCGCCGATGATCGGCGTGCCCGGATCGGGCGGCTACGTCCTCTACAGCGGGTCCCGCGCGGTCTTCGACGCCCACCACGACGTGCTGGCCGTACCCGCCGGCACCAGGTACGTCGGCCAGGACCCGGGCTTGGCCGCCCTCCACGACGTGGCCCTGCTGAGCGCGATGACCGGGATGTTCGCCGGGGTCTCGCACTCCTTCGCGCTGATCCGCGGGGGCGGCCTCCCGCCCAGGGAGTTCGCCCCGCTGCTCGTCGGCTGGCTCACCGCCATGGCCCCCTACGCCTACCGGGTCGCCGACCAGCTGGAGAGCGGCGACTACGCCAAGGGCGTGACCTCCAGCCTCGCCATGATGGTCCAGGGCAACGCGACGCTGCTGCGCACGGCCGAGGAGCAGGGGGTCAGCGCCGAGCTGCTGACCCCGTTCACAGCCCTGATGGAGCGCCGCCTCGCCGGCGGCCACGGGGACGAGGGCACCGCGGGCGTGATCGACCTGCTCACCCGCTGAGACGCCGCGCGCCCGCCGTGGAAGGGACGGTCACCTGGCGGCCGCCCAGGCGGTGAGGAGGGCCGCCTCCTTGTCGGGGGCGAGACCGTGGCTGCTCCAGCGCGGGTAGCGGGCCCGCAGGGCAGCCTCGTCGTGACCTTTGATCCAGTCCCAGGTGTCGCGCACGGTCTCGGCCACCGGACGGCAGCGCAGCCCCGCGGCCTCGGCCTTCCCGGCCGAGATCTTCCAGACGGCCGCCGCGTCGGGCTCGGCCGGTAGCCACAGCGGCAGCTCGACCCACGGCTGCACGTCCTGGCCGGCGAGGAAGCGGTCGTCGACCCACACCAGCTCGGCGTCCGAGCCGGTCACCTCGGCGCACTCGGCCAGCCACCGCCCGAAGGTGGTGTTCCCGGGCGGGCCGGTGGTGATGAACCGGTCGCTCACCCCCTTCTCGGTCTGGTCGAGGGTGAACACCGCGATGTCACGGGCGTCGATGAGCTGCATGCGCGTCTCGGGGTCGCCGGGGGCCAGCACACGGCCGCCGCGGGCGATGCGGAGCAGCCACGACGGCAGGCGGCCGACGTTCTCCCACGGACCCAGGATCAGCCCCGGCGCGATGATCAGCGCGGCGCCCTCGAAGTAGCGCTCGACCGCCCGCTCGCACCCGGCCTTGAGCACCCCGTAGTCGCCGTCCTGCGGGCCGGCGTCCGGCGAGCATTCCCACAACGGCGAGGACTCGTCGGCCGGCTGCGCGGGGTAGCTGGAGATCGCCGAGACGGTGGAGATGAACGTGTAGGTGCCGGCATGGCCGGACAGGGCGCGGGCCGACTCGGCGACCACCTTCGGCGTGTACCCGCACACGTCCACGACGGCGTCCCACTCGCGGCCCGCCGCCAGCGCCCGGAGGTCGTCGGGGACCTCCCGGTCGCCCCGGACGGCCGTCACCTCCGGCCGGTCCTCGCCAGAGCGCCCCCGGTTGAACGTCGTGACGTCGTGGCCGCGGCGCAGCGCCTCTTCGACGATGGCCCGGCCGAGGAACACCGAGCCACCGATCACCAGAATCCTCATGTCCACCACTGTCGCCCCCTGCGACCGCCGCGCCGCACGTTTTCACGGTGAGCGGATCTCCGGCCGGCCGCCGGAGCGCGCCGTTCACCGTGAGCGATCACCGCCGGCCGTCCGCCGCGGGCGGCGCCCGCCGGCCGTGCGCGTCGCCCTGGGCCGTCCGCGCCGCGGTGGGCCTGTCCCGGTCAGCGGGGGCAGGTGGTCACCGGGGAGAAGCCCTCGCGGTCCAGGACGTGCACGCGGGCCGCGCCGATGTCGAAGTACAGGCCGACGAGCTGCACCCGCCCGGAGTCCACCAGCCTGGCCACCGACGGGTGGGTGCGCAGGTTGTCCAGCTGCTGGGCGACGTTCACCCTGCACAGCCGGTCGAGCGGCCCGTGGTCCTCGCCGGCGGGGTCGGACAGGATGTAGCGGGCGAGCGTGTGGTCGCCGTGCCGCAGCCAGTTGCCCAGGCCCGGCAGGGCGCCGATGTTCTCGCCCCCGCAGAGCAACGCGGCCATCGCCCCGCACCCCGAGTGGCCGCACACCGTGATCGTGGAGACGTTCAGCGCCGCGGTCGCGTACTCGATGGCCGCGACCACCGAGTCGTCCGGCGGGGCCGCGCCGTGCCGGGGCACCAGGTTGCCGATGTTGCGCACCGTGAACAGGTCGCCGGGACCGCTCGCGGTGATCAGGTTCGGCACCACGCGGGAGTCGGCGCAGGTGATGAACAGGTGTGAGGGCTCCTGCGTGCGCGCCATGCGGTTGAGGAAGGGACGTACCAGGGGAGCGGTGCGCCGCTGGAAGTCCGCGGTGCCGGCGAGCAGGTCGGGCACGGCGCCCCCGTGCGGGCCGGTCTCGTCGCCGCCTTCCCGGGAGGGCACCCAGGTCTGCCCGTGCCGTACGGGGATGCGCGACAGCGGGCCGCCCCGCCGGTACGCACGGGGCAGCCACCAGCGATCCGGCGCTCGCGGCGGCGTCTTGGCCGCCGACACCCGCGTCCCGCTCGCGGCCGCCGTCGTGTACCACTGGTCGTGGATCTCGTCGATGGCGATGGTGCCGCCGCCGCGCTCGTGCTCCAGACGCCAGCCGTGCACGGCCTCGAAGGCGGCGTTGTCCATGAAGTCGACGTTGAGGTCGAGATCGACGGCGGCGCCCGCCGGGATGGCCCGCAGGCTGGAGGTCAGGGACGGCACGCCCACGAACGTCAGCGACCCGGTGACCACGACGTGCCAGCGGTCGTCCGGCTCCAGCCGCACCTGGATCGACACCCGGGTGAGGCGCCGCAGGGCGAACAGCGCGGCCAGGCCGAGGCCGAGCAGCACCCCCTCGGCCAGGCCCACCACGACGACCGCCCCCATGGTCAGCACGTAGATCGGCAGCTCGCCGTGCCCGTGCAGGCCGCGGACGGTGCCCAGGTTGACCATGCGGACGCCGATGAAGACCAGCAGGGCCGCCAGCGCCTCCAGCGGGATCAGCGTGACGCACCACCCGAGGCAGACCGCGAACAGCAGCACCCACACGCCGTGCAGGGTCGCCGACCACCGGGAGCGGGCCCCCGCCCGCACGTTCGTGGTCGTACGGACGATGACGCCCGCCACGGGCAGGCCGCCGAGCGCCCCCGAGACGAGGTTCGCCAGGCCCTGGCCGGTCAGCTCGCGGTCGAGGTTGGCGCGCGGCCCGTCCTGCAGGCGGTCGGCCGCCACGCAGCAGAGCAGCGACTCGACGCCGGCGAGGAGCGCGACCAGCAGCACGGCTCCGGCGATGCCGTGCCAGTCGCCCGTGGGCGGCGCCGGCGTCGCCCAGTCGGTGAACCCCCGCGACAGGTCGGCGCGGGCGACGTCCCAGCCCAGCAGGCCGGCCGTCAGCGCGGCGATGGACAGCGCCGCCAGCGGGGCCGGGACCACGTTGACGCGCGGCAGGCGCGGCCACAGGACGAGAAGGGCGATGGTGAGCACGCCCACCGCCACCGCGTGGCTGTGGTTGTCGGCGATCTGCGCGGGCAGCTCCAGAATGTTCTCCACGGCCGAGCGCTGCGGCTGCCCGCCGAGCACCACGTGGAGCTGCGACAGGGCGATCACCACGCCCACCCCGGCGAGCATGCCGTGCACCACCGCGGGCGACACCGCGAGCGCCGTGCGGGCCACCTTGAAGGCGCCGAGGACGACCTGCAGCGCCCCCGCGATCAGGGTGATCATGCAGGTGGCGCGCCAGCCGTAGGTGCGCACCAGCTCGGACACCACAAGGGCCAGGCCGGCCGCGGGCCCGCTGACCTGGACGACCGACCCGCCGAGCGGCCCGGCCACCAGGCCGCCGACCACCGCCGCGACCAGGCCCGCGATCAGCGGCGCACCGCTGGTGACGGCGATGCCCAAAGAGAGCGGGATGGCGACCAGGAAGACCACCAGCGAGGCCGGAAGGTCGTGCCGGAGCATCGATCGAATACGCTGAGTCTTACTCTCGTCACATTCTGTATGCCCGGTCATGCTGTGACCATACGACGCGGCGGCCGGCCGATTAAGGCTTTGGCCGCCGCGTTTTCCATCTACCGATGGAATGCTGAGTGATCAGCGGTAATAGTCGGGATAGTCGGTGTCGGTAGGCCGGCGGTGGCCGCCACGCGACGGCGTGCCCTTCGACGACTGGATGGTCGGGTCCTCGGTGCCGCCCGCCGCCGTGCCGTACAGCTCGCCGTAGGAAGGCCAGCTGCCGCCGGTGTTGTTCTGCCGGGGCTGCGCCCATGACCCGGACGTGGCGCCGGAGGAGGAGGCGCGATCGGCCTCGTAGCCGCCGCCGTGGCCCTGCCCCTGCCCGCCCGGCCCCGGGCGCGCGTCGTCGCCTCTGGACGGCCGGTCGGCCGGGGCGTCATACGCCTGGGGGCCGCGTGAGGAGCCGGTGGGCATGCCCGCCGGAGGAGTCGGCCCGCCGGCCGCGTCGGAGTCGTCGATCGTCGCCCACCCCGGGCGCACCTCGTAGGACGGGGCGCTGGGCCCGGCCGGCGTCCCCGCCGCGTACCCGTCGTAGGAGGGCAGCTGGTAGTCCGACGCCTTCCAGGTCTCGCCGGAGGAAGCCGCCGAGGACGCGGGCCCGTCCAGGATGTCGTAGGAGCCGGCGGCGGGGTAGGCCGGGCGGGCCGGCCACGACTGGTCCGCCGCCGGTGAGGCGGGGAACTCGCCGGTGGCGGAGTTCGGGGTCGAGCCGCGGGAGTCTCCCGCCGCCCCGAACGAACCGGACGCCGGATGCGGGCCGGTGCCGCGGGGGGAGCCACCCGCCCGGGGGGCCTCGTAGGAGCCGGTCGAGGAACGGCCCGCGTCGAAGGGGCCGGTCGCCGCGCGGGAGCCGTCCGGGGGGCCGCCCGGACGCGACCCGGCGGAGCCCGAACCGGTCTGACGGGACCCCGGGCCGGTGGGCAGCGGGCCGCGGGACGTCGCCGCCCCGGACACGGCGCCGCCGGACGGCGCCCTGCCCGCGGGCGAGCCGCCCAGCGGATCGCGCGAGCTCAGCGGGTCACGGGAGGCCAGCGGGTCACGGGAAGCGGCGCCGCCGGACAGCGGGCCGCTGGACAGCGGGTCGTTCGCGAGCGACCCCGTGGGGTGCGCGCCCGCCAGCGGCCCGGTGGACAACGGGTCGATGCGCGGCTGGGTGGTGAGCGGGTCGACCCGGGGGCCGGTGGCCTGCGGGTCCGAACGCGCGGGCTCGGGACGGCCGGAGGCGGCGCGCCCGGCCTCAGCGGGCCTGCCCGCGCCCGTGCGCCTGCGCGGTTCGGCGGGACGGCCCGGGGCCGCGGGACGGCCGGGGTCGCCGCCGCCGGACTCCGGACGCCGCCGGGGCTTGGCGCGGCCGGGGTCGGTGATGCCCAGCGGGTCCGCCGGGTCGGGACGCGAGCCGCGGCGGGTGCGGGCCGGCGACTGGGCCGAGCCGATGGCGCCCAGGACGTCGGCCGCCGACGCGGCCGGAACCGCGGCGGGCGGCGCGGCCGGGGAGGACGGCGCGGGGACCGGGGCGGAGAAGGTGACCGTGCGGTCGGTGGCCGCCGCGCCCGCCGAGGACGGCGGCGCGCTCGCGCGCGAGGGCTCCGCCACGCCCGACCGGCCGGGGGAGCGGGTGGGAAGGGGCGCCTGGACGGTGGCGGCGTTGGCGTCCACCTCGTCCTTCGCCTTCGGCGCGGGGGGCTTGGCATCGGAGGACGGGGAGGCGACGTCGGGACGGCTCGCGCCGACCCGGGCGGCGATCGTGCCGCCGAAGGCGCCGTCGTCCGCGCGGACGCGCGTCCAGTAGTCGTCGTCGTAGTCGTCGGCGTCGCCCCACTCGTCCACGCCGCGGCGTCCGCGCGAGGACGCCTGCTTGCCGCGCGGAGCGGGACGGCCGCCCGGCCGCCCGGCGGGACGGGCGCCCGCCTTGCTGCCGCCCGGCCGCAGCCGCGCGGTGGCGCGCTCGGGTTCGGTGAAGGCGTCGAAGCCCTCGGGGAAGCTCTCGAAGAACGTCTCCTCGGCGGGACGGCCGGGACGCTTGGCCGATGGGTCCTCCGCCTGCTTGGCGAGCTTCTCCAGGCGCTCTGGAGGAAGGTTGCTCTCGCGGCGGTTCATGGACCGCATGCCGAATGCAACGACCATCAGTACGAGCAGCACGACGGCGACCAGGCCGAAAATGACCGCGATCATTGCACCACCTTCATGGCCATCGCCTTCCAGTGGCGCTGAGGAGACCGCGCGGCCATCGACGCGATCTGCCCCCGTTGACCACCTGCGCTCGAGGATTGCATCTGATTCTGTCCGACCACTATGAGCGTTGTCACACCCTACGAGAAGATCCGGTATCCATTACTACCTGCGGTGCTCAGCATGTCACTCGATGTGCGCCGCCGAGAGCCGCCCGCGCGCGATCGTGTGCTGGGCGATCTGCTCCAGCGTCTCGCGGAGCCCGGCGCCGTTCTTGAGAGCGAGTTCGGCGTTCAGCGCGTACACGCTGAACCGGTAGGTGTCGTCAGGACGGCACGGAGGCGCGTAACCCACCTTGCCGTTGGAGGACAGCCCCTGCAGCGCGCCCTTGGGCACACTGTTCGGCGCGAGTTCGGTGGTGAGCGAGTCGACGTTGAACAGGACCCAATGCGCCTCCACCGCTCCCTGCGCGTTGGTGGCGTCGACCACCAGGGCGATCGACCTGGTCTGCTTCTGCGGCACGCCCGACCAGCGCAGCGGCGGATTGCCCGACTGCCCGGTGCAGGAGAACTCCGAAGGAAGGGGCGCCTGGTCGCGGAAGCGCGGGCTCGAGACGCTGAGCCCGTCCAGCGAGTTCTCGGTGGGCGAGCCGCCGCCCACGATGCCGCAACCGGCCGACAGCGCCACCGCCGTCGCCGCGGCGACGGCGATGCGTCGGTGTCCCATGCGTCCAATCCGCACGGTGTTTCTCGGCAGCCCCATGGTCGCTGATGCTACGCGCGTTCCGGGGGTGGCCTGACCCCATCGCCGGAATGGGCGGCGCCGCGAAGCGGTGTGATCGGCCACAATCGAGGCATGGATGCGGCGGCGCCCGAGACGCGCCTGAGCTTCGCGCTGCTCGGCCCGCTGGAGGTCGTTCACGACGGCGCGCCGCTCGCGATCGGCGGGCGGCGGCTGCGCGCCCTCCTCGCGTCGTTGCTGCTCAGCGCCGGTCGCACCGTGCCTGTCGACATGCTCGTCTCCGCCGTGTGGGACACCGGCCCGCCCAGCGGCGCGGGCAACGCTCTGCAGGCGCTCGTCTCGCGTCTGCGAGCCGCCCTGGGACGCGATCTGGTGGCCGCCGAAGCGTCAGGTTACCGGTTGGTTATATCTCCGGATCAGGTGGACGTCCACCGGTTCGTCCGTCTGGCCGCCGAAGGCCGCGAGGCCCTGGCTCGCGGAGAGGCCGCCGGGGCCGCGGACATCCTCGGAGACGCCCTGGGGCTGTGGCGGGGCCCGGCGCTCACCGACCTCACGGGCGCCGGGGAGGCCGATTCGGAGATCGCCTCGCAGATCGCCCGCCTCGAGGGGCTGCGGCTGGCCGCCGTCGAGGACCGCGCCGAAGCCGGCCTGCTGCTCGGGCGGCACGCCGATCTGCCGGCCGAGCTGCCCGCGCTCATCGCCGCCCACCCGCTGCGCGAACGGCCGCACGGCCTGCTGATGCGCGCGCTGTACGCGGCCGGACGCCGCGTGGAGGCGCTCGCCGCCTACCAGGCCGCCCGCGACACCTTCGCAGCCCACCTCGGCGCCGACCCCTCGCCCGCCCTCGCCGCCCTCCACCTGTCCATGCTCCGCGGCACCCACCGAGAACCCGCCGCACCACCCCGGCGAACCGCCGGAACCGAGGCCGCTGCGATGAACCTCGCCGCCGGAGGCGAAGACGGGGGTGTCGCCAGCGGCTCGCCGCCCGTGGTCGCTCAGGGCGGTGACGGTGTTCACGGCGGTGGCGGTGGCGGTGTCGCGGCCGGCGCGCTGGGCGTGGCCGGTCATGGCGGCAAGGGGAACGAGCCGGGTGGGACGGGGGCGCGGAAGGGCAACCTGCGGGCCCGGCTGACCAGCTTCGTCGGCCGGGACAAGGATCTGAGACACGCCGCCGAACTGCTCGGCCGCCATCGCCTGGTCACCCTGCTCGGCCCCGGCGGCGCCGGGAAGACCCGCCTCGCCGTCGAGGCGGGGGAGAGGCTGGCCAGCCAGACGCCCGCGGGCGTCTGGCTGGCGGAGCTGGCGCCCGTGCGTGACCCCGAGGACGTGCCGCGCGCGGTGCTCGCCGCGCTCGGCCTGCGCGACACCGGCCGCGCCCCCATGCGCGCGCAGGCTCCCGTGCCGTTCGAGACGGCGGACCTGACCGCGACCGTGGTGGCCGCCCTCGGCCCCGGAGAACGGCTCATCATCCTGGACAACTGCGAGCACGTCGTCGAGGCGGCCGCGCGGCTGGCCGACCGCATCCTCGCCGACCGCCCCCAGGTGCGCATCCTGGCCACCAGTCGCGAGCCGCTCCGCATCGGCGGCGAGCTGCTGTGGCACGTCCCGCCGCTCGACCATGAGCACGCCCGCAGCCTGTTCGCCGACCGCGCCGCCATGGCCCGCCCCGGCCACACGCCGGACGACGAGGCGGTCGCGCGCATCTGCCGCGAACTGGACGGCATGCCGCTGGCCATCGAACTGGCCGCCGCCCGCCTGCGCACTCTGTCGGCCGGCCAGATCGCCGACCGCCTCGACGACAGGTTCCGCCTGCTCACCGGCGGCAGCCGCACGGCGCTGCCCCGCCACCAGACCCTGCGCGCCGTCGTCGAGTGGAGCTGGGACCTGCTGGACGAACCCGAACGGGTGCTCGCCCGCCGGTTGGCCGTCTTCGCCGGGGGCGCCACCTTCGAGGCCGTCGAGACGGTGTGCGCGGACGGCGTGCTGACCCGCGCCGAGGTGCTCGATACCTTGGGCAGGCTGGTCGACAAGTCGCTCGTCGCCTTCGACGACGAGCGCTACCGGATGCTCGAGACCATCAGGGCGTACGCCACCGAGCGGCTCGCGGAGTCGGGCGAGGAGCCCGGCGTGCGGCTCGCGCACGCCCGCTTCTACACCGCTCTGGCCGAGACCGCCGAGCCGCGGCTGCGCCGGGCCGACCAGGTGGAATGGCTGGCCTGCCTGTCGGCCGAGCACGACAACCTCACTGCGGCGCTTCGCTGGGCCGTCGGAGCGGACGGCCGCGACCTCGCGCTCCGGCTGGTCGGCGCGCTCGGTTGGTACTGGTTCCTCATGGGACGCCGCACGGAGGGCGCCCAGAGGGCCGCGGAGGTGATGGCCCTGGTGGAGGGGGCCGACGACGCCGGGCCGCGCGAACGGGCGGTCGCCATGGCCGTCCAGGGGATCCTCATGGCGGGCGGCACCACCCAGTGGCGGGAGTCCGGGGACGTTCTGGAGAAGGCGCTGCGCCTGGCCAGGTCGTCGGTGGTGCGTCCCTGGCCCGCGATGCTCTCGCTCGCCGAGCCGGTGCTGGCCCTGTTCGTCACGCACGCCGCAGGCCCCGGGCGGCTGCTGAGCGAGATGTTCGGCGACCCCGACCCGTGGGTGGTGGCCTCCGCCCACCTGCTGCGCGCGCACCTGCGCTACAACACCGGCCGCCTCGCCGAGGGGGAGGCGGATGTGCGGGCCGCGCTCGAAGGCTTCCGCGACGTGGGCGACCGATGGGGCGTCAGCACCGCCATGGCCGCCCTGGCCGAGGTCAGCACGCTGCGTGGGGACAACGCCACCACCATCACGACGATCAGCGAGGCGCTGACCCTGGTGGAGGAGATCGGCGCCGTGGAGGACACCCCGTACATGCGCACCCGGCTCGCGATGGCCCTGCACGCCTCAGGCGACCGCGCCGCGGCCCACGCGGTGCTCGACCGCGCGATGGACACCTGCCGCACATCGGGTGACCTCATGGCGGAGTCGGGGGTGCACAGCGTGCGCGGCGACTTCGCCCGCGAGGAGGGCGACCTGCCGCTGGCCCGGTTCCACTACGAACGGGCCCTGGCCCGCGCCTCCGACGACCTGATGCCCGCGCCGTTCCGCGCCCTGCTGCACTCGTCCATGGGACTGCTCGCCGAACAGGAAGGCGAGCCGAAGGCCGCCCGCGAGGCGCACGCCGAGGCGCTGCGCCTCGCCTGGTCGACGCACGACGCAGGGGCGCTCGGCCTGGCGCTCATCGCCGTCGCCGGCCTGGTCGTGCGCGAGGACGCCACGGCCGCCGCGATGCTGCTCGGGGCCGCCGCCCGCGTACGCGGCCTCGACGACGTGGTCGGCCACGACCACGTCCGCATCGCCGGCGCCGCGGTCACCGCGCTCGGCTCGAAGGAGTACCGGCTCGCCCACGAACGAGGCCGCGCCCTGCCCCCGTCCGCCCTGCGCACCCTTCTCGACCGCCACCTGCACCCACCCCCCGCCCTAGCCCCCGACCCCTGACCCACCCGCGCCGACGTCCCCGCCCGACGCTCCTGCGAGCGGGTGGCGGGCCCTCTGCCGCGGGTCTCCGCTGGGATGGCGGCGGAGCCTCGACCCGGATCTCAGCCGCGGGAGCGGAAGGCGCGCAGGGACAGGGGAGCGAAGACGAGGGCGATGCCGAGCCCCCAGGCCAGCGAGATCATCGCGTGGCCGGCCACCGGCCCCCCGCTGAGCAGGCCGCGGACCGCGTCGGCCAGATGGGTGACGGGGTTGACCTCGACCCACCGCTGCAGCCATTCGGGCAGGGTCTTGGTGGGGACGAAGGCGTTGGAGGTGAAGGTCAGTGGCATCATCACCGAGAACGCGATGATCTGCACCTTCTCGGGCTCGGAGGCGGTCAGGCCGATCAGGACCGACAGCCAGGACATCGCCAGGGCGAAGCCGAGCAGCAGGGCCAGCGCGCCCAGCACCCCGGCGAACCCGGTGTGGACGCGGAACCCCAGCACGGTGCCGAGGCCCACGAACAGGGCGAATGCCCACACCTGCTTCAGCGTGTCGGCGACGATGCGGCCGGCCAGCGGCGCCGACCGCGCGATCGGCAGGCTGCGCAGCCGGTCGAACACGCCCTTGTTGATGTCGGTGCTCAGCCCGATGGCGGTGGTCAGCGTGGCGAACAGCATGTTCTGCACCACCAGCCCCGGCAGCGAGAACTGGAGGTACTCGGAGGTGGACCCGGAGATCGCCCCGCCGAACACATAGGTGAACAGCAGCAGGAACATGATGGGCTGCACCGACAGGTCCAGGAGCTCCATCGGGTTGTGCTTGATCTGCACCAGGCTGCGCCAGGCGAGCGTCATGGTGTGCCGGAACGCGGCGGCCGGGCCGACGCGGGCGGCGATGGCGGGCGCTGGAACGGCCTCGGTCAGCGTGGTCACGCGGGCACCTCTTCCTTCTGCTCGGTGTGCCGCGCGGAGGTGTCGTCCTCGACGGCGCGGTGGCCGGTCAGGGCCAGGAACACCTCGTCGAGGCTGGACTTGCGCAGGCTCAGCTCGGAGGCCACCACACCCAGATCGTCCAGGCGGCGCACGATCGCGGGCACCACCTTGGGGTCATTGACGTTCACGGTCGCGAGGCCCCCGCTCACCTCGGGCCGCGCCCCGATCACGTCAGTGATCACATCGGCCACCAGCCGGATGTGCTCGCCGAGCAGCGGCCGCACCTGGAGGACCTGCGCGCCGGTGGTGGCCTTCAGCTCGTCGGAGGTGCCGGAGGCGATGACGCGGCCGTGGTCGAACACCACGATGTCGTCGGCGAGCTCGTCGGCCTCCTGAAGGTACTGCGTGGTGAGCAGCACGGTGACGCCCTCGGCCATCAGGCCGCGCACGACCTCCCACAGCTCGGTGCGGCTGCGCGGGTCGAGGCCCGTGGTCGGCTCGTCCAGGAACAGCACCTGGGGCCGGCCGACGAGGCTCGCCGCCAGGTCGAGGCGACGGCGCATGCCCCCCGAGTAGGTCTTGGCGGCGCGCCCGCCGGCGTCGGTCAGGTCGAACCGTGACAGCAACTCCTCGGCGCGCCGCCGCGCGCCCGCGCGGGAGACGCCGAGCAGCCGGCCGATCATCACGAGGTTCTCCACGCCGGTCAGCGTCTCGTCCACGGCGGCGTACTGGCCGGTGAGGCCGATGAGGGAACGGACCTTGTGCGCCTCGCGGGCGACGTCGAAACCTCCGACGGACGCCCGGCCCGCGTCGGGCCTGAGCAGGGTCGCGAGGATCCGCACGGCGGTCGTCTTGCCGGCGCCGTTCGGGCCGAGAACACCCAGCAGCCGGCCTTCGGGGACGACGAGATCGACGCCGTCGAGCGCGCGCGTCTCGCCGTAGTGTTTCACCAGGCCTTCCGCCTGGACCGCATATCGCATCGCTTCGAGCTCCTCAAGTGAAGGGGGAAAGGCCGTCACTCTCGGCTCGCGGCCCGGGTGACTGACCAGAATTCTGCTGGACGGCACTGACATTTCCCTGAGGACCGACCATCGCCCGGCTCCGGGCGCTGACAGATCGCTGACACCGCCACGTCCGCGCGATAGGGGATCTCGTTAGGCTGGGGGCGTGACTGCTCCCCTGCGTGATCCCGCTCACCGCGTCTCGCGCCGCGCGATCACGCTGTGGCTGCTGGAGGCGCTCGTCGGGTACGTCCTGCTGGTCGGGGGCACCGCTCTGGTGGCGTCCTGGATCTCCGGTTCCGGCTGGTCCTGGGTGCCGCTGTGGATCCGCGAGCACATCTGGTGGCTGCCCGGGGTGCTCGGCGTCGTGGAGCTTCCATTCATAGTGATCGAGCCACTGTGGCGGTACGCCGTCCACCGATGGGAGTTCGCGGACGACGTCGTCTACGCCAGGTCCGGGTGGTTCAGCCGCCAGTGGGTGTTCGTGCCGGTCAGCCGCATCCAGACGGTGGACAAGGAGCAGGGCTGGTTCGAGCGCCTTCTGGGTCTGGCCACGGTCGAGATCCGCACGGCGTCCTACGCCGGTTCGTCGACCATTAAGGGCCTCGACTTCACCGTGGCGGCCCGGCTGGCCGAGGACCTCGCGCACCGGGCCCACGAACTGAGGGACGACGCCACTTGACCGAGGATCCCGCTCTCCGCGACGAGCCGTCCCAGCCCTCGCACCGTCCCGTCCCTCCAGGTCCGGCCGGTCCAGCCGGTCCGGCCGGTACGGCTGACCCCGCCAGCCCCGCCAGCCCCGCCAGCCCCGCCAGCCCCGCCAGCCCCGCCAGCCCCCTCAGTCCTGGAAGTCCTAGGCCTCCGGGGCCTCCCGGGCCTCCTGGAGGGCCTGCGGATGCGGCATGGGGGGCGCCGTCGCGGGTGAGCCCGCTGGTGCTGCTGACAGATCTGGCGCGCATGCTGCCTTCGTTGTTCTTTCCCCTGATGGGCGTGCTGTTCGTGGGCGGCTTCTCACCGTCGTCGTTCCTCTGGGCCGCCTTCGGCGTCGTCGGGTCGATCGGGTACGCCGTGGTGCGCTGGGTCACCTTCACCTTCCGGGTCGCCGGTGACCGGCTGGAGATCACGCGGTCCCTGGTGAGCCGATCGGTCCGGACGATCCCGCTCCACCGTGTCAGGGGCGTGGACGTCACCACCCCGCCTCTGCACCGCCTCTTCGGCCTCGCCGTCGTCCGCATCGACACCGGCGCGGGCGGAGGTGACAAGCAGGAGGGCGAACTGGACGGGCTCCCCTTCGCCGAGGCCGGACGCCTGCGCGAGGTGCTCCTGCGGCGCAGCCGTGCCGCGCGGCACGATGCCGACCCCGCGGCCGCGACGGGCGGAGTGGGCGCGGCGGGTGCGACCGGTGCGACGGGTGCGACGGCCAGGGCGGACCTCGAGGACATGGCGGGCACGACCGGCACGACCGGCACGGCGGGCGCGGAGGGCGCGGCGCGCGCGGCGGCGTCCGGCTCCGTTCCCGGGGCCTGGCCCGCGCCGATGGCCACGCCCGTCAGCGAGCCGGAGCAGGTGTACGCGCGGGTTCCCTGGCGTTGGCTGCTGTACGGCCCGCTGTCCGGGGCATTCCTGTTCACCCCGTTCGCCCTGCTGGGCGGCGCGGTCGGCCTGGCGTTCCAGTGGGGCAACGAGTTCGGCCTGAGCGAGCGTGCCGCCATCGGCGTGGGGGAGTGGCTGTGGCACCGGCCCCTCCTGCTCGTCGCGGTCGCCATCGCACTGGTGCTGGCGATGCCGGTGGCCGGGGCCGTCATGTACGCGGTCTTCAACTGGCACTTCACGCTGAGCCGGCGCGGCTCCTCGCTGGTGGCCGAACGGGGGCTGATCACACGGCGCAGCGTGGCGCTCGAACACGCCAGAATCCGTGGTTACGAGATCGCCGACGGCGTCCTCGAACGGCGCGTGAAGATCGTGCGGCTCTGGGCGATCGTCACCGGCCTCGGCGACTCACGGACACGAGGCCAGTTGCTCCCCGTCGCGCCGCGTGACTTCGCCGTCCGCGTGGCGGCCGAGGCGATCGGCCCCTTCGGCGCGGCGCTGCGTCCGCACCCCCCGAAAGCACTGCAGCGGCGGCTCTTCCGCGCCGTGGCCCCCGGCGCCGCCGTCGCCGTGGTCGCCTTCCTGCTCGGCTGGGTCGTGGTCGGCATCGTCGCGGTCATCGTCGCCGCGCTCGGCGTCCCCCTCGGGCTCGACCGCTATCGCTCGCTCGGCCACGCCTACGACGGCGCCCGCCTTGCCGTGCGGTCCGGGTCGCTGCCCCGGTCGCAGGCCGTGGTGGAACGCCGAGCCGTGGTGGGCTGGACTCTGCGGCAGACCTGGTTCCAGCGGCGGTCAAGGGTCCTGACGGTCATCGCCGGCGTCGGCGCCGGAAGCGGAGGCTACGCCGCGATCGACACCGGCGAGGAACAGGGCGTCCGATTCGCCGCCGAGGTCACCCCCGACTGGATCACCCCCTTCACCCCCGAACGCTGACCCGACGAACGCCCCCAAGTTCGAGGCCCAGCTCACCGGTGGCCGGCCCCCACTCAAGGTCGAAGCTCACCGGGCCGTCGGCGGGCGCTTTTAGTCGGGGTCGGCGGGCTCGTCGGTCGGTCTACCCAAGGTCGGTTCTCACCGGGCCGTTGGCCGGCCCCACTCAAGGTCGGAGTTCGCCGGGTTGTCGGTCGGTCCGCCTTGAGTCGAGGTCAGCGGGGTCGTCGGTCGGCCTGTCCAAGGTCGGTCCTCACCGGGCCGTGGGTCGGCCTGTCCAAGGTCGACTCTCACCGGGCCGTGGGCCGGCCGGTCCGAGGTCCGCGGGCCGTCGGTCGGTGAAGGGTGAGCCGGCCGGGGGAGTGGGCGAGGGTTCTTGGCAGGCCCGCCGGTTGGGGGCCGGTGGACCTGCCATGGGGCGGTGCCGTTCGGTGGTGAGGTCAGTCCTGGCGGCGGGCGCCGAACATGATCTCGTCCCAGGTGGGGACGGAGGCACGGCGGCCACGCGACCCCTTGCGCGCGGGCCGCGGCTTGGGAGCCTGCGGAGGAACGGCGGGCTCGGCGGCCTTCGGCTCCTTCTCCGGCTGCTCGGCCTTCTCGGGTTCGGCGGCGGCCGCGGGACGGTCGGCCGCCTCGCCGCTGGTGCGCGCCGCCGGGACGGCGACCGCGGCATCCTCCGCCTCGGCCTTCCTGGCGGCCGCGGACTTCTTGGCGCCGGGCGCCGGGCGGGCCACCGGAGCGGCCGAGGGCGCGGGTCGCGCGACCGGCGCCGCCGAGGGGGCCGGTCGGGCGACCGGGGCGGCCGTGGGTGCGGGCCGGGCGACCGGGGCGGCTGTGGGTGCGGGCCGTGCCACGGGGGCGGCCGTCGGTGCCGGGCGGGGCACAGGGGCGGCGGTCGGCGCGGGACGGGCCACCGGGGCCGCTGCAGGAGCGGGTTCGGCGACGGTCGCCGCGGCCGCTGGGGCGGGAGCCGCTTGGGGAGCGGGCTGTGCCACCGGTGCGGCGGGCACATCCTGCCGCGCGGCCTCGCTTTCGGGCCGCTCCGCATCGGCCGGCGTCCGCTTGGCGTCGGCCGCGTCCGGCGCGACGGTCGTGGCCGACTCGGCCGACGGCGTCCGCGTGCCCTGGGCGGCCGGGATGGCGGCCTCCCGGCGCGTCTCGTCCGCCGGCGAAGCAGCCGCCGAGGCCGCATCAGGCTCCGCTGTGGCGGCCGGGGCCGCCGGGGCGCTGATGGCCGGTGCCGCCGGCACGGTCGCGGCGGCCTGCTGAACGGCGGCCTGCTGAACGGCGGCCGGCTCGGCCGGGTCCGTCTGTACGACCGGGTTCGCCTGCGCGGTCGAATCGCCCTGCGAGGTCGAATCCGCCTCGACGGGTCGCTGAGCGTGCGCCGATTCCGTCCGGGCGGTGGCCTGCGCGTTCGTAGCGGGTTCGGCGTGCGCCGTCGGCTGAGCGTGCGGAGCCGGTTCCGTCTGGGCGGTCGGCTGAGCGTGCGCGGATGGTCCGGGCTGGGCCGTCCGCTGGGTGTTCGCGGGCTCCGCCTGGGCGGTGGGCTGCGCGTGCGTGGCGGGCTCCGCCTGGGCGGTGGGCTGCGCGTGCGTGGCGGGCTGCGTCTGGACGGCCGGCCGCGTGTCGGGGGCCGAGTCGGCGTGCGCGGCCTGCTGCGCGTGCGCGGCTGCTTCCGTCTCGACCGTGGCCTCACCCCGGGCGACGGGCTGCGCCGTCATCGGGGCGGGGGCGTCGTCGTGGGGCTGGCCGGCTGCCGGGTGCTGGGAACCCTCGGACGCGGCGAGTGCCGTCAGGTACGGCTCGGCCGCTTCGGTGGCATGCCGCGGCTGCTCCTGCTCGGACTCCAGGCGCTCGTGCTGCGGCTGCTCGTGCCGCAGGTGCTGGACGTGCGCCGGGTCGTGGGTGGGCACCGGCGCGGCGTGGGACGGCGCGGCCGGCTCCTGGCGGTAGGCCGCCGGTTCGCCCTGCCGCGGGGTGGCGGGCTCGCGCGGATCCGCCTGTGCGGGCTGGCGCGGATACGCGTGTGCGGGCTCGCGCAGGTCCATGCGCACAGGCTCGCGCAGGTCCGTACGCGCAGGCTCGCGTGGGCCGGCCTGCGTGGAGTCGCGTGGTTCCGTACCTGCCGGTTCGCGTGGGTACGACTGCGCGGGCTCGCGCAGGTCGGCCTCTGCGGAGGCGCGCGGGGACGCGGGCGCGGGCTGCGGGAACTCGTGGAGATCGGCGCGTGACGGCTCCGCAATGGGCGCCTGGCGGGCGTGCGGGGGGAGGGCCGAGTAGGTGGGCTCGAGGCGATCGCCGCGCGGCGGCTCCTGGTGGGTGCGCGCGGACTCCGAGTAGGGCCGGGGTGCCTCGGGGGAGGTCCGTGGCGCCTCAGGATGGGGCCGGAAGGCGTCCGGGTGGTCGCGGGAAGACTCCTGGTGGGGCCGGGAAGCCTCTGCGCCTGCGCGGGAGACTTCGGGGCGCGAGTGGTCGCCGTGGTCGCGGGGGAACTCCGCCCGCGGCTGCTCCGGGTGGTCGCGCAGGCCGGAGTCGTGTCGCGGGACGCCGGGCAGGGATGAGGGCGCCTCGACCGGGATGGCCGGTACGGGCGCGAGCTTGGCGGCGAGCCTCGGCACGAACGGCGTCACCGTCGCTTCCTCGGAAGGCTCGACGTACTCGGTGGCCGACAGCCGCAGCGCCTCGTCGTCGTAGGGGGTGACATGGCGCCGCCGCAGGTCGAACAGCCACTCGGCGCTGCGGGTGTGACCGTTCCAGACGAAGCCCAGCTTGATGCGCCACAGGCCGTCGTCACGCTTGCAGGAGTCCCAGTCGATCTCGTCGGCGGGCACGCCGCGGCGGCTCAGCCGCTCGGTCACGAGTTCACCGAGGGTGGGTCCGGGGGTGGACTCGCCGGGCAGTCGCACGGCGACGCGCTGAGCCTGCTGCGCGGTGTACTCGCGTTCCTGCAGAACCGGTCCTTCGAACCAGCGGACACGCTCCACCGGAATACCCGCGGTGGCGGCGATCTCCTCCGCGGTCTCCCCCGCACGGATGCGGGCCTGGATCTCCTTGGGGCGCAACGGACTCTCCACTTCGATCTCGTACTGGCCGAGACGGGAGAAGTTGCCGCGGACCGCCGCTCGGAGCCGTTCGTCGACGGGAAGCGTGAACCGCGTACCCCTGCCGGCCGTGGCCAGCACGAGGTATGTTCCGTCCTCGCTCACCGCGACGAGTCGGAGCTCCTGCATGCGAGTCCCTTCGTCGTCGTGCTCAATCTTCCCCCGGACCCTTGAGTCTCTCGCGTGAGCCGGTTGCCTGCCAGCACCGTACCCGGCATGTCCGAACATCGCCTTCCTCAAAGACGCGGGAAGCGATGAGAGGCGGTTCAAATGTCGCATTCACCCTATCCACCGGCTGCTCGATATGCAGCAAACGGGGTTAGGCGTCCTTCCCAGATTCTCGCGAATCGCGCGACTCCGCACCCTCCACTTCACTGAACGGACATCGGATCGGCATGGAGCGATCCGTCCCGCGGTGGGCCGGGGGACGGGCGAGCGGGGACGGTGAGAAGCGGTCGATCACCGATTGACCGGCCAAAACAGGGTGAAATGGTTGTTTCGTTCCATCCCGGATAGAAGCGGTGCGGCGGTGTTCTGATCTCTCCGGCGCGCCCCGAGACGCCCCGTGCCGCGCGCGGCCACGGCGGCGCCGTCGCGGGGAGGCCGGGGGGAGCGGGCCGTCGTGAACGCGGGACGACGAACGGCGGGCGAGGAGACCGATGGGCGACAAGCAAGGGCTGGACCTGAGCGCACCGCAGATCGCGGGCAGTGCACTGGCGGCGGCCACGGCGGCCGTGGCGGCGTCCTTCCTCGGGGTTCACGGGACGGTGATCGGGGCGGCGCTGGCCAGCGCCGGCACCACGGTCGGCAACGCGATCTACACCCACTACATCCACCGCACGAAGGACCGGCTCCTGGAGGCGCACTCGCTGATCACCGGGCAGCGGGAGAGCGACGAACTGGCCGAGCGGGCCGAGGAGACGGTGGTCGCGCGGGCCGGAGACGAGGGCCTGGCGACGGCCGTGCACGCCACCGTCCGCGATCACGGGCCCGCCGATCTGCCCGTCGGCGCCGGCGACCCGGTGCGGCTGAGCGGGCGCGACGGGGAGCCCGTCCGGCTGGCCGGGGGCGACGGGGATTCCCATCCGGCCGGCGGGAATGACGGCGATTCGCTTCCTCCGCACCGGAAGACGGGACGTAGGCCGCTCTGGGTGACGATGATCGCCGCGGCGGTGGCCACCTTCGGGCTGAGCATGGGCGGGATCGTGGCCTTCGAGCTGGTCAGCGGCAAGCCGCTGACCGCGACGGTGCACGGCGCGCAGGGCTCGGGGACGAGCTTCGGCGGAACGGTGTCCGATCGGGAAGACCCCTCGCCGACGCCGTCCGCTCCCGGAGAGGAATCCGGCAAGGCGCCGGCGGGCGAACCTTCGGCCGGCGGGTCCGCCAAGCCGACCACGGACGAGTCAGGGCAGACCGGCGGAGGCTCGCAGAAGCCGTCGGTCGAGCCGTCGGACGTCGCGTCGCCGCAGAGCACCGGCGGCGACACCGGGGGGCCGACCGCCGACCAGGACACCGGCGGTCAGGGCGACTTCTCGGGCGGGACGGACGGAGGCTCCGGCACCTCCGGTACGTCCGGCACCGGCACCTCGGGAACCTCGGACGGCTCGGCGGTCACTCCCAGGTAGCGGCCACCGGCGGTGACGGGATCCGGCGTCAGCCGAGGACGCCGGTCAGGTAGTCGTTGGCGAACAGGCGGCCCGGATCCAGTTCATCGCGCAGGGCCGTGAAGTCGGTGAAACGCGGATAGACCGTCGCGAGATAGGCGGCGTCCCGGGTGTGCAGCTTCCCCCAGTGCGGGCGCCCGCCGAGCCGCGTCATGATCGCCTCGACGCCCTCGAAGTAGGCGGGGTTGGGCGTCGGGCGGTAGACGTGGCAGGCGATGTACGCCGACTCCCTGCCGTACGCCGTGGACAGCCACGCGTCGCTGGGCGGGGTGACCCGCACCTCGATGGGGAAGGTGATCAGCCAGTCGCTGAGCTCGATGAGGTCGCGGGTCTCGCGCAGCGCCTGGCCGAGCCGCTCGCGCGGGATCGCGTACTCCATCTCCAGGAAGCGCACATTGCGCACGCTGGTGAACACCTTGTACGCCTTGTCGGTGTGACAGGAGGCGGACAGCGCGCCCGCGGAGATGCCGTTCAGCGTGGGGATCGCGTCCGGGAAGCGCCCGCCGACCGCGCACAGCGCGTGGAAGAGCGTGTTCTCCATGAAGACGCTGTCCAGCCAGTGACGCAAGGCGCCGGGCGGTGCGGCGGGGCCGGGCGTGCGGTTGTTGCGCTTGGTCAGGCAGGTGTCGGTGTGCGGCAGCCAGAAGAAGTCCAGGTGCTCGTTCTCGCCGGTCATCTCCGGAAGGGAGTCGAGCATCTCGCCCAGCGCCATGGGCCGCCGGTCGCTGCGCAGCAGGAACGACGGTTCGACCTTGAAGGTGACCGCCGTGAGGATGCCGAGCGCGCCGAGGCCGACCCGGGCCGCGTCGAACAGGTCACCGTGGGACACCGTGACGACCGATCCGTCGGCGAGCACCATCTCCAGCTCGGTGACCTGGTCGGCCAGGCCGCCGACGTCGCGGCCGGTGCCGTGGGTGCCGGTCTGGATCGCGCCGGCGACGGTCTGCTCGGTGATGTCGCCCATGTTGGCGAGCGCGAGCCCCCGCCGGTCGAGCTCCTCGTTCAGCACGCGCAGCGGCGTGCCGGCCGCGACCCGCACCCGGCCGTCGCCGGCCTCCTGGACGCCGGTGAGCGCGTCCGGCCGCAGCAGGATGCCATCGGTGATCGCCACTCCGGTGAAGGAGTGCCCGGTGCCGACCATGCGCACCCGCAGGCCGCGCGCGGCGGCGTCCCGCACGGCCTGGGACACCTCGCCGGCGGAGGCGGGGGTGCGGACCTCGGCGGGGACGGCGGACTGGTTGCCGGCCCAGTTGCGGAAGACGGCCTTCATGCACGAGCACGATAACCACGTGGCACGCCGAAGACCAGAGATGTGAGCGGCTCTCATGTGTGGCGCCCGCGGCCGGATCCGCCGGCCTCGCCGCCGGGCTCCGGCGCCGCCGTCGGGCTTCGGCCCCGCGACGAACGCGAACGGGACGCGGGGGCCGGGGCGGCGGAGGCCGGAGGGCGGGGGCGGAGATCAGGTGGCGGGGGAGGTGGCCTCGGCATGGCCGGCCTCGGGCGTGCGCAGCAAGGTGCTGCCGCCGAGGCCGATCGCCACGGCCAGCAGTGCGCACACGAACGAGAACGCGTAGGCGTTGGACGCGCCGAAGGCGTCGGTCAGCCGTCCCGCCGCCCAGGCGCCGATGGCGACGCCGAAGCCGACCGCCGTGGACACCCACGACATGCCCTCCGTGAGCAGGTGACCCGGCACCAGCCGCTCGATCAGCGCGTACCCGGTGATGATCGTGGGGGAGATGGCCAGCCCGGCGAAGAACAGGGCGATCGCCATGACCTTGATGTCCCCGATGAGCAGGATCGGCGTCAGGCCGGCGGCGAACACCGCGATGCCGCGCGTGAACCGCCGGCGCAGCGAGATGCGCCAGTGCCGCGACCCGTACCAGAGCCCGGAGACCATGCTGCCGCCCGCGAACGACCCGAGCAGCAGGCCGGAGGCCGCCTTGGCGCCGTGGTCCTCCGCGAAGGCCACGGTGATCAGGTCGACCGACCCGAAGACCGCGCCCATCGCCAGGAACACGCACGACAGCAGCGCGACGCCGGGGATGGTGATCGGGCTGCCGGACTGCGCGTGCGCCGGGCGCACGGGCGGCTCGGTGCCGCGCTGCAGCGAGAACGCCACCGTGCCGACGACAGTGGACACCAGGGCCAAGATCAGACCTGCGTACAGGTTCACCAAGGTGGTCAGGCCGGTGACCAGGGCGGGCCCGGCCACGAAGATCACCTCGTCGGCCACCGACTCGAACGAGAACGCCGTGTGCAGCTTGGCGGAGCGGCCCAGGATGTGCGACCAGCGGGCCCGCACCATCGAGCCGAGCGAGGTCGCGGCCCCGCCGACGACCACGGCCGACAGGAACAGCGCCCACATGGGGGCGCCCAGGGCGGTGCACAGCATGAGCACGATCAGCGCGGCGCCGTGCAGCAGCACCAGCGGCATGAGTACCCTGGCCTGGCCGAAGCGGTCGACCAGCCGTCCGGACAGCGGGGCGGCGACCGCGTAGGCGATGGCGACCGTCGCCGAGATCGCTCCCGCGGTCGCGTACGAGCCGGTGAGGGCCGAGATGAGCAGCACGATGCCGATGCCGAGCATCGACATGGGCATCCGCCCGACGAACCCGGCGATCACGAAGCCTCTGGTGCCGGGCGCGCTGAACAGATCTCGATACGGCCCGACCACGATCTCGCCCCTTTCGCACGCCCCCGGCGCACGTCTTACGGTGTCGCATCACCTTCGCGCACCATCGAAGCGCGGCTCAAGTGATTTTCCGGCAACGTACACGAATACGGACTCCTGGGGCTAACGTGGGTCAAGTGTCCCCTCCCCCTCGGCCGCTGCCGGCGCGCGCCGTCATGGCCGGGCTGGCACTGCTGATCGTCCTCGGCGTCGCGGCCGGGGGAGCCTTCCTGGTCAGCCGTGGCACGGCCGGCGCCGTTCCCGCCGCCGCACGCACCCAACTGGCCGGCGTCGGCGACCTGTCCACGCAGGTGTCGCCGTTCCCCGTCCTCACGCCGGGCCCGATCGTGGCCGGGTCGCCGCTCCCGTCCTCCGCAGCCACCGTCCCGGACGGCGGCACCGGCCTCAGGACGACCGCCGACCCGAGCACGACGGCGAACCCCACGGCGACCCCGGACCTCAGGACGACCGCGGCTCCGAGAACCACCGTCGACCCCAGGACGAGCCCGGGACCGAACATGACGGCGGGACCTGAGAGGACGGCGGGACCGCAGAGCAAGACGGGACCGGAGAGCAACAAGGGGCCAAAGACGACAACCCCCACGCGCGGTCCCGACGCGAACGCCGGTCCGGATGCGACCGCCAGGCCTACGACGACCCCTTATCCCGAGGCGACCGCCTCCGGCTCGGCAACGTACCAGCGGGTGGCCGCCACGCCGCCCCGGCTGATCGCCGTGGCCCGCACGCCGGTGACCGAGGCGGCGCTGCGGCGGATCGCCGCGCTGAAGTACGTCGGCAAGGTGACGCCGGCCGACGCCGGGGCGGTGCGCTTCTCCACGGCCACGCTGAACCTGCTCGCCGTCGACCCGGCGGAGTTCCGCCCGTGGGCGCCGAAGGCCGTGGCCGAGGAGCCCGAGGTGTGGAGCGCGCTGGCGCGCGGGGAGTTCATCGCCGAGTCGAGGACGGCCGGCCGCTACCTGCTCCAGCTCGGCGGCGAGTACGAGGCGGGCGCCGGTTCGCGGCTGCGCGTCGCCGCGTCGGCGCCGTTCGGGCTGCCGGGCGTCGACGGGCTGGTCGGCAAGGAGGTGGGCCGCGCGCTCGGCCTGGTCCCCGGTGTGGCGGTTCTCGTGCACACCCCGGCGGGCAAGGCGGCGGCCGTGGGCGTGCGGGTGAGGCGGCTGCTGGGCGCGGGCGCACAGGTGGTGGTGGTCGGCGCCCGGAGCGCGGCCGGCACGCCCGTGCCGGTGGCCCCGCCGAGCGCGGCGCCGAGCGCTGTGCCGAGCACCGCCCCGCTGACGGCGCAGGCCCAGCCGGGGACCTACCGGGTCGGCCGGCCGGCCGGCTACCTGGACCTCTACAAGCTCTCGGCGCAGGGCTGCCCCGGGCTGTCGTGGACCGTCCTGGCCGCCATCGGGCAGGTCGAGAGCGGCCACGGGCGCAACAACGGCCCGTCCTCGGCGGGCGCGCTCGGCCCGATGCAGTTCATGCCGGCCACCTGGAAGGCCTACGGCGTGGACGGCGACGGGGACGGCAGGTCCGACATCTGGAGCCCGTACGACGCCGTGCCCGGCGCCGCCCGCTACCTGTGCGCCAACGGCGCCGGGCAGGGCGGCGCGAAGCTCCGCTCGGCGGTCTTCCGCTACAACCACTCCTGGGACTACGTGAACAAGGTCCTCGGCATCGCCGACGCCTACGCCCGCGCCTACGCCTGAGCGCAGCGCCCACGCCGGCGCCTACGCCTGAACGCGACGCCTACGCCCGCGCCTACGCCTACGCCTTATTGCGGCGCCCACGCCTGAGGGTGGGCCTGCGCCCTTGCCTGAGCGCGGGACCTGGCGCCCGCGGTTCGCCTGAGCGCGAGGCCCGCGCCTACGCCTGGGGGCGGGGGCGGGGGGCGGGACAGCAGGTGGCGAGGCAGGCCGCGGGCTCGGGTTCGTCCAGCAGTTCGCGGACCATGGAGACGAACCGCGGATGGGTGCCGGCCGTCGCGGCGCGGGTGAGGTGCATGCCGAGGTCGCGGGCGACGGCGGCGGCCTCGGTGTCGAGGTCGTAGACGACCTCCATGTGGTCGGAGACGAACCCGATGGGCACCAGCACCACGGCGCTCGTGCCGCCCTCGTGCAGGGCGGCGAGGTGGTCGCACACGTCGGGTTCCAGCCACGGCACCTGGGGCGGGCCGCTGCGGCTCTGCCACACCAGGTCCCACGGCCGGTCGCCGGCGACCAGCGCGGCCGCGGCGCGCAACTGGGCCTCGTACGCCCCGCCGGACGGGCCGGAGGAGGCGGCCATGGACACCGGGATGCTGTGGGCGGTGAAGACCAGCCGGGCGGCGTCGTGGTGCTCCTGGGGGAGCCGTTCGAGGGCCTCGCGGGTGTGGTCGGTCATCGCGGCGATGAAGCCGGGGTGGTCGTAGTAGTGGCGCAGCCGGACGATCTCCGGAGCGCCGGGGACCTCGGCCCTGGCCCGGGCGATGTCGTCCAGGTACTGGCGGCAGCTGGAGTAGGAGCTGTAGGCGGCGGTGATGAAGGCCGCCGCGCGGGTGACGCCGTCGGCGGCCATCTTGCCCAGCGTGTCGCGCAGGAACGGGTGCCAGTTGCGGTTGCCCCAGTAGATCGGCAGGTCCACCTCGGGCCGCAGCGCCTCGATCAGGTCGCGGCACTGCTGATTGATCGGGCTGACCCCGCCGAAACCCTGGTAGTGGGCCTCCACCTCCAGCAGCCGCTCGCGGGGGACGCCCCGGCCGCGGACGACGTTCTCCAGGAACGGCATGACGTCTTCGGGCTTCTCGGGCCCGCCGAAGGAGACGATCAGCAACGCGTCGTAACGAGCCATGCCTCCATCCAACCCCATCGCGCGGGATGCGGCGTCGACGAGCACCGCGCGAAGGCGAGGCGGCGCCGGCGCGAGGCGCGGAGGGAGGGGTGTGCGGCGGCGCGAGGCACGGAGGGAAGGCTCTGCGGCGCTGACGTCGGCGCGGGCGCGGGGCGCGAAGGGAGGGCTCCACGGCGCCCGCGAGGGGCGGGGTGGGTGTGGTGTTGGGGCGGCGGCGGGAGAGGGGGGTAGGTTCGGGGAAGTGAGCCTCTTCAAGGACATACGCCGATTTGTCGCCATTCCCCGAGTGCTGTCGCTGCAACTGTCCCCGGACGGGTCCCGGCTGGTGTCGGTCGTCCAGTCGCTGAACCCCGATGGGAAGTCCTATGGAACCTCCATCTGGCAGGTGCCGGTCGAGCCCGAGGGTGAGGCGTTCCGGCTGACCCGCTCGGCCAAGGGGGAGACCGGCGCCCGGTTCACCCGGGACGGCGACCTGCTGTTCGTGTCGCGGCGTCCCGACCCGGACGTCAAGGACCAGCCCGAGGACGAGGTGCCCGCGCTGTGGCTGCTGCCCGCCAAGGGCGGCGAGGCGCGCAGGGTGGCCGACCGGCCCGGCGGCATCGGCGCCGTCGAGACCGCCGGCGAGGGCGTGGTCTTCACCGCGGACGTGCTCGACGGCGACGCCGCCTCCGAGGCCGAGCGCCGCAAGGCCAGGAAGGACGCGGGGATCAGCGCGGTCCTCCACGAGGGATATCCCGTCCGCTTCTGGGACCACGACCTCGGCCCCGCGCGGACGCGGCTGTTCGCCGCCGCGCTCCCGGCGCTCGCCGAGCCGCGCGATCTGACCCCCGACCCGGGTGGCGCGCTGCAGGAGGTCTCCTTCGCGCTCACCCCCGACGGCTCCACCGTCGTCACCTCCTGGGGCGTGCCGCTGCCGACCGGCGGCGTCCGGTTCGAGCTGGTGGCGATCGACGTGGCCACCGGCGAGCGGCGCACCCTGGTGTCCGACCCAGCTCTCGAGGTGGCGGGACTGGTGACCGTCTCCCCGGACGGCCGTCACGTCGCCTGCCTGATGATGCGCCCCGGCGCCGTGGACCGGCCGGTCGAGTACACGGTGTGGATCGGTCCCCTGGACGCCGGGCAGGACGGCGGGCAGGCGAGCACCGTCGCCCTGCCGGCCGCGGGCGTCGCCTGGGCGCCCGACTCGGGCTCGCTCTACGTCGCCGCCGACGACCACGGAAGGCGCCCGATCTTCAAGGTGAGCCTGTCCGGCGAGCACGAGCGCCTCACCCCGCCCGACGGCGCCTACCAGGAGCTGTGCCCCTCGCCCGACGGGCGGCGCCTGTACGCGCTGCGCAGCTTCCCCGACGCCCCGCCCGCCCCGGTCAGCATCGACCTGGCCGACGGCGGGATCACCGAGCTGCCGTCCCCGGCCCCGAAGGTCGAGATCCCCGGGACGCTCACCGAGGTGTCCGCGGTCGCCGACGACGGCGTGGAGATCAGGGCCTGGCTCGCGCTGCCCGCCGGCGCCTCTGCGGACAACCCCGCGCCGCTGCTGCTGTGGGTCCACGGCGGCCCGATGGCGAGCTGGAACGACTGGATGTGGCGCTGGAACCCCTGGATCATGGCCGAGCACGGCTACGCCGTCCTGATGCCCGACCCGTGCATGTCCACCGGCTACGGGCAGGACATGATCGCGCGCGGCTGGGGCAAGTGGGGCCCGCGCACCCATGCCGACCTGATGGCGGTCACCGACGCGTGCGTCGCCCGCCCGGACATCGACGGCGGGCGCACGGGCATGATGGGCGGGTCCTTCGGCGGCTACATGGCCAACTGGATCGCCGGGCACACCGACAGGTTCCGCGCCGTCGTGACGCACGCCTCGCTGTGGAACCTCGAGCAGTTCGCCGGCACCACCGACGCCTCCGACTACTGGGAGCGGGAGTTCGGCCCGGTCGGCGGCGATCTGTACCGGGAGCTGTCGCCGCACCACTGGCTCGGCGAGATCACCACCCCGATGCTGGTGATCCACGGCGACAAGGACTACCGCGTGCCGATCGGCGAGGCGCTGCGTCTGTGGTGGGACCTGCGCAGGTCGCAGGTGGAGTCGAAGTTCCTGTACTTCCCCGACGAGAACCACTGGATCCTCAAGCCGGGCAACGCGGTCGCCTGGTACGAGACCGTGCTGGCCTTCCTCGGTCAGCATGTGCTCGGCGAGGAGTGGAAGCGCCCGGAGTCGGTGGCATGACCGACTTCCTGCGGCTGGCCGCCGACATCGCGCGCGAGGCGGGGGACATGCTGCTCGCCAAGCGCACCGCGCGCCCGGAGGCGATCGAGACCAAGTCCAGCAGGACCGACGTGGTCACCGCCCTGGACCGCGCCTCCGAGGAGCTGATCAGGCAGCGGGTCGGGGCCGAAAGGCCGCATGACGCCTTCCTCGGCGAGGAGGAGGGCGAGACGGCGGGCGCCGAGACCGGTGAAGGCCGCGTCCGCTGGATCGTCGACCCCATCGACGGCACGGTCAACTTCATGTACGGCCTGCCGGACTGGGCGGTCAGCATCGCCGTGGAGGTCGACGGGGAGGTGGTCGCCGGCGTGGTGAACGTGCCGGCGCGCGGCGAGCTGTACGCGGCGGCCAAGGGCGGCGGGGCCGAACTGCTGCGCGAGGGCGTCGCGGCCGAGCGGCTGCGCTGCACCGCCGGGGTGCCGCTCGCCGAGGCGCTGATCGCCACCGGGTTCGGCTACCTGCCCGAGCGGCGGGCCGTCCAGGCCGAGGTGCTGACGCGGGTGCTGCCGGTGGTGCGCGACATCCGCCGGGGCGGGTCGTGCGCGGTGGACCTGTGCTCGGTCGCGGCCGGGCGGGTGGACGGGTACTACGAGCGGGGCCCGCAGATCTGGGATTTCGCGGCCGGCGGCCTGATCGCCGTCGAGGCGGGGGCCAGGATCGGCGGGCTGAACGGGCGGCCGCAGAGCCGCAAACTGACGCTGTGCGCGGCGCCCGGCCTGTTCCAGGACCTGCACGACCTGCTCGTCCCGCTGAACCCCGAGCGCGACCTGTAGCCCGGCGCCGCCGGACGTCCGCGCGGCTCCCCGGCATGCGAAGGGCCCGCCCCGTGGGTGGGGGGCGGGCCCGGCGCCGTGGGCGAGGAGGCCGGTCAGGTCTGGATCGGCACGCCGTTGTCGACGGCGATCCGGCGCAGATCCTCTATCTCGGCGGTGAGAGTGTCGGCGAGGAAGTCGTCGCCGCTCGTGCGCGCCTCCTGGAGACCTTTATAGGCCTGGTCGAGCCGGTATGTGATCGTGCTGGTGAACTCGCCCATCTCACCTTCTTTCTCGAGGGGCGAAGGAGCAGTGTGGCCACCTACCGCCTGGGGAGAGCACAAGGTCTTCCCCGGCCATGTGAGTGGGTCTTGCGGGTCTACCCACCGCTCTGTCGCGCTTAAACCCGCCATGCCTTATGTCGGGGGTGTGCTTTATGTCACGCGTCCGGCGCACGGTGGACGAGTGCTTACCATGCGCTTAAGCCGGATGTGGCAAGAATGGGCCTGCGCGGGGTACGGCCACGGGCGCGGGAAGCGCAACCGCCCGGCCGCGGAGCAATGACCGATCGCGCGAGGTCGCGACTAGCAGGAGGTGCCAGGGCCGTGCGAGTGCTTGTGGTGGAAGACGAGCGGGTGCTCGCGGACGCGATCGCGACGGGGCTGCGCCGGGAGGCGATGGCCGTCGACGTCGCCTACGACGGCGCCGGCGCGCTGGAGCGCACGGGGTACATCGACTACGACGTGATCGTGCTGGACCGCGACCTGCCGAAGATCCACGGCGACGAGGTGTGCCGGCGCCTGGTGGCCGGCCGCACCGCCTCGCGCATCCTGATGCTCACCGCGTCGGGCGAGGTGGACGACAAGGTCGAGGGCCTGGAGCTCGGCGCCGACGACTACCTGGCCAAGCCGTTCGCCTTCATGGAGCTGGTGGCCCGCGTGCGGGCGCTCGGCCGCCGCTCCGCGCCGGCGCTGCCGCCGGTGCTGGAGCGCTCGGGCGTCCGCCTGGACCCGGGCAAGCGCCTGGTCACCAGGGACGGCAACGAGATCGCGCTGACCAAGAAGGAGTTCGCCGTCCTTGAGGAGCTGATGCGGGCCGAGGGCGCCGTCGTCAGCCAGGAGGACCTGCTCGACAAGGCCTGGGACGAGAACATCGACCCCTTCACCAACGTGGTGCGGGTCACGATGATGACGCTGCGCAAGAAGCTCGGCGAGCCGGCGGTGATCGAGACGGTGCCGGGAGTGGGTTACAAGCTGTGAGCGACGAACACGACGCGGCGCGGGACGCCGAGGCCGGGCGTCCCACCTTCGCCGCCCCCCAGCCGGTCATCGTCCCGCCCGGTTCCCCGCTGCCCGCGGGCGCCGAGGACGCCGGCGCCGCGCCGGGACCGGCGGCCCTGTCGGTCCGCGCGGGCGCCCAGAACGCCGCGCAGATCCGCACGGGTTCCCAGAAGGCCGCGCCGGTCCGCGAGCGCGCCCAGAACGCGGCGCCGGTCCGCGCGGGCGGGCAGGGCTCGGCGGCGGCGGGGCAGCGGCCGGCCGGCTCACCGCCGCGCTCGGCCACGGCCACCCCCGTCGCCCAGCCCTCGCCCTCGGCGGGCGCCGCCGAGCCGGGCCCCCGCGTCCCCGCGCAGCCCGACAAGACGCAGGCCGCCTGGGGAGGCGGCCGGCGGAGCGAGGTGTTGTCGTCCGAGGGCGGCCGCCAGCCGTTCCGCCCCAAGGCGGCGCCTCCGCCGCCGAGCGGGCCGCCCGCCTGGGACGGGCCGCCGCCCATCGCCCCGAGGCCGGTCGCCGAGGACCTCCTGGCCCGGCTGAGGCGGGTCACCGGGCGCATGAGCATCCGGGTGCGGCTGACGCTGACCTACGGCGCGCTGTTCTTCGCGGCGGGCGCGCTGCTGCTATTCGTGATCTACTCCTTCGTCGGCAAGGCGATCTGGGATTCCTGGCCCGCCTTCCCGTTCGACCTGGAGAACGTCCGGCCCGACTACGCCGCCATCCTCCAGGACAAATGGGCGAACTTCCGCGCCGACACGATCACCGCCGCCCGGCACCAACTGCTGATCAGGTCGCTGCTGGCCCTCGGCGGCGTGGGCATCCTGGCGCTGCTGTTCGGCTACTTCGTCGCCGACCGGGCGCTGCGCCCGATCCAGAAGATGACCGCGACCGCGCGCCGGCTGTCGGAGACCTCGCTGGCGCACGAGCGCATCGACCTCCAGGGCCCCAACGACGAGATCAAGGAGCTCGCCGACACCTTCGACGCGATGCTCACCCGGCTCAACCGGGCCTTCGACGCCCAGCGGCGCTTCGTGGACAACGCCTCCCACGAGCTGCGCACGCCCCTCGCGATCAACCGCACGGTGCTGGAGGTCGCGCTCGGCGACTCGCGCGCCTCGGAGGACCTGAAGGTCCTCGGGCGCACCCTGCTCGGCACCAACGCCAGGAACGAGCACCTCATCGAGGGCCTGCTGCTGCTCGCCCGCAGCGAACGGGAGCTCGCCACCCGCAAGCCGGTCGACCTGCGCGACGTCGGGCAGACCGTGGTCGAGCAGCACGCGTCCTTCGCCGAGGAGACCCAGGTGAGCGTGCACGCCGACCTGCGCCCCGCGCCCACGATGGGCGACCCGGTGCTGCTCGAACGCCTGGTCGCCAACCTGGTGGAGAACGCGATCAAGCACAACATCGGCGAGTCCGGAGAAGTCTGGCTCCGTACGGGAATGGTGGACGGCACTCCGGTTGTTCAGGTGGCCAACACCGGGCCGCACGTTCCCGCGTACGAGGTGGACGACCTGTTCGAACCTTTCAGGCGCCTGCACTCCGACCGCGTGGAATCGGCGCGCGGTGCGGGGCTCGGGTTGTCCATCGTGCGCGCGGTCGTCCGCGCTCACCAGGGGACCGTGAAGGCGATCCCCAGGGAAGGCGGGGGACTGGTGATGACGGTGAGACTTCCGGCGGGCTGATACGGCGGGGGGCGTCTCGTTCGCGCCAGACATGTGGTTGGATGTGCCGTCGAACACGGTGGGTCCTGTCGCCAATGCTTAGGTTTTCGCCATATTTGGCTAACCGCGCGGCGAAGGCGGCTAGACCCTCACGTGTCAGGAGGTTCGTCCACCGTTCCGACGGGGTACCGATTGCAAAATTCCCCGAGAGATGCGGGCACAAGATGGATCGCCCAGACGTTACAGACGCGCGACGCGCGACGCGCGACGCGCACGCAATAGATGAGGGGGATGAATACGCAAATGGCCACCGATTACGACAGCCCGCGCAAGACCGACGACGACCTGAGTGAGGACAGCCTCCAGGAACTCCAGGCGCGGCGGACCGACAAGTCCTCCGGCAGCATCGACATCGACGAGACCGATCTGGCCGAGTCGCTCGAGCTTCCCGGTGCCGACTTGTCCAACGAGGAGCTCTCGCTCCGGGTGATCCCCAGGCAGGCGGACGAGTTCACCTGCTCGCGCTGCTTCCTGGTGCATCACCGCAGCCAGCTCGCCTCTGACAAGGGCGGGCAGCAGATCTGCCGGGAATGCGCCGCCTGAGACTCTTGGAGGGTCCGTGACATCTGGAACGGATCGAACACCGCAGGACCAGCCCGGGCGGCCGGAGCTCCCGCCCCCGGGGGACCAGACCGGAGCGGAAGCCGAGGTCGCCGAGCTCGTCGGCAAGCTTTCCGGCGGCGGCGACATTGACGGGGCCGAGCGGCGACGGCTGCTCGGCCGCCTCAGCGCGGCGCTCATGACGGCCCAGAATCGGGCCCGCAGGTCGGGCGCCGCGCGGGGCCGCTGGCTCGCCGACATGTTCGCCGCGATCGCGCCGCGCCTGCCGATCCGCGACCTGGCGACGCTGCAGGAGCACCACTACGGCCTGTCCGGCGACGCGCTCGCCGACGACCTGGTGCGCACCGCGGGCAAGGCGACGATGGCGGTGGGAGCGGTCGGCGGGGTTCTGGCCGCCGCCGAGTTCGCCGCGCCGCCGCTGCTGCTGTCGGCGCCCGCGCAGCTCGTGGCCGAGACGCTCGTCGTCGCCGCCATCGAGGTCAAGCTCATCGCCGAGCTGTACGAGGTGTACGGCGTGCAGGTGCCGGGCAGCGGCAGCCAGCGGGCGATGGCGTTCACCGTCGCCTGGTCCAAGCAGCGAGGGGTCGACCCGCTCGCCCCCGCGTCGGTGCAGGTGGCCCTCGGCGCCGCAGCCAAGGCCGCCCTGCGCAACCGGCTGATGCGCACGCTCGGCCGCCACCTGACCACCTTAGGGCCGTTCCTCACCGGCGCCGTCGCCGGAGGCGCCCTCAACAGGGCCGCCACGAAGCGCCTCGCCCAGGCCGTCCGCAAGGACCTCGGCCGCCAGCTCGCCCTCCCCGCCCCCGACCAGCCCTCCTCCATCACCGACTGACCCCCGTCGACCCCCCGGCCGGCGTCCTTCCCCTCACCGCGACGGCGCCGCGCTCTTCCACCTCCCCGGGCACCGAACGGCCCTCCGCACCGCCGGCCCCCGGCGCCGCTCCGCACCCCCTCGCCGTGACCCCCGCGAGCCGGTCGATCTCTCTCGCCGCGCCTCGCGCCGTCGCCCGCCTGTGACGCCCGCCACCTGAGGCCCCGTACAGAGAGCCACACCCGGTTTCGTATGGTGGTCATGGACCGATCACAAGGCAACGAGGGAGGACGTGTGCGCAGCTCGTTTCTGATCGTCGCGAACCGGTTGCCCGTGGACAGGACCATCACGGCGGACGGCACCGCCAGTTGGCGGCGCAGTCCCGGGGGCCTGGTCACGGCGATCGCGCCCGTGATGCAACGCCGCGACGGCGCGTGGCTGGGCTGGCACGGGGCTCCCGACGAGGAGCTCAAGCCCTTCGAGCACGACGGCATGAACCTCATCCCCGTCCCGCTCTCGGCCGGCGAGGTCGAGCTCTACTACGAGGGGTTCTCCAACGCGACCCTGTGGCCGCTGTACCACGACGTCGTGGCGACGCCCGTCTTCTCCCGCGTGCTGTGGGACGCCTACCGCGCGGTCAACGAGAGGTTCGCGCGGGCCGCCGCCGACGCCGCGGCCGAGAACGCCGTCGTCTGGATCCAGGACTACCAGCTCCAGCTCGTCCCCTCGATGCTGCGGGCCCTGCGGCCCGACCTGCGCATCGGCTTCTTCCTGCACATCCCCTTCCCGCCCGCCGAGCTGTTCTGGCAGCTCCCCTGGCGGCGCGAGATCCTCGAAGGGCTGCTCGGCGCCGACCTGGTCGGCTTCCAGCGGCCCGGCGGCGCCTCCAACTTCATCCGGCTGTGCCGCCGCCAGCTCGGCCTGCAGAACCAGCGGCAGGAGATCTTCGTCGGCGACCGCACCGTCCGCGCCGAGGCGTTCCCGATCTCGGTGGACTTCGGCGAGCTGGACTCCCTGGTGCGCGAGCCGCACATCCTCGCCCGCGCCAAGGAGATCCGCGCCGAGCTGGGCGAGCCCGAGCACGTCCTGCTCGGCGTCGACCGGCTCGACTACACCAAGGGCATCGGCCAGCGGCTGAAGGCCTTCGGCGAGCTGCTCGCCGACAAGACGATCAGCCCGGGCGAGGCGGTGTTCGTCCAGATCGCCACGCCCAGCCGCGAGCGGGTCGAGAGCTACCGCGCCCTGCGCGACGAGATCGAGCTGCGGGTGGGGCGCATCAACGGCCAGCACGGCGTGCTCGGCGTCCCGCCGCTGAACTACTTCCACCAGTCCTACGACCGCGAAGAGCTGGCCGCTCTGTACTGCGCCGCCGACGTCATGGTGGTCACGCCGCTGCGCGACGGCATGAACCTCGTCGCCAAGGAGTACGTCGCCTGCCGGCACGACCTGCGGGGCGCGCTCGTGCTCAGCGAGTTCGCGGGCGCGGCCGACGAGCTCAAGCACGCCTTCCTGGTCAACCCCTACGACGTCGAGGGGCTCAAGCGGCAGATGGTCGCCGCCATGCGGGCCACCCCGCACGAGCTGTCGCGGCGGATGCGCTCCATGCGCCGCCGCGTCGCCACCTATGACGTCGACCGGTGGGCGGGGGAGTTCCTGGCGGCCCTGGAGCGCTGACCGCCCTACGACCTGACGACCGCCCTACGACCTGACGACGCGCTCGGCCTTCTCGGGGATGGCCTTCCACGCCCGGTACCTCTTGTGGGCCGAGCGCGTCACCACGATGCGGGCGACCTCCATGCCCACGCCCAGCACCACCGCGAAGCCCACCGCCTCGGCGAGGCTGGTCTCCAGCGAGTTGGGGTCGGCAGGCGGCTTCTTGCCGGTGGTCTTCTGCCAGCCGATCTCGATGGCCTTGCGGGTGGCGTACCCGACGCCCAGCGCGACCACCGCGCCGATGAGCCGCCACGCCATGTCGGGCTTCTCGACCTCGTCTGATTTGGCCATGACTTCTCCCCTCGTCGATCTAGATGAACCCTAGCCCCTCGTGCCGGAGGGCGGGGTGACGCCATACCATAGGGCGCCATGACCCAACAGCGACCGCGCCATGTCACCGTTCCCGAAAGGCCCTCTCTCGATGGCCTGGAGCCGGTATGGGCGGCCCGCTGGGAGGCCGAGGGCACCTACCGCTTCGACCGGGCCAAGACCCGCGAGCAGGTTTACTCCATCGACACCCCGCCGCCGACCGTCTCGGGCGCCCTGCACGTCGGCCACGTCTTCTCCTACACCCACACCGACACGATCGCCCGCTTCCAGCGCATGCGCGGACGTGAGGTGTTCTACCCCATGGGGTGGGACGACAACGGCCTGCCCACCGAGCGCCGCGTGCAGAACCACTTCGGCGTGCGCTGCGACCCCTCGCTGCCCTACGACCCCGGCTTCCGCCCGCCGGGCAAGCCCGACCCCAAGCGCCAGGTCCCCGTCTCGCGGCGCAACTTCATCGAGCTGTGCGAGCAGCTGACCACCGAGGACGAGAAGGCCTTCGAGGAGCTGTGGCGCCACCTCGGGCTGTCGGTCGACTGGTCGCTGACCTACGCCACGATCGACGAGGCCTCCCGGGCCGCCTCCCAGCGGGCGTTCCTGCGCAACCTGGCGCGCGGCGAGGCGTACGTCGCCGAGGGGCCCACCCTCTGGGACGTGACCTTCCGCACGGCCGTCGCCCAGGCCGAGCTGGAGGACCGCGAGTGGCCGGGCGCCTTCCACCGCATCCGGTTCGGCGGGGTCCCCGGCACCGCGTACGCCGACGGCGTCGCCATCGAGACCACCCGCCCTGAGCTGATCCCGGCCTGCGTGGCCCTGGTCGCCCACCCCGACGACGAGCGCTACCAGCCCCTGTTCGGCAAGACGGTGCGCACGCCGCTGTTCGGCGTCCAGGTGCCCGTGCTCGCCCACCGGCTGGCCGAGCGCGACAAGGGCTCCGGCATCGCGATGATCTGCACCTTCGGCGACCTCACCGACGTCGTCTGGTGGCGCGAGCTCGACCTGCCGGCCCGCCCGGTCATCGGCTGGGACGGCCGCATGCTGGCCGATCCGCCCGAGGGGGTCCCGGCCGAGACCTACGCCCTGCTGGCCGGCCTGACGACCCACTCGGCCCGCGAGCGCATCGTCCAACTGCTGCGGGACACCGAGGAACTGGAGGAGGAGCCGCGCAAGGTCTCCCGCCCGGTCAAGTTCTACGAGAAGGGCGACCGGCCGCTGGAGATCGTCACCACCCGCCAGTGGTACATCCGCAACGGCGGGCGCGATCCCCGGCTGCGGTCGGCGCTGCTCGAACGCGGGCGCGAGCTGCGCTGGCACCCGCCGCACATGCGGGTGCGCTACGAGAACTGGGTGCAGGGCCTGGCCGGCGACTGGCTGATCTCCCGGCAGCGGTTCTTCGGCGTGCCCATCCCCGTGTGGTACCCGCTGGACTCCGAGGGCCTGCCCATCCACGACGCGCCGATCGTGCCGCCCGAGGACGCCCTGCCGGTCGACCCCTCGAGTGACGTGCCGCCCGGTTACGCCGAGGACCAGCGGGGCAAGCCCTTCGGCTTCGCCGCCGACCCCGACGTCATGGACACCTGGGCCACCTCCTCGCTGACCCCGCAGATCGTCTCGGGCTGGGAGCGCGACGACGACCTGTACCGGCGGGTGTTCCCCATGGACCTGCGGCCGCAGGCCCACGAGATCATCCGCACGTGGCTGTTCGCCTCGGTGGTCCGGGCGCACCTCGAGAGCGGCGTGCTGCCCTGGCGCGACGCCGCGATCGCCGGCTGGATCCTCGACCCCGACCGCAAGAAGATGTCCAAGTCCAAGGGCAACGTGGTCACGCCCATGGGCCTGCTGCGCGAGTACGGCTCCGATGCGGTCCGCTACTGGGCCGCCGGCGGCCGTCCGGGCACCGACACGGCCTTCGACACCGGGCAGATCAAGGTCGGCCGCCGCCTGGCCATCAAGATCCTCAATGCCTCCAAGTTCGTGCTCGGCCTGGGCGAGGCGGCGGGGGAGCAGGTCACCGCGGCGCTCGACCGGTCGATGCTCGCCCGGCTGGCCGGAGTGGTGGAGGAGGCCACGGCCGCCTTCGAGTCCTACGACTACACCCGCGCCCTGGAGGCCACCGAGCGGTTCTTCTGGGAGTTCTGCGACGACTACCTCGAACTGGTCAAGTCCCGCGCCTACGGGGACGACGCCGGAGCGGTGTCGGCCCGCGCCGCGCTGCGGCAGGCGCTCCAGGTGATGCTGCGGCTGTTCGCGCCGTTCCTGCCGTTCGTCACCGAGGAGGTCTGGTCCTGGTGGCGGGAGGGCTCGGTGCACCGCGCCGCCTGGCCGTCGGCCGGCGAACTGGACGCCTCCGGCGACGCGCGGGTCCTGGCCGCGGTGTCGGAGGTGCTGCGCGAGGTCCGCAAGGCCAAGTCCGCGGCCAAGCTGTCCATGCGCGCGGAGGTGGCGCGGCTGGACGTCCACGGCGCCGCCGTCGAGCTGGTGCGCCACGGGCAGGACGACCTGTGCGCGGCCGGAGCGGTCGAGGAGTTCGTCCTCGGCTCCGCCGACGGTGAGCCGGAGGTGACCGTCACGCTCGCCGAGGCCGCCGCCGGGTGACCCATTCACCAGCGAGACGGGCATATCGGGTGGCCTTCGGCGGGGGAGACCAGGCCGTCGCTTGAACCGGGCCGTAACCTGCGCGCGTTCGGCCGCCCGGCGTGCCAGTCTGTAATGGTGATCGCGGAACGGGAGACTGACGGGCGCACTGTGCCACCGGTGCTTTCCGCCATGGCGGCCTGGAGCTGGCGGCTGATCGTCATCGGCGTGGTGATCTACTTCTCGGCGCAGATCATCGTCCACCTCAGCTTCGTGGCGCTGCCCCTGGCGGTGGCGCTGCTGCTGACCGCCCTGCTCTACCCGCTCACCGACCGGCTGCGCAAGGCGGGCCTGCGCCCCATCTGGGCGACGTGGGTCACCATGCTGTCCGCCCTCGCCCTGCTGGTCGCCGTCGGGTTCATCATCGGCACCCGGGCCAACGACGAGTTCCCCGGGCTGATCGCGCAGATCCAGAAGACCACCCGCGACGTGCAGGGCTGGCTGCTCACCGGACCGTTCCACCTCAAAGAGGCCCAGCTCACCGGCATGTTGGATGAGATCATCCGGCAGGTCAACGCCCAGCGCAGCGCGCTCACCGGAGCGCTGCTGTCCACGGCGGCGGTCTTCATCGAGGTCCTCGCCTCCATCGTCCTGCTGCTGTTCGTCACCTTCTTCATGCTCAAGGACGGCGACCGCATCTGGTCGTGGTTCCTGCGCGGCTTCGGCTCGGCCGCGCCCCGGGTCGACCGCGCCGGCCGCGCCGCCTGGCACACCCTCTCGCAGTACATCCACGGCACGGTCATCGTGGCCGCCATCCACGGCGTGATCATCGGCATCGTGCTGTTCGCCATGAGGGTGCCGCTGTGGGCGCCGCTCGCGGTCCTGATCTTCCTGGCGAGCTTCATCCCGATCATCGGCATCTTCATCGCCGGGGGCCTGGCCGCCCTGGTGACCCTCGGCGCGCAGGGGCCCATCTTCGCCCTGGTCTTCATCGGCATCCTGCTCGTCGAGCAGCAGCTGGAGAACCACGTGCTCCAGCCGATGATCGTCGGGCGGGCCGTGAAGTTCCATCCTTTGGCGATCATCCTGGTGCTGGCGATCGGCGGCATCCTGGGCGGCATCGCCGGCGCGGCGATCGCCGTGCCGATCGCCGCGGTGGTCTACCGCGCCCTGCCCGAGCTGCGCAGGAGCCCGCGTGAGCTGCCGCCCGCCGCCCCGCACGAGCCGCCCGGGCCGCAGCCGCCGGCCGGGCCCGCCGCGCCGCAGGAGCCCGCCGAGCCCAGGAAGCCCGCCAAGCCAACCGAGTCAACCGAGTCCGCCGAGTCCGCTGAGCCCGGGGCGCCCGCCGCGCCGCGCCGGCCGCGCGAGTCCGCCGATCCGCCCCCGCCGCGCCGGCCGCAGGAGCCGCACGAGGCCGCCGGACCGGCCGCGCCCGCCGCGGGCCGCGCGCCCGCCGCGGGGGAGGACGTGTCGCCGCAGCACAGCGGGTAAGGTCTCCGTTCGTGACACCTTGCACGCCCCGCCCGCCCCGGTACGCTTCAGGGCGTACCTTGAGGCTGAGGGCCCGGCCCACGCGCCCGCGGGCCGCCGCGCCGGCGTGCCGGTCCCGGTGGGCGCCCGGCGGCCCGGCAGGCGAGGTCACACCGACGTCAGCCGAGCGCGGCTCCACGACCACGAGGTGAATCCATGATCGAGGTGCTGATCCAGCGGCTCGACCCCGGCCTTCCGCTCCCGTCCTACGCCCACCCGGGTGACGCGGGGGCCGACCTGCACGCCGCCGCGGACGTCGAGCTGCTGCCGGGCGAGCGGGCCGTCGTGGGCACCGGCGTGGCGATCGCGCTGCCGGACGGGTACGCGGCCTTCGTGCACCCGCGTTCCGGCCTCGCGGCCCGCCACGGTGTCACGCTCGTCAACGCGCCCGGCACGGTGGACGCCGGCTACCGCGGCGAGATCCGGGTGACACTGATCAACACCGACGCCAAGGACGCCGTGCGGCTGCGCAGGGGCGACCGCATCGCCCAGCTCGTCGTCCAGCGGGTCGAGAAGGCAGCTTTCTACGAGGTGGAGCGGCTTCCCGGGTCGGCGCGCGGCGCCGACGGGTTCGGCTCCACCGGCCGATAAGTCGACAAGGAGTGTGAACGAAGTGTTCCGACGCCGCCGTCATGCGGAGCAAGAGGAGACGGCACCGGCCGCCGAGGCGCCGGTCCCCGTCCGCGAGTCGGGACCGTGGGACGCCGACGAGCCCCACCCCGACACCGAGCGGGTCGACCTGGGCGGCATGCGCCTGCCCATCGGCTCCGGGTTCGAGATCCAGCTCAACGTCGCCGGCGACCAGATCGTCGGCGCCATCGTCATGGTCGAAGAGAGCGCCCTGCAGGTGCACGCGTTCGCCGCGCCCAAGAAGACCGGCATCTGGGACGAGGTCCGCGGCGAGCTGTCGCGCGAGCTGACCGCCGCCGGGGGCACCTGCGAGCAGCGCGAGGGCCCCTTCGGCGCCGAGCTGGCCGCCGAGATCATGCAGGACGGCGCCACCCAGCCCGTCCGGTTCATCGGCGTCGACGGCCCGCGCTGGTTCCTGCGCGGGGTCATCAGCGGCCGGGCCATCGCCGACCCCGACGTCGCCAAGACCCTGGAGGACGTCCTGCGCGACATCGTGGTCGTCCGGGGTGACCTGCCCATGGCGCCCAAGGAGCCCATCGAGCTGCGCCTGCCCGCCGAGGCCCGTCAGGCCGTCGAGCAGCAGGCCGCCCAGGAGGGCCGGCCCTCGCTCGATCCGTTCGAGCGCGGACCTGAGATCAGCGAGACTCGCTGACGTAAGCTGCGGGCAGGACGGTCAGGACCACAGGGCTCGCGAGGAGTGAACAGAGATGAGTACGGCAGAGCCCGTCAAACGGGGGCTGCGCGGTTTCCTGCGGCGGCTGACGACCAGCCAGGCCGAGCTGGAGGCGGCGGAGCTCCAGGAGGACCTCGACCAGTACGGGGCGACGCCCATCGCCTCCTGCGGCCAGCGCAGGAGGTTCTGCGTCGCGGGCACCCTGCGCACGGTGACGCTGCGGCCCCGGGGCGGCGTCCCGTCGCTCGAGGCCGAGCTGTACGACGGGTCGGACGTGGTCGACCTGGTGTGGCTGGGCCGACGGAAGATCGTGGGCATCGAGCCGGGGCGCGTCGTGCGCGCCGAAGGGCTCGTCAGCGTCCAGGACGGCCGTAAGGTGATGTTCAACCCTCGTTACGAGCTGCGGCCGGCGAGCGGCCAGTGACCACGGTTCCCCCAGGCGAGGAGACCAATGACCATGCAGCCGCCCAAGGACGCGCCGGCCACGGGAGCGCGCCGGTGAGCACGTCCTCCGAGACGGCCCGCGAGGCGGCCGCGCACGACACCGTCGAGGCCGCCATCCGCGCCCAGCTCACCAAGGCGCTCGGCGGCGTGCGGGGCATCGTCGAGGCGGCCGTGCCGACGATCGCCTTCACCGTCTCCTGGATCGTCACCGAGCAGCTCAAGACCTCGCTGATCATCAGCATCGGCGCGGCCGTCCTGCTGCTGGTGGTGCGGCTGGCGCAGCGCTCCACGCCGCAGTTCGTGCTCAACAGCCTGGTCGGCATCGGCATCGGCGCGTTCTTCGCCTCCCGCACGGGCGAGGCCAAGGACGTCTTCATGCCGGGCATCCTCTACAACGCCGCCTACGCGGCCGCGATGACACTGTCGATCATCGTCCGCTGGCCGGTCGTCGGGTTCCTCATCGGCTCGGTGACCGGCGACCCGACCGGCTGGCGGCGCGACCCCGGCATCGTCCGGCTCTGCTCGCGGCTGACCTGGCTGCTCATCCTGCCCTGCCTGCTGCGCGTGGTGGTGCAGCTCCCGCTCTACTTCGCCGACCAGGTCGCCGCGCTCGGGGTGGCGAAGGTCGCGCTCGGCTGGCCGGTCCAGGTGGCCGCGCTCGCCGCCATGGTGTGGGTGCTGGCCCGCGGCCGCACCCCGATCAGCCCCGCGCCGCCGCCCACCGGCACCTGACCCCGGCCGTCCGGCGCCCGTTCCGCGGCGTCCGGACGACGACCGTCCCCGCCGCCGAGGGCAGGGACGGCCGTTCCCGTGGCGGGCCGTTCAGCGGCGGCGACCCACGGCCGCGACGGCGACGGCCGCGCCCCAGGCGGGTGCGCGGCCGTCCGCTGCGGTCTCGGCCGGTGTCTCAGTGCGGGGACAGAAGGTGCGCGAGGTCCTCCTCGACCTCCTGGCTGGCCACGAACAGCAGCTCGTCCCCGGCCTCCAGCGGATCGTCGTCCGAAGGCACCAGCACCCGGCCCTCGCGCAGGATGGCGACCAGGGCCGAGTCCTGCGGCCAGGGCACCGACCCGGCCCGCTGCCCGACGACCGGGGCGTCCTCGGGGAGCGTGAGCTCCACCAGGTTGGCCTGGCCCTGCCGGAAGGTCATCAGGCGCACCAGGTCGCCCACGCTGACCGCCTCCTCGACCAGGGCCGAGAGCAGGCGAGGGGTGGACACCGCGACGTCCACACCCCACGACTCGTTGAACAGCCACTCGTTCTTCGGGTGGTTGATGCGGGCCACCACGCGCGGCACGCCGTACTCGGTCTTGGCCAGCAGCGACACCACGAGGTTGGCCTTGTCGTCGCCGGTCGCCGCGATCACCACGTGGCAGGCGTTCAGCCCCGCCTCGTCCAGCGCGGAGATCTCGCAGGCGTCCGCCAGCAGCCACTCGGCCTGCGGCACACTGTCGATCTTGATGGCCGACGGGTCGGCGTCGATGAGCAGGACCTCGTGGCCGTTCTCCAGCAACTCGGCGGCGATGGACCGGCCGACCGCCCCCGCGCCCGCGATCGTGACGCGCATCAGTGGGACTCCTCCTCAGGCGCCGAGGACAGCACCTTGTTGATCCGGTCCATGTCGGTGTCGGCGGCGATCACGTGCAGGATGTCGCCCTCCTGCAGGACCGTGTCGTCCTTGGGCAGCAGCGCCTCGCCCATGCGGTTGACGAAGGCGACCCGGGTGGCGGCGAGCTCCTGCACCTTCTTGGTGCGGGTGCCGATCCAGCCCTGGTGGTAGGCCACCTCGGCGAGGGTCACGGTGCCGGTGGGGTCGCGCCACAGCGGCTCGGCGCCCTCGGGGAGCACCCGGCGCAGGATCTGGTCGGCCGTCCATCGCACCGTCGCCACCGTCGGGATGCCGAGACGCTGGTACACCTCGGCCCGCCGCGAGTCGTAGATGCGGGCCACCACGTTGTCCACGCCGAAGGTCTCGCGTGCCACGCGGGCGGAGATGATGTTGGAGTTGTCGCCGCTGCTGACCGCGACGTACGCGGCGGCCGACTCGATGCCGGCCTCCTCCAGGACGTCGCGGTCGAACCCGACGCCGGTGACGCGGCGCCCGCGGAACCCGGCGCGCAGCCGCCGGAACGCCTGCGGGTCCCTGTCGATGATCGCGACCGAGTGGCCGCTGTCCTCGAGGATGTGGGCGAGAGTCGATCCGACCCGGCCGCATCCCATGATGACGATGTGCATGCTCCCCCGCCGTTGGCATCGAGGCGGCAACTGGACGTTATACAGCTACCAGGCCAAGTATGGCCGGTTCTAGGAGCGCCATGTGATGCGCACCGCACCTGAGGACTAGCATCGTCACTCGTGGTCAAGGTTGCAGATATGGTCAAGCGACTACTCGTGGGCCGCGCCCTTCGAAGTGCGCAGGCCCACGAGCAGTTGCTGCCCAAGCGCATCGCGTTGCCGGTGTTCGCCAGCGACGCGCTCTCCTCGGTGGCGTACGCCCCGCAGGAGATCCTCATCACCCTCGGCATCGCCGGCATCGCGGCCTACCACTTCACTCCGTGGATCGCCCTCGCGGTCGTGGTGATCCTGTTGACGGTGGTCGCCTCCTACCGCCAGAACGTGCGGGCCTACACCAGCGGCGGCGGCGACTTCGAGGTGGCCACCGAGAACCTCGGCAACAACCAGGGCCTGGTCGTCGCCAGCGCGCTCATGGTCGACTACGTGCTCACCGTCGCGGTGTCGGTCTCCTCCGGCGTGGAGAACCTCGGCGCGGCGCTGCCCTTCCTGGCCGACCGCAGGGTCGCGGCGGCCATCGTGGTCGTCGCCCTGCTGACCGTCATGAACCTGCGGGGCATCAGGGAGTCCGGCCTGGCTTTCGCCATCCCCACCTATGCCTTCATGCTCAGCGTCTTCGGCCTGATGATCTGGGGTGGAGTGCGACTGGCACTCGGCACCGAGCTGACCGCCCCCACGGCCGGCTACACCGTCACCGGTGAGAGCGTCGGCGTGGGCGGCTTCGCCCTGATCTTCCTGCTGCTGCGCGCCTTCTCCTCCGGTTGCGCCGCGCTGACCGGCGTCGAGGCCATCAGCAACGGCGTGCCGGCCTTCAAGAAGCCCAAGGGCAAGAACGCCGCCAACACGCTGCTGGCGCTCGGCGCGCTCGCCGCGACGATGTTCGTCGGCATCACCGCCCTGGCCTACGTCACGGGCGCCAAGTTCGCCGACCCCTCCCAGGGCAGCACGCTCCTCGACGGGTCGGGCAGGCCCGTGGAGAACCCGGCCCCGGTGATCGCGCAGGTCGCCCAGACGGTGTTCAGCAACTTCACCCCCGCCTTCTACTTCATCACGGCGATGACCGCGCTGATCCTCGTGCTCGCCGCGAACACGGCCTTCAACGGCTTCCCGGTGCTCGCCTCGGTGCTGGCGCAGAACCGCTACCTGCCGCGCCAGCTCCACACGCGCGGCGACCGCCTGGCCTTCAGCAACGGCATCATCATCCTGGCCACCATGGCCGGGCTGCTGATCTACGCCTTCCACGCCGAGACCACCCGCCTGGTGCAGCTCTACATCGTCGGGGTGTTCGTGTCCTTCACCATCAGCCAGACCGGCATGGTGCGGCACTGGAACCGGCTCCTGCGCACCGAGGACGAGGCCAAGAAGCGCGCGCAGATGCAGCGGTCCAGGGTGATCAACGCCTTCGGCGCGACGGTGACCGGCCTGGTGCTGGTGGTGGTCCTGATCACCAAGTTCACCCACGGCGCGTGGATCGCCTGCGCCGCCATGGTCGTGCTGTTCGTCATGATGCGCGGCATCCGGCGCCACTACGACAACGTCGCCACCGAGCTCACCGTGCCCGAGCAGCACGAGGTCGACGAGTCCATGCTCCCGGCCAGGAACCACGCCATCGTCCTGCTCTCGAAGATCCACAAGCCGACGCTGCGCGCCCTGGCGTACGCGCGCGCCACGCGCCCCTCCAAACTGGAGGCGATCAGCGTCGCGGTGGATCCCGACGAGGCCCGGCAACTGCAGGCCGACTGGGAGGAGCGGGGCATCCCGGTGCCGCTGAAGGTCCTGGACTCGCCCTACCGCGAGATCACCCGGCCGGTGCTCGAATACGTCAAGAGCCTGCGGCGCCGGTCGCCGCGCGATGTCGTCACCGTGTTCATCCCCGAGTATGTCGTGGGCCACTGGTGGGAACATCTGCTTCACAACCAGAGTGCGCTGCGGCTGAAGGGCAGGCTGCTCTTCCAGCCGGGCGTGATGGTCACCAGCGTGCCGTGGCAGCTGGCCTCCTCCGACCGGCTCCGGGGCCGTCCGGAGACGTTCGCCCCCGGCTCGGTGCGCCGGCCGTACGCTGTGGCTCGTAAGGATGACCAGGTCAAGACGTGAGCGGGGGGACCGGAGTGCCGATCGAACTCAATGTTGAGCGCGTCGCCAACGGGGGATGGTGCGTAGCCAGGCACGAGGGCCGGGTGGTCTTCGTCCGCCATGCCCTGCCAGGTGAGCGGGTGCTGGCAGAGGTCACCGAGGAGACCACGCGGTTCCTGCGGGCCGACGCCGTGGAGATCCTCCAGGCGTCGCCCGACCGCGTCACCCCACCGTGCCCGTTCGCCGGGCCGGGCCGCTGCGGCGGCTGCGACTGGCAGCACGCCACCCTGGAGGCCCAGCGCCGCCTCAAGGGCGAGGTCGTCGCCGAGCAGCTCCAGCGGCTCGCCGGCATCGACATGAAGGTCGACGTCGAGGAGGTCCCCGGCGCGGTCAGGGGCCTCGGCTGGCGCACCCGCGTCCAGTTCGCCGTCACCCCCGACGGCGTCCCCGGCCTGCGCCGCCACCGCTCCCACGAGATCGAGCCGGTCGACGCCTGCCTGATCGCCCACAAGGAGGTCGAGCGCGTGGGCGTCGAGCGGGCCGACTGGCGCGGCGCCGCCGCCGTGGAGGCCATCGCCACCTCGACGGGGGAGCGGGCCGTCGTCGTCACGCCCAAGACCCACCGCACGGTCGCGGTGCCCGAGCTCGGCGCCGACGCCTACGTGCTGGTCGACGAGGGCCGGGGCCAGGCGCGGGCCGTGCGGGGGCGCACGGCGCTCACCGAGCGGGCCGGCGGACGCGACTTCCGGGTCACCGGCAGCGGCTTCTGGCAGGTCCATCCCGGCGTGCCCGGCGTGCTGCTGGAGGCGGTCCTGGAGTACGCCGCCGTCCGGCCTGGAGACTGGGCGCTCGATCTCTACTGCGGCGTCGGGCTGTTCGCGGCGGCCCTGGCGGAGGCGGCCGGTCCCGAGGGCGCGGTGCTCGGCATCGAGTCCGACGCGCGCGCCGTGCAGGACGCCCGCCACAACCTGCGCGACCTGCCGCAGGCGCGCGTCGAGCGCGGCCGTGTCGAGGACACCCTCGACCGGCTCGGCGTCGAGCGGGCCGACGTGGTGGTCGTCGACCCGCCGCGCACCGGACTCGGCCGCGACGTGGTCGGCCGGGTCGCCGGCCTGGACGCCGGTCGCATCGTCTACGTCTCCTGCGACCCCGCCACACTGGCCCGCGACCTGTCCTGGTTCGCCGACCACGGCTACCCCGCCGTCGACCTGCGCGCCTTCGACGCCTTCCCCATGACCCACCACGTCGAGACCGTCGTGCTCCTGGTGAAGGACGTGGTCTAGCCCCTGACCGGCAGTGACGCGGCACGGAAGGGCGCAGGGCGGCCCGGTGGTCAGGCGCCGCGGCCGAGCAGCCGGCGTGTCCGGTCGGCGACCAGGTGCGGTTGCTCGGCCGGGATGAGGTGTCCCGAGGCGACGTCCTCGTGGCGGCCGTCGGGCAGGCCGGCGGCATAGCGGCGCTGGTGCTCGCGGATGGCGGCGTGCTGACGCTCCCGTCCTCTGGCGGCGTGGGCCGCCGACAGCACGATCGTCGGGCATTTCGGCGGCTGCGGAGGCTGGGTGCGGAATCGCGGGATGGCGGCGGCCACCGCCCGCATCTCCTTGCGGGTCTGCGCGGTTCCGGCCGGGGTGAGATCCTCGGCGAGGATGGTTTTGTAGGTGTCGGCGGAGAACGCGCGCCGCAGATTGCCGCTGAACAACCACGCCAGGGGAGCGAATTGGCTGAGTCGCTGCATCACCGCCAGCACGCGGTCGACCTTCTTGGTGGTCTGGTCCCAGGTGTCGTACACCGGCGAGGTCTCCGGTAGGGCGTCGACCAGCAGCAGCCCTCGCAGCCGAGGTCCCAGGTGCTCGGCGGCCCGGCGGGCGACCAGTCCGCCCATACTGTGCGCGACGAGCACGAACTCGCCGGGGACGACGGCCTCGGTCATCGCGGTCAGGTCGGCGGCCATGTCGTCGATGCCGAGCCGGCCGGAGATGCGGCCGCTGAGCGCGCGCCCGGCCCGGTCGTAGGCCACCAGGCGCGCCGTGCCGGCCAGCAGCGGCAGCACCGGATCCCAGAAGGTGCGGCCGCAGCCCGCGCCCGCCTCGAAGACCACCCAGTCCTGCCCCTGGCCGGACTCCTCGACATAGATGTGCCGGCCGTTGACCGGCACCCTCCTCCCTGGCATCTCCCGCAAGGCTCCTCCCATCCCCGCTACGTTTTCATTTTAGATAACGGTATCGCATATGAAATCGTTGGGCCATGGACCCTGTCGACCAGCTGTTGCACCCGGTGCGGCTGCGCATCGTGCATGCTCTGTCCGCGGCGGGCACGCTGACGATCGCGCAGATGTGCGCCCGCATGCCCGACGTGCCCAAGATCACGGTGTATCGCCAGGTGGCCCAGCTGACGGAGGGAGGGTTGCTGGAGGTGGGCGGCGAGCAGCGAGTGCGCGGTGCGGTCGAGCGCCGCTACCGGCTGCGTCAGGACCGGCCCAGGATCGACGGCGACGCGGCCGCCGCGATGTCGCTCGACGACCACCGGCGTGGATTCGCCGCGGCCATGGCCGTCCTGATCGCCGAATTCAACGCCTACCTGGACCGTGACGGCGCCGACCCGGTCGCCGACTCGGTCTCCTACCGGCAGGGCACCCTGTGGCTCAGCCCGGACGAGCTCACCGAGATGGCGGCCGACCTGATCGCGGTACTGCGCGGCCGGCTGGCCAACGCCTCCGCCCCGGGCCGCGCGCCGTACCTCCTCAGCGCGATCTTGTTTCCCGTCGAGCAACCGCCCGCTGATGGAACCGAGCGCTAGCCGGGGGAGGCGTCGGCGTCAGCCCCCGCCGGCGCTTCCTGATTCATACTTTGTAAAGGCATAAACCTCAGACGGCACACCGTTCACCACGATGCCCACGCGGCTGTCGCGTCGTCGTGGGGCTTGGCGCCGGCGGGGGTGCCGTGCCGCAGTTCGGCCTCGCGCACCTGGGCGATCAGTTCGGCGGTCCCGGCCTTGGCCGCGGTCTCCACCAGGTGCTCCCACGTGTGGCCGTACCACTCGACCAGGCGGGTCACGCCGTCGGTGGCCAGCAGGACGCCGCTCAGCCCGGCAGCCTCCACCGAGCCGGCCACGGCCTCGCCGGCCGCCTCCGGGAGCGCGCCGGCGACCCAGAACCCGCCCGGCCTGTTGCGCACCGAGCGCACCAGCGCCACGCTGTACGGCCGGCCGCCGGGGAGGTGGTCGATGCGGTCGTCGTCGATCACCGTGACCATGCCGTCCCGGCCGTGCAACACGACCGGCGAGTCGCACAGCACCAGATAGTCCAGCATGTCCGCGCGCCTCCGGACCATCGCCACCGTGGAGGACGGCGAGTCCGCGTTCGCCAGGTCGCATGCCCCTCCGTGGGCGTCCGTCGCCTCGCCGATCGCCGCGGCGAGGATCTGCCGCAGGCCGGCGTCCGGCTCGGCGGCGAGCCCGCGCGCCAGCCCCGCGCCCAGCCGGGCGACGTACCACGCGACGTCGTGCCGGCATCCCGAATCCACCCCGGCCGCGGCCGTGGCCCCGTCCAGCACGGCGACCCACTCGGGCCCGGCGATGACCAGGTCCTCGTTGCGGCGGCCGGGGACGGGAGCGGCCGCCGTGGAGAAGGTGACGTGCAAGGGACTCCTCACCTGAGATCGGACGCCGGCCAGGCCGGCACGGCGTGCCGCCTGTCACCGATTATGCGTCCGCGACGGCAAGGGCCAGGACCGCCGGGACGCGCTCGGTCCCGAGGAGACGGTCGCCGGCCGCGACCGGCGCCGGCGAGTCAGGTGAGGACCAGGGCGTCATGGGAGGGCGTCGTGGTCCGGGACGCGCTCGCTGGCGCCGTAGATGGGGCCTCGGGCCCACTGGAGCAGGCCGGTCGGGGGCAGGCCGGGGATGGGGTTGCGAACGGGGTCGAAGCGGGTCGGCTCGGCGGCGTCCGACCGGGCGGGGCCGGTGAGCGTCAGCGTCCCGAACCGCTCCCAGGGGCCGAGAGGGGAGGCGACCACCAGGTCGAACCGCAATGGTCCCCCCTCTGAGGCCCTTCTGAGCGCCGCGAGGCCCGCCGGCGGGCCGGGCCATCTCGCGACCACGCCGAGCAGGACATGACCGCCGCCGGCCGCGTACGGGAGGAGCGAACCGTACATGCCGGGCGACCATCTGGTCGCGGGGCGCAGCAGGCGGCGGCCAAGCAGGGTGTGCCCTGTGGTGGCGAGCAGGAGTTCCGCGGTGACCTCACCGGTGCCGCCGTCGGGGGCGGCGGAGGTCCGCCAGCGCAGGGCCAGGCCGAGGATGTCGGGCAGGGGAGGGGGCAGGCCGGCGGCGCGGGACAGGCGGGCGACGCCTCGAAGGTCCGCCGGCTCGTCGAGGAAGGCGGCGCCCCTGGGGCGGGAGGCGCCGTGCAGGGCGAGCGCGGCGTCGAGGACCAGCCCGTCGGGGTGCAGCGGACGCCCGTGCCGCAGCCGTGCCACCGCCTGGAACACCGCCGCCGCTCCGCCGGCCACCGCCGCCACCACCGTCCGGACCGGCCCACCGTCTTCGCGCCCGAGCGGGCGTGTCGGCTCGGACGGCCGGATCGGCTTGCTCTCGCCTTGTTCGGGCGGCCGGATCGGCTCGCTTTCTCTTCGTCCGGGCGGCTGGGCCGGTTCCGTCTTCGCCTGTTCGGACGTATGGACCCGCGTGACATCGCCCTGCTGGTGTGGCGGCTGTCCATGTCGCTGCACGCGTTCCTCCTACGGCCCGAACGCGAAAGTCCCTGGGATGTCCGGTCAATTCTGGCGCTACCCGTGGGCGGGCTCGCGAATCCCCGCGCGAGGCGTGTTGCCGCGGGCGAGCGGGGAATCTGGGCGACGAAGGGCTTTGCTGCGCCTTGACCTGCGGTTTCTTATCATTTCCGGCATGTCGAAATGGGTCGGGGGAGAGGGATACGAGGTCGAGCCGATCAGGCTGGACGGCCACACGCTGCTCCGGGTGCGCCAGCACGGAGTGCTGATCGCCTACTGCCGCTCGGTCGCCGAGGTGGCGTCCATCGTGGACCTGGACGAGCTGGTCGAGCTGGTCATCCTGCCGCAGGCCGCCGCCGGCGGCCGGAACTGAGCACCGGGAGCCGTACCAGAAGACGGTGGCCGGGCCCTGGCGGCCGCTCGCTCGGATCGGGTCCTCGGTGGAACCACATCGTCGCGAAGCGGCCGCACATCCGCGTGCCCCGTTTGCCTATTGGTGATCAGGAGCTGGTCGTAGGCGCCCGCTCACCGTGGTGCTTCACGGCTCGCCCGGTCAAGCCGTCGCCGGGTCGCCGGATCGCGAGGGCCTTCCACGTGCCAGTGAGGCACGTGGTCGGCGCCGGGCCCGAGGGCCGTTATACGCCCGGTCGGCCCGGTGGCTGCTGGATCGGAAGTTGCGCGTCACGCACGCCCGGCTGGCTCGGCCCCTGCGGGCCGCCGGCGATCGGCAGGGCCGGCGCCGGAAGGATGTGCGGTCGCGGCCCTGACGGGTAGTGCGGACCGGGGATCGGCCTCGGGTAGTGCGGGTACGGCCTTGGCCACCAGCCCGGCCGGGAGTACGGGTAGGGGTACGGATACGGGTACGGCAGGACGTACGGAGGGGTCACGGGATAGCCGCCTCCGACGGCGACGCATTCGTACTGCGGACAGGGCATCGTGAAGCACTGCTTGGGCGAGTACACGCAGGTGTAGCCGGGCGGGCACACTACGTCGCCGCAGCCTTGCTTGGAGCACGGGGCCTTCGGGGCCGAAGCCGTGGCGGACGATGCCGGCGCCATCGTGGACCCGGCGGCGGCAAGGCTGCCCGCGTCGGCCGAGGCGGTCAACGCGGAGAGCGGCAGCGCCGCCAGAGCCGCCGTGATGACGAACGTTATTCGGATCATGATGAATCCCCGAACCCTTCTTGGTTCCCCCGGTGCAACCCCGCGCGAACCCGCCGGGCAACCGTGGATTCGCCGGTATCTCGTGACAGGCCTCGCGACCTACCGAGATCGTCGCATTCGGCGACCGGAATCCATCGGCAGCCACGCCATCACCGGGACCAGGAAACAGTAAGAATGGCGGTTCCCCGAACAGAGCCCCGCTGCCACGAAACCCCACCCTGTCGCTATGTACCGATTGTCGGGAACGTAGGCGCTTCGGTCGAATACGCCTTTTGTGGAGACGTGGAAAAGGTCTCCGATGCGACGTCGGAAGGGCCCGGGTCCACTTGGCCGGACCGCCTGGCCGGGACCGTGACGGTCGGACCGGCGCTGGACGGTATCTCCCGCGAGCACGCGACCTATTTCCGAGGCGTCAACCGGCGAAGACCGACGCTTCCGGCCCTTTCGGCGGGAGGCGTCATTATGACATCCGCCCCACGCCGCGACGAACGGCGCGCAGAACCAGGAATTCGATGTCCTTCTCGCCGTGAGATAACTGGGATCGCCCGGATGCGGCTTCGAGCGCCTTCGGACAGGATGTCCAGTCTGACGTGCGGTCATCGGAATCGGGGCATCCGCCGAGGACCTTCGGGAGCCGTCGCGAACGCCGCGCCGGCGGCCCGGCATTGTGAGCGGCCGACGTCGCGGCGCGTTTTCCGGGTGTTCGGCGCCGTCGGCCGCCTGTGCACGACTTCGCGGCGCGTGCGGCACTTCACCGGCCGGCGCCTCGCGACCGCTCAGCTGTCCTGCGCTTCCATGGCCACGCCGGAGAAGTGAGCGGCTGCATTTCGCGAGGGCCGTTGATCCGTGCAATCAGGGCGACACGCCGCGAATATCGATATGACGAGCTTGCGGCGGCGCTCATCGACGGGTCGGGCGGAGAAGTCCGCGATGTCGGGCAGGCGATCCGGCCGGACGGGGAAAGCGAACTTAATGACATCATCATCCTGGTAAAGAGCCGCGCGTGCGAGCGCTTCACCTCGAATTCCGAGGAGAGAATGAAGAGTGGCTACATTGATGAAACGGACCCTGCTGAGCGGCGCGCTCGCCGGGGTCGTTATCGTTTACTCACCTGCCGTGGCAGGTGCCGAGGCAAAGACCCCCTGGCCACCAGGTCAGGCGGTCATCGACTATACGATGAGCGGCACATACTACGGAGCACCGATGTGGGGCCATTTTGTGGCTCAACGTGCCTGTGTTCCCACGCTCTGCCCGCCGGCGAGCGTTCAGGTGGTCAGGCCGCAGGCCGCCCCGGTCGCGCCCGGCGCGATCCCGCTGTGCGCCTGGCTCGGTCTTCCCCAATCACTCTGCAAGGTGCCGCCGGGTCCCGCCGGTCCTCCCGGTCCTCCCGGTCCTCCCGGGCCGCCCGGACCCAGGGGTTTCCCGGGACGACCGGGGACGGACGGCGCCCCAGGTCCCGCCGGTCCGCAAGGTCCCGCAGGTCCTGAGGGTCCCGCCGGCCCTGCCGGTCCTCAGGGGCCCGCCGGTCCCGAGGGCCCTGAGGGTCCCGCTGGTCCCGAGGGCCCTGCGGGTCCCCAAGGTCCCGAGGGTCCGGGGGGGCCTGCCGGTCCTGAAGGCCCTGCCGGTCCTGTGGGCCCGCAAGGTCCGGGGGGTCCTGCCGGTCCTGAAGGTCCAGCCGGTCCTGCGGGTCCTGAGGGCCCCGCCGGCCCTGAGGGTCCCGGCGGTCCTGCCGGTCCTGCCGGTCCTGAGGGTCCCGCCGGTCCCGAGGGCCCTGCGGGTCCCCAAGGTCCCGAGGGGCCCGGGGGGCCTGCCGGTCCTGAAGGCCCTGCCGGTCCTGTGGGCCCGCAAGGTCCGGAGGGCCCTGCCGGTCCCGAAGGTCCCGCCGGCCCTCCCGGTCCTTCCGGCATTTCCGGCCCTTCTGGTCTGACGGTCTTCCCGGTCGTCGCCCCGCAGGTCACCGGGTTCACCGTGTACCCGGATTCGTGTCCGGGAGCACTGGGATACGGGGTGGCCTACCCCGTGTGCGGTTGACCGCCATCGATGCCCGCCAACTGAGATGAGCCGAAGAGGTGTGGGGGGGGGGGGGGCGCCCCCCCCATTGAGGGGGGGGGGGTGGGGGTGGGGGGGCGGGCCGCCCCCCCCCGCGGCGCCCGACGGGAAAGAGACCAAAAGAAAAAAAAG
>NZ_JBEXGS010000026.1:0-135737 GCF_040607455.1 Sphaerisporangium sp. NPDC005289
CAGCGGCCCGGCCAGCACGAGCAGCACCCCGGCCACCGCCTGCACCGGGCCCTGCGCCACCAGCGCCACCCCGGACGCCACCAGGAGCGGCGGCAGCAGGACCGCCACGCCGCCGATCAGCGGGTCGCCGAGCAGCCAGGCGAGATCACGCCAGGTGGCCGGGTCCTTGAACACCCAGTCGAAGGTTCGCATGAAGTCGGGCACCAAGGACGTCCGGTAAAGTCTGCGGCCCTCGCGGTACCAGCCGTCGCGCTGCGGCATGAGCGGTGGCGGAGCGGCGCGGTAAGGCGGAGCGATCTGCACGTCGGCGAAGGCCAGCGCGAGCCGGCGCGCGTGGGTGGCGCGGCGGCGGACCAGGCGGACGGTGGCCGGGAAGAGGAAGACCAAACCGAGCCCGAAGCACGAGAAGATCAGTAGCACGGCCAGCGCGCCGATCGCCGCGTTCACCACGGTCAGGGCGAGCAGCGTCAGTACGCGCTTGAAACCGATCACCGTCCGGATGGCCACGGGAACAAGTCTGCGATATCCGGGCGCCCGCCTGGTAGTGGCCCTGGCGCCCGATCCAAGGTGGAGATAAGTGCACCCTCGCCAGGGCCGCAGATGCATTCCGCCGCCTCGCCGCGCTTCCTACCGTCGGCTACATGGACATCATCGACAACACCGGCCGTGCAAGGTGTACGGCGAACAGGTGGCGGTCGACGAGCTGTCGTTCTCCCTCCACAAGGGCGGCGTCAGCTCCGCCTCACCCATCCCACTCCCCGCACACAGCCATCACTCTTCGGACCGAACCGGTCCGAAGAATCCGCTGCAAAGCCCTCACCAGCGAAAACGCCAGACCACCATTCGGCCGAGCTGCACCGACACCGCGCCTATGCATCAATCAGCGCGACATCCGCACCAAGTGGCCATCGCCGAGCGTCGCCGGCGATACGGCTCACTGACGAGACGACGAAGGAAACGCACGCGAGCAACGGATGAGTGTCCGCGGGCCGACGCTGGGACGGTGCCCTAAGGCGCGCCCTCCGCTGCGCCCGTCTGGATTCAGGTGTGGAGTCGACGGCGTCCTTGGAGAGCAATGACGACTGGTTCACGGAGGGAGGCCTGATGAACATCACGGAAATGCGTACAGAGCATCTTGCTCCTGAGGACCGATTTCCCTGCTGGAACGAGATGTACTCCCGCATGTACGTGTCTTCACTGCTCAGTTGTGAAAATCCAGCCGAGTTTCGCGCACGGGCACGCGTCGTGGATATCGGGGAGATCCAGATATCCGACCTTGCTATTTCAACCGTCGAGGCTCGGCGCACCACGAAGATGATCCGGCAGTTCGATCCAGAGGTGTATCTCCTTCAGCTGATCACCAGCGGTGACGGACATCTGGCTCATGGCAGCCGGGACGCCATGTTTCAGGCACGCCAGTTCCTGCTCATGGATTCCTCACAGCCCTACCATGGCAGGCGCTCATCGACGACCGGTAGCAGCCGGGCCGTGCTGGTGCAGGTGCCTCGGGCGTCCCTGGGTCTGCGCCCGGTCAGGGGTGACCGGTTGGTCGCGGCGCCGTTCGGCGCCGACGAAGGCATCAGCGCCGTGCTGGCGAACCATCTGCTCGCGGTGATGGAGCACGCCGAGCACTACACCGCCGCCGACTCGGTGGCGCTGGCCGACGTCACGGTGAATCTCATCGCCGCCACCCTCGCCCATCACCTCGACGGCACCGATCCTCTTTCTCCACAAGCGCGGAAACACGCCTTACTGGCGCAGATTCACCGCTTCATCCGCCAGCGGCTCGCCGACCCCGATCTGACCGCCGATCTCATCGCGGCCGCTCACAACATCTCCACCCGCCAGCTCTACAAACTGTTCCAGAGTCAGGGGGAAGGCATGGGGATCGCGGCCTTCATACGTCGTAGCCGGCTGGAGCGCTGCCATCGCGATCTGGCCGACCCCGCACTCCGCCACCACTCCGTGCACACTATCGCCGCCCGTTGGGGCTTGGCCGACAGCGCCCATTTCAGCAAGATCTTTCGCGCCGCCTACGGCCTGTCGCCCCGTGACCACCGCCACCATGCCCAGCACGGCGACGCCATGCACGAAACGACAAGGCCGGATCCAGGGTGGCCCCGAGCACAGCCGCCACCCTTCGAACCGAACCGGTCCGACAAGCCCATACGGCAGCCCTCACCAGCGAAAACGTCTCGACCGTCACTCGGCTGAGCTGCATCGGCACCACATCTACGCCTTGACCGGTGCGGCATCAACGCCAAGCGGTCCTCGCAGAGCGTAGTAGGCGATACGGCTCACTGACGAGACGACGATGGACGCTTGCTCGACCTGTGCACGAATCGACAAGAAGTGTGCAGAAACGTCCAACAATCTCCTGCCGAGAGTCGTTGATGATTGGCGCAGCAGTCATCCACTTGCGGAGACGACGACAGCCGACGCTCGGGCTCATTTGTACTTATTGGACTTTGTGTGCGGCCCGACATGTGCCGCATGCTTCGTGGCTGGAGGGTGCGGCGGTGCCGGTTTCGCATGCACGAACGGAGCGTCAGAGCTCAATTCGCCGCAGGGCATCGCGCCATTTCGGTGCGGCGACCATCGCCTTCCGACGGCGTAGGGTTCTCCTGCGGCTGGCGGGGGCCGTGGTGTGTCTCAGCGTGTTCGTCGCTGGAGTGGGCGTGCCGGACGGGCTGGTGAAGAAGGCCGCCGCGGAGGCGTCGTCATCTACCGCCGAACGGAGCGTGGACGGGCGTCCGATAGCGCCGAAGCCGGTACCCAAGGGCGTCGAAGATCTGCACAAGCCCACTGTGCGTGCCGCTCCCCGATGGCCGAGAGCGGGCAGCGGACGGGTTGGCCTTTCCAAGGGGACGGCCGCGGTCACGGTTGCCGGGTTGCCGGTGTCTGTGGCTCCGGTGGTGTCCGCGGCCACGAAGCCGGCGGACAAGGTCGAAGGCGAAGCCGCTTCGCCCTCTCCGCGGGCCTCCGCATCCTCGCAGAGATCTCCCTCCTCGGTTCAGGTGGAGACGTTCGACAACGCGGTCGCCCGGCGGTTGGGCGGCGTCGGGGTCGCGGTACGGCTGACCCGTGGTGACGGGGGTGCGGCGACGGCGCCCGCGAAGGTCACCGTGGACTATTCGTCGTTCGGGAACGCCTATTCGGGAGGATTCGCGTCGCGGCTCACCGTGCTGAAGGTGCCGGCGTGCCTGCTGGATGCCAAGCCGTCGCAGGAGTGCGTGGAACAGGCTAGAGCGAAGACGCGAACGCTGCCGGTGGTCAATGACGTGGCGCATGGAAAGCTGACCGCGGTCATGGACGCGGCGGCGGCGTCCGCGGGCGGCGCGGCTTCGCCGGACGCGTCGGTGTACACGCTGGCCGGCTCGGCCGCGTCGACAGGCCCGGACGCGGGCGGATCATTCGCGGCCACCGACCTCAAGCCGTCCGGCACCTGGCAGGTGGGGATTTCCGGTGGTGATTTCTCCTACACCTATCCGATCCCGGCCGTTCCGGCGCCAGGAGGGGCGGCGCCGGAACTGGGATTGCAGTACTCGTCGTCGTCGGTGGACTCGTTGACGTCGTAAACCAACAACCAGGCTCCGTTGACGGGCCTGGGCTGGGATCTCGGTGCGGGGTTCATCGAGCGGCAGTTCGAGCCGTGTGGTCTTCCAGGGAGCCGGCTGGAGGGGCACCTGTGCTGGCACTCACCGGATTCCGACCCGGCGGGTTCCGTGCTGACGCTGTCCGTCGGGGGCCGTTCCTCCCAGATCGTGAGGGACGCGTCGTCGGGGACGTACAAGACAGTGGAGGACTTCGGCTGGAAGATCGAGTACGCCGCGTCGGGGAGCGAGAGCGGTCAGCCGTACTGGAAGGTGACCAGCCAGGACGGGACGGTCTACCGTTTCGGCTTCCACCGGGAATCCTCCTGGCAGGTGCCCGTGCTGGGAGACGACACGGGCGAGCCGTGCCATGCGGCGTTCGTGGCGGCGGGGAGCTCGTACCCGAAGACTCCGGCGTTCTGCTCGGCGCCGTGGCGGTGGCAGCTGGACCGGCAGGTCGATCCCAAGGGCAATGTGATCGACTACACCTGGGCCCGGGAGACCAACACCTACTGCCGGGCGGGCGGGACGGTGTGCACCTGGGTACCCGACTACACGTTGGGTTACGACCGGGGCGGATACCTGTCTGAGGTGACGTACGGCTCCAACGCCAACGTGGCGGGGTCGACACCGACCGGGAAGATCGCTTTCACCACGGCGGATCGAGGAACGCCACCGGCAGGGGTCACCGATTGGCAGGACGACACGCCGACCGACCTCTGGTGTGCCAGCAGCTCCAGTTGCGGGCACAACGGCACTCCCACCTTCTTCACCGCCAAGCGGCTGGACGCGATCACCTCACAGTCGTGGAACACCTCGTCCGCGCAGTGGGAGAACGTGACCAGACTCGATCTGGTCTACAAGTGGATCGACACCGACTGCCCGGAGGACGCTCCCTTCGGCTGTTTGGGCAAGCCGGTGTTGTGGCTGGACCGGATCCAGCCGGTGGGTATGGCGGGGAACGGGCCGGACATCGCGGCCCCGCCGGTCGACTTCACGGCCACCTTGCTGGACAACCGGGCCGACTATGTGGAGTTCAGTGACGACCACCCGCGTTTCAGCCTGCCGCGGGTCTCGGCGGTCACCACGGGTCTCGGCGGCGTCACCGAGGTCACCTATGGGCAGGCGAGCCCCTGTGAGGACCAGGGGATGACGGGCTGGGACGTCAGCGCCCAGGACTGCTACGGCTACGAGCTGTACAACTACACGTTCGGTGAGTCGTCGATCTACCGCAACGGCGCCATCTACAACAAGTGGCTGGTCATGAAGACCGTGGAACGGGACCTGGTGACAGGGTCCCCGGACCAGGTGACCCAGTACGAGTATGTGGGGACCCCAGCATGGGCCAAACCGGTGCCGCTGATCCCGGTCCCCAGGCAGTGCACCGGCGATTCCTACCTGTTGGAGGAGTACTACTCCTGGCTGCAGACGTGCAATGAGTGGCCGGGCAACTGGACGGAGTTCCGCGGCTACCAGACCGTCCGGGCCATCAAGGGGACCATCGGTGGAGACCAGTCCCAGGCAAGCGTCACGGCCACCTCTTTCTACCGCGGGTTGTACGAGGACACCGTCGCCGACGGGAGTCCCAAGCACACGACGGTGACCGACTTCGACGGCGCCTCCCACGACGACCTGCGTGTGTTATCCGGTAGAACGCTGCAGGAACAGACGATGCGTATCACCGGCATGTCGACCCCGGTGTACGCCTGCACCTATTCCACGTGGCAGACGGGGGTGACCTACGACTACGGCGACCGCGTCACCTACCAGAACCATCACTGGGAGGCGATCGTCGCCAACGTCTCATACTCCAGCGGTCTGAACTCCAGATACTGGACCGACCTCGGGCCCTGCCCGATGACCGCGTCGGTGCCGAACGCCTTCGGCGAGGAGACCTCGACCCGGTACGAGTACGAGAACGTGGCCACCGGCAGCGGGCCGAGCATCTACGACCCGCACCTGGTCAACCAGACCCGCCAGGTCGCCCGTGAGAAGGCCACCACCGGCTGGCGATACACCGAGACCAAGACGACCTACAACGCCGACGGGCTGCCGACGGCCGTCAACGACTACGGCGAGCGCGGCGACGCCGCCGACAACACCTGCACCGCCACCACCTACGCTCGCAACACCGGCACATGGCTGATCAGCTACAAGGCGTCGGAGGAAAGACACGCCGGCGACGACTGCTCGGCCGGTGCGCTCCTCGGCCGGACGATCTCTCTGTACGACGGGGCGACGAGCCCCGGGGCCAACACGCCCACGCGGGGGAACGTCACCGAGACCCGCACCTACTCCACCGCCGCGGATTACTCGGCCAACAAGTCCACCTATGACGGTTACGGCCGGCCGCTCACCTCGACCGACCCTCTGAGCAAGACGACCACCACCACCTACACGCCGGCGGTGGGCTGGCCCTCGGGCGGAGTGACGGTCACCAACCCGTTGGGCCACACGGTGACCACCTGGTCCTCGCCGTACAACGGACAGCCGGTCGGCATGCGCGACGCCAACGGCAACGACGTCAACATCGACTACGACGCCCTTGGCCGGACCCTGCAGCTGTGGACGCCCGACGCCCCCAAACCCGACGCCGCCCATCCCGATCGAGTCCCCGCCGCCAAGGTCGCCTACACGATCCCCATGAACGGGGAAGGGGTTGTCACCGGCCCTCCGCTTACGGCCACGTCCCGGCTTCAGTCAGGCTCGGGCGCCTCGGCGAAGTGGGTCACCGCCTACTCCTACGAGGACGGGCTGGGCCGCCCCCGGGAAAGCCAGACCGCTTCTCCTGCCGGCGGGCGGATCGTTCAGGTGTCGACCTACGACGCGCGAGGTCTGACCGCCGCGGCGTCCGCACCGGTGTACAACTCCGGCCAGCCCGGTTCGGGCCTGCTGAACCCGGCGCTGGACTCGGTGCTCCAGTGGTCGAGACCGGAGTACGACGCGCTCGGCCGGACCACCGCCCAAGTCGACATGTCCGGACCGAGTGAGCAGCGGCGTACGACGACGAACTACCCGGGGGCCGACAAGTACGAGGTGACGCCGCCGGTCGGCGGCAAGACGGTCTACTACACCGACGCCGCCGACCAGGTCACGAAGATCGAGGAATGGCTCGCCGGTAGCGGAACAGGCCAGCAGGCGGTCGCCGCGGCGGGACCGTCACCGGCTCCCGCGGCTGCTGCCGGCAACCCGGCGCAGCCGCCATCCTCGCTCGCCGCGACCGGATCCTCGGCGGCCGGAGCCGACTCGCCGCTCGTGAAGGCGGCGACCGATGGTGCGCAGGCGTCTCGCGAGGCGGTCGCGTCCGGTAAAGCGGTCGAGGTGGCGTCCATGACCACGGCCGACAGCGCCACGGTGGCCAACGCCAACGGGTCGTTCACCACGACGCTCAGCGCACGCCCGGTCAGGATCAACCAGGACGGCCGCTGGACGGCCATCGACACCACGCTGACCGAAAAAGACGGGACGCTCGTGCCCAAGGCCGGGCCGAAGGTGCGGATCTCCACCGGAGGTGGCGGGCCGTTCGCCGAAATGGCCGACGGCTCCGGCAGGTCCGTGAAGCTGACCTGGCCGACCGGCTTGCCCCGCCCGGTGGTGACCGGGAACGTGGCACGGTACACCGACGCCGCCGGGCCGGGCGCCGACCTGGTCGTCACCGTGCTTCCCAACGGCGTCCGCCACGATGTGGAACTGCGGAAGCGTCCCACCACGCCGGTGGAGTACCGCATCGGCGTGGACGGTCAAGGGTGGAAGCTGGCGCAGGACGCGGACGGGCGACTACGCCTCACCGACGGCTCCGGAACGTCGGTGGCCCCCGTCGCCACTCCTGTGATCTACCCGGCCAAGGTCAAGACCAAGTCCAAGGACCCGGCCAAGCGCCGGAGCGCCGCGCGAACGCCGGGGAAGATCGACACCAAGATCGTGCAGGAGAACGGCCGGCAAGTCCTCGTCCTTCGGCCGGATTCCGCCTATCTCGCGGACCCGAGCGTGACGTACCCGGTCGTCGTGGATCCGACGATCAGCCTCTCAGCCCAGTCCGACACGTGGATCGGCGACTGTTGCGGCGGGGAGACCTCGCAGTACACGGACTCCTACCTGTGGGTCGAAGGCGGCTGGGGGGTGTCACGCTCCTTCCTCAAGTTCGACACCTCTTCGCTGGCCGGTGCGCAGGTGAGCAGCGCGACCCTGCGGCTGTACAAGACCGACATGAGCTCGGACACGCTGCTGAGCGGAAGCGGGCCCAAGGTCCAGCGGATCACGAGCAACTGGGATGAGACGACGCTGGCCTGGGGCAGTCAACCGTCCACTACGACGTCCGGGCAGGTGGCGATCGCGGGCACCGCCATCCACGACGGCGTAGCGGAGACCCTGACTTGGACCGTCACCTCGATGGTCCAGGCATGGGCCTCCGGCACCGCCAACTACGGCGTTTCGGTCCGGGCGAGCAGCGAGGCCAACGACGAGTACGGCATGGCGTTCGAATCGGCGGACACGCCGTGGTCGGGAGCGCATCCGCCGGCACTGGCGGTGACCTACACCATCGCGTCCTCGCCCACGATCAGCGGCCTGTCCATCACGCCGGTGACCGGGACGGCGGTGTCGTCCCTGACCCCGACGCTCCATGCGACGGTCGCGGACGCCGCGGGCGGAAACCTGCGGGCCGACTATGAGCTCGAACACGACCCGGCCTATCCGGCCGAAGGCACCGGCTCGGTCTGGACGGGAAGTTCGTCGACGGTCGCCGCCGGCACGGACGCGACCGCGGCCGTGCCCGCCGGGAGGCTGACCGACGGGTGGCACATCCGCTGGCGGGCCCGTGCCGCCAACACCGGTGCCTCCACGACCTCGGCGTGGTCGGCCTGGCAGACCGCCACGGTGAGCGTGCCGGACCCGGTGGTGGACCAGCTCCAGGTCACTCCGTCCCAGACGCTCGGCGGCACGAAGGTCACCTCCACCCTCACCCCTGCCCTCGCGGCCCGGGCGACCACTCCGGCCGGCGGGGCCTCCCGGGTGGAGTTCGAGGTGGAGCACGACCCGGCCGACACCGCGCACGGCACGGGAAGCATCTGGACCACCGGGGCCGACAACATCGCCTCCGGCAGCCAGGCCACCGTCACCGTGCCCGCCGGCAGGCTCGCCGACGGGTGGAAGGTCCGGTGGCGTGCCCGCGCGGTCGCCACCGGGTCCAACGCTTCGGCGTGGACGGCCTGGCAGGGGTTGACCGCCACCCTCCCGGCCGCGGGAGTGGCCCAGCTTCAGATCACCCCATCCCAGGTGACCGGTGGGAAGACCGTGGTGTCCTCGTTGACGCCGCAGCTCCTGGCCACCGTGACCGACTCCTATGGCGCACCCTTGCGCGCGGAGTTCGAGGTGGAACACGACCCGGCCGACACCGCGCACGGCACCGGCCAGATCTGGACGACGGCGGCCGACAACGTGGCCTCCGGCACCCAGGCGGCCGTCACCGTGCCTGGCGGGAAACTCGTCAACGGCTGGGGCGTGCGCTGGCGCGTCCGCGCGGTCAACACCACCAATCAGGTCTCATCGGCCTGGTCGGACTGGCAACTCGCCGCCATCGATGCCGGAAACGTCGCACCCGACCCGGCCGTCACCGCTCTGCAGGTCACTCCCTCCCAGGTGGTGGCCGGTAGCACGGTCACGCCGTCGCTGACTCCGCACCTGCTCGCCCAGGTCACCGACCCGGCCGGCGGTACGCTGCGGGCCGAGTTCGAGGTGGAGCACGACCCTGCCGACACCGCCCACGGCACCGGCACCATATGGACCGGCGCCGCCGACAACGTCTCCGCCGGAACGCAGGCCTCGGTGGCGGTACCCGATGGTGCGCTGACCGAAGGCTGGACGGTGCGCTGGCGGGCGCGCGCCCTGGCAGGCGGCACGGCCTCGGCCTGGTCGGGCTGGCAGAGCTTCCGCGTGGACCAGCCCGACCCCGTGCTGGGGACCCTCCAGGTCACCCCCTCCCAGGTCGTCGGGGGCACGACCGTGACCTCCACCCTGACCCCGCAACTGCTCGCACAGGTCACCGACCCGGCGGGCGGCAAGGTACGCGCGGAGTTCGAGGTCGAGCACGACCCTGCCGACACCGCCCACGGCACCGGCGGCATCTGGACGACCGCCGTCGACGACGTCACCTCGGGAACCCAGGCGACCGTCACCGTCCCCGGCGGCAAGTTCGGCGACGGCTGGCTGGTCCGCTGGCGCGCCCGCGCCGTCACCCCCGGCGGGACGACCGCCTGGTCGGCCTGGCAGCCGCTGACCGTCACCGACGCCTCCCAGCTCCCGGCGATCGAAAACCTGCGCACCCAGCCGTCCACGGGCGGCACCACCAGCACGCTCACCCCCGCATTGATCGCCAAGGTCAGCGCACCTCAAGGCGGACAACTCGGAGCGGAGTTCCAGGTGGAGCACGACCCGGCCGACACCGCCCACGGCACCGGGAGCATCTGGACCACCTCGATCACCGGCATGGCCTCCGGTAGTGACGCCGCCGTCACCGTTCCCGCCGGCAAGCTCGCCGACGGCTGGAAGATCCGCTGGCGAGCCCGCGCGGTGAGGGGCGGCGTCCCCTCCGACTGGGCCTCCTGGCAGACCGTGACCGTCAGCCCCGCCAAGCATTACGACACGACCTACGAGTACGACCGCGACGGTCGCATGACCAAGCAGACCGACGCCAACGGCAACGTCCGCACCTTCACCTACGACCTCATGGGCCGCCGCACCGCCGCCCACGACCCCGACGCCGGCGACTCCCAGCAGAGTTACAACGCGGCCGGTCGCATGGTGTGGTCGACCAACGGCAAGGGCCAGAAGGTCTCCTACTCCTACGACGACCTCGGCCGCAAGACCGCCTTGTGGTCCGGCGATGTCAACACGGGCAGAAAGCTGGCCGGATGGGTATACGACACCCTCGCCAAGGGGGAGCTGACGTCGGCGACCCGCTACACCGGTAGCGGTGACTACGTCGACGCGGTCACCGGCTACGACGCGATGGGCAGGCCGACCGGATCCACCTTGACGATCCCCTCGTCAGAGGAACTGCTCGCCGGCACATACACGTTCGGCACCACCTACACGCTCTCGGGGGCGGTGGCGACCTACACCATGCCCGCCGCGGGCGGTCTCCCGGCCGAGACGGTCACCTCCACCTACAGCGACCTCGCCCTCCCCAAGGGCATGACCTCCAACCTCGGTGGAGCCTTCACCTACGTCGGCAATACCACTTACTCGAACACCGGCCGTCTTGCCGAACGCACCTATGGTGCGAATGGAAAGATCAAGCGGACGCTGGCGTGGGACGACGCGACAGGGTGGGTGAAGCGGGTCACCACGACGACCAAGTCCGATACCAGCAGTCCGGTGGTCAGCCAGGACGACCAGTATTTCTATGACATCTCCGGAGAGATCACCCGGATCCTGGACGCCGCCTCCGCCGCCGGCGGCAGCTCCGGCCAGTCGGAGTGCTTCGGCTACGACGGGCTGCATCGGCTGTCCCAGGCATGGACCACCACCGCCGGCGCCTGTGGAACAAGTACCGCATCCGCCGACAACCTCGGCATCGATCCCTATGCGCAGACCTACGGCTACGACGGCGTCGGGAACATCACCTCCGTCACCACCGGCGGCCAGACCTCCGCCTACGCCTACCAGCAGCCCGGCCCCTCAGCCGTGCGGCCGAACGCGGTGACCTCCCTCACTCGGCCCGGCGGCGCCGACACCTACGGGTACGACGCCGCCGGCCAGCTCACCTCCCGCACCGTCGGCGGCAAGGCCGGGACGTTCACCTGGAACGAGCTCGGTGAGATGGAAAAGGCGAGCGTCGACGGCCAGGACACCACCATGGTGTACGACGCCGACGGCGAGCGCCTCATCCGTCACGACCCCGGCGGCAAGACCACCCTCTACCTCGGCTCCATGGAGATCGAGGTCGTCGGCAGTGCGATCACCGGCAAGCGCTACTACACCACCCCTGACGGCGCCACGGTCGCCATGAGGACCGGCGGCAACGGCCTTACCTGGCTGATGTCCGGCCTACATGGCTCGACCCAGCTCGCGGTCAACGACACCACCGGGCAGGTCTCCCGGGAGCGTTACCTCCCCTTCGGGCAGCGTCGCGGTACAGACGACCTCCCGTTCACCGACCACGGCTTCCTCGGCAAGATCGAGGACGACTCCACCAGCCTTGACTACCTGTCCGCCCGCTACTACGACCCCACCATCGCCAAGTTCATCTCCACCGACCCACTGCTCGTCCTCAGCAACCCCCAATGGGCCAACCCTTATAGCTACGCCGGCGACAACCCAATCGGCCTGTCAGACCCGAACGGCCTGGAACCGCGCCCGTGGCATGATCCGAACTGGCTCAACAAGTCAGCGAAAGAGCGCAAGCGGATCACCAAGAAGTACATGGCCGGGGAGCGCCGCGCGGCGAGCGAGTTTCACAAGCGTGAGCACGACAAGGCATTGCACGCTCTGGCCACCGACAAGCAAGGCCTTGATGAACAAGTAAAGAGAAACAAGGCGCTGGAGAAAGACAGGGAAGGGGTGCAGCCCGCTGGCATTTTCGGCGAAGGGGAGGACGTCGATACAGCGGTCTTCATTACTGGATTAGCCTTGACCACCGATGGCCTAGGGGACGCTCTCTTGGGTGCCGAAGGCGCTGCGGCAGCGGGCGAAGAAGCCGTGGCCGCTGGTGAGGGTGCCGAAGCCGCAGCGTCGGACGCTGAAGCAGAGGCTGCGGCGGTGAGAGACGCAACGGGCGCCGCAAAGAAGCGCAAGCATGCAACATATATCGGAGGATGGGACGAGGAGGGGAATATATACGTGGGATGCTCATCCAATCCGGTAGGCTGTGCGGAGGATGATGTTGCGCGGCAAGGGGGGACCAACTTCACGAACGCTTATGGATGGCGGCGCAACAAGGAAACCGGCGAGTTGGAGTGGAAGAGAATTCGCACCTGCAAGAAATGTCAGGATAAGTATAAGCGGCATCAGTTCCCACATGACAACACGTACGACCCTGGAGGGAAGTGGAGCGATTGATTCCCAAACATATGCCTGCTGAAGTTGAGTTGAATAGGCATCGCTGGGCGGATCTGCGCGTCTGTGAAGGTCGCGCATCCGCGGTGCCTGAAGCTGCGCGGGGGTTGATGGCGGCGAAATCGGCAGATGAGGCGGAGCAATATTACTGGCAACTCGAAAATAGGGTGGTCGTTCAAGGGCAGCTATATAATTCGGCACCTCCGCTCGTTTCGGTCTTGACTGCCGCCTTGCTTGACGAACTGGAGCGACCTGCCAAGATAGGAATATTGGATCTACTATACCAAATAGTGTCTGGTGAGTCTCATCCCGATGAAGTGGGGGCGGGCAATCCTGATCTTGGGTGGAGATGTCGCCATAAAGCCCGGGAAGGGATATGGGTTTTCTATCGAGAGCTCCTCATTGGAGAGTCGGCTGCCGCTTGGGACGTGCTGGAAGTCATCGATGAAGATGCTGAGCGACTAGCAGCTTTCTCGACGCGACGGAAATTGGGTGCATGATTCGACACGCTTCTTGAGGCTTGGATCGCCCGGCGGCCGGACCTGCGCGCGCCAGCCACCTGACGGGCGTCCCAGCTTGTCCGTGCCTGCGTGCTGGGGCTCTACGGCTCCCGGCCGGTGTAGAGGCGGAGGTGCTCGGCGGTGAGGGTGATGCCTTGGGCCACTAGGTCGGACGGGGGGCCGGAGAAGACTATTTGGCCGCCGGCGTGGCCGGCGCCGGGGCCTAGGTCGATGATCCAGTCGGCGTGGGCCATGACGGCCTGGTGGTGTTCGATGACGATGACGGTGTTGCCGTCGTCGACCAGGCGGTCGAGCAGGCCTAGAAGCTGGTCGACGTCAGCCAAATGCAGGCCGGTGGTGGGCTCGTCCAGGACGTAGGTCGTGCCGTTCTTGGCCATGTGGATGGCGAGCTTGAGCCGCTGGCGCTCGCCGCCGGACAGCGTGGTGAGCGGTTGGCCGAGGCCGAGGTAGCCGAGGCCCACGGCCGCCAGGCGGTCGAGCACCACCCGGGCCTGCCCGGAGGGGAAGAACTCGCGCGCCTCGGCGACCGTCATGGCCAGGACCTCGCTGATGTCCTTGCCGCGCAGGCGGTACGACAGGACCTCGGGGGTGAAGCGCTTGCCCTCGCACCGCTCGCACACCGAGGCGACCTCAGCCATCATCATCAGGTCGGTGTAGATCAGGCCGATGCCCTTGCACGCCGGGCAGGCACCCTCGGAGTTGGCGCTGAACAGTCCCGGCTTGACGCCGTTGGCCTTGGCGAACGCCGTCCTGATCGGGTCGAGCACCCCGGTGTAGGTGGCCGGGTTGCTGCGCCGCGAACCGCGGATCGGCGACTGGTCGGCGACGACCACGCCCTCGCGCCCGGCGACGTACCCGTGGATGAGCGAGCTCTTGCCCGACCCGGCGACCCCGGTGACGACCGTGAGCACGCCGAGCGGGATGTCGACGCTGACATCGCGCAGATTGTGCAGGCTGGCGCCGGTGACCGGCAGCCATCCGGCGGGGGAGCGGACCTTCTCGCGCAGCTCGACCTTGTGGTCGAGGTAGCGGCCGGTGAGCGTGCCGGACGCGCGCAACCCGGCCAGGTCGCCCGCGAAGCACACCTCTCCGCCCGCCGAACCGGCCCCCGGCCCGAGGTCGACCACGTGGTCGGCGATCGCTATGGTCTCGGGCTTGTGCTCGACGACGAGCACGGTGTTGCCCTTGTCGCGCAGCCGCAGCAGCAGGTCGTTCATGCGCTGGATGTCGTGCGGGTGCAGCCCCGCCGTCGGCTCGTCGAAGACGTAGGTGACGTCGGACAGGCTGGAGCTGAGATGGCGCACCATCTTCACCCGCTGCGCCTCGCCGCCGGACAGGGTGGAGGACTCGCGGTCGAGGCTGAGATACCCCAGGCCGATCTCGACCAGGGAGTCGAGGGTCTCGGCCAGGGTGTCGAGCATCGGGCCCACCGACCGGTCGCCGATGGCGCGCACGAACGCCGCCAGGTCGCTGATCTGCATCGACGAGCACTCGGTGATGGTGCGCCCGTCGATGACCGCCGACCGGGCGGCCTGGTTCAGCCGGGCGCCGCCGCAGGCCGGGCACTCCATCAGCTTGACCGCGCGGTCGGCGAACGCGCGCGCCTGCGCCTGCATCGACTCGCGGTCCTTGGCCAGGTACAGCCGCCGGACCTTGGGGATCAGCCCCTCGAAGGTGACGTTGTGCGTGCCCATCTTCACCTTGGTGGCGGGCTGGTGCAGGAAGTCCTCCCACTGGGCCGGGGGGTAGTCCTTCAGCTTGACGGCCGGGTCGAACAGGCCGGACTTCGCCATGAGCTGCCAGTACCAGGTGCCGACCCCGAAACCGGGCACCTTGACCGCGCCGTCGTCCAGCGACAGCTCGACGTCCACCAGCTCGGCGACGTCGATGTCGGACACCTTGCCGAGCCCCTCGCAGTCGGGGCACATGCCCTCGGCGCGGTTGAAGCTGAACGCCGACGGCGGGCCGACGTGCGGGGTGCCCAGGCGGCTGAACAGGACGCGCAGCATGGTGTGGGCGTCGGTGGCCGTGCCCACCGTGGAGCGGGCGTTGCCGCCCATGCGCTCCTGATCGACGATGATCGCCGCGCTCAGGTTGCGCAGCGCGTCGACGTCGGGCCGGGCGCGGCTCGGCATGAAGTTCTGCAGGAACGCCGTGTAGGTCTCGTCGAAGAGCCGCCGCGACTCGGCGGCGATGGTGTCGAAGACGAGCGAGGACTTGCCGGAGCCGGACACGCCGGTGAAGACGGTGAGCCGCCGCTTGGGGATGTCCAGGGAGACGCCCTTGAGGTTGTTCTCGCGGGCGCCGCGCACCTGGATCAGGTCGTGACCGTCCGCCGCGGAGTGGTCGCGCTCGCGGAGCGGTTCATGGCTTCGGACGGGGCCGGCCTGCTGGCTGGACATCAACGGGACCTTCCATGGTCGAGAGAGGGGGAGGAGGGAGGAGGTGACGCCAGGGATAAGGGTCGGAACCGACAGAAGCCGGCCCGAGCCGTCCTCCCCCCTCTCCGGACGAAGAGGGGGGAGCAGCAACATCGTACAACGTACGGTGTGATGGCGGGGGCGTGATCACAGGGGGCGTTGCAGTGCTTTGGCGCGGCGGGCGGCGACCGCCGACCCCGACTCGCGGCGGGCCATCCGGCGCAGCACGGCCGGTGCGAGCGCGAAGCCGAGCAGCGCCCAGGCGCCGAGGACGCCCGCCGTTTCCAGGTGCCGCCAGGATTCGCCCACCTCGGCGGCGGCCAGCGCGTCCGGCAGCAGCGCCGAGCGCAGGCCGAGGCCGAGCCAGTAGACCGGGAAGAGCTGCGCCACCACCTGCAGCCACCCGGGGAGCGCGGTGAGCGGGTAGAACACGCCCGAGACCGCCATCAGTGCCATTAGCGGGAGCGTTATGACGCCCATGGCCTGCGCGCTCTCGAACAGCGAGCCGAGCACCGCGCCGATCGGCAGCACCGCCACCAGCCCGATCGCCAGCACCCAGCTCAGCGTCAGCCAGGACGACACCTCGCCCAGCCGCAGCCCGTCGAACAGGAACGCCGCGGGGACCAGCGGGACGAGCGCGCCCGCCACCGCCATGCCGGCCCGGCTGAGCACCTTGCCGGTCAGGTAGCCGAGCATGCCGTTCGGCGTGGCCTTGGCGCGCAGCAGGGTGCCGTCCTCGCGGTCCATGGTGAGCGTCATGGCCAGGGCCATCATGCCGCTGAACACGACGTTCAAGCCGAGGACGCCGGGGATGGACTGCGAGCCGAGGGAGAAGCCGGTGCCCGGCACCGTGTTGTGCCGCAGCAGGTACATCACGACCAGGGCGATGGCGGGCAGGAACAGCGCGCCCCACACGTCCTGCGCGCTCGTCGCGCTCTGCCGGAACTCGATCCGCGCCCGGTGCAGCCCCGCACGGAACGCCACCACCCGCGCACCGCCCCGGCCCCCGGGCGAGCCGGAATCAACTGGAGGAATGGACGGCGGGAAGGCCGCGGGTTCCGTGGTGCCGGAGGAGTGGGGAGCCGCGGTGCCGGGGGAGCGGGGAGCAGTGCGGTCGGACTCCGGAGGGGAGGCCGCGGGTTCCGGGGTGGTGTGGTCCGGTGGGCGCGGGGAGGAGGGCTCGGGAGTGGTCACGCCGGCACCTCCGCCAGCCGGCCGGGCACCTCGGCGTGCCCGGCGGACTCGAAGTCGCGCACCATCGCCAGGTACACCTCTTCCAGGCGCGTCCTGCGCACCTCAAGGTCGGTGACCGCGTCGCCGTGCCGCTCGAACAGCCCGCGCACGTACCCGGCGGCGTCCTCGACCGACGCCGCGTGCCACTCGCCGTCCAGGTTGTAGCGCACCTCCGCCTTCCCCGAGACGCGCCGTGTCAGCTCGGCCGCGCTGCCGTCGGCGACGATCACGCCGCCCACGAGGATCAGGATGCGGTCGGCGAGCCGCTCGGCCTCGTCCAGGTCGTGCGTCGTGAGCAGGATGGTCGTGTCCTCCAGGTCGGCCAGCCGCCGCACCAGCTCGTGGAAGTCCTGCCGCGCCTGGGGGTCGAAGCCCACGGTGGGCTCGTCCAGGAACAGCAGCTCCGGCCGTCCGACCAGCCCGATCGCCACGTCGAGCCTGCGCCGCTGCCCGCCGGAGAGCCGGGCGACGCTCGCCTCCGCCTGCCCTTCCAGCCCCACCAAGCCGATCAGCTCCTCCGGGTCGTACGGCCTGCGGCGTTCCGCCGTGCTGTAGGGGGTGTAGTAGCGGCCAAGTTGGTCCAGCAGCTCGCGCACCCGCCAGCGGCCGTGGTCGCGCCAGGACTGCAGCACGATGCCGAGCCGCGCGCGCCACGCCTCGTCCCCGTCGTCCGGGTCGGTGCCGAGGACCCGCACCTCGCCCGCGGAGCGCCTGCGGAACCCTTCGAGGATCTCGATGGTCGTGGTCTTCCCGGCGCCGTTCGGCCCGAGCAGAGCCACCACCTCTCCGCGCCGCACCCGCAGATCCACCCCGCGCAGCACGTCGGCGGAGCCGTACCGCATCCTGAGACCACGGGTCTCTATGGCCGGCTCGTCCGGCTTTTCCTTCTCGATGTCGCCCGGATTCATGCCTTCAATTTTCTCATTGAAGTGCCCTCTTGAGAGTTCGTCGTCCATCTGAGCTGACGTACTGGGCATTGCCCCGGATAACCTTCAAGTCCTTGGTGAACCCTGTCCGGGAAGGAAGATCGTTGGGCCGAGAAGGAGAGGCGAAGCTGCGCCCCGTCGACCTGGCGCGGCTGGTGGGCATCTCCGCCCAGCAGGTGCGCAACTACGCCGACACCGGCATCCTGCCCCCGGCGCCGCGCACGCCCGCCGGCTACCGCAGCTTCGGCGAGCGGCACCGCGCGGCCCTGCTCACCTACCGGGCGCTGGCACCGGGGTACGGCTGGGACGCCGCGCGGTCGATCATGCAAGCCCTGCACGCCGGCGACGTCGCCCACGCGCTCGCCCTGGTGGACGCCTCCCACGCCGCCCTGCACAGGCAGCGACTGTCGCTGCGGGCGACGGCGCGAGCGCTGGAGGAGGTCGCCGGACAGGAGCCCGAGCAGGGTCTGGAGGTGTCCGCGCGGTCGCGCCGGGGTCTGCGCGTCGGCGAGGTGGCCGCGCTGCTCGGGGTGCGCGCCTCCGCGCTACGGCTGTGGGAGTCCGCCGGCCTGCTGACCCCGCGCCGCGAGCCCGGCACCCGGTACCGGAGTTACGCCCCGGCAGACGTCCGGGACGCGCGGATGGTCCACATGTTGCGCCAGGGACGCTACCCCCTGTCGCAGATCAAGGGCATCATCGAGGGCCTGCGCCGCACCGGGAGCCGTGACGCCCTCCGCGCGGCCGTCGAGCAGCGCGCCGCGGAACTGACCCGGAGAGCGGCCGGCATGCTCGAAGCCTCCAGCCACCTCCAGCACTACCTGACCGGCCGGTCGCCGGAGTCCTGACCGTCAGGCGTGTTCGGTGGCGAGGAGGTGGCGCAGGCCGAGGAGGTCGATGGCCTGTTCGCGGAGTTCGACCTTGCGGACCTTGCCGCTGATGGTCATGGGGTAGGAGTCCACGGTCTGGACGTAGCGGGGGATCTTGAAGTGGGCGAGTTTGCCCAGGCAGAACGTTCGCAGCGTCTCGGCGGTCAGCGGCTCGGCGTCCGGGCGCATGCGCAGGAACGCCATCAGCTCCTCGCCGTACCGCTCGTCGGGCACGCCGATGACCTGGACGTCCAGGATGTCGGGGTGGGAGTGCAGGAACTCCTCCACCTCGCGCGGGTAGACGTTCTCGCCGCCCCTGATCACCATGTCCTTGATGCGGCCGGTGATGCTGAGGTACCCCTCCTCGTCCATGATCCCGATGTCGCCGGTGTGCATCCAGCCGTCGGGGTCGACGGCCTCGGCGGTCTTGTCCGGCTGCCGCCAGTAGCCGAGCATCACCGAGTAGCCGCGGGTGCACACCTCGCCGGGCGTGCCGCGGGCGACCAGCGCGCCGGTCTCGGGGTCGACGACCTTCACCTCCAGGTGCGGCCCGACGCGGCCGACGGTGGACACGCGGCGTTCCAGCGAGTCGTCCGGGCGGGTCTGGGTGGCCACCGGGGAGGTCTCGGTCATCCCGTAGCAGATGGTCACCTCGGTCATGCCCATGCGCTCGACGACCTGGCGCATGATCTCCACCGGGCACGGCGAGCCGGACATGATGCCGGTGCGCAGCGACGACAGGTCGAAAGACGCGAACCCGGGGTCGGCCAGCTCGGAGATGAACATCGTCGGCACGCCGTACAGCGACGTGCACCGCTCGGCCTGCACGGCCTCCAGCGTGGCGCGGGCGTCGAAGACGGGGGAGGGGATGACGACGCAGGCGCCGTGGCTGATGGCCGCGAGCGTGCCCATGGTCATCCCGAAGCAGTGGTAGAACGGCACCGGCACGCACACCCGGTCGGCGCCGGTGTAGCGGCACAGCTCGCCGACGAAGAAGCCGTTGTTGAGGATGTTGCGGTGCGACAGCGTCGCGCCCTTCGGGAACCCGGTGGTGCCCGAGGTGTACTGGATGTTGATCGGGTCGTCGGGGGCGGTCGCCGCGGCGGCCTCATCCAGTGCCCGCCGGTCGGCACGCCGGCCGGCTTCCATCACCGCCCGCCAGGCGTCGCCGCCGATCAGCAGGACGTCCGACAGCTCGGGGCAGCGCGGCCGCACCTGGCCGATCATGCCGGCGTAGTCGGAGGTCTTGAACCGCTCCGCGGCCACCAGCGCACGCACGCCGGCCTGGTTGAGCACGTACTCGACCTCGTGCGCCCGGTAGGCCGGGTTCAGGTTGACCAGGATCAGGCCGATCTTGGCGGCGGCGAACTGGGTCATCGTCCATTCGGCGCAGTTGGGCGCCCAGATGCCGATGCGGTCGCCCTTGACCAGGCCGAGGTCCAGCAGGCCGAGCGCGAGCGCGTCGACCTCCCCGGCCAGCGCGGCGTAGGTCCACCGGCGGCCGGTGGTGCGGTCGACCAGCGCGTCCCGGCCGCCGTGGGCGGCCACGGCCCGGTCGAAGTTCGCTCCGATGGTCTCCTCGAGCAGTGGTGTGGTGCAGATGCCGGTCGCGAGACTGGGCAGGGACCCCGCGCTCGATGTGCCGGGGATCTCGCTTTCCACGATGGAGGCGGTCACGGATCTCACTCCTTCGGTTCGCGCGGCCGGAACGGCGCCGATCGGACGCGTGCGGCGCGGCCGTCCTCGCGGGACGGCCGCGCCGCGGCGGACCTCAGCGGGCCGCCGGGGGAGCCGGGTCGACCGGCACCTGTTCGGGCAGGTCGGGGGAGGAGGCGGGCGGCATCGGCAGCGGCACCCCCGGGCCGGTCCTGCCGTTGCGCGAGGAGGCGAAGCGCCGCATGATCGGCCGTTCCACCAGCGAGTACAGCGCCCACGACAGGCCCAGCGTGATGCCGGCCAGCACGGCCATCATCCCGAAGGCCGCCGGTGTGCTCCAGCCCTGCATGTTGCCGAACCACTGGCGGACGTAGATCAGCACCAGGAAGTGCCACATGTAGAAGGCGTAGGACACCTCGCCGAGCCACACCATGACCTTGCTGCCGAGCCAGTTCGTCCGCCGCTCGGCGTCGCCGACGGCGCCGGCCGCGATGATCAGGCCGAGTGGGACGACGGAGACGGCCACGACGTCGAAGCCGATCGGGAACTGCGGTGCGACGGCGTACAGGACGATGCCCAGGGCGAGCGCCCCGCCGAGGCCCACCGGCAGCCGCCTGCCGGTCATGACGATCCTCGCCAGGATCATGCCGAACACGAACTCCAGCATCCGGACCGGCGGGAACTGCATGACGAACCACATCTCCAGCTCGGTCATGCCGAAGCCGGGGATGGGAGGCTGGGCCGGAAGCAGCTTGGCCACCAGCGGGACGGCGAAGATGGCCAGCACGGCCAGGCCCGCGTACCCCCACAGCCGCTCGGGCCTGATGCGCCCGATGTAGCGGGCCAGCAGCGGGAAGCACAGGTAGAACAGCGCCTCACACGACAGCGACCACGCGGGGGAGTTGAACGCCGTCCTGACGCTCAGGTTGGGCACGTAGGACTGCAGCAGCAGCGCGTGCAGCAGCGCCGTCCCGCCGTCGATGGCCTGCTTGCCCACCCAGCTCACCAGCACCAGCGCGGCGGCCAGCGTGATGATGTAGTTGGGGTAGATCTTCAGGAAGCGGCGGCGCAGGAACGTCGCCGTGGTGTCGGAGGACCGGGCGGCGTAGGTCAGGACGAAGCCGCTGAGGATGAAGAAGTAGGAGACCGCCGCCCAGCCGCCCTGGATGACCACCGACATGTACGTTCCGGCGAACGCCGCGGAGGCGAACAGGCTGGCGCCGATGGCATGGGTGAGGAAGACCATCCCCGCGGAGATGAACCGCATTCCCGTCAGCGACGGAAGGCGGGACGGCAGGGCTACGGGACGGGAACCGACGGATTGCGATAACTCCACCATTAGACGCACCTTCTCAAGTTCTGGCCGGCTCAGGTTCGATCAGCGGGCGGCCCGGCGTGCCCTTTCGCGCGGTCGATCGGGGAGCCACCGTTCATCGATCGGCAGGACTTGACCATTGCATCCCCGCGTACGGCGCCGCATTTTCCAAATTGCGCTCTTGGCGCGCGGCGGCGCGGTTCCCGGCGCGTACGGGAAACGGGTCCGCGCAGGTCAGCGGCCCCGTTCCCGTGCCGGCCCGGCGGGGAGCGTGCGCACACCGCATTCCAGGAGATGCCCGCGCGGCGGGCGGCGGTGAACGCTGGGCTGCACGGCACGATTCCCCGTCAGCCATTCGAGATGAAGGACTGCGCGCCAATGGCAGTGGCCACGAATGTTACCGAGCACGGAGTCGTCCTCCCGTCCGAGACCGCCCTCACGCCGGCCGAGATGGTCGCGCGGGCCGAGGCCATCGCGGCCACGCTCGTCGACCGCCAGGCCGAGACCGAGGAGCGCACCTTCTACGCGCAGGACACCCACGAGGAGTTCCTCCGGGCCGGCTTCTACCGCATCCTCGTCCCGCGGCGCTACGGCGGCCTGGAGTACGGCATCGACACCTTCATGCGGGTGACGATGGCCCTGACCAGGGGATGCCCGTCCACCGGCTGGATGTACTGCCTGGGCCACGCCCACGCCCTGGTCGTCGCGTCACTGTTCGAGGAGCGCGCGCAGTCGGAGATCTTCGCGGGCGGTGACTTCATCTGCCCGGCCACGGTCGCGCCGAGCGGCACGGCCGAGCGCACCCCCGGCGGCGACTGGGTGCTCAACGGCACCTGGGGCTACAACTCGGGCGCGCCGTACGCGACGCACTTCATCGGCCACACCCTGGTGTCCCCCGGTGAGGGCCTGCCGCCGGCGCCCATGATGTTCATCGCCGAGCGCAGCCAGTGGCGCCGCCTGTCCGACTGGGGCAAGCAGCTCGGGCTCAAGGGGAGCGGCTCGCACAGCATCACCATGGAGAACGGCGTCGTCCCCGGCCACTTCACGCTGGACACCCACGTCAGCCAGGTGGACGTGTCCAAGGGCACCCCGGGGCGCACGCTGCACGGCAACCCCGAGTACGGCGGCGGCCAGCTCAGCTTCATGGTCATCGAGGACGCCATCCTCGCCGTCGGCATGGCGCTCGGCGCGCTCGACGCCTTCGAGGACCTGATGCGCAGCCGCGTCGCCCTGTTCCCGCCGAACCTGCCCCGCACCCAGGACCCCGACTACCAGTTCTGGTACGGCCAGGCCGCCGGGATGATCGCCACCGGCGAGGCGGCCGTGCTGAACGCCGTCCAGCAGTGGCGGGAGATCTGCGCGCTCGGCCCCGCGGCGGTCACCAAGGAGGTGGAGATGCGCATCGCCGCCATCTGCCACCAGGTGGTGGACCTGTGCTGGCACGCTGTCGAGAACTACCTGTTCCCGACCGCCGGTTCCAGCGCCGTGCGGCACGGTGAGCGCATCGAGCGGGTGTGGCGGGACATGTCCATGTTCCACAGCCACGCCGGCTTCGCCGTCTTCCTGTCCACCATCGCCAAGCGCGAGCTGGCCAAGGCCCGATTCGGCGTGGAGGACCACGCCCACGCCTGACCCACGCACGGGTCCCCGCGACCCTGCCGGCCGTGCCCACCGACGACGCTGCGCACGGCCGGCAGAGAACGTCCATCCGCCCCGCACCGCCGGCGGAGAACCTCCATCCGCCGCGCACCGCCGGCGGAGAACACCCCGAGAGCACGTCCAAGAGCGCACAGCGGCGAAGACCCGCGTCCCCCGGCCTGCCGGTGGGGGACGCGGGTCTTCGCCGTGGGAGGACCGCCCGCCGCACGACGGGCGGCCGCCGTGCTAGCGGTTCGGCTTGCGGGCCGCGACGATGACGTACCCGATCTGGTCCTTGCGCGGGGCGAAGAAGCCCAGGTGGCGGCGGGAGAACTCGGCCAGGGCCTCCTCGCCGAACTTGGCGGCGATCGAGTCCCGGTGGTCCATGGCGGCCTTGATGTACTTGCTCTTCTTGCCGAACACGCGCGGGCCGCACTGGGTGTACTCCTCGACCTCGAAGCCGGCCCGGCGCGCGTGCTCGATCCACTGCGCCAGCGTGGGCAGTTCGCGCAGCTTCAGCGTGCTCATGAACCGGCGCACCCGCGCGGGCTCGGAGTCGGACTCCAGGCTGAAGTCGGAGAAGGAGATGCGGCCGCCGGGGCGAAGCACCCGGAACAGCTCCGACAGCACCCGCCCGAGGTCGGGGGCGTTCTGCAGCGACTCCAGCGCCAGGACGGCGTCGAAGGACCCGTCGGGGTAGGCCAGCTGGGTGTAGTCGCCGTACTCGAAGGTCACCCGGTCGGTCACCCCGTTGGTGACGGCGCGCTCGTTGGCCTTGTCGATCTCGAAGGAGCTGACGGTGATGCCGGTGACGCGGGCGCCGTAGTTCCTGGCCAGGAAGACCGCCGTCTCGCCCGGCCCGCACCCGGCGTCCAGGACGCGCTCGCCCGGGCGCAGCCCGAGGGTCTCGGCCACCTTGCGGCTGATGCGGTGGACGGCGTCCTTCAGCGGCGCGTCGTCGTCGTTGTCGTACCAGTACCACATGTGCAACTGGCCGTCACGCAGCTCGTCGCCGATGGGGGAGCGCTCGTCGTAATGGGTGCCGATGGCGGCCGAGTCGATCAGTTCCCTGGTCATTGATCCCTCATTCCAGACGATGGGCGGCCGGTGGCGGGGCACGCAGAAGGGCCGGGGCGGCCGGCGGCCCGAAGGGATGCCGTCCCGCGGCCGAGGGCGAATGCGGACGCGTTTTCCCAAGGCTCATGGTGACCGCGCGGAGCCCTTTCACGCATCTCCGCGGTTGCTGCCTACGGGCGGCATCAGGGCAGCTCGGAAGGGGGGTCGGCGGTAAGCACGCTCGGAGAAGACTCCCCGCCGGGCCGGTGCGAAGATTTTCGTGGACGCAATTCTCGCCGGACCGGTACCGAGCCGTCCTGGCCGTGGAAATCGGCCACCCGGCGGTGCGCATCGAAAAGTGCACATTGGGCGCGGCCGGCGTACGCCGGCGATTCCAGCCGTGCGGCCGCCCATTCTCCCTTCGTGAAAGGACGCGCACATGAGTGTTGCCACCACGGGGCCCGCTGTCGCCGAACTGCTGACCGATTTCACCACCGCGGAGCCGGCGAGCCTGGAGGCGGACTTCCACCGGCTGGTCTCGGCGCTGTGGCACCGTGGGGAGGCGGGTGACCGCGCCCTGACGGCCGTTCCCGCGCTCGTGGCCGCGCTGGAGGAGGCCGGCGACGACCGCAAGGGCCACCTGGCCGTCCTTCTCGGGCTGCTCGCCGAGGCCGAGTACCCGGCCATCGACGGCCCGCTCACCGCGGCCGTCCGCGAGGGCCTGGACCGCTACCTGGACCTGCTGGCCCGCACCGGCAAGGACCGGCCGCTGACGCTCGCCCTGCTGTACCTGGTGTCGCACTTCCCCGGCGACCGCGAGCGCATCCTCGCCGCCGTCGCGCCTCTGGAGCTGAGCCCCCCCGACCAGAGCCGGCTCGTGCGCGGCCTGGCCTCGCTCGACTACGACGACCCCGACATCGGCCGCATGTGGCCCTCCCCGTCGGTGTGGGACCTCAGCGCGGAGGACCTGGAGTTCCACCGGCAGCAGCTTCGCGCGCTCACCACGGCGCAGATCACCACGAACTGGGAGAACGACACCCGGATGCTGTGGGCCTACTCGGGCGCCATGGCGTACTGGGCCGTCCGTCACGGCATGCCGGTCGACCTCCCGCCGGCTCCCGGGACCGGTGAGGCGCCGGCCCCCGCCGCCGAGCTCGGCATCGAGACCTTCACCCAGTACGCGGACGTGCTGCGCTGCACCGCCTGCTCCGGCTCCGTCGAGTTCGACGGCGAAATCGTCCGCTGCCCGGCGTGCGCGGTCCGCTACCCGATCGCCCTGGGCATCCTGGACCTGTCCGACGGCATCAGCGAGGCCACGGCGGACCTGCCGCACGAGGCGACCGCCAACCTGCTGGCCAAGCTCGCCGAGATGCCGAGCCTCGGGGTGTACTACGAGAAGGTGCTGCGCCCGGCCTACCTGCGCATCGCGGGGGCCAACTGGGGCGGCGCGGTGACCCCGCAGGTCGAGGACGACTACATCACCCGGCAGATCCGCCCGGTGGACGGCCCGGTGCTGGACCTGGCGTGCGGCGCCGGGCGGTGGACCACCGTGGTCGCCGCGGCCGTCGGCCAGGAGCGCCTGGTCGGCGTCGACATGGGACTGCCGATGCTCACCGTGATGCGCGGCAAGCTTCCCCAGGTGCCCGCGGTGCGGGGAAGCGCGCTGAACATCCCGTTCGCGGACGCCACCTTCGGCGCGGTGAACTGCTGGAACGCCCTGCAGGCGTTCCCCGACGACGCGGCGGACGCCATCGCGGAGGTCGGACGGGTGCTCAGGCCGGGCGGCACGTTCACGCTGATGACCTTCCTGTTCGACACCGACCCGATCGCCCGCCACTTCCAGGAGTCGCACTACTTCCCCAGCCGCCCCGAGGGCCAGTTGCTGTTCACCATGGAGGAGCTGGAGCGGTGGCTGGCCGACGCCGGCATGTCCATCGCCGACTCCTCGGGCCCCGGCAGCTTCGCCTTCATCACGGCCGTCCGCGGCTGACCGTTCCCGCCGGCCGCCCGCGGCCGGTTCTTCCCACGACTGAGCTGGAGGCAGGCGGCGATGACCACGGTGAGCGAGCGGGACACGGGCGTCTCCCTGCCCGGCGAGGCGTCCTACGAGGCCGCGACCCGGGTGTTCAACCTGGTCGCCCCCGCGCGGCCCGCCGCGGCGGTGACCGTGCGCACCCTCGACGACGTCCGGGCCGCGCTGCGCTTCGCGGCGTCGGAGCGGATGCCGGTGCGGGTGCACACCACCGGGCACGCCTCGGCCACGGCACGCCCGATGGACGGCGCCCTGCTCATCCGGACCCGGATGGAGGGCGCCGTCGAGATCGACGCCGCGCGCCGGGTGGCCCGCATCCCCGCGGGGACGCTCTGGGGCGCGGTCGTCGAGGCGGCCTCCGCGCACGGCCTCACCCCGCCGCACGGCTCCTCGCCCGACGTGGGCGTCGTCGGCTACCTGCTGCGCGGCGGCATGAGCTTCTACAGCCGCAAGGTCGGTCTGGCGGTCAACAGCGTCCGCGCCGTCGAGCTCGTCACCGCCGACGGCGAGCGGCGCCGCGTGGACGACACCACCGACCCGGAGCTGTTCTGGGCGCTGCGCGGCGCGGGCGGCGGCTTCGGCGTCGTGACCGCCGTCGAGGTGGACCTGTTCCCGGTCGCCAAGGTGATCACCGGCGCCGCGTTCTGGCCGGCCGAGCACGCCTCCGCCCTGCTGCGCGCCTGGCGCCGGTGGACCGAGGACGCGCCGTGGGAGGTCGCCACCTCGGCGCGGGTGATGAACCTGCCGGCCCTGCCCGACGTCCCGCCGGTCCTGGCCGCCGGGCCGGTGCTGTGCGTGGACGGCGTGGTGCTCGCCGAGTCGGACGGCGACCTGGCCGTGGCCCGCGAGCAGGCGGAGGACCTGCTGGGCCCGCTGCGCGCCGTGGCCGCCCCCGTGCTCGACACCTGGGAGCTCACCGACCCGGCCGGCGTGCTGCAGGCGCACATGGACCCCTCCGACCCGGTCCCGATCGTCGGGGACCACATGCTGCTCGGCGAGATCGGCGACGAGGGCGCGGAGGAGCTGCTGCGGGTGCTCGGCCCGGGCTCCGGGTCGCCGCTGGTCGTCGCGGGCCTGCGTCAGCTCGGCGGCGCGTACGCGGTGCCCCCCGCGGCGGGCGGGGCGCTCGGCCACTTCGACGCCCGGTACGCCTACTCTGGCGCGGGGGTGCCCGACGGCGGGCTCACCCGTGAGGCGATCCTGGAGCACTGCGCCACCGTGCGGGCCGCCCTCGCCCCCTGGGACACCGGCCGCACCGCGCCCACGTTCGTCGAGCGGCTCGACCAGCCGCAGGGCCACCTGAGCGGCGACCAGGTGGCCACCGCCGACCGGGTCCGCCTCCGCGTCGACCCCGAGGGCCTGTTCCGCCACGACGCCCTCCCGGCGACCACCGCCCTGATCTGACGGTCGCCCTGATCTGACGGTCGCCCTGATCGGATGGCCGTCATGATCGGATGGCCGTCCGGGTCCGACGGCCGTGCAGGTCGTGGCGTCGGACCGGCTGGGGCTCGCGTTCACCGACGCCGGCCGTGGGCGGCGGTGACCTGCCGGTATCGTCGGTAACAGGCTCACCTGCGAGTGTCTCCATCCCGGCCCGGCCGTCCGCCGCGAGAGGCGGTCCCGGGCGTGTCACCGCGGCCCCGCGGGAAATACGGTACAGGGGTATGGTGTTGTCGTAGAGGAGAGCGAATCGGCTCATCGACGACAGGAGTGATCACGTTGACCACCACCACCTACACCGTCAAGGGCATGACCTGCGGCCACTGCGTCAGCTCGGTGAAGGAAGAGGTCGGCGAGGTGCCGGGCGTCACCGGCGTCGAGGTCGACCTGCCCACCGGCCTGGTCACGGTGCGAAGTGAGGAGCCCCTGGACGACGCCGCGGTCGCCGCCGCCGTCGAGGAGGCCGGCTACGCGGTCGTCAGCGGCTGAGGGGTCGACACCGGGCCCCGCCCGGACGAGGGGGAGAGCGATGGCTTCGATCACCGACCACGACCGGCCGGACGCCGGCGGCTCGGTCGAGCTCTCGATCGGCGGCATGACGTGCGCGTCGTGCGCCAACCGCATCGAGCGCAAGCTGAACAAGCTGGACGGCGTGACCGCGACGGTCAACTACGCCACCGAGAAGGCCAAGGTCACCTTCCCCGAGGGGCTGGAGGCGGCGGCCCTGATCGCCGAGGTCGAGAAGGCCGGGTACACCGCCGCGCTGCCCGCCCCGCCCAAGGAGGCGCGGCAGGCCGCCGAGACCGAGGAGCAGGCGGAGGCCGCGGAGCTGGCGCCGTTGCGTCAGCGGCTGGTCACGGCCGTGGTGCTGTCGGTCCCGGTCGTGGCGATGGCGATGATCCCGCCGCTGCAGTTCACCTACTGGCAGTGGATCTCGCTGACCCTCGCCGCCCCGGTCGTGGTGTACGCCGGGTGGCCGTTCCACAAGGCGGCCTGGACGAACCTGCGCCACGGCGCGGCGACCATGGACACGCTGGTCTCGCTCGGGACCCTCGCCGCCCTCGGCTGGTCGCTGTGGGCGCTGTTGTTCGGCACCGCCGGCATGCCGGGGATGCGGCACCCGTTCGAACTGACCATCCAGCGCACCGACGGCTCGGGGAACATCTACCTGGAGGCCGCGGCGGGGGTGACGGCTTTCATCCTGGCCGGGCGCTACTTCGAGGCGCGCTCCAAGCGGCGGGCGGGAGCCGCCCTGCGCGCGCTGATGGAGCTGGGGGCCAAGGACGTGGCCCTGCTGCGCGACGGCGCCGAGGTGCGGGTGCCCGCCGACCGGCTCACCCCCGGCGACCGGTTCGTGGTGCGGCCGGGAGAGAAGATCGCCACCGACGGCGTGGTGGAGGAGGGCTCCTCGGCGGTGGACGCCTCCATGCTGACCGGCGAGTCGGTGCCGGTGGAGGTGCGTCCAGGCGACGCGGTCACCGGGGCGACCGTCAACGCCGGAGGCCGCCTGGTGGTCAGGGCCACCCGGGTCGGCGCCGACACCCGGCTCGCGCGCATGGCGCAGCTCGTGGAGCAGGCCCAGACCGGCAAGGCCGAGGTCCAGCGGCTGGCCGACCGCATCTCGGGCGTCTTCGTGCCCATCGTGATCGTGCTGGCGCTGGGCACGCTGGGATTCTGGCTGGGCTCCGGGGCCGGCGCGGGCGCCGCGTTCACCGCCGCCGTCGCCGTGCTGATCATCGCCTGCCCGTGCGCCCTCGGGCTGGCCACTCCCACCGCGCTGCTGGTCGGCACCGGGCGCGGCGCCCAGCTCGGCATCCTGATCAAGGGTCCGGAGGTGCTGGAGTCCACCCGGGCGGTCGACACCGTGGTGCTGGACAAGACCGGCACCGTCACCGAGGGCCGGATGACCCTCACCGAGGTGCACGTCGCCGACGGCGAGGACGAGGCCGAGGTGCTGCGCCTGGCGGGGTCGCTGGAGCACGCCTCCGAGCACCCGATCGCCCAGGCCGTCGCCCGCGGCGCGGCCGAGCGGGCCGGCGGGCTCCTCACCCCGGAGGACTTCGCCAACGTCGAGGGGCTCGGCGTACAGGGGCTCGTGGACGGGCACGCGGTGCTGGTCGGCCGTCCCCGGCTGCTGGCCGAGTGGTCCCAGCACCTGCCCGCGGGCCTCGAACGGGCCGCGCGCGACGCCGAGACCGCCGGACGCACCGCGGTCGCCGTCGGCTGGGACGGGCGGGCCCGCGCGGTGCTGGTGGTGGCCGACGTGGTCAAGCCGACCAGCAAGGAGGCGATCGAGCGGCTTCGCGGCCTCGGGCTGACCCCGGTGCTGCTGACCGGCGACAACCAGGCGGTGGCCCGCTCGGTCGCGGGCGAGGTGGGCATCGAGGAGGTCATCGCCGAGGTGCTGCCCGCCGACAAGATGGAAGTGGTCAAGCGCCTGCAGTCCGAGGGCCGCACGGTCGCCATGGTCGGCGACGGCGTCAACGACGCCGCCGCGCTCGCCCAGGCCGACCTGGGCCTCGCCATGGGCACCGGCACCGACGCCGCCATCGAGGCCTCCGACCTGACGCTGGTCCGCGGCGACCTGCGGGTGGCGGCCGACGCCATCCGGCTGTCGCGGCGCACTCTGCGCGTCATCAAGGGCAACCTGTTCTGGGCCTTCGCCTACAACGTGGCCGCCCTGCCCCTGGCCGCGGCCGGCCTGCTCAACCCGATGATCGCCGGAGGGGCCATGGCCTTCTCGTCGGTCTTCGTCGTCTCCAACAGCCTGCGCCTGCGCGGGTTCCGGTGATCCGTCCCTGACCGTCCGCCCGCCCCGAGACGGCGGCGGCCCGCTCGCCCTGCGGCACGTGCCCGCCGGATCGTCCCGCACACGCGCGAGAAGGCGTCCCCCTGGTGAGGGGGACGCCTTCCGGCCGCCGGAGGGGGTGCCCCTCGCGGAGCGCGAGGGGGGCGCCGGCGTCAGGAGAGGCCGAGCTCGCGGGCGATCAGCATGCGCTGGACCTCGCTCGTCCCCTCGCCGATCTCCAGGATCTTGGCGTCGCGGTAGAACCGCGCGACGGGGAAGTCGTTCATGAAGCCGTAGCCGCCGAAGATCTGCGTCGCCTCGCGGGAGTTGTCCATGGCGGCGTTGGAGGCCACCAGCTTGGCGATCGACGCCTCCTTCTTGAACGGCTCGCCGCGCAGCAGCTTGGAGGCGGCCTGGTAGTAGGCCAGCCGGGCGGTGTGCGTGCGCGCCTCCATGTCGGCGATCTTGAACTGGATCGCCTGGTACTCGCCGATCTTGCGCCCGAACGCCTCGCGCTCGCGGACGTACCGGACGCACTCGTCCACGCACCCCTGCGCGAGCCCGACGCTGACCGCCGACAGGGCCAGCCTGCTCTCGTCCAGGATCGACAGGAACTGCGCGTACCCGCGGCCGCGCTCGCCGAGCAGGTTGTCCGCCGGCACCCGGCAGTCGGCGAAGGCCAGCTCGTGGGTGTCGGAGGCGCACCAGCCGACCTTGGAGTACTTCGGCGCCACGGTGAAGCCGGGAGTCCCGGAGGGCACGATGATCGCCGAGATCTCCTTGCGGCCGCCCTCCCGGGTGCCGGTGACCGCCGTGACGGTGACCAGCCGGGTGATGGAGGTGCCGGAGTTGGTGATGAACGACTTGCTGCCGTCGATCACCCAGTGGTCGCCGTCCAGCGTGGCCCGCGTGCGCGTCGCGCCGGCGTCGGTGCCGCCGCCCGGCTCGGTCAGCCCGAACGCGGCCAGCGCCTCGCCCGCGCACAGGGAGGGCAGCCAGCGCTCCTTCTGCTCGCGCGTGCCGAAGCGGTACAGCGGCATCGCGCCCAGCGACACCCCGGCCGACAGGGCGACGGCCACCGAGGAGTCGACGCGCGCCAGTTCCTCCAGCGCCACGCACAGGGCGAGGTAGTCGCCGCCGCCTCCGCCGTACTCCTCGGAGAAGGGCAGGCCGAACAGCCCCATCCGCGCCATCGTGGCGACCAGCGGGTAGGGGAACTCCTCGCGCTCGTAGTACCCCCCGATGACCGGGGCGACCTCCTCGTGGGCGAACTCCTCGACCGTCTTGCGCAAAGCTTCGTACTCGTCGTCCAACCGGAAGTCGATCACTGGTCTCCTCGCATGGTGGCACGGCGGCCAGGGTGGCGAAGGGCCAGGAGAGGGCCGCCGGGGCGGGGGGAGCCGAGGCGGCCCTCTCCGGCCCGGTCAGAGGGGGACGGAGGTGGTCAGGCCGCCGTCGACGACGATCTCCTGACCGGTGATGTAGGAGGCCCGCGAGGACAGCAGGAAGACCGCGGCGTCGGCGACGTCGGCCGCGGAGCCGAGCCGGCCGAGCGCCACGTGGCTGCGGCACTCCTCCTGCGCCTCCGGGGTGGTGGAGATCGCCTCGAACATCTCCGTCACGATGTAGCCGGGGCTCACGGCGTTCACCCGGATGCCGCGCACGCCGAGGTCGGGCGCGAGCGTGCGGGCGAGGTTGATCACCGCCGCCTTGGTGGCCGCGTAGACCGAGGTGAAGGCCAGACCGCGGTGGGTCAGCCAGGACCCGTTGATCACGATGGAGCCGCCGTCCCGCAGCAGGGGCAGCGACTTCTGGATGGTGAAGTAGACGCCCTTGAAGTTGACGCCGACCAGGCCGTCGAAGTCCTCCTCGGTGACGTCGGCGCTGCGGGAGAACCCGGCGACGCCGGCGTTGGCGAACACGCCGTCCAGGCCGCCGAAGCGCTCGCCGATCCGCGCCGCCAGGCGGTCGAGGTCGGCGGTGCGCGAGACGTCGGCGGGGACGGCCAGGACGCGGTCGCCCGCGTCGAGGTCCTTGACCGCGGACTCCAGCCGGTCCTCGCTGCGTCCGGCGAGCACGACATCGGCGCCCGCGTCGAGGAGCCGCTGCGCGGTGGCGAGGCCCATGCCGCTGCCGCCGCCGGTGATCAATACCGTCTTACCTGTGAACTCGGCCATGCGGTCAGGGTCACATCCGCGCCTCTTCCGGCACATCTCCAGAAATGCTTTTCACCGATTTCCTGCGGTTATCCGCTACTTCCAGGAGGGGTTCCCGGCGGGCGCCGCGCGGCTTCCGGGCAATGGTGCGATGAATTGAGGGCGGTTACGGCCCGGCGCGCCGAATTACCGGTGACCCGCCTTTCCCATCAGGAACTCCGGCACCGGTGCGCGGCGCAGCACAGCATTTCGGGAGATGCGACGCCGCGCGATGGGGCGTGACGATGTAGCGGTGCTGACCGGCGGATGGACCGTTTCCCCGCCGCAGGGTCAAGGAAGGAGCCTGCCGTGCCTCGTACCCGTGGCTAGCATCGCCATCGGCATGCCGTCACGAGCCGGGCGGATTCCCCTCCGTCACGGGCCGGGCGGAATCAGCGCCGGGCCGTACGCCCATTCCCGGCCTGCGGATCGGCCCCGGAATCCCGCGGCCTGGGCGACACCATAACGTTCTTCGACTCCCATCTCCGGCCGTCGCCGGCCCCATCACGCGCCGTAAAGGCGCGGTGGATTTCGTGGCGTGAATTCCGCGGCCACGGCCGGCGGTTCGAGCGGCCGGAATGCCGGGACCTCGCGCCACCGGCAGCTCCCGCGGCCGCAGGCCGTGCGGGCGGCCGGCGCGGAACGCGGTCGGCGTGGGTGGTCACCAGGCAGAAAAGGGCCGGTACGTCACCGGCCGGCCGACAGCCGTAACGACGATGCCGGATCAAATACGGAAATTCGAGGAGATGACCACGATGGGCAACGACGCCAATACCCGCGCGGTGGTGCTCGGCGGCAGCCTTGGGGGACTGTTCGCGGCACGAGTGCTCGCCGACGCCTACGACGAGGTCGTCGTAGTCGACCGCGACCTGCTGGTCGATGTGAAGGAGCCCCGGCGCGGGTGCCCGCAAGGACGCCACATCAGCGGCCTGCTGACCCGCGGCCAGCGCGCGATCGAGAGCATGTACCCGGGCATCACCGAGGAGCTGTTCGCCGACGGCGTGCCCAAGGGCGACCTGGCCGGCACCGTGCGCTGGTACGTCCGCGGGAAGCGGCTCAAGCAGCAGGCCGCCGACATGCTCTGCGTGGGCGCGAGCCGTCCGATGCTGGAGTTCCACGTCCGCCGGCGGACGCAGGCGCTGGGCAACGTCACGTTCCTCGAGCGGCACGACATCCTCGGCCTGGAGGCCACCCCCGACCGTCGCAAGATCGTCGGCGTGCGGGTGCAGAACCTCGACGGCGGCACGGGCGTCGAGGTCGTCGAGGCCGACCTGGTCGTCGACGCCAGCGGCCGCGGCTCCCGCACTCCGATCTGGCTGGAGGACCTCGGGTACCCCCGGGTCAAGGAGGACCGCAAGAAGATCGGCTTGGGCTACGTCACCCAGCACTACAAGCTGAACAACGACCCCTACAAGGGCGACCTGTCCATCAACGGCGTGGCCTACCCCGCCTCCCCCCGCGGCATCCTGTTCGCCAAGACCGACGGTGACCGGGCCGAGATGACCACCTACGGCATCCTCGGCGACCACCCGCCCACCGACCAGGAAGGGCTGTTCGAGTTCATCCGCTCGCTCGGCATCCCGGAGATCTACGACGCGATCGTCCAGGCCGAGCCGCTGGAAGACCCCGTGCGGTTCAGCTTCCCGACGACCCTGCGCCGCCGCTACGAGGACATGGACCGCTTCCCCGACGGCCTGCTCGTCGTCGGCGACGCCGTCACGACCTTCAACCCGGTGTACGCGGGCGGGATGACCGTCGCCGCGCTGTCGGCGCTCACCATCCGCGAGCACCTGCACAGCGGCGCCACCCCGCAGCCGCTGGACTACTTCCGCGACCTCGCCCGCAACGTCATCGACCCGCCGTGGCAGATGACCCACAACGTCGACCTCGGCTTCCCCGGCGTGGAGGGCGAGCGCCCGCTGAGCCTGAAGCTGGAGCAGGCGTTCATGGCGCTGGTGCAGACCGCCGCCTCCCGCGACAGCCGGGTCACCGCCGGGTACATGCGGGTCGCCGGCCAGGTGGAGCACCCCAAGACGCTCATGAAGCCGAAGTTCCTGCTCCGCGTGGTGCTGGCCGCGCTCGGCCTGTCGAAGACGCCCGGGCCGCTGGTCACCACCCGGGAGATCGCGAAGGTTCCGGGAGCCGGCAAGCGCAAGGTCACGACCTCCTGAAAGCACGGCGTCCCGCCCCCGGGACGACGCGATGGGACCGGCCGCCGGCGATCCGCGTACGGCGGCCGAACCTCGAAGGGAACACGAGTGACTGAGGCATCTCCCGCCCGCGGCCCGGGCGCCCGGCGGGCGGTGACGTCCCGGGCGCAGGACGGGGCGTGGTTCCTCGACCGGCTGGTCCCCGGCTCGCCCGCGCACCACGTGCACCGGGCCTACCGGGTGACCGGCGACCTCGACCTCGTGGCGCTGGAGGCGGCCTGGCGCGAGGTGGCGGCCCGGCACGACATCCTCAGGACGACCCTGGTGGACGAGGCCGGACGCCCCGCGCAGCACATCGCCGCCCGGCCCGCACCGGCCCTCACCCTCACCACCGTCGACCTGACCGCCTCCCTCCTCGGCTCGACCGGCTCCATCCCGGCTCCGCGAAGTGCCGTTTCCGTCCTTACGGGGGGCGCGGTCGCGACCGGGAGGGGCGCCGTGCTTCCGGTCGCCGCCGAGGCGGCGGCGCTGCGGTGGTGCGCCGGGCAGGTCGCCGCTCCGTTCGACCTCGCCGCCGGGCCCCTGGCCCGGCTCGCGGCCGCCCGGCTGGCGCCGGGAGAGTACGCCCTGGTCATGGTGCTGCACCGGGCGGTGGCCGACGACCGTTCCCTGACCCTGCTGGCCGAGGAGGTCTCGGCCTGCTACGCCGGCGCGGCGGCCGGCCGCCCGCCGGGTGCGGCGCCGCCCCCGCCCGGCCTCCAGTACGCCGACTTCGCCCGCAGGCAGCGCGAGCGCGAGTCCACCCCCGAGTTCGCCCGCCTGCGCGACGCCTGGATCTCCGCCCTCCGCGCTCCGGAGTCGCCTCTGGCGGGCCCGCCGCTGCCGGTGGACCGGCCGCGTCCCGCCGGGCCGTCCCCCGAGGGCGACTCCATCCGTTTCGACTGGGGCCCCGAGCTCGCCCGCGACCTGGCCGCGCTCGCCCGCGCCGAGGGGACGACGCCGTTCGCCGTGCTGCTCGCGGCGTCGCAGTGCCTGTTCGGCCGGTACGGGCGCGAGGACCGGCCCGTGCTCGCCGTCACGGCCGACGCGCGCCCGCCCGGCTACGAGCGGGTCGCCGGTCCCTGCACCGACCTCCAAGTGCTGCGCGGCGACCTGTCCGGAGCCCCGTCCTTCCGCGAGGTGCTCCGCAGGGCGGCGCGGCTGGCCATGAAGGCGCACGAGCACCGTGAGGTGCCCTTCGACGAACTGGTCCGGGCGCTCAACCCGGAGCGGGACCCCTACCGCGTCCCTCTGGCCGACGTCATGCTCGTCTGGCGCGACCTGCCGGAGCCGGAGCTCGCGCCGGCCGGAACGGCCGTCCGGTCCGTCGCGGTCGGCGGCGGCGCGGCCCGTAGCGACCTGGCCCTGGTCGTGGACCGCGCCTCGCCCTCGGTCCGCGGCTGCCTTGAGTACCGCGAGAGCCTGTTCGAGCGGGCGTCCGCTCGCATGCTGCTCGGCCAGCTCCGCACGTTGCTGACCGCCGCGCTGCGCGAGCCGGACCTGCCCGCCGGCGCGCTGCCGCTGGAGGACCCCGCGCGGCTGGCCGCCGCGGTGCGCGACGCAGACCGCATCGCCGACGCGCCGCCCGCCCGCCCGGTCAACGACCTGTTCCACCGGCGGGCGCGGAGCCGGCCGGAGGCGGCGGCGGTGGCCTGGGACGGCGCCGAGGTCTCCTACCGGGAGATCGAGGAGCTGGCCGCGCCGCTCACCGCCGCGCTCCGGGCGGGCGGCGGTGTGGACGGGCTGCCGGTGGCGGTGCGGGTCCCGCAGGGCCCCCGCCAGGTGGCGGCGCTGCTCGGCGTACTGGACGCGGGCGCGTACCTGGTGTGCCTGGGAACCGGCGACACCGGCGAACGCGGCAAGGCGGTCCTCGCCGACCTCGCCCCGGCCCGCCTGGTGCTGGACGGCGAGGCGGCCGACGGCGAACTGGCGGGCTGGTACCGGCGGGAGCTGGGCGGGCAGGTCGTCGACATGGCCGCCCTGCCGGCGACGGCCGCTCCTTCCACCGCCCACGAGACTTCGACCGCCCACGAGGCTTCCACCGCCACTTCCACGGCCCACGAGCGGCGGGCCTACGTCGCCTACACCTCGGGCTCGACCGGCAGGCCGAAGGGCATCCCGCAGTCGCACGCGGCACTGGCGCGGTTCGTCACCTGGTTCGCGGCGGAGTTCCGCATCGGCCCCGGCGCGCGCGTCGCGCAGTGGGCCGCGCCCGGGTACGACGCGAGCCTGGTCGAGATCTTCGCGACGCTCGCGGCCGGCGCGACGCTGTGCCCCGTTCCCGACCGCACCCGGGCCAATCCCGACCGGATGGCCGGCTGGCTCGCCGCCGAACGCCTCACCCACTTCCAGACCGTCCCGAGCTTCGCCCGCCAGCTCCTCACCGCGGTCGCCGACCAGGGCGTGCAGGGGCTCCTCGGCGGGCTCGGCCACCTGCTGCTGGCGGGAGAGCCGCTGGCGGGAGAGGTGGTCGACCAGGTGCGCGCCACGCTCCCGTGGGTGCGGACGGTCAATCTGTACGGTCCGACCGAGACGATCCTGGCGACCTGGCACGAGGTCACCGGCCCGGTGCGCGGCGTCGCGCCGATCGGCCGGTCGATCCCCGGACGGCAGGTCCTGGTGCTGGACGACCAGGACCGGCCGTGCCCCGCGGGCGTCACCGGCCAGATCGTGATCCGCGGCCCGCACATCACCCCGGGGTACGTCGGCGCCGCGGCCGGTGAGCGGGCGCCGTTCCTGCCGCTCGCCGGCTTCGATCCGGCCTGCCGCGGCTACCGGACCGGCGACCTCGGCCGCCGCCGGTGGGACGGGTCCCTGGAGTTCGGCGGGCGCGGCGACTTCCAGGTGAAGTTCAACGGCGTCCGCATGGAGCTGACCGACATCGAGGCCGCGCTGGCCGCGCATCCGTCGGTCGCGGAGTGCGCGGTCGTCGCGGTCGCCGACCGCACCGGCCTGGTGACCCGCCTGATCGGCTACGTCGTCCCCCGGCCGACCGCGCCGGACCTCGGCGGGCCGGCTTCGGAGCGGCGGGAGGCGCCGGACGCCGGCGGTCCCCCGCAGGAAGGGCGGGCCGGGCCGGAGGTCTGGCGGGCGGCGCTGCGGCTCCGGTTCGGCAAGGCGATGCCGCCGGTGTCGTTCAAGACCCTCGACGCGCTGCCGCGCAACGTCGGCGGCAAGGTGGACCGGAACGCGCTGCCGCGCCCGGCCCCCTCCGCCGCGCGTCCCGGCGGGCCGCCACGCGGTCCCGTCGAGGCCGAGGTGGCCGCCGTCTGGTCGGAGTTGCTCGGCGGCCGGCGCGTCGAGGCGGACACGACCTTCTTCGCGGCAGGCGGGCATTCCCTGCTGATCCCGCGGCTGCTCGATCGGATTCGCGGGCGTTTCGGAACGGCGATCTCGGTCGCGCGATTCCTCGCCGATCCGACGCCTGCCGGTCTGGCCGCCCTCGTCGAGGCGCGAGCCGTACCGAAACAAGCTGTTATCCAAACCATGATGGGGTGAGCAACGTGACTCTGGTGGAAACCGAAGTGTCCGTCGATTTCGACGGCGAGAGCCTGGAAATCGCCGACGTCCGCCGGGTGGCCGAGGACTGGGCGTCCGTCACCATCGCCCCCGCGGCGCTGGCCAGGGCCGCGACCAGCCGCCGGATGTTCGAGGACACCATCCGGCAGGGAATTCCCGTCTACGGTGTGACCACCGGTTACGGCGAGATGATCTACATGCTGGTCGACACCTCCAAGGAGGTGGAGCTGCAGACCAACCTGGTGCGCAGCCACAGCGCCGGCGTGGGGCCGCTGTTCGCCGAGGACGAGGCCAGGGCCATCCTGTCCGCGCGGCTGAACGCCCTGGCCCGCGGGTACTCGGCCGTGCGGCCGGAGCTGCTCGAGCGCCTGGCGCTGTACCTCAACCTCGGCATCACCCCGGCCATCCCGGAGATCGGCTCGCTCGGCGCGAGCGGCGACCTGGCGACCCTGGCGCACATCGCGACCACGCTGATCGGCGAGGGCTACGTGCTGCGCGAGGGCAAGCGGGTCGAGACCGGGACGGTGCTGCGCGAGCACGGCATCGAGCCGCTGCAGCTCCGCTTCAAAGAAGGCCTGTCGATGATCAACGGCACCTCCGGCATGACCGGGCTGGGGTCGCTGGTCGTCGGCCGCGCCATCGAGCAGGTGCGCCAGGCCGAGATCGTCACGGCGCTCGTGGTGGAGACGCTGCGCGGCTCGACCAGCCCCTTCCAGGCCGAGGGCCACGACCTCGCCCGTCCGCATCAGGGCCAGATGGACAACGCCGCCAACATGCGGGCGCTGATCAAGGGCAGCGGCCTCACCCTGGAGCACGCCGAGCTGCGCCGTCAGGCCCAGGAGCAGCGCGCGGGCAAGGGCGTGGACCGCACCGAGGTCTACATCCAGAAGGCGTACACACTGCGGGCGATCCCGCAGGTCGTCGGCGCGGTCCGCGACAGCCTGTACTACGCCGCCGAGAAGCTGCGCATCGAGCTGAACTCCTCCAACGACAACCCCCTGTTCTTCGAGGGCGTGGAGGAGATCTTCCACGGCGCCAACTTCCACGGCCAGCCCATCGCGTTCGCGATGGACTACGTCACCATCGCCCTCACCCAGCTCGGCGTGTTCTCCGAGCGGCGGACCAACCGGATGCTGAACCGCTACCTCAGCGACGGCCTGCCGGAGTTCCTGGTCAAGGGCGACCCGGGACTGAACAGCGGCTTCGCCGGAGCGCAGTACCCGGCGACGGCGCTGGTGGCCGAGAACAGGACCATCGGCCCGGCCAGCACCCAGAGCGTCCCGTCCAACGGCGACAACCAGGACGTCGTCAGCATGGGCCTCATCGCGGCGCGCAACGCCCGCAGGGTGCTGTCCAACAACAACCGCATCCTGGCCGTGGAGTTCCTCGCCGCGGCGCAGGCCGTGGACGTGTCGGGCAGGTACGAGCAGCTCAGCCCGGCGGGCAAGGCCACCTACGGGCTGGTGCGCTCGCTGGTGCCGACCCTGGACGCCGACCGGTTCATGTCCGACGACATCGAGCTGATCGCCGCCGCGATCTCCCGCGGGGAGTTCCTGGCGGCCGCCTCCAGCGCCAACGTCGAACTGCGCTGAGCCGCGAGGAACACAGCAATACAGAAGAACAGTGACAGGGCCCGGGGTGGATAGAGTTCATGGATATGGCCGTGCGACCATTCTCCTCCCCGGGCCGGACCGCCCGATGAATTCCTCTGCGCATTTCCGGAATTCCACGCGGGCTCCCGGCGCCGGCGTCGGCCCGCGCAGACCCGAAGGAGGACCTGGAGCATCATGACGATTTCTGCGCCACCGCAGGCGCCGGCCGGCACGGCGGAACGAATTCCGCTCTCCTTCAACCAGGAATTCCTCTGCAATTTCGACGTGGGCGACGAGGAGGGGCCGTTCGGTCCCAAGTACAACATCGTCTGCGGCTGGCGCCTCACCGGCGCCGTCGACGTCGAGACGCTGCAGGACGCCCTGGACGACGTGGTGACGCGCCACGAGTCGCTGCGCACGATCATCGTCCGGTCGGCCGAGACCCGCTACCAGGAGGTCCTGCCGCCGTCCCCGGCCGCGCTGCTGGTGCGCGACTTCACCGGCGTCGCCCCCGGCGACCGCGAGCTGCGCGCCGAACAGCTGCTCATCGAGCTGGAGGCGGGCGCGTACGGCATCGGCGAGCTGCCTCTGCTGCGCGCCGTCATCGGCCGGTTCGCCGACGACGACGCGGTGCTCGTGCTGATCGCCCACCACACCGCCGCCGACGAGTGGTCCATGCGCCTGATCATGCGCGACCTCGTCGGCTGCTACGCCTCGCGCTCCGGCCACCAGGTCGAGCTGCCCGAGGTGTGCCAGTACGGGGAGTACGCGCGCTGGGAGCAGGAGAGCGCCGCCGGGGCCGCGTCCGCGGACAAGCGCGCGTTCTGGCGCGAGCGGCTGCGCGGCGCCCGCATCCTGGCCACGCCCACCGACCACCCGCGCTCGGCCGGGCTGCCCAAGGCAACCGCCTGGCACCGCTTCTGGATCCCCGCCGAGCTGACCTCCGGGGTGTTCGAGATCGGCCGCGGCATGCGCAGCTCGCCGTTCATGGTCCTGCTCGCCGCCTACGCCACGCTGCTGCGCAAGGAGACGGGCGTCACCGACATCGTCGTGCCGACCTTCACCTCCGGCCGCGCCCAGCCGCGCTTCATGGACACCGTCGGGTCCTTCTTCAACTTCGTCCCGCTCCGCATCGACCTGGACGGGTGTGACACCTTCCGCCAGGTCGTCGAGCGCACCCGGGCCACCTGCATCTCCGCCTACACCCACGACATCCCGTTCGCGCAGGTGCTGGAGGAGGCGCCGGAGCTGATGCTCCCCTCGATCGCCGACGACCGCGCCGTGTGCGCCTTCCAGGTCTTCCGGTCGCCGCTGGCCGGCCAGGAGGAGTCGGCCGGAGGTCTCGCCTACTCCGAGATCCGCCGGCGGCTGCTGTCCCAGCCCGTGGGCGGGGACATCCCCGACGGCGCGATGTGGCACCTGGAGATCGACTCCACGGGCGACATCGTCGGAACCCTCGGGTTCAACAGCAACCTGTTCGACAAGAGCACCATCACGCGCATGGCGTCGGAGTTCCACCAGGTGGTCGCGGACGCGGTCACCGCCCCCGACGCCCCGCTGCGGTGGGGCCCGCCACCGGGGGCCGTGACCGCCTGAGATCCGACCAACCAGCAAGCAGAGCCCGTCGAGCGATCGAGAAGCCTTGCCAGGCAAGCAGCGAGAGGACATCCAATGAGCACTGAGGGCACGGGGAAGTACACCGTCGAGGAGATCGAGAAGAAGGTCGAGGACATCTGGAGGTCGGTTCTCCAGGTGCCCGAGGGCCACGAGCGGGAGACCTTCTTCGAGCTGAACGGCGAGTCCATGGCCGCCAACCGGCTCGTGTCGCGCGTCGAGGGGGAGCTCGGCATCTTCATCGAGGTCGGCGACATCTTCGAGGAGGACCCCGACCTGGCCGGTTTCGTCCGCAGCGTCGTCACGAAGGCCGGCGACCCCTCGCGGGTGTGACGTCAGTGGGCCGGTCATCGGCGGCGCCCGCGCGCGACCCGCGCGCGGGCGCGAGGACAACTCTCATCATGAAAGGTGGTCTGCGATGGCGGGCCTGACCCGGGTGCGACCCGACGCCGACCTCGGTGAGGTCGTCGAGATCCTGGAGCGCGACGGCGCGGTCATCGTCGAGGACTTCGTCGACGACGGCACGCTCGCCGCGCTGTGGGACGATTTCGGACCGGCCCTCGACGCGTGCGAGTACAGCCAGGACTGGTACAACGGCAAGCGGACCCGCCGCGTGTCGTCGTTGTTCGCGCGCACCGCGCACCTCACCCCCGTGGTGACCCAGCCCCTGTACCTCGGGGCCGCGCGGGCGATCATGCAGAAGCCGGTGCCGATGTGGGTCGGAAAGTCGCGGGTCGAGATGACCCCGACGATCCAGATCAGCGGCACCCAGCTCATCCAGCTGCACGCCGGGCAGGGCAAGCAGCCCCTGCACCGGGACGACGCGCTGCACCTGCGCCGCCACCCCGGGCCGACCAGCCGGGTGCAGCTCATGCTGGCCATGAGCGAGTTCACCGCGGCCAACGGCGGCACCATGGTGATCCCCGGCAGCCACCACTGGGACGACGAGCGCGCCCCTGAGGCCTCCGAGGCGCTCCCCACCGAGATGCCGGCCGGCTCGGGCCTGATCTGGCTGGGCGGCGTCTACCACGGCGGCGGCCGCAACGACACCGAGACCCCGCGCACCGGCATGACGATCGCGCTGGACCTGGGCAACCTGCGCCAGGAGGAGAACCAGTACCTCGCCGTGCCCAAGGAGTCCGTGCTGGCCTACCCGGAGGAGGTCCGGCGCCTGCTCGGCTACGACCGCTGCCCGCCCGGCCTCGGCTGGTACGAGATGGATGACCCCTATCTCGCCCTGGAGAGCGACGCCCGCCCCGGCGTCCCCCTCACCCCCGGCGTCCGCGTCTGACCGCCCCCGGCGTCCAGCACTCCTAAGACCGGCGAAGGCCCCGCCTCCGCCGGTCTTCCCATGCCCGCCGGCCCGCGCGTGCTCCTGAGGTGCCCTCTCTCAACGTGGGCCGGCCGCGAGCGTGTCGCGAATCGCGTAGCGGTGCATCGTGACGCCCCGCTCGAACGAGCGCTGCTCGAGCAGGTCGAGCTCGATCGGCACGTCGTATTCGTCGAACAGGGGCCTGCCGAAGCCGAGGATCGCGGGATGGGTGAACAGCAGCAGCTCGTCGAGCAGCCTGGCGCGGAGCAGCTGGGTGGCGAGCGTCGCGCCGCCCACACCGATGGTGCCGTCGGTCTCGGCACGCAGGGCGGCGAGCTGCTCGATCGCGTCGTCTCCGCCGAAGACCCGGGTGTTGTGGCCGGCGCCGCGGCGGGTGCGCGAGACGAGCACCTTGGGCATGTCCGTCCAGATCTCGCCGTACTCACGCATGTAGTCCGGCAGCGACGCGTCATGACGCGCCTGCGGCCATGATTGCTCCATCGTCTCGTAGATGACCCGGCCCTGCACCATCGACGCGAGCTTCCGCGCCCGCGCGTTGAACTCCCGGTGCAGCTCCTCGCCGATGCGCAGCCATTCGCCCGCGCCGTCGTCCCCCGGAACCTGCTCGATCCGCAGGTCGAGGGACACGTTCATCCAATATGTGAAGCGACCCATCGTCTCCCCTTCCGCAATAGTGATTGCAATCTGCAACTACTATAGGGGGGCAAACCACCTGTCAAGGAGGAGTCGTGGAACCACGGTCCGAGTGCCCGATCAACGCCGCCGTCGAGGTGCTCGGAGATCGCTGGTCGTTGATCGTTCTGCGCGACGTCATCTTCGGCGACCGCCGGTACTTCCGCGCGCTGCTCACCGGGTCGATCGAGGGCATCGCCTCCAACATCCTCGCCGACCGCCTCAAGCGGCTCATCGACGCGGGGATCCTCACCCGCGGCACCGCGGTCCGCGGACAGCGCGCGCGCTTCAGCCTCACCGAGGCCGGCATCCAGACGCTGCCGATCATCTACGCCCTCGGCAACTGGGGCCTCGACTGGACCAGCGGCGGCGCCGAGCTCCGAAGCCGGCAGCAGCTCATGCGGGACGGAGGCCCGGCGTTCGTCGAGGAACTCATGGACGAGCTCCGCGTCCGCCACCTCGGCGCCCCGCCGAAGCCGCACGACGGCCCGGGCGCGTTCGAACGACTCGGCGCCGCCCACGCCGCCGAGCAGCAACAAGCCGATTGAACAGCTGGCGACTTCACGGACTGACGCGGGTCAACGTGTGGTCCGGCGTCCACCGGCGCCCGACCACCGGGCCGTGACCGTATTCCCAACCGACGATCACCCCGGCTAGGCTGGGCGTCGCTGCTATCTGCACTCACCGGACTGGATGTTCAGGGCGGGATGGCCAACGGAGCGACATACGGCAGGCCGATCGGTCGCGACGCTGAGCTCGGCCTCCTCGCGAGCGCCGTGTCCGGAGCCGCCGACGGAGCGCTACGGGCCGTGGCGGTGCGTGGCGACCCGGGAATGGGCAAGACGCGGCTGCTCGCCGAACTGGCCGACATGGCCCGGGCCCGTGGGTTCGCCGTCCATCACGGCCAGGCGACCGAGTTCGAGCGTGACGTGCCGTTCGGTGTCTACATCGCCGCGTTCGAACCCCAGCCGGGTGATCCGCGCCGGGACGCGCAGGGTGCGCTGACCGAGTTGCTGCTGGACGCCACAGGACCGTCCGAGGCGCGGCGCGCGGGGCTCGACCGCTACCGGCTCTTCCAGCGCGCGCGCCGGCTCATCGAGGACCAGGGGGCCGCCGGCCCGGTCGCCATCGTGCTCGACGACCTGCACTGGGCCGACCGGTCCTCCGTGGAGCTGACCGAGTATCTGCTGCGCCGTCCGCCGCGGGCGCCGTTGCTGCTGGCCACCGCCTACCGCACGGCGCAGGCGCCTGCGGGCATCGGGCGGGCCCTGGCCCAGCTCGGCGACGCGACCGTCCACATCAGCCTGGCCCCGCTGGGCGAGGCCGACGTGGCGGCGCTGTTACCGGGGGCCGACCGCGGCCGGCGGCGACTGCTGTACCGCACGACCCGCGGAAACCCGCTTTACCTCCAGGTGCTCGCCGACGCCGGGGTGGAGACGCTCACCGCGCTCGCGGAGGCCGGGGACGCGGCGACCGGCGCACCCGAGCGGGCACTGCTGGACGTGCTCAGCACCGAACTGACCGCCCTGACGCCCGATGTCCGGCAGGTGGCCTGCGCGGCGGCGGTGGCCGGTGAACCGATCTCCCTGGACCTGGTCGCCTCCATCACCGAACTGCCTGAGGCCGCCTTCGACCAGGCCATCGACCACCTGGTCGGCGTGGGCACGGTGGTGGAGGCCGACGCCTGTCTCCGCTTCCGCCACCCGCTGGTCCGGGCCGCGGCGTACTGGATGGCCGGCGCGGCCTGGCGCTCGCGCGCGCACGAGCGAGCGGCGGAGCATCTGCGCACCAACGGCGGCCCGCTGCAGCTGCTGGCCCACCACACCGCGCGATCGGCCAGACACGGCGACGTGCAGGCGGTGCGGACGCTGGAGGCGGCGGCCAGGGCGGCTCTGGACGCCGCTCCGTCCACCGCCGTCCGGCTGTTGCGCACGGCGATCCGGTTGCTGCCGGATGAGGCGGACCTGGCCTTGTGGCGGGTCCAGCTGCAATGGGCACTGGGCCGCGCCTTGGGAGTGACCGGCGAACTGGCGGCCAGCAGGCAGATCCTGCAGGAGGTGATACGGGCGCCGGGGCCGCTGCGTATCGCCGCGGTGAGCTTCTCCTCGATGGTCTATCGCCTGCTCGGCGACTTCGACGAGGCCAAGGCACTGCTCACCACCGAGCTGACCCGGCCGCACGCGCCCGACCGGTCGACCAGCCTGGCCCAGGTCGGGCTGGCCGCGGTCGAGTTGATGGGCCGTGAGCCGGCGAAGGCCCGGCGCACGGCCGCCGAGGCGATCCGGTCCCTGAAGGACGCGGACGACAAGGCGCTGGAAGCGGCCGCAGGCACCATCCAGGCGCTGGCCGGCCTGCGCGAGGGCCGCGTGGCACACAGCCGCGGCGAGACCGACCGGGCGGCGTGGCTGACCGACGCCATGACCGACGACGTGCTCGCCCCGCACCTGGAGTTCGTCGCGCCGCTGGCGTGGGTCGAGCTCCACCTGGGGCGCTACGACGACGCCTTGCGGCATCTGCGCCGCGGGCTGGACATCGCCTACCGTGCCGGGCGTAGCCACAGCGTGCCGTACCTGCTCATCGTCGTGTCCGCGCTGCACGAGCGGCAGGGCCGGCTGCCCGAGGCGGTGACCGCCGCCGAGGAGGCCCGCGAGGCGTCCCGGCTGATCCACAGCCGGGAGACCCTGGCCATGTCCAGCATCCTGCTCCTGCGTCCGCTGTTGTGGCGGGACGGACCGCGGGCCGCCCTGGAACACGCCGAACGGATCTCCGGGACCCGGCCCCGGTCGGGCTGGTGGTCAGGGCTGGCGACCCTCGACCTCGCCCTCGTCCACGCCGAGGCCGGGCGGCCCGACCGGGCCATGGCCGCGTTGACCGGGCAGGAGCCGGCCGACGAACCGACCACGACGTACTGCCTGGCTCTCCAGGCGGTGACCACGGCCGCCGCCGGCGGCGCCGGGTCCGAGGCCGACTCGCTCGCGGAAAGCGCCCTTCTCCGGGCGACGCGGTCCGGTCTGCCGCATCAGCTGGGGTTCGCGCACCGGGCGCGGGCGAAGGTGCTCATGCTCGCCGGGCGGTCGAAGGAGGCGGCCGTGCACGCGGCACGGGGCGCCGACCAGTTCGCCGCCGCCGGAGCCCCGGTCGAGGAGGGGCTCACGCGGCAACTCGCCGCCGAGCTGTACGCCGCCCTGGGCGCGGCCGGGAAGGTCCAGCACGAGATAGGCCGGGCCAAATCCCTGTACGCCGCCGCCGGGGCGACCTGGCTGTCGGCCTCGCTGGCGCGCGACGAACGCAGGCTGGCCGCCCGGGCGCCCCGGGGGCGGCGCCGGCCGGCCGGTCCGCTGTCCACGCTCACCACCCGGGAGCGGCAGATCGCCGACCTCGCGGTGGACGGACTGACCAACCAGCAGATCGCGGAGCGGCTGTACCTGAGCCCCAAGACGGTGGAGGCCCACCTCTCGCGCACCTTCGCCAAGCTCGGCGTCCAGTCGCGCGTCACGCTCACCCAGCACCTGACGGCGGACGCCCGGTTCAGGGCCGAACGAGCCGCCGCCGGCCCGGACGCCGGGCCGATGTAGGGGGGTGCGGTAGGGAACCGCCCGATGCTAGCGACGGCCGCCGTGAAGCATGCTGCTGCGGCAAGCCACGCGATCATCGAGCGAGGTTCACATGTCACCCTCCCGTGTCCCGAGACGTACCCGGGTGTACGTCGTACTGGCGACGTTGTCCGCCGCCCTGGGGCTGCTCCTGCCGGCCACTGTGGCCAGCGCCGATCCGATACCGCTGCCGACCCGAGGTCCGTTGCCGACGCTCTCGCCGCTGCCGTCCGGCGTTCCGTTCCCGACACGCCCGCCGCTGCCGGTCCCACTACCGTGCCCGCCGACCTGTGTCGATCTGGGGCCGGATCCGTACGACGCGGTCGTCTACGGCGACAGCTACACCAGCGGTGAGGGCGCGAGCCACGACCACACGTACGTGACGAAGTCCGACGGCAGCGAGGACTGGACCCACAAGTCCGGTCTCGCCCCCTTCGCTGTGGCCTGGACGGCCCTGGAGATGAACCGCTACCCCTTGTACAGGCCGACCCTCACCTCGGACACGATGCGAACGACGTTCGGGCGCGACCGGCTCTTCTTCAACGCCTCGTCCGGCGCGTGGATCAAACACCTCAACGAGCCGCAGATGGAGAAGGGCGGAACGGTCGTCCGTAATCCGCCACAGGCCCAGGACGTCCCGACCATGGCGAAGATCGCCTATTTCGGGCTGGGCGGCAACGACGCCGGTTTCGCCGACCTGGTCAGCACCGCGGCCGAGGCGTACCTGAACCCGGCCACCGGCCGTTTCGGAGTGTTCACCTGGCAGACCGACCAGGAGCAGGCGGTCGCCCTCGAGGTGAGCCGGCTGCAGTCGCGGATCACCCCCCTGCCGGACAAGATCGCCCAGGGACTGGAGACCGTCCGGGAGACCCACCCGGTGGCGGAGATCGTCGTGGCGCTCTACCCGCTTCCGGTCAAGGAGTCGGGCAACACCGGCATGGAGGAGATCACCGGCCACACCATGGACCTGATGTATCCCTTCGCGGCCAAGGTGAACCAGGCCATCCGGGACGGGGTGGCGCAGTTCCAGGCGAGCCATCCGAACACCCAGGTCCACATCTTCGACCCGAACACGGCCGGGCCGAACGGCACCAGCGTGGTCGCGGGACATGAGCTCGGCCGGCCGGACTCCTACTTCCAGGGCCTCGTGCGCCGCCCGGACGTGCTGTGGAGCGGCAAGATCTTCAAGTCGTTCCAGGAGAGCTTCCACCCGAACGAGCTCGGTTCGGTGGCCATCGGCAAGGCGCTCGCGACCTTCCTGGCGGCCAGGATGCCGGCACTCTTCCCGCAGGGGCCGAACTTCGACCGCGTGACCATCAACCCGCAGCCGCTGGCCGACGCGACGCCGGATGAGATCCAGTCGGTCGGGCAATGGGCGTACACCAACTCCTCGCAGGTCTGCGAGGAGACCGACATCGACAGCGTGTGCCGCGCCATCACCCCGACCGGCATCGTCCTGTCGACCGACCTCTGGTTCGACCCCCGCAAGGTCCTCCCGTACCCCCTGCCCGGCGAGCCGGTTCCGGGCGGCTCTGACACCGGTTCACCCGGCGGCGGTGGCGGCGGCGGGTCGACCTGGATCCCGGCCGAGTACATTCCCAAGGACCCGTGCGACATCTTCCGGCCGGTCCGCTATCAGTTCTACACGGGGGTGCAGGTCAGGGGCGGACCGGTGCAGACCGCGACGGCCATCGACACCCTCATCTTCGCTCCCAAGAAGCCCAAGTGCGTCCCCGGCGTGGGACTGATCTTCGAGTAATCGCGGCCACGTGCCACCGCCCCGGCGGAAACCCGCCGGGGTGGTGGTCTCAGTGGTGAATGGGGTGGGCGGTCAGGGGTTGAGGGTGTTGCCGTTGCCTATGCGGCGGAGGTGGTCGAAGGAGGACAGGTCGGGGACCGTCCAGCCGTCGAGGTCGTACTCGCTGAGGCACTGGTCGACAAAGGCCTTGTAGCCGTCCACCTCGCCGCCCACCATTTGGGCGTTCAGCAGTTCGACGCGGGTGTTCTCGTGGTTGCCGGCGTAGTTGCGCTCGTACAGCTCGTGCCGGCCGCCGAACTCGGTGCCGATGGCGTCCCAGAGCAGCTTCATGACCTTGATGCGCTCGACCGCGTCGCTGCCGTCCGACCCGCGGACGTACTTGTCCAGGTAGGGCCGGATGTCGGGGTTCTTGAAGTCCTCGGAGCTGGAGTTGACGTAGATCAGCCCGCTGGCGATGTCCTGCTGGATGATCTCCTTGATCCGCGGGTAGCCGGTCTGCATGAACCAGCGGTAGGCCAGCCCGTACGCCGGGTTGGGCAGCAGGGCGCCGTCCTTCCACTCCACCGGGTTGCGCGCCGCGGCGTCGGAGAAGGCCCAGAACAGGTTGCGCCAGGCCAGGACCTCGCCGATGCGGGTCTGCACGCCGCGGAAGTCCTTGGTGCCCGTCATCTCGGTGGCCTTGATGAGCAGCCCGGCGATGAACTCCAGCTTCACGGCCAGCCGGGTGCAGCCGTGGAAGGTGAAGCGCTCGAAGAAGCCCGAGCGGCCGGTGAACAGCAGCGCCTTGCCCAGGTTGCCGTAGACGAAGACGTTCTCCCAGGGGATGAGCACCTTGTCCAGGACGAGGATGGTGTCGTTCTCGTCCAGCCGCGAGGAGAGCGGGTAGTCGAACGGCGTGCCCATCACCGTGGCGGCGGTGGAGTAGGACGGCCGGCAGATGAGCTTCATGCCCTTCGCGCCCATGGGGATGGTGGCGACGAGCGCGAACTTCTTGTCCTTGATGGGCAGCCCGTAGTGGGCGATGAAGTTGTAGTGGGTGAGCGCCGAGCCGGTGGCCACGACCTTGGCCCCGCTGACCACGAGCCCCGCGTCGGTCTCCTTCTCGACGTGCACGAAGACGTCGGCGACCTCGTCCGGCGGGCGGTTGCGGTCGACCGGCGGGTGGACGATCGCGTGGTTCCAGTACAGGACCTTCTCCTGCGACTCCTTGTACCAGCGCCGGGCGTTGTCGGAGAACGGCTCGTAGAAGTCGGCGTTGGCGCCGAGCGTGCCGAGGAAGGCCGCCTTGTAGTCGGGGCTGCGCCCCATCCAGCCGTAGCTCATGCGCGCCCACTCGGCGATGGCCTGCTGGTCGGCGACCAGGTCCTCGACGCTGTGCGGCGTGGTGAAGAACCGGTGGGTGTAGCCGTCGCTGCCGGTGTCGGTCGGCTTGGTCAGCACGGCCTGCTTGTCGGGGTCGTGCAGCGCGTCGTACAGCCGCGCCGTCATCCTGATGGGGTTGTGGAACGCCGGGTGCGCGGTGACGTCCTTCACCCGCTCGCCGTACAGGTAGATCTCCCGGTCGTCGCGCAGGCTCTCGATGTACTCCTCGCCGGTCAACGGGCGCGTCTTGGGCCGCTCCGCGGCCACGCCGGCCTCGGGGGCGGCCGTGTCGGCGGCTGCCGGACTTCTTTCCTCTACGTGCACCTCAACTCCTCGATGAATCGGTAGCCGTCGAGCCGGCCGTCCAGGGGAGGTGCCTGGAGGAAGCACGCCCCGAATGGACACGCCCGAAGAAAAGTCCGCTGTCGCACGCGTGCCGGCGGTCGGGCCGGGGCCGTGCTCGCCGGTGACACGTTCCGCTCGGCGCCGATGACGGGCGGGTACACCGGAAGCCTGTCGCGGAGCTTAATATTCACATCCGCCATTCCCGCGGCACATCTCTCACATTGCGGTCTCCGGCCTGCGGAATAGGGCTTTCGCATTCCAGAAGATGCGTGGCCGGAAGGCCGGTGCGACCGTCGGATGGTGAGCATCGGCGGCCGGCGATCCGGCCACGTGCGAATTCCGGGCCTTCCGGCGCGCCTGCCGGCGCCGCCTTTTCTCGCCGGTCTTTTCTAGGAGGATATGGTGCTGACGACCGAGGTTCCGACGCGGGACCAGCTCGTCCAACGCGCGTCCGAACTCGTGCCGCTCCTTCGCGGGCACGCGGCCTGGAACGAGGACAACCGCCGCGTCCACGAGGAGTCCATCCAGGCCCTGGCGGACGCCGGCGTCTTCAAGATGCGGGTCCCCGTCCGCTACGGCGGCTACGAGTCCGACACCCGTACGCTGATCGACGTCGCCACCGAACTCGGCAGGGCCGACGGCTCCACCTCCTGGGTCGCGTCGGTGTACTGGATCCCGACGTGGATGGCCAGCATGTTCCCCGAGCCCGTCCTGGACGAGGTGTTCGCCACCCCGGACGTGCGCATCTGCGGGACGCTGAGCCCGACCGGCATGGCGGCGAAGGTCGACGGCGGCGTCATCGTCAACGGCAAGTGGGGCTTCATCAGCGGCGCCCTGCACGCCCACTACCAGGTCATCGTCGCGATCCAGATCGGCGGGGAGGGCGAGCCCATGCCGGTCGCCATCGTCGTGCCGATGTCGGACCTGACGATCGTCGACGACTGGCACACCTCGGGCCTCAAAGGCACCGGCAGCGTCACCACGATCGCCCAGGACCTGTTCATCCCCGACGCCCGCGTGCTGCCGCTGCCGCTGGTGCTGCAGGGCCAGGCCGCCTCGCCGGCCGTCCAGGGCCGCCCGATCTACAGCTCGCCGCTGCTCCCGGTCGCCTCGGCGTCCTCGGTCGGCACCCTGATCGGGCTCGCCAAGGCGGCCAAGGACACCTTCCTCGAGCGGCTGCCCGGACGCAAGATCACCTACACCGGGTACGACAGCCAGGCCGAGGCGCCGCTGACCCACCTGCAGGTGGCCGAGGCCGTCAACAAGATCGACCAGGCGGAGTTCCACGCCCACCGGCTGTCGGGACTGGTCGACTCCAAGGGCGCCCAGGGCGCGGAGTGGACGATCGAGGAGCGGGCGCGGGCCCGCGGCGACATGGGCGCGGTGGTCAAGCTGGCCAAGGAGGCGGTGGACATCTTCGCCTCCGCGAGCGGCGGCTCGTCCATCTACAGCATCGTGCCGATCCAGCGCATCGCCCGCGACACCCACGCCGCGAACCTGCACGCCCTGATGCACCCGAACACCAACGCCGAGCTGTACGGGCGGATCCTCTGCGGTCTCGAGCCCAACACGCTCTACATCTGACGGCAGAGACGACCAAAGGATCTCGACATGGCCCCCACCAGCACCGCCACCGCCGCCCCCGCCGTGACCGACAAGGACAAGGCCGCCGTCGTCTCGGTCCCGAGCCGCATCGTCGCGGCGTGGGCGAGCCACAACGCCAAGGCCTTCGCCGAGGTGTTCACCCCCGACGGCACCATGATCCTTCCCGGGGCGTTCAGCAAGGGCACCGCGGACATCGAGGCGTACATGACCGCCGCCTTCGCCGGCCCGTACAAGGGCACCCAGGTCACCGGCCTTCCCATCGACATGCGGTTCCTGAACGCCGACACCGCCCTGGTGATCACCCAGGGCGGCGTGCTCGCCGCGGGTGAGAACAAGGTGCACCCCGACCGCGCCGTCCGCGCCACCTGGGTCGTCGCCCGGCACGAGGGGCAGTGGAAGCTCGCCGCCTACCAGAACAGCCCCCTCGAGTCCGCCTGAGGCGGACACGGGGAGCCGCCGGGCCGTGCCCGGCGCGCGCGGTGCGACCGCGGGCGCCGGCCGGCCCCTTCGGCGTTCCCCTCCGCCCACGGCGCGAGCCCGTGGTCTTCCCGGGCCCTCTTCTCCGACGGCCTCCCGGGCGGCTTTCCGCGCGGGCGCCGGGCGGCTCTTCTTCCACGTTGCTTGATACGCGGCAGCGCGTTGACGTGCGCTTCGCCGGCCATGTTCCATGGGAGTCGTGTCAGCACCTTGTGCGCGGTCCGCGGCACGAGCCGGGGTGCTTGATGCCGGGAAAGCCCGGCGTCGCGGCTCGGCCAGTGGCACGACCTCTCCGCCGGCGGCGTCCGGCCGTGGGCCGAGGGGCCCCAATGGGGTCTTCGGCGGTCCGCAGATCCGTCGCGAGGAGTTGACGATGGCGCCCACATCTGACAGTGCGCGATCGGCGATCTCGGCGTCACCGCCGGTGCGCGCTGAGGAGACCGCCGAGTGCCTGGGCGGGGAGGTGCACCTGGCCTACGCCCACCGTCCCGAGTCCGGCGTGCTGGCCGTCGCCGCGCACTTCTCGGCCGAGACCGCGCGCGGGAGGGCGCGGGTGCGGGCCGCGGCTTTGGACGCGCTGCACCGGCTTCCGGACGGCGTGGCCGTGCCCTGCCCGCCGGACGACCACAGGGAGCTGTGCCTGTCGGACTTCATGCCGGACCCGCCCTCCGGCCGCCACTCGCGCGTCGCGGGCATCGGCCTGCTCAGCCATGAACGGTACGTGCTCCCGGCCGAGGTCGTGTGGATGGGCGAGCGGGACTGCCGGGTGGAGCCCACGGCGGTGGGCGTCATCGGCGAGGAGGGCGTCTCCGGCGCGATCGCCGACCTGCTGGCGCACGACATGGTCACCCGCTGGTGGGCGAGCCCGCGCATGCCGCTGCTGCGCGTCTCCCAGCACCTGGCGACGATGATCCCCGGGGAGGCGGCCGAGGCCGCGGCCGCGCTGGGGCTGCGGGTGTCGGCGTTCGCGCTGCCCGGCCCGGACTTCCAGATCGCCGTCGTCGGCGTGAGCGGGGAGGGCACGTCGATCGCCACGGCCGCCGCGCGCACGATCGGCGAGGCGGTCGCCGAGGCGTTCCTGCGGGCGCTTGCCGCGCGGGCCCAGCCGTGGGACAGCCTGTCCATCGCCGACTCGCTGCGCCGGCTGACCGTCTGGCACCGCGAGGTGGACTACCTGGCCTACCTGGAGTGGTCGGCGCTGGACGCCGACGGCTCGGTGATGGACAGGCCGATGCCGGGGGACGGGGAGTCGGGCTGGGCCGACATCGCCTGCCGCCGGTTCGGGCACGAGCCGATCGTGGTCACGCTCGGCGACACCGGCGAGGCGGTGAAGGTGGTGTGCCCCGGCGCGGCCTGCTATCGCACGGTGCCCCCGGGCACCACCTTGCCCTGCCCGGTGCCCTAGCCGCCGCCCATCACCCTGCCCATGCCTTGGCCGCGAGGCGCCACCTTGCCCTGCCCGGTGCCCTGGCCGTCGGACGCCGATTCGCTTCGCGTGCCGGGGGAGAGGCCGCCGCGGTCGTGGACCAGGCGCCACAGGAACTGGCCGAACATCTCGCGCTCGCCGGGTGTGAACGGGGCCAGGAAGGTGTCAAGGGCGTTCAGCATGGCCGGGCCGAGCTTGTAGCGCAGCAGCGCCTGCCCCTCGCCGGTCAGGCCGATGGCGTACTTGCGCCGGTCATCGGGGTTGCGCGCGCGCTGGACCAGGCCCAGGCGCTCCAGGCCGTCCACGACGCTGACCATGGTGGTGCGGTCGATGCCGTGGGTGCGGGCGAGCTGCTGCTGGGACTGCGGCCCCACGGAGTCGATGGCGGTGAGCACGATGACGTCCTTGGCGCGCAGCCCGAACGGCTCCACCGCAGCTTCCAGCAACTCGGCGAACAGCTCGCCGGCCTTGGCGAGCAGGATGCCGGTGTCCCCGGAGGAGAATTCCGGCAGGGGGACGTCGGAGTTCGGGGAATCAACGCTCACAGACGTGCCTTCCGTGGTCACCTGTCACGAAAAGTGCGGCATGCCGCATATTAAGCACGGCTCCGTCTGGCACGAGTGTCACACGCTGCGATGGGCAGCGCAACCGACGGTCAGAAATCCAATCGTCAGCAAAGCTGATTGACAGTGACGCTGATCGTCTGCGACCATACTTGTTAGCGTGAAGGATGCGGGAGGGCCACGGCCAGGATTCCACCTCATTGGTTGCGAGGGAGGTCCTCATGTCCGGACGGCGACCCGTACCCGACGTCGGCACCACGTGGGATGCGATATGTGACATCTGGGACGAGGTCCGGGAAATCGTATTGACGTGGGAACACGTGAGGGCGGCCGAGGAGCCGGCTGGCTGATCGCCCGCCGCTGGAGGGTTGAGGCCATGGGCGGGAACGCGCACGAGTCCGCGCCGACGGCGCGGGTCCTGGCCGAGTCCACCGGCTGGCTGCTCAACGACGTGGCGCGCGAGGTCACGCTGCGGCTGGAGGAGGCCCTGAAGGGCGACGACCTCCGCTGGCGCGACTACGGGGTGCTCGTCGTGCTGGAGTCGGCCGGACCCATGTCGCAGCAGGAGATCGGCCGGCGGCTCGCCGTCGACCGCTCGACGATGGTGCACATCATCGACCTGCTGGAGCAGCGCGGGCTGGTGGCGCGCGGGCGCGACCGGGTCGACCGGCGCGCCTACGCCATCGAGCTGACCGGCGCCGGCCGCGCGCTTCTGGTGGACGTCCTGCACCCGCTGACCGCCGAGGTCCACGAGCGGGTGCTGGGCCCCCTGACACCCGAGGAGCGGTCCGTCCTGACCCGTATTCTCGGCCGCGTCGCCCGAGGCGCCGATGAGAGCAATTTGCGAGAATAACGGACCATCTACACCTCTGATAGTTTGTAATTGCACATATCTGTGGAGCCGGGCAAGGGTCGTAGGTCCTGATCCCCCCTGGACGAGGTACATGGCCAGGAGGCGAGCCATGGACATTTCCGTCATCGGTGTTCCCGCGGAAGCATTGGAGATCTACCGGTACTTTCTGCGGCACCGTGGCGAGGGCATCGGTTCGATCAGGCAGGCCCTCGACCTCGATCCCGACACCATCGAGGCCGCCGTCGACACCCTTGACCGGCTGTCCCTGCTCGACCTGACCGACCACCACCGCGTCATGGCCACCGAGCCGCGCATCGGCATCGAGCGCCTTGTCGAGCAGCGCCTCAACGAGCTCAACTCCGAGATCCGCCGCGTACTCGGCGCGCGGGACGCCATCGCCTCCCTCGTGGAGGACCAGCAGCACGGCGAGAACGCCGGCTCCATGCTGGACATCGAACGCGTCGAGGGCCTGGACCGCGTGCGCCAGCGACTCGACGACCTGGGGTTCTTCTCCTACAAGGAGACCCTGTGCCTGCACCCGGGCGGACCGCTGTCCCGGGGCGCCATCGAGACGGCGCTGCCGCTGGACACCCGCTCGCTGCGCCGCGGGCTCGCGGTGAAGGCCGTCTACCACCCCAAGGCGCTGGACGACCAGGACATGGTGGCCTACCTGCGCGAGCTGGTGAGCCTGGGCGGCCAGGTCCACATCACCGAAGACCCCTTCGACCGCATGCTGATCTTCGACCGCAGCGTCGCCGTGGTTCCCATCCACCCCAAAGAGAGTGCCCGCGGCGCGCTGCTGGTGAAGGAACCCGGACTGGTGTCGCAGCTGGTGACCTATTTCGACGGCGTCTGGGACGCCGCCACCGACTTCCGGGAGTTCACCGAGCCGAGCACCGAGGGCCCTCGCCTTTCCGAGCTGGAACGGAAAGTCCTCACGGTCATGGCGACCGCCGACAAGGACGAGATTGCGGCGCGGGAAATCGACGTCTCCGTCCGCACATATCGCCGTTATGTCGCCGATCTCATGGCACGGCTCGGCGCGGTCAATCGTTTCCAGGCCGCATTGCGCGCCAAAGAGGAAGGCTGGATCTGACGGCGCCGGCGCCCCCGCACACTCGGAGATGACAGGGGACACTTACACCCTTTTGACTGGTGTGGATCAGAGGAGATGGTCTGATGCTGGTTTGCGTTACCGGAGGCACGGGATTCGTCGGCGCCCATTCGGTCGCCGCGCTGGTCCGCGGCGGCCACCGCGTCCGCATGCTGGTCCGCGACCCCGCCAAGACCGCCCCCGCCCTGGCCCCCTTCGACCTCGGCCCCACCGACGTCGAGACCGTCACCGGCGACGTCACCGACGAGGACTCCGTGGCTCGGGCGGTGCGCGGCGCGGACGCCGTGCTGCACGCCGCGTCGGTGTACTCCTTCGACAGCAGGGACCACGCGCGGATGCGGCAGGTCAACGAGCGCGGCACGCATGTCGTGCTGGACGCCGCGCGACGTGCGGGCTCGGGCCTGACCGTCCACGTGTCCAGCGTCGTCGCGCTGTTCCCCGCTCCCGGCCGCGTCGTGGACGAGGCGTCTCCCGTCGGCCACCCCCGCGAGACCTACATGGCGGGCAAGGCGGCGGCCGAGAGGATCGCCCGCCGGCACCAGGCCGAGGGCGCGCCGGTCGTCATCACCTACCCGCCCGCGCTGCTCGGGCCGCACGACCCCAAGATGGGCGACCAGGTGTCGCGCCTGCGGGCGGTCCTGCGCGGGCTGACGCCCCTGTGGCCGCTCGGCGGGTTCCCGGTGGGCGACGTCCGCGACACCGCGGCGCTACACGCCGCCCTGGTCACCGCCCCCGGCCGGGCGCTGACGGCGGCCCGGCACTTCGGCCCGGGGGAGTACCTGACCACGCGGCGGTACATGGAGGTGCTGCGCGAGGTCACCGGGCGCGCGCTGCCGGCGGCGTTCCTGCCCGCCCGGGCGATGCTGCCGGTGGGCGCGCTCGCCGGCCTGCTCCAGCGGGTGTGGCCGTGGCACATCCCCGCCGAGTACGGGGCCATCTACACCTGCGCCTGCGCCACCAGGGTGGCCGACCACGCCGGCACGTTCGGCGTGCGCCCCCGGGCGATCGCCGAGACGGTCGGCGACACGGTGCGCTGGTTGCACGAGAACGGCCGCCTGTCGGCCCGCCAGGCGGGAATCCAACGGCCGAGCCTGACGTCCGCGGGCGCGCGATGATGGGAGAGGGCGCCATGACCGAGCAGATCGCGACGAGCCCGGACCTGCACCGTCCGGCACCGGAGCCGCTGACCGCCGTCGAGATCGACTTCGTCCCGGTGGCCGTGCCCCGGCGTCCCGGCCCGCAGGCCCGGCCCGGGGCGCAGGGCCGGCCGGCCGAGCAGGCGCCGCCCCCGCCGGAGCGGTCGATGGAGGCGCTGCGCGAACGGCACCGCGGGCTGCGCTCGGACATCGTCGCGGGCCGCCGCGAGGGCGTGGAGCGCCAGCACCGCCTGGGCAAGGGCACCGCCCGCGAGCGCATCGCGATGCTGCTGGACGAGGGCTCGTTCGTCGAGTTGGACATGTACCGCCGGCACCAGGCACACGGCCTGCGGATGGAGGAGAGCCGGCCCTACACCGACGGCGTGGTCACCGGATCCGGCACGATCGACGGCCGCCGGGTGTTCGTCTACGCCCAGGACTTCACGATCATGGGCGGGTCGCTCGGCGCCGCCCACGCGGCGAAGATCCACAAGGTGATGGACCTTGCCATCTCCACCGGCTCCCCGATCATCGGCCTGATCGACAGCGGCGGGGCGCGCATCCAGGAGGGCGTGGTCTCGCTCAGCGGGTACGGCGGCATCTTCCAGCGCAGCGTCCAGGCGTCCGGGGTGATCCCGCAGATCAGCGTGGTCCTCGGGCCGTGCGCGGGCGGGGCCGCCTACACCGTGGCGCTGGCCGACTTCGCCTTCATGGTGCGCGACACCGCGCAGCTGTACCTCACCGGGCCCGACGTGGTCGCGGCCGTGACCGGCAAGCGCTACACCCACGCCGAACTCGGCGGGGCCGACGTGCACGGCAAGAAGTCCGGCGTGGCCACCTTCGTGCACGACGACGAGGAGAGCTGCCTGGACGAGGTTCGCTACCTGGTCTCGCTGCTGCCGGGCAACAACCTGGAGTTCCCGCCCAGCGCGCCCCCCTGCGACGCGACCACCGACACCCGCCCCCGCCTCGCCGAGATCGTCCCGGTCGAGCCGAACAAGCCCTACGACATGCGGCTGATCGTCTCCGAGCTGGTGGACGACGGCGAGTACCTGGAGATCCACGAAGGCTGGGCGCAGAACGTCATCTGCGTGCTGGCCCGCATCGACGGCGCGGTGGTCGGCATCGTCGGCAACCAGCCCATGGTGCTCGCCGGCGTGCTCGACGTCGCCGCCTCGCAGAAGGCCGCGCGCTTCGTCCGCTTCTGCGATGCCTTCGGCATCCCGCTGGTGTCCCTGATCGACGTGCCGGGCTTCCTGCCCGGGGCCGACCAGGAGTACGAGGGGATCATCCGGCACGGCGCCAAGCTGCTGTACGCCTACTGCGAGGCGACCGTGCCGCGCATCCACGTCGTCGTGCGCAAGGCCTACGGCGGCGCGTACATCGTGATGGACTCGCGCACCATCGGCACCGACCTGTCGCTGGCCTGGCCGACCAACGAGATCGCCGTCATGGGCGCCGAGGGCGCCGTCAACATCATCTTCCGCAAGGAGCTGGCCGCCGCCGCCGACCCCGCGAGCCTTCGGGCCGAGCTGGTCGCCGAGTACGCCGAACAGCTCATGCACCCGCACTACGCGGCCGAGCGCGGCCTGGTCGACGACGTCATCGACCCGGTGGAGACCCGTGCCGCGGTGGCCAGGGGCCTTGCGATGCTGCGCGACAAGCGCAAGCCGACGCCGCAGCGCAAACACGGCAACGTGCCGCTCTGAAAGCACGCTGAAGCGGCTTACGGCGGGCTTTCCGCCGAACACAGCAAATACGAAGAAGAACCACCCGCCATCCGCCCGGAACAATTGACTTCGGCGATTCCCGGTATTCGTGCTCCTGCACGGCCGGGAAAGCGCCCGTACGCGCCGGATCCTCTTCCCGCCGCGCACGGGCAAACGGTCAACTTACCGAGATCGAGGTTTGCGCATGGCGACCGAGGCAGTTTCCGCGGCACCCGTCAAGGTGTCGGCGCTCAACAGCCGCCACCACCGGCTCTGGCTCAACATCTTCATGTTCATCGTGGTGGCGCACTGGGCCGAGCACATCGCCCAGGCGATCCAGCTGTGGGTGCTCGGCTGGCCCCCGAAGCAGGCGCTCGGCGTCATCGGGTCGCTGTACCCCCCGGCCTTCACCTCCGAGTGGATGCACTACGGCTACGCGCTGGTCATGCTCATCGGCCTCATCGCGCTGCGGAAGGGCTTCACCGGCAGGGCTCGCACGTGGTGGAACATCTCGCTCGGCATCCAGGTGTGGCACCACTTCGAGCACCTGCTCCTGCTGGTCCAGGCGCAGACCGGATGGCACCTGGCGGGCCGGCCCGTGCCCACCAGCATCCTGCAGCTGTTCGCGCCCCGCGTTGAGCTCCACCTGTTCTACAACGCGATCGTCTTCATCCCCATGGTCGTGGCCATGGTCCGCCACCTGCGCCCGTCCCCGTCCGAGCGCGCCGAGATGGCGTGCACCTGCGCGGCGCGCGCATGACGGACGGTTCCGGCGCGAAGCAGGGACGCTCCCCGGTCTTCACCGTGGCGCTGACGCTCGTGGGGGCGTTCCTGCTGTACCTCGCCGTCCCCAACATCGGCCCGGTCGTCCGCGCGGCCCGGGCCGACGGCGTTCCCGGCGTGTTCACCGCCGAGACCCTGTCGTGCATCCAGCACCCCGGGCACGAGAGCTGCTCGTGGACCGGGGAGTTCCGCTCCGACGACGGCGCCGTCCAGCGCTCCGAGGTCGTCCTCTACGGCGCCGACCGGGAGACCCTGCGGCCCGGGGAGCGCGCCCGCGCGGTCGACACCGGGCGGGCGGGCCGGGTCTACGGGCCGGGCGGGTCCCGCGAGTGGGTCTTCACCGCCCTGCTCCTGCTCGCCGGCCTGGCGATCGTCCTGTTCCCGTACGCCCGCCCGCTGCGGCGGCTGCTGCGGCCCCCGGCCCCGCGGGCGGTGCCCGTGGGCGGCGGCCCCGGCCGGTGACCCACCCGCCGGCGTCGCTGCCCCTCCCGCCGGCGTCCTCAGGGCTCTCACGGCCGTCCGCACCGATCGAGCCGGCGTCGTCGCCGGGCTCACCGGCGCCCTCACCTTCCGGTCCGGCGTCGTCATCGTCCGGGCCGGGGTCGTCATCGCCGCCGCCGGCGCCGCTGCCGCCCCTGCCGGGACGGGAGCCGGCCGTCCCGCACGTGATGATCGTGGGCGACTCCATCAGCCAGGGTCGCGAGGGCGACCGCACCTGGCGCTACCGGCTGTGGCGGACCCTGGTCGACCAGGGGACCGCCGTGCGCTTCGTCGGGCCGTGGAAGGGCACCTGGGTGCCCTCCGCGGTCTGGCCGGCCGAAGCCCCCGCCCGGCCCGCCCGTCCGGACAGCGGCCGAGCCCATCCGGACGACGGCCCCGCCCGCCGGGGTGACGGGCCCGCCCGTCCGGGCGGCCCGGACGACCCGGCGTACGCGGGCTCCTACCGGCGGGGCGTCCATTTCCCGGCGTGCCGCCACTACGCGAGCTGGGGCCGGCTGCTGCACGAGGCCAAGGACAACATCGAGGACGCGGTCGCCGCCCACGGACCGGGCTGGCTGATGGTCGCGCTGGGCTTCAACGACCTGGCGTGGGGCGTCTCGGGCCCAGGCCGGCTGCTCGCCGAGATGGAGACCTTCGTCCTGCGCGCCCGCGCGGCCGATCCCGCTGTTCAGTTCTTGATCGGCAATGTCGTGCACCGCACGCCGCTGAGCGGCCTGCCCGATCTGGCCCGCGACACCGACTCCTACAATCGGGAGCTGCCGGGGCTGCTCGCCGCGCTGTCGACGGACCGGTCGAGGGCGGTGCCGGTCGATCTGGCCGGCGTCTACGACCCCCACCGCGACTCCTACGACGGCGTCCATCCGAACGACTCCGGTGAGGCGAGGATAGCCGCGGCGTTCGCCGCCGCCTTCGCCCCCGCGCTCGTGCATGCGGGGGGCGGCGTCTCCGGCCGGGTCCCCGCGCTCGGCTGAGGAGGCCGGGCCGGCCGTCGTGCCGCGCGGATCTGCTGGGCCGGCGCCTTGCGGCCGGCCGGCTTACGCGGTCGCCTCGGGGGCCGGACGCGCCGGGCGGCGGTGGAGGTCACACGCGCTCGGCGGCGATGGAGGTCAGCAGCGAGACGAGCCGGTCAGGGGCCGACACCATCGGCCAGTGGCCGGTGTCGAGGGTGTGGAAGGTCCAGTTGGGCACGGCCCGCATGGCGGCGACGTCCTCGGAGACGCGCCCGTCGAAGTGCTCCTTGGAGCAGACGATGTAGCTCGCCCGCTGGTGCTCCAGCGGGCGGGTCAGGACGGCGGGCTCCGAGAGGGTGTGCCCGGGGTGGCCGACGAAGCGCTCGACCAGCCACTGCGCCTGGCGGGTGGACAGATCTTGCCCCTCGGCGACGATCGTGACGTCCGGGATCGGCCAGCGGCCGCTGTTCTCGGCGATCAGCCGCAGCTCCCCGGCGCGCACGCGCTCGGGGAAGGCGTGCAGCATCGACTTGCCGTCGTGCGGCAGGAATCCCTCGACGAACACCGTGCGGCTCACGCGCTCGGGCGCGCGGTCGGCCACCTGGCCGGCGACGATGCCCGAGTAGCTGTGCCCGACCACGACGACGTCGCGCAGATCGTGTTTCTCCATCAGGGCGAGCACGTCGTCGACGTGGGTGGCGAGGCCGACGGTGGAAACGTCGGCCTCGGGGTCGACCAATCCGGAAAGTGTGATCGCATGGACGTCATGGCCGAGCGCGCGCAGCCCGCGGGTCACCGGCTCCCAGACCCACGCGCCCGTCCACGGACCGGGAATCAGGATAATTGGATTTTTCACGGCAGGTCAGCTTCCTCTCCTTTACGGCTGGACTGCCTGAACGGTACGGAATTCGGACCTGGCGGGACTTTTAGTATGCGGGCCGGGGTGACATGAATATCCGTAGTTATTCAACAGTCTCGTGCCGGATGGCGTCAACGGTGGTCAGGCGGCCACGGGGACCGCGGCGGACGGGCGAAGGGCGGCGGCGTCCCACTCGGACACCTTGATCGGCTGCGCGTCACCGAGGACGGCGACCACACCGGCGTAACCGTCACCGGGATAGATCGTGCGCATTTGAACCGTGTGCGGGGGAATGTCCAGCGGCCAGCTCAACAGCGCGGGCTCCTGCGACGGCGCACTCACCTCCACCTTGTGCGGCGAGATCCGCAGGCCGTGACCGGTGGCCTTGAGCACCGCCTCCTTGCACACCCACATACGGGCGAATCCGGCCTGCTGATGACGGTCGGGAAGGGTCTTCAGCACTTCCTGCTCGTCGCGCGACAGCGCGCATCCCACCAGCTCGCTGACCGGGGCGGTCGGCACCTGCTCGACGTCGACGCCCACGGGCCCGGCGGTGGTCAGGGCCACCGCGACGCGGTTGCCCGAGTGGGAGATCGAGGCGTGCAGCCCGTCGTCGGTCAGGATGTAGGGGCGGCCGTGCGGCTTGTCACAGCTCATGCAGCGCCGCTCGATGGGCACCCGCTCGGGCGCGATGTCGAGCTGGGCGCCGGCGGCGGTGCGCAGCAGCCAGGCGGCGGTCACGAACCTCTGGCGGTCCTGCTCGCGCCGGTAGGCGGCGGCCCGCTTCAGCTCGGTGCCGTTCAGCACGCCGACCATGGACTCGAGCGCGTAGTCCTGCGGGTCGGCCCACCAGATCTGGCAGTCGACGGTCCGGAGAGCGATGGCGTTCATAAGCGTGTCCTCCTCGGGTTAGGGGCGGCCGTTGGTCAGGGTCCGGCAGGTCACCAGTTCCCAGTCGCTTACTTCGGGGTTGGTCAGGATCTGCGTCACCTCGGCGCGGATCTGCGCGTCGGTGGTCTCCTCATCGGTCTGCACGCGGATGGCGATGTCGCCGGTGACGTTCTTGAGGTCCTTCCGCCATTTCCGCGGGAGCAGGGCCAGGATTCTGATTCCGTCGACCGGCGAGTTCGGAAGCGGATCGCCGGCGGTCCTGCGGATGGTCAATTCGACGAGCATGTGGTCACCTCAGTCCCAGGTCGTGCCCGGCGTGACCGGCGCATGGCCCGGCGCGGCCCGGGTGAACGACATTTCGAATTCGGCCCGGCCGTTGTTCTCGCTTCGCATTTCGATCCCTTTTCTGTCGGCTGTGTGTTTTCTTCTCGCACAACCAACTCTGCGGGATCGGCGTCCGCCGGAACAGAAGAAGCGAAGTCAGCAAGCTGCAGGGTGGTTGCAGCTTCCTGCCACCCTTCCCGCGCCCCTCGCGAACGGCCTGCTCAGGCGGGGCGGTGCGCGGGAGGAGGGGCACCATGCCGGTGGACGCGGCGGGCTGATAGAACGGAGACGCCCCGCACCGCCCGGCCCGGAGGAGGTGGACCCCTTGCGGCAGCTCAGCGCCCTCGACGCGCAGTTCCTCGCCTTCGAGACCGACACCAACGTCGCCAACGTGGCCGGCCTGTCGATCCTGGAAGGGCCGATCAGCCGGGAGGAGCTGCTGAGCCTGGTCGAGGAGCGGTCGGAGCTGGTCCCGCCGCTGCGGCAGCGCATCATGCGGGTGCCGTTCAACCTCGACCACCCCTACTGGGTGCAGGACGACACGCTCGACCTGGACTACCACGTGCGCGAGCTGGCCCTGCCCGCCCCCGGCACCGACCGGCAGCTCGCCGCGCAGGTGGCCCGGCTGCACGCCCGGCGCCTGGACCGGCGGCACCCGCTGTGGGAGATGTACCTCATCCACGGCCTCAAGGACGGCCGCACCGCGCTGTACACCAAGCTGCACCACGCCGCGATCGACGGCATGGGCGGGGCGGACGTGCTGGCCGCCTTCATGGACCTGGAGCCCAACCCCAGGCCCCGCCCCCGCCCGGCCCCGGCCGAGCCCGAGCTCGCGCCCGAGACGGCGCAGATGCTGCTCAGGACCGCCGCCCGGCTGGCCGCCAACCCGGCCCACCTGCTGAGGTTCCTCGCCGAGGCGGCGCCCTACCTGGACGAGATCCCGCTCATCTCCCGGATCCCCGGCGCGGGCACCGTGTCGCGGGTCACCCGCCGGCTGGCCCGCGAGCTCGGCATCAGCGACGGGCAGGTGGTCCCCGAGCTGCCCAAGCTGGTCGTGCCGCGCACGCCGTTCAACGGCCCCGTCTCGGCGCACCGCCGCTTCGCCTTCGTGGAACTCCCCCTCGACGAGGTGAAGAAGGTCAAGAACGCCTTCGGCGTCACGGTCAACGACGTCGTGATGACGCTGGCCGCCACGGCGGTGCGGCGCTGGCTGGTCGCCCATGACGCGCTGCCGGAGGACCCGCTGGTCGCCGGCGTGCCGTTCTCGCTGCGCGGCGTCGAGGGCACCGAGCCGGGCAACCAGGTCACCCTCATGATCACCTCGCTGGACACGCACATCGACGACCCGCGCGAGCGGCTGTTCGCCGTGCGCGACTCCATGCAGCGCATCAAGGACCGCTTCAGCCTGTCGCCGGCGCGCTGGCTGCGCCATCTGAGCGAGAGCATGCCCGCCGCCCTCACCGGCCTGGCCGAACGCGCCGCCTTCGGCCTGGCCGCGCAGACCTCGCCGCCGGTGAACCTGCTGATCTCCAACGTTCCCGGCCCGCAGATCCCGCTGTACATATGCGGGCGGCGTCTGCTCGCCCAGTACCCGGTCTCCGTGGTGACCGACGCCAGCGGCGGCCTCAATATCACCGCCCTGTCCTACAACGGCCAGGTCGCCATCGGCATCATCGCCGACCGCACCATGGTCCCCGACATCTGGAAACTCCCCACCCACCTCCGCGACTCCCTCGACGAACTCATGTCCCTCACCTGAAATCCCGCTGCGGCGGGCCGGCTCAGTTCTGGGTCGTCGGGCGGATGACGATCTCGCCGATCTCCACCTCACGCGGCTGTTCGATGGCGAAGGCGACGGCGCGGGCGACGGCTTCCGGCGCGATGGCGTACTGGTCCATGTTGCGGAGGATCTCCTCACGGACCTCGGGGTCGTCGATGGAGCCGGGGAGTTCCGTACGCACGTAGCCCGGCGAGACCGCCGTCGTCCGCAGCACACCATCGGTCGACTCCTGCCGCAGCCCTTCCAGGAGGGTACGCACGGCGTTCTTGGTCGCGGCGTAGACCGCCATCGTGGGCGTGATCTTAAGCCCGGCGGTCGACACCGTGGTCACCAGGTGGCCCTGCCCCTGCTCGCGGAAGACCGGCAGCGCGGCGGCGATGCCGTACAGCACACCGCGCAGGTTGACATCGATCATCGCCGACCAACCGGCCACGTCGAGGTCGGCCACGGGGCCGATCTTGCTAATGCCGGCGTTGCCCACCAGCACGTCGAGCCGCCCGAACTCCGTCACGGCCAGTCCGACGAGCCGTTCGAGGTCCGCGCGGTCGGTGACGTCCACGGGGCAGGTGACGGCGAGGCCGCCGCGGCCGCGGATCTGCCGGGCGATCTCGTCGAGCCGTTCCGTCCGCCGCGCGCCGAGCACGACGGCGGCGCCCCGCTCGGCGAGCAGGCGCGCGGTGGCCTCGCCGATCCCGCTGCTCGCCCCGGTGATGGCCACGACCTTGCCCTTGATGGCTGACATGGGATCTCCTCCACAGTAAAATGGACACGTGTCCGTTTGGGCCTGCCCCCACCGTACCGGACATGTGTCCACTTAGTTCGACCCGCCCTGCAGAGGACCGATGAACGAACCCCGCCGCCGAGCCGACGCCACCGAGAACCGCGTACGGATCCTCCAGGCCGCACGAGAGGTCATCGCGAACGCGGACGAGGTGAGGCTCAACGAGATCGCCAAGCGGGCGGGCGTCGGCCAGGGCACCCTCTACCGCCATTTCCCGACCCGTGAGGCCCTGCTCGCCGAGGTCTACCGCAACGACGTGGACGCCCTCGTGTCCGCCGCGCCCGCACTGCTCGCCGAGCATGCGCCGCTGCCCGCTCTGGCCCGCTGGCTGGACCGGGTGGCCGAGTACGCGAAGGTCAAGCGCGGGGTGTTCGCGGCCGTCGAGGTGGGGGTGTGGCGGGATCTGTCCGCGCACAGCCTCGGCCCGATCGGGGAGGCGCTGACCCTGCTTCTCGACGCGGGCAAAGCCGATGACGTCATCCGCCCCGACGTGGACGCCCGCGACGTGATCCTCCTCATCGGCTACCTGACCCGCCTGGAGCCCGAGGAGTGGGACGCCCGCGCCCACCACCTCCTGGAGGTCATCCTCAACGGCCTGCGCCCTCACACCTGAACGGCTTCACCGCAAAGGTCCTGTCCGATCGTGGTGCGAGCGACCTCGATGCGAAGCCACGTAACAGGCCGGGTATGCCGGGTTCGGCGTCTTGTTTGACCTAGAGAGTGATGCGGTCGACGCGTACGGCGCGGTCGCCGGGGAGGACGATGGGGTCGGCCACTTCGACCACGCGGCCGCTCGCGAGCATCTGGCGGGTGATGGCGAACACCGGTATGCCAGAGCCGATGCCGAGCACCTCGGCTTCCTCGGGGGTCGGCATGCGGACCGCCGTCTCTTCCGCGATGTCGTCGACGTCGATCCCGAGCGTACGCAACTGCGCGATGTTGCCGCCCGGCCAGGGCTCGTTGTCCGGGTTGGCGACCGGCGTCGCCTCGACATCGGACGCCAGGAGGCAGGTCCGGGAAATCTGCGAGGGGACGTCGGCGGCGTAGAACACAAAGCGGCGTTCCAGGACTCGGGCGCCTACTTCGACATTGAACAGGGTGGCCAGGCGCTCGTCGGCCGAGATCCAGCGGAACGCCTTGTCGAGCCGATACTGGGTCCACGCGATGCCCTGGTCCTGGGTGAAGCTCGTCCGTGGCACGGTCTGCGCGCCGGCGTCGGCCAGGTAACGCTCCATGGAGACGCGCCGAACCGGCGGCCGCTCGCGCACGAAGGTGCCCGCCCCGCGACGGGATTCGACCAGGCCCTCATTGCGCAGCAGGTCCAGCGCACGCCTGATGAGGATCTCGGAGACGTCGTGCGCTTCGGCCAAGACGCGATGCGCAGGTAGTCGGGCGCCCGGCGCGAGGTCGCCGTTGCGTATCCGTTGACGCAGGTGATCAGCCATTCGCAGGTAGGCGTGCTCGGTCACATGCCGTCCTAGTTTCGAGATTGGATCGCGAACGGCCTGCACGCCGTCGTCGCCCAAAGCGCCGTGGTCTCCGATGGTGGGGGAGTCCCGCCGGCCCGCGAGAGGCCCTCGGTGAACTCATGGCAACGGTCGTGCGGCTGACCTCCACGGGGCTCGGCTTGCTAAGGGGAACGGTGTTCCGTATGTTGGGTAGCGGAACGTGGATCCGTTTGTGGCGATGCCAGGACGGGTGCCCGTGATCTGGCCGTTTGTGGCCGTTCGTGTCGCCTTTTCAGGAGAAACACCCATGAACCAGCTCGATGGAGTCGTCATCTCGGTGCGTCCGGTGGTGCTGCCCGCCCCCGGCCGTGGGGAGGGTCTGCAGGTGCGGGTGTCGGCCCCGGTGGCCGGCGGTGACCTGCCCGTCATCGTGTTCTCGCACGGGTTCGGCCAGTCGATGGACGGCTATGCTCCGCTGGTCGACTTCTGGGCCGCCCGCGGGTTCGTGGTCGTCCAGCCGACCCACCTCGACTCGCGGACGCTGGACGTCACGCCGGACGATCCTCGCCACCCGGAGATCTGGCGGTTCCGGGTGCGGGACCTGACATGCGTCCTCGACCACCTGGACCTCGTCGAGGCCTCGGTCCCCGGCCTCGCGGGGCGGATCGACCGCGGCCGCATCGCGGTCGCCGGGCACTCCTGGGGCGCGCAGACGGCGAGCATGCTGCTGGGCGCGCGGGTCCTGGACGCCGAGGGCGCGCCCGGCGAGGACATGTCCGACCCCCGGATCAGGGCCGGTGTGCTGCTCGCCGTGCCGGGGACGGGCGGCGCCGACCTCACGCCGTTCGCCGCCGAGCACTTCTCCTTCATGAACCCGGACTTCACCCGGATGACCCCGCCGGCCCTGGTGGTCGCGGGGGACAAGGACCAGTCCGCCCTGAGCGTCCGGGGGCCGGAGTGGTTCACCGACGCCTACTACCTGAGCCCGGGCGCCAAGAGCCTGCTCACCCTGTTCGGGGCGGAGCACTCGCTGGGCGGAGTCGCCGGCCACGCCGTCACGGAGACGACGGACGAGAGCCCCGAACGGGTCGCGCTGATCCAGCGGCTCACGTCGGCCTTCCTGCGCAGCGCGCTCTACCCCGCGGACGACGGCTGGTCCGTGGCGAGCGCCGAGCCGGCGCGGAGCACCGATTCCGTGGGCCGTGTCGAATCCAAGTGACGTTCCGGGAAGCTCGCCGCCGTCGTCGGACGACGGGCAGCAGGCATCCTGCCAGCAGAGAGGATCCACGGCACCATGCCCAGTTTCGGGATCATGACCGCCCCCATGCAGGTCGGCTACCACGACGTCCTTCGGGTCTGGCGGGAGGCGGACGCCATTGCCGAGATCGAGCACGCGTGGTTGTTCGACCACCTCCTGCCGATCGCCGGCGAGCTGAACGGACCGGCGTACGAGGGCTGGACGCTGCTGTCGGCGCTCGCCGCCCAGACCCGGCGGCTGCGTCTCGGACTGCTCGTCACCAGCAACCGGTTCCGGCCGCCCGCGATGCTGGCCAAGATCGCCGCAACGGTCGACGTCGTCTCCGGCGGGCGGCTCGACTTCGGCATCGGCGCGGGCTCACGTCCGGACCACCCGCTGGCCCGCCGGGAGTACGAGGCGCACGGCCTGCCCTTCCACGACTTCGCCCACTCGGTGGGCAGCCTCGCCGAGGCGTGCACCGTCATCCGCCGGATGTGGACCGCGACCGAGCCGTTCGACTTCGACGGCGCCTACGTCCGGCTCACCGGCGCCTTCTGCAACCCCAAGCCGGTCCAGCGGCCCGGCCCGCCGATCGTGATCGGCGGACGCTCGTCCGCGACGCTGCGCGTGGCCGCCGAGCACGCCGACGTGTGGAACATCCCCGGCGGAGACGCCAGAGACATCGACGAGGTCGCCGGCCGCAGCGCCCTGCTGGACCGCTACTGCGCCGAGATCGGCCGCGACCCCGCCTCCATCACCCGGTCGATCCACCTGCCGGTCTCCTACGACCGGCCACAGGCGACGCGGGACGCGATCGGCGAGGCGGTCGCCGCCGGCTTCCAGCACGTCGTCCTCGGCCTGTCCGCCCCTTACCCCGCCGGCGTCGCACGGTGGGTCGCCGACGAGCTCGTCAGAGCACGGTGAGCCGGAGGGGCCGGTGGGCCGCCATGGGGAGAGCGGGCCACCGGCCCATCCCGTCGGCGCGGACGGTGCCTTCGGCGCCGTACGCCTGTCGGACGGCGGGATTCGTCCACCAATCCCAACCGGTTCGAGGGACGAATAAGGTCCGCGCCGGCTGAGACGCCGGACGCGCGGACCGAGAAGGGAGTCCCTATGAAGCTGGTCATCAAGGTCGCGGCGCTGTTCTTCGCGCTGCTCCTCGCGGCGGGAGTGGCGGGCGCGTCGGTGGCGGTGGCCGCCCCGTTACCACCGAAAGATCCATACCCGGCCGTCAAGATCGACCCGGCGATCTGCAAGGTCGAGGCGCTCCGGGTGAAGAAGGCCCAGATCAGGCGCGACTTCGCCGCCAAGAGGTACGACCGGGCCGAGGAGGCCCTCAACAAGGGAGTGGGTTCCCGCGACGATTTCCGCAAGGCCGAGACGGAACTGGCCAAGCGGGACATCGAGCTGACCGACGCGAAGTACGCCGAGGCGAGCTGCCAGCTGAACAAGGGCGCCAGGCCGAAGCAGTCATGCGAGGCGATGGCCTTGGAGCTGAACCGGCTCCTGGACCAACTGGCGAACCGCAAGAAGCTGGAGGCGGCGGCCAAGGAGGCCTACGAGAAGGCCAAGACCGCACCCGGGGGCTTCGGCGTCGAGCAACTGGAGTCGCTGGACGAGGCGGCGCGGATCGCCGAGGTCGAGCGCCAAGAGACCGAGCAGGGCATTCAGGACCAGCGCGACCTGATCAAGGCCGACCCCGCGTGCAAGGATTTCCCCAGCGAGCGCCCGGAGGTCCTCCCACCGCCACGGGAGGTCCCGCCCGGCACGCCCACCCCGGCGCCCACGACCCAGCCGACCACCACCGCCGACCCGGCCATCCCGGCCCCGACCACCACCGCCGTCCCGACCCCCACCCTGGACACGGGGGACGCGCTAACACGGTGAACCCCTCTGGGACGGTGACCGGCTCCACGGCCACCGTCACCGGCAGGAGTGGTGGTCGGCCGAGGCGGGCCGTACCTGGGCGGCGGGGAAGGTTCGGATTCACGCTTGCCATTCCCGCGCCGCAGAGGCATCGGCGCGGGAACCGCCGGTGAGCTCAGGTCGTCCGAGGGGAGGACAGCAGTGCCATGCGGGCGGCGCCTATGAGGCCGGCGTCCCGGGCGAGGGCGGCGGGGGTGACGCGGAGGCGGCGGACGAAGTCGAGGCTGGTGCGTTCGGCGACGGCGCGGCTGAGCGGGGCGAACAGGACCTCGCCGGCCGCGGCGACGCCGCCGCCCACGACGACCTGGTCCAGGTCGCAGACCGTGGCGACCGCGACGATGGCGGTGGCCAGCGCCCCGGCCGCCCGGTCGAAGGCGGCCAGGGGTACGGCCTCACCCTGGCCCGCCGCCTGCGCCAGCTCGCGGGCGTCGGCGCCGCGCCAGCCGTTCTCGCGGGCCCAGCGCACCATCGACGGGCCGCTCGCGATCGTCTCGACGCAGCCGGTCCCGCCGCACGGGCAGGGCGCGCCGGCGGGGTCCACCACGATGTGCCCGATGTGCCCGGCGTTCCCGGTCGGCCCGGTGTAGGGGCGTCCGTCCAGCACCAGGCCGCCGCCGATGCCGGTGGAGACGACGATGCCGAGCATGGCCCTGGACTCGCGCCCCGCGCCGCGCCAGTGCTCGCCGGCGGCCGCCGCGACGGCGTCGCCGAACAGGTGGCACGGCGCCCCGGGCACGGCGTCGGAGACCCGGGCCAGCAGCGGGAAGTGCCGCCAGGCGGGGATGTTCACCGGGCTCACCGTGCCCGCCTGCGGGTCAAGCGGGCCGGCGGAGGCCACGCCCACGGCCACGGGCGGCACCTCGCCGGCGACCTCGCGCAGCAGCCCGATCAGGGCGTCGCTCACCACGCCGGGGTGGCCGGGCGGCGCGGCCGGGGTCGGCACCTCGCGGCCGCGCAGCACCGTCCCGTCCTTGCCGACCAGGGCCGCGGCCAGCTTGGTGCCGCCGATGTCGGCGGCCAGCACGTACGAAGTCATGGGCTCCTCGTCGTTCAGCAGGTCGGGCGAAGGGCGCCTGGCACGGGCCCGGAAGGCGAAGGACGGCACCGCCGGCCCGGCGCGTCCGGCGCGGTGACGTCAAGCGATGAGTGTGTCACGGGGTCAGGAGCGCGCCCAGGCGGGGGGCGTAGGTGGCGTGGAAGACCAGGGAGGCGGCGCCGATCGCCGCGGCGTCGGCGGCGATGGGGGAGGTGACCACCTGTACCTGGTGCAGCCGCCGGGCCAGCGGCCGGGTGGCCACGGCGGCCGCGATGGCCTGGTGGTAGATGTGGCCGATGTCGTGCATGGCGGGCCCGCCGAGCACGAGCAGATCGATGTCCAGCACGTTGACCAGGCTCACCGCGGCGGCGGCGAGCCGCTCGCCCACCTCGCGGATGACGCCCAGCGCGAGCGCATCGCCCGCCGCGGCGGCCGCGCAGATGGCGGCGTGGTCGGGGGCAGGGAGGACCGGAGACCCTTCACGATCTGCGACGGCCGGGGCGTGCGCGTTCTCACGAGCTGGGGCGGAGGTGTTGCCAGGGGTCGGGCCAAGGCCGTTCTCAGGGGCGGCGTTCTCAGTGACCTCGGTGAGGATGCTCTGTTCGCCTTGGGCGAGGCGGGTGCTGACGGTGGCCTCGATGGCGCCGGGGCAGCATAAGGCCTCGATGCAGCCGCGGTTGCCGCAGTAGCAGTCGGGCCCGTCGGGCATCACCGTGATGTGGCCGAACTCGGCGGCGTTCAGCGAGCTGCCGCGGTAGATCTGGTTGTCCAGGAACAGGCCGCCGCCGATGCCGGTGCCGAGGTACAGGTAGGCGAAGCTCGGGGTCGAGCGGGCCGAGCCGGCCCACCGCTCGCCGATGGCGGCCGCCGCGGCGTCGTTGTCGAAGGTCACCGGGAACCCGGTGTGCTCTTCCAGCAGCCGCCTGATGGGCACGTGGTCCCAGCCGGTCAGACGGGGCGGGAAGTTCATCACGCCGTCGGCGTCCAGCGGGCCCGGGCAGGCCAGGCCGATGCCGAGCACCTTGTCGTCGGGCACCCCCGCGCGGCTCAGCATGTCGCGGGCCGTGCGGGCCATCTGACGGATCACCGTGTCGGGCGCGAGGCCGGGGGGCACGGCCTCGCGCCGCATGGTGACCGGCTGACCGGCCAGGTCGGCGAGGACGTAGGACAGCTCGCCGGGGTCGAAGTGGATGCCGACGGCGTACCCGGCGCCCGGGTCCACCCGCAGGATGGTGCGCGGCTTGCCGCCGCTGGAGGGCAGCGAGCCGTCCTCGACGACCAGCCCGTCCTCCAGCAGCCTGCGCACGATGACCGAGACGGTCTGCGCGGTCAGCCCGCTGCGCTCGGCGATCTGGACGCGGCTGATGCCGTCGGAGACCTGGATCGCCTCCAGGACGACGGCGCGGTTGTAGCTGCCCACCCTCGGCAGGTTGGTGCCCATCTGCATGCGCTGCTCCTGGCGTCCTGGATCTCTTCCGGGCAATATCGCACAGACCGTTGACTTAGTAAATCAAAAAGATTTAACTACTCGTCACCCAGGGAAACACGGCCGAAACACGTGTCGACCGGACGCTCCTGGCGCGGGGATCGGGGTCCCGCGCCCGCGACCTCATGGTCGGCCGCCAGGCCGGAGAAGGAGTCCGATGAGACGAGCGATGGTTGCCTCGACACTGGCGGTCGTGGTCGCCGCCACGGCCGGTGCGTGCGGCGGTGACAAGGCCGGCGGTCAGGGCGCGAACGGGGCCAAGGAGATCGAGGTCCTGTACAAGATGGAACCCACCTGGCCCTACATGGACAAGGTGCTCAAGCAGGCCAAGGCCGACTACGAGGCCGCGCACAAGGGCGTGACGATCAAGCTGACCGCGGTGCAGGGCAACAACGAGGTGTACTACACCAAGCTCGCCCTGCTGAACCGCTCGGCCGACTCCGCGCCCGACGTCTACCTGCACGACACCTTCCAGGTCAACGCCGACGTCGCCGCAGGGAAGCTGGCCCCGCTCGACGACTACCTGAAGTCGTGGCCCGACTGGAGCACCCAGTACTCCGAGGCGGTCCAGCAGGCCGCCAAGGGCCCCGACGGCAAGATCTACGGGGTGCCGATCAGCACCGACACCCGCGGCCTGTGGTACAGCAAGGACGTGTTCGCCAAGGCGGGCCTGCCGGTGCCGTGGGAGCCCAAGACCTGGGCGGACGTGCTGAGCGCGGCCCGCGCCATCAAGCAGAAGGCGCCGGAGGCGATCCCGTTCAGCATGTACTCGACCAAGCCGCACGGCGAGGCCGCCACGATGCAGGGCTTCGAGATGCTGCTCTACGGCACCCCCGGCGGCACCCTGTACGACGACACGCAGAAGAAGTGGGTGGCCACCGGCAAGGGCATCACCGACTCGCTCGGCTTCATCAACACGATCTACCGGGAGAACCTCGGCCCGAAGCAGGCCGACGCGTTCAGCACCAAGCTGTACGACAAGGTCACCATGGAGTGGTTCCCGAACGCCAAGCTCGGCATCGACCTGGACGGCGCGTGGGTGTCCTCGGCGTGGAAGCCGACCGGCAGCAAGCCGTGGCCGCAGTGGACCGAGAAGATCGGCTGGACGCCCATGCCGACGCAGAACGGCGAGGCCCCCGGCGCGGTGAGCATGTCCGGCGGCTGGGTCATGGCGATGAGCTCCTACGCCAAGGACAAGAAGGACGCCTTCGACTTCATCAGCGTGGTGACCGACAAGAAGAACACGCTGACCTACTCGGTGGGCTCCGGTGACCTCGCCCCCCGCAAGGACGTCGCCGCCGACCCCTCCTACACGGCCGGCAACCCCGCGGTGAAGTTCTGGACCGACCTCGCCTCCGTCACCCACTACCGCCCGGCGTACGAGGTGTACCCGAAGGTGTCGGCCGAGGTTCAGAAGGCCATGGAGGCCATGACCACCGGCTCCAAGACCCCCGAGGCCGCGGCCAAGGAGTACGCCGACGCCCTGCCCGCCGTCGTCGGCGGACCCGACAAGGTGCTCGCCGGCTCATGACCGCCGCCACCGTGACCTCGTCACGGCCGCCCGGCTCCCTCGAACGGAGGGAGCCGGACCGGCCGGCCGGCGGGAACCTTCGCCGGCTGCTCCCGCTGCTGCCCGCGCTGCTGCTGCTGGTGGTCTTCATGGCCGGGCCCATCCTGTGGAGCGTCTACATCGCCTTCACCAACGAGACGCTGACCGGCGCCGCGTCGGTGAACTCGCGGTTCGTCGGCTTCGCCAACTTCGTGAAGATGTTCGGCGACGAGGACTTCCGCAACTCCTTCCTGCTCACCTTCATCTTCGTGATCGGCTCGGCCGTCGTCGGGCAGAACACCCTCGGCCTGATCATCGCGCTGCTCCAGCGGGGGCGCGGCCGGGCCGTGCGCAGCGTGGTGAACGGCGTGGTGATCGCGGCCTGGGTGGTGCCCGAGGTGGTCGCCGCGGCGTGCTGGTACTCCTTCCTGTCGGAGGAGGGCACGCTGAACGAGCTGCTCGGCGTCCTCGGGCTCTCGCAGGACTGGCTGTTCACGGCGCCGATGATCGCGATCATCCTGGCCAACATCTGGCGGGGCACGGCGTTCTCGATGCTGGTGTACTCCGCGGCGCTGTCGGACGTCCCCGCCGACCTGCTGGAGGCCGCCGCGGTGGACGGGGCGAGCAACTGGAGCAGGCTGGTGCACATCACCCTGCCACTGATCCGCCGCTCGATCATGTCCAACCTCATGCTCATCACGCTGCAGACGCTGGCGAGCTTCGGCCTGATCTACGCCCTCACGGGCGGCGGACCGGGGACGGCCAGCCAGACGACGCCGCTGTACATGTACGAGCAGGCCTTCCGCTACTTCGAGATCGGGTACGGCAGCGCGATGGCCCTGGTCATGCTCGTCATCGGCGCGGTGTTCTCCCTGGTGTATCTGCGCCTGATCAAGGCGGACGCGTGATGGCGCCCCGCGTGTTCGATCAGGACCCTAGGGTGATCGTCGGCAGCGCCCGCGAGCGGGACCGCCGGATGCCGGCCGCCCGCGCGTTGCCCGGCGCCGGCACGCGAGCCGGGGAGGCGCGCCCATGACCCGCGTGGCCGCCCGCACCGCGGCGCTGCTGTCGCTCCTGGTGATCACCCTCGCCTTCGTCGGCCCGTTCCTGTGGGTGCTGCTCGCCTCGGTGCAGCCGGAGGCGAACCTCACCGCCGAGCCGAGCCTTTCGTTCTCGCTGCGGAACTTCTCCGAGGTGCTGACCTGGGAGACCATCTACCTGCCGGTGCTCAACTCGATCGTCATCTCCGGCGCCACCGCGCTGCTGACCGTGCTGGTCTCGGGCCTGGCGGCCTATCCGCTCTCGCGGTACAAGCTGCGCTTCAAGCGGCACTTCATGCTGACGCTGCTGTTCACCACCGGCCTGCCGGTCACGGCGATCATGGTCCCGGTGTACAGCATGTTCTTCCGGTTCAACCTGTACGGGTCGGTGCCGGCCATGGTGCTGTTCCTGACGGCCAGCGCGCTGCCGTTCGCCATCTGGATGATGAAGAACTTCATGGACAGCGTGCCGATCAGCCTGGAGGAGGCCGCCTGGGTCGACGGGGCCGGGTGGGTGCAGTCGCTCGCCCGCGTCGTCGGGCCGCTCATGGCGCCCGGCGTCGCGGTCGTGGCGATCTTCGTGTTCGTCGGCCAGTGGGGGAACTTCTTCGTTCCCTTCGTCCTGCTGGACACCCCGGAGAAGCAGCCGGCGGCCGTGACGATCTACACCTTCTTCTCGCAGTACGGCCAGGTCGCCTACGGGCAGCTCGCCGCGTTCTCGATCATCTACACCGCTCCGGCCGTCGTCCTCTACGTCGCCGTGAACAAGTATCTCGCCGGTTCGTTCAGCTTCGCCGGATCAGTGAAGGGTTGACCCTTGCGTATCACCAGCGTCGAATCCACCGAGCTCTTCGTCGAGGCCGGGCAGGTCGTCCGCGTCCACGTCGACGGACCACCGGGTGAGATCGAGGTCCGCGTCACCGGGCCCGGCGTCGCCGGCGGCGCCCGCACGGCGGGCCGTCCGGCCGAGGTGGCGGTGTCCGCGGACGCCGCGCCCGGCACGCGGGTGCCCATCGAGGTCACGGTCTCCGGCGCCGCCGGCGACGGCGCGGATGTCGCGGACGGTGACGACCTCGCCGGGGACGGGCCCGGCGGGGGCGCCGTCGCGACGGGCGAGTTGGTGGTGGCCGAGTCCGGCTGGACGGTGTGGATGGTGCCGCACTTCCACTATGACCCGGTCTGGTGGAACACCCAGGCCGCCTACACCACCTCCTGGGACCAGGCGGGCCCGGTCTCCCAGGAGTTCCGGTGGGACGGGCAGAAGGCCGGGTTCGACCTGATGCGCGAGTACCTGGACACCGCGCGCCGCGACCCGGACTTCAAGTTCGTGCTGGCCGAGGTCGACTACCTCAAGCCCTACTGGGACGCCCACCCCGAGGACCGCGGGCACCTGCGCCGGCTGCTCGCCGAGGGCCGCGTCGAGCTGATGGGCGGGACCTACAACGAGCCCAACACCAACCTCACCTCGGCCGAGTCGACGATCCGCAACATCGTCTACGGCGTGGGCTTCCAGCGCGACGTCGTCGGAGGTGACCCGGCCACGGCCTGGCAGCTCGACGTGTTCGGCCACGACCCGCAGTTCCCCGGCCTGATCGCCGAGGCCGGGCTCACCTCCAGCTCCTGGGCGCGCGGGCCGTACCACCAGTGGGGGCCGATGCTCACCGGCCGCGACCGCGAGCGCGACGGCTGGGGCGACCCGGACACCATGCAGTTTCCCGCCGAGTTCGAGTGGCTGTCGCCGTCCGGCAAGGGCGTCCTCACCCATTACATGCCCGCGCACTACAGCGCCGGCTGGTGGATGGACTCGGCCGCCGACCTGGCCGCCGCCGAGGAGGCGGTGTACGAGCTGTTCGTCCGGCTGAGGAAGGTCGCGGCCACGCGGAACCTGCTGCTGCCCATCGGCAGCGACTACACCCCGCCCAACAAGTGGGTGACCGCGATCCACCGCGACTGGAACGCCCGATATGTCTCGCCGAAGTTCGTCGTCGGGCTGCCCAAGGAGTTCTTCGCCGCCGTCCGCGACTCGCTGACCGAGGTCTCGCCGCAGACCCGGGACATGAACCCGGTCTACACCGGCAAGGACGTCTCCTTCATCGACACCAAGCAGGCCCAGCGCGCGGCCGAGTCGCTGGTCGGCGACGCCGAGAAGTTCGCCACGCTCGCCGCCGCGACCACCGGGGCCCGCTACCCGCACGCCGCCCTGGACAAGGCGTGGCGGCAGCTCGTCTACGGCGCCCACCACGACGCGATCACCGGCTCGGAGTCCGACCAGGTGTACCTGGACCTGCTCACCGGCTGGCGCGAGGCCCACGACCTGGGCCGCGACGTGCTCGCCGCCTCGCTCGGCGAGCTGACCGCCCGCGTGGACACCCGCGGCGAGGGCACGGCCGTGGTCGTGTGGAACCCCTCGTCCTGGCCGCGCACCGACCTGGTCCGCGTACGGCTCGCGCTGCCCGCGCCGGGCGCGCACGGCGTCCGCGTCACCGACCCCGAGACCGGTGAGCTGCCGGTCCTGCTGGAGAACCCCGAGCGGCACGAGGACGGCAGCCTGCTGGCCGTCGACGTCGTCGTGCTCGCCCGCGACGTGCCCTCACTCGGCTGTCGTACCCTGCGGGCAGAGCCGGTCGCCGAGGCGGCCCCGGCCGGCTGGGCCGCCCGCGAGGGCGCCGCCATCGCCAACGGCTTCCACCTGGTCGAGGTGGACCCGGCGCGCGGCGGCTGCGTGTCGCGGTTCTACGACGTCGCCCGCGACCGCGAGCTGCTCCAGCCCGGCAGGGTCGGCAACGAGCTGGTCGTCCACGACGAGTACTCCGCGCATCCCGAGTTCCACGAGGGCCCCTGGCACCTGGTGCCCAAGGGCACCGCCACCGCCTCGGCCGGAAGTCCGGCGACGTCGGTCCTCGTCGAGACGTGCGCCCTGGCCGAGCGCGTCACCGTCACCGGCCGCGTCGGCCCGGCCGCCTACACCCAGGTGATCACCCTGTGGCACGGCCTGGACCGCGTCGACTGCGTCACCCACCTGGACGAGTGGGAGGGCGCCGACCAGCTCGTCCGGCTGCGCTGGCCCGCCCGCGTGCCCGGCGCGCTGCCGGTCAGCGAGGTCGGCGACGCCGTGGTCGGCCGCGGCTTCGGCCTCATCGACGTCGACTCCGGCGAGCACCCCTGGACGCTGGACAACCCCGCGGGCGGCTGGTTCGCGCTGTCCTCCACCGCCCGGGTCGCGCTGCGCGGCGAGGACGGCGCCATGGTCGGCGAGCGGGCCATCGGCATCGCCGAGATCATCGGCGGTGAGCCGCGCGAGGTGGCCGTGGCGCTGGTCCGCAAGGGCGTCACCGCCACCTGCTCCCGTGCCACCGGCCCCCGCTACGGCGACCTCGGCGTCGACTCCAACCTTCCCGACGTCCGCGTCGCGCTCGGCACGCCGGAGGAGAACCCGTTCGTCGCGCGGGTTCTGGAGGCCGCCGCCCCCGGGTACGCCGAGTTGCTGCGCCGGCGGCTGGCCGCCGGCGGGCGGGCGCGTGTCTGGGTCCCCGCGGCCGAGCCGCTGGAGAAGGTCTGGGTGCCGAGCGCCGACCTCACCGGCCCGCGCGCGCTCCCGGTGCTCATCGTCGCCGGCGACGGCGCGGCCGAGGAGCTCGCCGCCGACCTGGACGACGCGGTCATCGAGGTCACCCAGCCCGCCGAGCTGACCGTCCTCACCGAGCCGGCGCTGGACGACTACACCATCGGCGTGGTCAACCGCGGCATCCCCGGCTTCGCCGTCGACGCGAGCGGCGCGCTGCACCTGTCGCTGCTGCGCTCGTGCACCGGCTGGCCGTCCGGGGTGTGGATCGACCCGCCGCGGCGCACCGCCCCCGACGGGACGAACTTCCAGCTCCAGCACTGGACGCACTCCTTCGAGTACTCGCTGGTCACCGGGGCGGGCGACTGGCGCAGGGCAGGGCTGGTCGGCCGGGGCCACGACGTCAACCATCCGCTGGCCGCCCTCTCCGCACCCGCGCACGACGGCGAACTGCCCGCGACGACGTCGCTGCTGTCGGTCGAGCCGGCCGGCAAGGTCGTGCTCGCGGCCCTGAAGGCGGCCGGCAACCCGCTGGCCTCCGGACGCCCGGCGGGCGGGCGGCCCGAGGGCGTCACCCTGCGCCTGTACGAGGCGGAGGGCGACCACGTCACCGCGCGCGTGACCACCGCCCTGCCCCTGGCGGACGTCCACCGCGCCGACCTGCTCGAACGTCTTTCGGCCGAGCTGGACCCGGCCGCCTTCCCCCTGGAGCCGATGGAGATCGCCACCCTCACCGCCCCGCTCGCCGCGGGAGACGCCGCCGGGGAGGCCGCCGGGGGGCCGGGCGTCGCGCTCGGGCCGGAGGCGGAGCCCTACCAGCCCGTCTACACCCGCTACTGGCTCGACAACACCGGCCCCGCGCCGGTCGGCAACGTGCCCGTGGCGGTCCACCTCGCCGCGGCCGGGGCGGCGGTCGCGGGGCCGGTCGAGCTGGAGGTGTCGGTCGCCTCCGGGCTGACCGAGGGCGAGGCGTCCGGCGTCGTCACCCTCGTCGCCCCCGAAGGGTGGGCCTGCGAGCCGGCCGAGCGGCCGTACGCGCTGCCGCCCGGCGGGCACGCCGTCTTCACCGTGCGGGTGACGCCTCCGGGCGACGCCGAGCCTGGCGAGTACTGGCTGCGCGCCCGCGTCGCCCACGGCGGGCAGGAGTACCAGGACGTGGCCCGGCTGCGCGTCGGCGAGGCCGAGGACGCCGCGCTCGAGGTGACGCTGGAGACGCCGGTCGTGCGGCTGGTCCCCGGCGGCGCCGGCGCGGCCGAGGTGGTCGTGCGCTCCGCGGCCCGGACGGAGGTGTCGGCGCGGGCCCAGCTCATCAGCCCCTGGCACACCTTCGAGCTGGTCCCCGAGTGGAACACCGGAGTGGTCGTCCCCGCCCGCGGCGAGGCGCGGGTCCGCTTCGACCTCCAGGCCCCGCCCGGCGCGCGCCCCGGCCACTGGTGGGCGGTCGTCAAGATCGCCTGCGCCGGCCGGCTCCACTACACCGAGGCCGTGCGCGTCGAGGTCGAGGCGTAGTGGGCGGCGCCGTCACGGCCCGCGCGGCGACGGTCGCCGCGCGGGTGGGGGAGCGGGTCGTCCCGGTCGCGCACGTCGACGCGCGCGAGGCCGAACTGCGCGCGGGGCCGCTGGCCTCGCGCCTGCCGCGCCCGCACAGCGCCGAGGGACGCAACCTGCGCCGCTGGCTGGTCCAGATGCTGGTCACCGAGGCGCTGATCGAGCAGGAGGCCGCCGCGCTCGGCGTCGCCGAGGCCGGCGACGACCCGGGGACCCGGCCCGCGCCCGCGCCCGCGCTGACGCTGTCGGCCGCGCTGCGCACCGGGGGCGTGGTCGCGGCCGTGACGGTCGCGATGCCGCTCGCGCGGGCGCTGCGCGACGCGGTCACCGCCGGGGTACGGGCGCCGGAGGAGGAGGTCCGCGGCTACTACGAGCGCAACCTCGACCGCTTCACCGTCCCCGAGACGCGCCACGTCAGCCGGGTGGAGGGCGGGCGCGTGTCGCCGTTCGGCCCGGTGCGGCGCGGCGAGCTGGCGGGGCCGCTGGAGCTCGCGATCTTCTCCGCGCGGGAGGGCGAGACCGTCGGCCCGGTCGACGGCCCCGGCGGGCCGTGGACGCTGCGGGTGGACCGCGTCGAGCCGGGCGGGCGGCGGCCGTACGGGGCGGTCAGGCAGGCCGTCGCGGCCGAGCTGACCGCGGTCGCGGCCGAGCGGTTCTTCGCCGAATGGCTGGAGCGCCGTTACGCGGAGAAGGTCCGCCTGCACCCCGGCTACGAGCACCCCGCCGACCCCCGCCACCCCGACGCCACCCACCACCACTGACGGTGAGCGGTCAGGGCGGTGAGCGGTCAGGGCGGGGTCGGTCAGGGCGGGGTCGGTCAGGGCGGGGTCGGTCAGGACGGTGGGTCGGTCAGGACGGTGGCGCGGAAGTCCTCGCGGGCGTTCGAACGCGGGAACGGCCGATCGGGCACCGGGACGCCGAGGAACGCGCACAGCGGCTCCCAGCCCTGCTCCACGCGGAAGTCCAGCAGCCGTCCGGCGGGCACCGTGCGCCGAACGTCCTCGTTGTGCCGCTCGTAACACCCGATGACGTGGTCGCGGTCGTCGATGCGCCCCTCGAAGGAGCGGCCGATCAGGCCGGCCTCCCGGAAGTCGGCGAGCTGGTCGGCCGCCTCGAACGCGCGGAACCGCTCGGCCGTCTCGGGGAAGGCCCCGTTGATGGCCGCGAACACGGTGGTGCGCATCGACTCGTACCAGTCGCCGGCGTCCCTGGTGGTGAGGATCACCTTGGCCCGCGGGTACGCCTCGGCCAGCTCGCGCCAGAACGTCACGCCCGGCCAGTCGGCGGTGGCCGCGTACCCCTCCAGCGGCACGCGCCAGGCCCCGGGCCGGCCGTGCGCCGCCGCGGCCCAGTGACGCAGGTGCTCAGGGTGGGCGAACACCTCGGTGAAGTGGTAGCACGGCCCGAAGCCGAGCGCGCACAGCGCCGTTCTCAGCGTCATTGTGCCCGTCCGGCCGAATCCGGCGCCGATGACTCGCAACATGGAAACCCCCCGATCACGACAGCAGAGCCCGGAGCCTTCCGGCAAGCCGAGCGCGCCGGTCATAGCGTGTCTTGGAGGGATAGCGAATGATGTGACCGTTTCTTGGGGGACGGCGGGCTGGATCATGGATTCGAGGGGTCGTACAGTTCCGGCATGATGTCTACCCGCTTTGCGGTGTCTGGGATGGTATGCACCATCGATCACCTGGCGTCCGGGGCGGGGCTGGCCGCGCTCGACCGGGGCGGCTCGGCGGCGGACGCCGCGATCGCGGCCAACGCCGTGCTCGCCGTCACGGCCCCGCACGCCTGCGGGCTCGGCGGCGACCTGTTCGCCCTCGTCCACGACGGCGACGGCGCGCCCGAGGCGCTGAACGCCTCCGGCCGCGCCGGGTCGGGCGCCGACCCCGTGCGGCTGCGCGCCGAGGGGCTTGACCGGATGCCGTTCCAGCACGACATCCGGTCGGTCCCGGTGCCCGGCTGCGCCGACGGCTGGCTCGCCCTGCACGCCCGCTACGGGCGGCTGCCGTTCGCCGACCTGCTCGCTCCCGCCGTCCGGTACGCCGAGGAGGGCTTCCCCGCATCGCCGGCGCTCGCCCCGGCGGCGGGCGTGCTGCCGGGCGTCGGCGGCCCGCTGGAGCCGGGCGACCTGGTCCGGCGGACCGGCGTCGCCCGGGCGCTGCGGGCGCTGGCCGACGGCGGGCGGGACGGCTTCTACCTCGGCGAGTTCGGCCGGGGTCTGCTCGCCCTCGGCCGCGACGGCGCGGTGGGCGGGTCGGCCGCGGGGGAGTACAGCGAGGAGGATCTGGCCCGGGTGAACGCCGGCTGGGTGGAGCCGCTGCGCGCCCGGGCCTACGGGCACGACGTGTGGACCGTCCCGCCGAACTCCCAGGGCTATCTGGTGCTGCTGGCGCTGGCCATCGCCGACGGGCTCGACCTGCCCGCCGACCCGGCCGACCCCCTGTGGGCCCACCTGCTCGCCGAGGCGGCCAGGGCCGCCGGGCACGACCGTCCCGACGTGCTGTTCGAGGGCGCGCCGATGGAGGAGGTGCTGGCCTCGGCGGACGCGCGGCGCGCGGGCATCGACTCCGGCCGCCGGGCGCGGCTGCGCGACCTGGTCGCGCCGGGCGACACCACCTATCTGTGCGCCGTGGACGCCGACGGCATGGGCGTCTCGCTCATCCAGTCGAACGCGGCGGGCTTCGGCAGCATGCTCTTCGAGCCGGCGACCGGGATCAACCTGCACAACCGGGGCCTCGGCTTCTCCCTGGTCCCCGGCCACCCGGCCGAGTACGGTCCCGGGCGCCGCCCGCCGCACACCCTCGCCCCCGTCCTGGTCACCCGGCCGGACGGCTCGCTGCGCACCGTCGCGGGGACGATGGGAGGCGACTCCCAGCCGCAGATCCTGCTGCAGGTGCTCACCCGCCTGCTGGCCGCCGGGCAGGCGCCCGGAGAGGCCGTCGCCGCCCCTCGGTGGCGGCTCGGGCCCGGCCTCACCGGCTTCGACGCCTGGAGCGCGCCGGACGAGGCGTCCCTGGACGTCGAGGAAGGCGGGCCCTGGTCGCGGGGGCTGCGCGAGCGCGGTCACGAGGTGCGGCCGCTGCCCTACGGCGGGTCCTTCGGGCACGCGCACCTGATCGACGTGCGCCCGGACGGTGTGCTCGCCGGCGCCGCCGACCCTCGCGCCCTCATCTCCAGCGTCGCCGCCCGCTGAAGCGTCCGAGAATTTCTCGGCCGGCGGGGAATGACCGATGGCGGATCGCGGTTACATCAATCGTGACCGGTGTGTCCGGTGTCCCCGGGCCTCACCTATTGCCTTCGCGGATTACCGTTCGGCTGGAGCCGCGTTGAGCCTTTCGCCGAGAGGCGACCCGCACACCGGTTCGCATTCATGAGAAGACCCCGCCGGGCGACCGGCGGGGTCTTCTTCGTCTCGCCGGTCCTCCCGAAGGCCCCGGGTCAGCCCAGCGACACCAGGCGGGCGCCGCCGTCGGCCTCGATCACGGTGCCGGTGATGTTGCGGTTGGTGGCCGCCAGCACGACGGCCTCGGCGACGTCGTCGGCCGTGGCGATCCGTCCGGTCGGCAGCGCCCGCGCAGACTGCGCGAAGTAGGCCTCCCGCGCGTCGTCGGGCAGGGCGCTCCACCAGGGGGTGTCGACCAGTCCGGGCGAGACCGCGTTGACCCGGATCGGCGCCAGCTCCACGGCCAGCGGCTTGACCAGGGCCTCGACGGCTCCGTTGACGGCGGCGAGGCCCGCGGTGCCCGGGATGGCGGCGCGGGCCGAGATCGCGCCGATCAGGGTGATCGACCCGGTGGGCGCCAGGCGGGGCAGGACGGCCTGCACCGTGGTGAGGTGCCCGAAGAGCTTGGCGTCGAAGGCCCGGCGCAGCGCCGGCAGGTCCAGCTCGGCGATCGGCCCGGCCCCCTCGCCGCCGCTGAGGCTCACGACCAGCCAGTCGATGGCGCCGATGGCCTCGGCCACGGCGCCGATCTCGCCCGCGTCGCCGCCGTCGGCGCGGTGGCGGACCAGCTCGGGATCGCTCGCCGCGACCGCGTCCAGCCTCGCCTTGTCGCGCCCGGCGACGTGCACCCTGGCGCCCATGGCGCGCAGCCGCCGGGCGGTGGCCAGGCCGATGCCCGACGTGCCGCCGACGACCAGCGCGGTGTGCTCGCTCATGATGACCCCTTATTTCGAACCGTTGCGTCTCGTTATTTACGCTAACATCGGTTCACGATGAACGACAATCCCGGTCCCGACCACGCCGCAGGCCGCGCCAGGCCGGGTCGCAAGCGCAGCGAGGACAGCCGGCGCGCGATCCTGGCGGCCGCGTTCCAGATCTTCACCGAGGCCGGGTACGCCGGCCTGACCGTCGAGGGCATCGCCGCGCGGGCCGGCTGCGGCAAGCAGACGATCTACCGCTGGTGGAAGACCAAGGCCGACGTGCTGTTCGACGCCCTCGCCCAGAAAAGCGAACTGCACATCCCGCTCACCGACACCGGCACCTACGAGGGCGACCTGCGGGCCTTTCTCACCGCGACCTTCGCCCTGGGCGACACGCCGCAGGTCAGGGACATGCTGTGCGCTCTGATGGCCGAGGCGCAGATCGACCCGGAGTTCGGCGAGCGGTTCCGCACCGCGTTCCTCCAGCGCCGCCGCGACGCGCTCGGCGTCGTGCTCGGCCGCGCCCGCGCCCGCGGCGAGCCCGGCCCGGTGCCGGGGCTGTCGACGAGCACGATCACGGACATCGTCTTCGGGACGCTCTGGTACCGCGTCCTGGCCACCCGCGAGCCGCTCGACCAGGCGCTCGTCGAGGAACTGCTCGCCGTACTCGCGCCTTCACGCGACTGAGAGACGCACCGACTGAGAGACGCACGTCGAGGCGTGCGGCGCGGGGGGATGCCGGCCTCGGATCGATGCGGGTCGGGACTCGTCCGGTGGTGGTGACCGGTGTCCGCGCCGCGTTTGGCCTGGCCGGTGGTGCTGGGTAGCGTGGGAGGCCGATGCCGCACCAGCGGCGTCCCGGACGAGGGCGTGTCGTACCCGGCCTGCGAAGACGACCGTGTCGAAGGGCTCGGTCATCATGTCGTGGTTGGTGCTGGTCGTCTCGGGTGTTCTGGAAGCGGTGTGGGCCGTGGCGCTCGGCAGGTCCGCCGGCTTCACCCGTCCGCTCCCCTCGTCGGTCTTCGCCGTCGCCCTGGTGCTCAGCATGATCGGCTTGGGCTACGCGCTGCGCACCGTTCCTGTCGGCACCGGCTACGCGATCTGGGTGGGCATCGGCGCCGCGGGCACGGCGATCTTCGGGATGCTCTTCCTCGGTGAGCCGGCGAACGGGATGCGGGTGCTGTCCTTGCTGCTCGTGCTCGCCGGGGTCGTCGGTCTCAAGCTCTTCCACTGACGAGCCGGGGTGTGCGCCCGATGATCTCCACCGGCACCGCGAACGCTCAGGGCCGGAAGCCGTCGATCGCCAGTTCGAGGAGGCGGCCGGCCCGGGCGGCCCCATCCGGGGTGTCGGGGGTGCGCCACAGGCAGCTCAGGAGCAGGAGAACGTCGTCGGGATCGAGGCCCGGGCGGACCTCGCCGGCGCGTTCGCACGCGTCGAGCAGGCGCCCGATGGCGGCGGCGACGGGGGCGTGCGTCTCGCCGATGGCCTTCTGCGCGGCATCGCTGTGCAGCGCGTCGCCGAGGCCGTGCTTGACGCGGACGTAGGTGGTCAGGGTGGTGAACCAGTGCCGCAACGCGTCCAGCGGCGCGCGGGTCGCCAGGATCTCCGGCACGGACCGGATGAGGCGGTCCACGTCGTGCTGGTAGACCGCGAGGATCAGCGCCTCACGGGTCGGGAAGTGCCGGTAGAGCGTGCCCGGGCCGATGCCCGCCCGCTTGGCGATCGAGTTGAGCGAGGCGTCGGGGGACTCGGTGAGCGCGTCGTGGGCGACCTGGAGGATCACCTCCCGGTTCTTCAACGCGTCGGAGCGCTGTGGCGCGGCGTCGGGCATGGGTTCTCCTGGCGTGCGGGGGCCGGCGGATTGCAATACGGAGAGTTCTCCGTTAACGTCGCCGGAGTCAGGCGGAGAGTTCTCCGTTTGCTCTCGTTCCCTATTGTAGGAGCTCCCCCGTGCGTTACATCAAGCTCGGCCGCACCGGCCTGGACGTCTCCCCGGTCGCCATCGGCGCCATGACCTACGGCGAGCCCGGCCGCGGTCACCCCGTCTGGTCGCTCGACGAGGAGGCCGCCCGCCCTCTGATCCGGCACGCGCTGGAGGCGGGCGTCAACTTCTTCGACACCGCCAACATGTACTCCTACGGCTCGAGCGAGGAGATCCTCGGCCGCGCCCTGAAGGACTACGCCGACCGCGACGACGTCGTCATCACCACCAAGGTCCGCCACGTCATGCGCCCCGGCCGCCCTAACGGCGGCGGCCTGTCCCGCAAGGCGATCATGACCGAGATCGAGAACAGCCTGCGCCGCCTGGGCACCGATCACGTCGACGTCTACATGATCCACCGCCTCGACGGCGAAACACCCCTGGAAGAGACCCTGGAGGCCCTGCACGACGTCGTGAAGGCCGGCAAGGCGCGCTACCTCGGCGCCTCCTCCATGCACGCCTGGCAGTTCGCCAAGGCCCTCCACCTCCAGGAGCGCCACGGCTGGGCCCGGTTCGTCACCATGCAGAACCACTACAACCTCCTCGCCCGGGAGGAGGAACGGGAAATGCTCCCGCTGTGCGCCGACGAGGGGGTGGCCACCATGGTGTGGAGCCCCCTGGCCCGCGGTCGGCTCGCGCGCCCCGCCGACCAGGCGCACACCACCGACCGCGCCGCCACCGACGGCTCCTACGCCGACATGCTCTACACCGAGGCAAACGCCGACAGCGACCGGCGGATCCTCGACGAGGTCGGCGTCATCGCCGACGCCCGCGGCGTCACCCGTGCCCAGGTCGCCCTCGCCTGGCTGCGCCGCAACCCCGTCGTCGCGGCCCCCGTCGTCGGCGCCCGTACCATCGGGCAGATCGACGACGCCGTCGCCTCCCTCGACCTCGACCTCACCGACGAGGAGGCCCGCCGTCTGGAATCCCCCTACACCCCCCGCTCCGACTTCCAGGGCGTCTCCGACGCGCGCGAACTCGAACGCATCAAGGCCCGCACCCCTGGCTTCGCCAACCTCTGAAGTACGCCGAGGCCCGTGAAACGGGGCGCTTCTGACGGTTCGAAGGTGGCGGAGCCGGAGCGTGGCGGGACGCGGCCGATGGTGTTGCCGCGGCGTGGCGGCTCTCAGGCGGAAGCCCGGGGCGGTCGTCTCCGAGAGGACGATCAGGACCCGTTGCCCGGGGCCTCGCTGTCGAGGTGGCTCATCTGGGCCGTGGCGTACCGGTCGCCGGCGGCGGCTCCGGCGGGGACGGCCCGCTCGATGTCCGCGAGATCCTGCGGGGTCAGCGCCAGGTCGGCGGCGGCCAGCGACTCCGCCAGCCGGTCGCGGCGGCGGGCGCCGACGAGCGGGATGATGTCCTCGCCCTGGGCGGCGACCCAGGCCAGGGCGAGCTGCGCGACGCTGGCCCCCTTGGCCTCGGCGACGCGGCGCAGCGCCTCCACCAGGTCGAGGTTGCGCTGGAGGTTCTCCTGCTGGAAGCGCGGGCTCATGCCGCGGAAGTCGCCCGCGCCGAGCGCCCGGCCGGGGCTCCAGTGCCCGCTCAGCAGCCCCCTGGACAGCACGCCGTAGGCGGTGACGCCGATGCCGAGCTCGCGCGCGGCCGGCAGGATGTCCCGTTCGATGCCCCGCGACAGCAGGGAGTACTCGATCTGCAGGTCGGAGATCGGGTGTACGGCATGGGCGCGCCGCAGGGTCTCGGCGCCCACCTCCGACAGGCCGATGTGCCGCACATGACCCGCCTTCACCATCTCGGCGATGGCTCCGACCGTCTCCTCGACGGGGACGTCCGGGTCCAGCCGGGCGGGACGGTAGACGTCGACGTGGTCGGTGCCGAGGCGGCGCAGGGTGTAGGCCAGGAAGTTCTTCACGGCCTGCGGGCGGGCGTCGTTGCCGCTCCAGCCGCCGTCGGGGTCGCGCAGGGCGCCGAACTTGACGCTGATGACGACCTGCTCGCGGGCCCGCCCCTTGAGCGCGTCGCGGAGCAGCATCTCGTTGTGCCCCATGCCGTAGAAGTCGCCGGTGTCCATCAGGGTGATGCCGGCGTCGAGCGCGGCGTGGATGGTGGCGATCGACTCGGCCTCGTCGGCCGGCCCGTACAGGTCGGACATGCCCATCAGTCCGAGGCCCAGCTCGGAGACGGCCGGTCCGGTGGTGCCGAGAGTGCGCGTACGCATTGCGGTGTCCAATCGTCCGCTTCTTTCCGTTGCTAACGGAGCAAAGGTATCACTGCTAACTTAGCGGCGCTACCGGTGGTCTGTTAACTTTGTTCTATGTCCGTCGAGACGCCGAGCACCCGAGAGCGCATCCTGCGCGCCGCCGCCGACCTGCTGACCCAAGGGGGCAGGGAGGCGGTCTCCACCCGCGCGGTCGGCGCCGCCGCCGGCGTCCAGGCGCCCACGCTGTACCGCCTGTTCGGCGACAAGGACGGACTGCTGGCGGCCGTCGCCTCCTACGGCTTCGAGGAGTACCTGTCGGCCAAGCGGGCCCAGGGACGCTCCGGCGACCCCGTCGCCGACCTGCGCCGTGGCTGGGACCTGCATGTGGACTTCGGGCTCTCCCGGCCCGCCTTCTACGTGCTGATGTACGGCGACGCGCGGCCGGGGGCCGGCTCCCCGGCCGCGCGCGAGTCCGAGAGGATCCTCGCCGGGCTGATCGGGCGCATCGCCGCCGCCGGGCGGCTGCGGCTCCCGGTGGACCGGGCGGCGCGGATGGTCCACGCGGCCAGCGTCGGCGTAACGCTCGCCCTGATCGCCACCGACCCCGGCGCGCGCGACCCCGAGCTGTCCACCCTCACCAGGGAGGCCGTCCTGGGCGCGATCACCACCGACCCGCCGGGCGACGGCGGCGGGGCCGGAGTCGCAAGCCGGGCCGTGGCGCTGCAGGCGGCCCTCGCCCCGGACGACCCCCGGCTCACTCCCGGCGAGCGGACCCTGCTCGCCGAATGGCTCGACCGCCTGTCACGCTGACCCGGCCCGCCGTCACCGCGCGCTGGTCAGCCGATGAAAGCCGATGAAAGAAGTGAGATGTCCGAGGACACGAGTATCAAGGCGCGACTGAAGGGGGATCTCCGTCATCGGTTGCGTCCGATGTCCGGTCGAGATCCACGGGAGCGCGGGCGTGCCTCGACTCCGTTGGAACCGTTGTACGACCTGACGTACGTCATCGCGTTCGCCGCGGCGGCCGAGCAGCTCGCCCACCACGTGGCCGACGGCCACATCGGTCCGTCGATCGGCGCCTACCTGTTCGCGATCTTCTCGGTGAGCTGGGCCTGGATGAACTTCACGTGGTTCGCCTCCGCGTACGGCAACGACGACGCGCTGTTCAGGGTCGCGGCCATCGTGCAGATGGTCGGGGTCGTCATCCTGATCTTCGGGCTGCCGCCCAGCTTCTCGGCCACAAGCGAGCGCGACAGGGGACGGCCAGAGGGTCGGTTGACCCGCGGAGCCGGTGGTGGCTCCTGCCGAAGGCGCACCGCCCGCTCGTGCCGGCTCCGCGGAGCTTCCCCGCTGCCCTCTCCGATCTCGGCGTGAGGCGGCGACCCGGCCCTCCGCTGCCGCGGAGGGCCGTCCGGAGTGACCCGTCCGCTAACGCGCCGATCCGTCCGAGGCGCGCTCGGCGGCGGTGACGGCGTTGCGGAAGAGCATCGCGACGGTGGTGGGGCCCACGCCGCCCACCCGGGGCGTGATCGCGCCCGCGACGCGCTCGCAGGATTCGTCCACGTCGGGCAGCAGTCGGCGCCCGGCGTACCGGACGCCGCCGCCGATCACCACCGAACCCGGCCTGACGTGCTCGGGGGTGATGATGCCCGGCACGCCTGCCGCCGCGATCAGGATGTCGGCGCGCAGGGTGTAGCGCGGCCAGTCGGGCACCCCGGTGTGCACGACGGTGACGGCGGCGTTCGCGGTCGGGCGCTTCTGGGCGAGCAGCATGGCGAGGGGCCGGCCGAGGGTGGCGCCGCGGCCGAGGATGACGACCTCCTTGCCGGCGACCGGGACGTCGTAGTGGGCCAGCAGCGCCTCGATGCCGGCGGGAGTGCAGGGAAGCGGCCCCGGAATGCCGAGCGCCAGACGCCCCATGTTGAGCGGGTGCATGCCGTCGACGTCCTTGTCGGGGTCCATCGACTGCAGGGCGCGGTCGTAGTCGAGGTGCCCCGGCACGGGGTGCTGCACCAGGAGCCCGTGGACGGCCGGGTCGGCGCTGAAGGCGGCGATGGCGGCGTGCAGGTCGGCCTGGGTCGCGGTGGCCGGCAGGTGCTCGTGCGGCGAGGTGAAGCCGAGTTCGGCGGCCTGCCGCTGCTTGATGCGGATGTACCCGGCGCTGGCGTCGTCGTCGCCGACCAGGATCGTGGCCAGCGCCGGGGTCACGCCCCGGTCTCTCAGCGCGGACACCCGCCCGGCGACGTCGGCGAGGATCGCCTCCGCCACCGGTCCGCCCGCGAGGATGCGCGCTGACCCCTCCGGCGACGCGGAAACTCCGGCGGAGCCGGCGGGCACGGAGGACGCCGACGCGGAAGAAGCGGAAGCAGCGGACGCGGAAGAAGAGGGAACGGATGAACCGGAGGGCGGGGGGCGGTGGCCAGGGGTGGCGTGGTCATGGGCGGACGGGGACATGGTCGCTCCTCGCCGTGGGCGCCCAGGCGGTCGACTCCCACGAGCAGGCTCCCCGATGGTCGTTGCCATCCCCTTGCCGCCAGTCGCGCGGCTTCCAGCATGCCCGATCCGCGCGCCGCCATGCCAGCCGTCCCCGCCGGGCCGCCGCGAAAGGCGGGCTCACCCGCCGCTCAGGAACGGCCGGGGCGGACGGAGTCGTCTCCGCGCGTGCTCTTCCACCACTCGCCCTCCACCAGGGCGTACGACACCGAGACCATGGTGAGCAGGATGCCGCAGAGGAACAGCCACCAGAGCTGGGCGATCCCCGCGTAGAGACTGAGGGCCAGGAAGGCTATGAACGCGCACACGGCGACGATCAGCCTGATGTTCAGTCGTCGGTCCATGTCCGCCCTCTACCCCCTCACGGCGGCTCAACCAGGGTCCGGCGCCCACCGGCCACGGCCGGTCATCCACGACAGGATGGGCGAGACCTCCGGGGCCGACGACGCGCACAGGCGGGTTTGGCCCTGGAGGAGCCCCGGGTAGGGGCCCACGCGTAATCGTCGTCACGCCGGCAGAGGGCACGGGTGAGCCGCGCGCCGTTCCCGCCCCCACCCGCGCCGGCGTCCGCTTGACTTCAAGCGCTTGAGGTATCCGAGGCTTCTTCCATGGCAGTCACCGCGCGCTCCGGGAACCGTTCGTGGTTCACGATCCAGGACGTCTCCCGCCGCAGCGGGCTGAGCGAGCCCACGCTGCGGTACTACGAGAAGATCGGCCTGATCGGCCCGGTTCCCCGCGACCCGAGCAGCGGCCACCGGCGCTACGACGCCGGCAGCCTCGAGACGATCGAGGCCCTGTCCTGCCTGCGCTCGACGGGCGTCGGCGTCGAGGACATGCGCGCCTACCTCGCCCATCTCGCCCGCGAGGACGAGGCGGCCACCGAGATGCGTGATCTTTTCCTGCGGCACGCCGAGCGCGTCGCGGACGAGATCGAGCGCATGCGGGTGCGCCTGAGGTACCTGCGGCACAAAGCCGAGTTGTGGGACGCGCGGAGCCGTGGTGACGCCGAAGCGGAGTCCCGGGCGATCGCCGAGATCGTGCGGGCCATAGGAGAATTCTGAGCACCGAGGAGCACCACAATGAACACCGCCCCCTCCGGCGGCGCCGTCCTGGTCACCGGCGGTTCCGGGTACCTCGGCGCGCACGTCGTCGTCCGTCTGCTCCAAGACGGCCACCACGTGCGGGCCACCGTCCGCGGCCCCGGCCGGGCCGCCGAGGTCCTGGAAGCCGTGCGGAACGCCGGCGCCGACCCCGGCGGCCGTCTGGAGGTCGTCGCCGCGGACCTGGCCTGCGACGACGGCTGGGCCGAGGCGGTCGCCGGCCGCGACCACGTCGTCCACGTCGCCTCGCCGTTCCCCCTGGAGGCCCCGCGGCACGAGGACGAGCTGATCGTCCCGGCCCGTGACGGCGCCCTGCGCGTGCTGCGCGCCGCGCGCGACGCCGGCGTGAAGCGGGTCGTGATGACCTCCTCCTTCGCCGCGGTCGGGTACAGCCCCAAGCCCGGCGCCGACTACACCGAGGACGACTGGACCGATCCGGCCGCCGGCATCCCGGCCTACCACCGGTCCAAGACGCTCGCGGAGCGGGCCGCCTGGGACTTCGCGCGCACCGAGGGCGGCGGCCTGGAGCTGACCGTGATCAACCCGACCGGCATCTTCGGCCCCACGCTCAGCCCGCGCCTGTCCACCTCCACCAAGCTCGTCAAGGCCATGCTGGACGGGCACATGCGAGCCGTCCCGCGCCTGTACTTCGGCGTCGTCGACGTCCGTGACGCGGCCGACGCCCACGTCCTGGCCATGACCGGTTCCGCCGCCGCCGGGCAGCGCTTCCTCGCCGTCGGTGACGGCCCGGCGGTCACCTTCCCGCAGATCGCGCGGATCATCGCCCGCCGGTTCCCCTCGCTCGCCGCGCGGATGGCCGTCACGGAGATCCCCGACGACCAGGTGCGGGAGGGGGCGCGGATCGATCCGGCGCTGGAGGAGGCGGCCGGCCGGCTCGGCCACGTGCCTGTCATGCACAACGACAAGGCCCGCGATCTGCTCGGCTGGCGGCCGCGGGACCTGGAGACCACCCTCGTCGACACCGTCGAGAGCCTGAGGCGGCACGGTCTCCTGGAAGGGTGACCGGACGCGGTCACCCCGCCGGGCGCCGGGACGCGGGCCGCTCGGACCGGCCCGCGTGGTCGGTGGCCGGCGCGTGGGTGGGTGGCCGGCGCGTGGTCAGTGGCCGGCGGTGTCGAGCCTGGAGCGCTGTTCCGGGGTCAGTTCGAGGTCCGCGGCGGCGAGGGTCTCGTCAAGCTGGGCCACCGAAGAGGCGCCCACCAGGGGGATCATCGGGATCTCGCCGCCGATCAGCCAGGCGAGCACGACCTGGTTCGGGGTGGCGCCGGTCTGCTTCGCCACCTCGCGCAGGGCGGTCAGGCGGGCCGGCGTGCCCGCGTGGTCGTGGCCGGAGCCGAGGGGCCGGTCGTCACGGACGTAGGCGCCCTTCAGCAGAGGGGAGTAGGCGACCATGGCCAGATCCGGCTCGGCCCGCAGATAACTGAGCAGGTCGGGACCGGTCACGCCCTGGTTTCCGTCCGGGGAGCGCAGGCTGGGCAGGTCGGTGCGGTGCCGCAGGTAGCTGTGGTGGTACTGCAGCACCTCGTAGCCGGGCAGGCCGGACGCCGCGGCAAGGGCCCGGGCGCGCTCCACCCGCCAGGCCCAGTGGTTGCTCACCCCGAGCAGGCCGACGGCGCCCTCGGCGACCAGTTCGGCGAACCCCTCGACGGTCTCCCGCAGGGAGACCCGCGGGTCCTCGATGTGCGCGTACAGCAGGTCCAGGCGGTCCACCCCGAGCCGTTCCCTGCTGCGCTCCGCGGACTCCCTGATCACCTTGGCGGACAGCCCTTCGACGTCCGGGCCGAAGGTGGTGCCGGGGGCCAGGGGCCGCGCGCCGAGCTTGGTGGCGATGACGATCTCGTCTCCCACGCCCCGGTCGCGGCGCCAGCGGCCGAGCAGTTCCTCGCTCTCGCCGCCCTGGGTGCCGTTCACCCAGAACGCGTAGTTGTCGGAGGTGTCGATGAAGGTGCCGCCGGCCTCCAGATACCGGTCGAGGATGGCGAAGGACGTCGCCTCGTCGGTGACCGTGCCGAACAGCATCGCGCCGAGGCTGATCACGCTGACCTCGCGGCGCGTGCGCGGGTCGGTGCCGATCGCGCGGTACTTCACGGGCTCTCCTCTCGGCGGGCCGGCCGTGCGCCGGCGCGTCGTGCAGGAGTCTGGACGCTGGAGCGCGCTCCAGGTCAACCCCGTGCTCCGCCGGCGTGGCGGAGTGGCCGGGAACGGGACGCGAGCACGTTCCATCCCTGGCCACTCCGGTGACGCGACGGCCTGTCCCCGGCGGCTAGTACCGGTCCCTGTCTCTGCTGCTGCTCCGGTCCCGGTCGCGGTCGCGCTCTCTGGTTCTCCTCTCGCTGCCGCGGTCCCTGTCGCGGTCCCGGCTGCCGCGGTCGCGCTCCCGCTCCCGCTCTCTGCTTCTCTTCTCGCTGCCGCGGTCCCTGTCGCGGTCGCGGTCCCGGTCGCGCTCTCGCATCCTTCTCTCGCTGCCTCGGTCGCGATCTCTGTCGCGGTCCCGGGTGCTCCTGTCGCGGTCGCGCTCGCGCTCTCTGGTCCTCTTCTCGCTGCCGCGGTCGCGGTCGCGGTCCCTGCGGCTGCTTCTGCCCCGGTCCCCGTTGTCGGTGCGCAGGTCGTTCAGGGAGCTGACCGACTGCGCCGTCCGGTTCGTGGTCGGGGCGCCGGCCGCGCTCGCTGCCGTCTGGAGCGTCGCGGTCAGGCAACAGGTGCCCAGTGCGCCGACGAACGCCTTCCGGATGGTTCTGTTCATGTCGCCGTCCCCTTTCGTGGCCGCTGCTTCGACCCCTCCGCGGATGAGTCGACGTGGCTTCACCTTGAGGCACGGGACGTCATGGCGGCGTGACGCCGGCGTGACGGCGCCACCTCGCGGAGCCTTCCCGCGAGGTGGCGCCGAGCCGGTCAGACGGAGAAGGGGCCTCTGCGGGGGCCGCCGCCGCGCGACAGCGCCACACCCAGGCCGATCATGACGATGCCGAGCAGGAAGTGCAGCCAGTTGTCCGCGGTGTTGAACGGCACGAAGTTGGCCGTGCTCCCGTGGCCGACCAGCAGTCCGTAGATCCACAGCAGCAGGTAGATGACGCCGCCCCAGACCAGGAAGTTGCGCGCCCCGGTCCAACCGCGGGCCAGCGCCAGCCCCACGACGCCGTAGACCAGGTGCACGATGTTGTGCAGGACGGATGTCTGGAACAGCCCCAGCAGGTAGGCCCCCGAGTTGTGCCCGGCGAACCTCATGGCGCCGTAGTCGGTGGTGATGCCGGGAATGAAACCGAGGATGCCGACCGCGAGGAAGATGATCCCCATGACGAGCGCGGCGGTCTGCAGCGGTGTCCGGGTCATCTGACGCGTGTGCGCGCTCATGACGCCTCCTGCGTAGATCTTGCTGATGTGATGGGTCGTGGCCGGGTGGGAGCCGCCGCCGGACCGCTGATCGCGCCGGCCGCCGGGCGGGCGGGCCGGCGCGATCGCCGGGAGCGGCGTCAGTGGTGGGTGCGGACGGTGTGCATCCGGACCGTGGCGGGCAGGCGGTCGGTCTCCAGCGAGCGCCGCAGCCGGGCCACGGCGTTCTGGATGCCCTGGCGGGCCGCGGCCGGGTCGGACTCGTCGGGCAGGACGACGGCCAGCGCCAGGCTGGGCGCGCTGGGCGCGCCCCCGAGGCGGGCCCGCACCCGTTCGGCGGGCGCGCGGCGCCCGCGTCCGGCGCCGTGCCCGCGTCCGGTGCCCTGCGTGCCCGCCGGGCCGTGCCCGGGCTCGGTACCGGTCGCGCCCGGTCGGTCCGAGATGGCCGGGACCTCGCGCATGGCCAGGACGAGATCGTCCTCGACCGCCTCGGCGGCGGCCCTGGCCGACAGGTGGGTGGCGCCGTGCCCGGGGTCCTCCTCCAGATCCAGGTGGCGGATGGCGTTCCTGCGCGCCTGCATGAGCAGCCAGCGCAGGGCCAGCAGCTCCACCACCAGCCCGGCGACGGCCACCGCGGGCCAGAACCAGCCGGTGCGGGACGCGAACGCGGCGACCTGGCCGGAGATCACCGGCTGGCCGCGCGCGCCGAGCAGCCCGAGACCCTTGGCCAGCGCCGCGGCGCCCGCCAGAAGCAGGATCAGTCCGACGATCGCCAGCCCGGTGCGGTTGACGCCGGCGTGGCGGCTGTGAAGGTGGCTCACCGCTCATCCCCCCTTCCGGCGTACGGCGACCCGTACGCGCATCGGCCGCAGTGGCCGCAGCTCGGCCAGGCGGTCCTCGACGGCCTGGCCGACCTCGCCCGGCAGCTCGCCGGGGTCGCGCAGCGGCGTCGCGACCGTCACCTCCGCGGCGCGCCGCCGCAGGCGTACCCGGGCGCGGGAGACGCCGTCCACCGCCGTCGCGACGGCGGCAAGGTGGCGGCGCAGGCCGGACCGGGTGATGCCGGTGACCGTCTGCGGGTCCTCCGACGCCAGGGCGACCAGCCGGGGCCGTCCGGGCTTGAACGCGGCGATCAGCAGCACGATGCCGAGCAGGCCGGCCACGGCCGCGGTCGTGAGCGCCATCGGGTCGTCCCAGCGCGCCCGGCCGAGCGGAGCCAGCCAGGTCAGCGCGGGCAGCCCCGCGCGGGTGCGGGCCGCCGCCGTCACCGCGCCGACCATGGTGACGATGCCGGCCGCCGCCAGCAGGAGCGCGACCAGGGTCGCGGGAAGCGTCCGGTGCGACCGGAACGCCCGCGCCGCCGCCCTGCGCCGGGCCCGGTCGGCGGGCACCGGCTCACGGTCGCGCCCGACCACACCGGTCATCGCCGGCGGGCCCGCGTGCTCGTGCGGCAGGGCGTTTTCGGCCTGGTCCTGCGGCGGCATGCCTTCCGTGGTGGCCTCGTGGGTCTCCCGTGGCATGCCTTCGGCGGCCGCCTCGTGGGGCGGTCCGCCGGTGGCGGGCTCGTGGACCGGCCCCTCTCCGGAGGGCCGGGAGGCGGGGTCGCCCGGGCCCGGTGTGGTGGTCATCGCACCCGCCTCCCCGGTTCGTCCGGGTGGATCAGGCGGGTGACGTCGATGTCCACCTGCCGTGCCTCCAGGCCGGTCAGCTCCCTGACCCGGCTGACGACGTGCTCGCGCACGCGGTGCACGACCTGGCGGATCGGCGCGGGGTAGGCCACCGACAGGGTGACCCGCACGATGGCCATCCGGCCCTCCACATGCCCGCTGACCCGGGGGTCCGCCCGCCCGGCGTCCCGCCCGAGCGGCACGCCGAGCATCCGGGGCGCCGCCCCGCCGACCTGCTCCACCTCGCGCACCGCGCATGCGGCGACGCGTTCGAGCACGCGGTCGGTGATGCCGGTGTGCCCGCGGCCCTCCGGGGACGCGACGGCGCCCGCGGACGCGGGTCCGGTGCCCGGGCCTGCGGCGCCGCGCCCCTCGGCGGGAGGCGCGGCCGTCCCGGCGCCGCCCGGCGCCGTCGGGTCCTGAGCCGGCGACGGCCGGCCCGGCCCGGTGTTCATGTGCGTCTCCGGCCGCCCAGCAGGCCGCTCATGTCCAGCTCGCCGGTCAGCGCCCGGCCCACCAGGAACCCCAGCACGCCGAGCACGAGTACGACGAGGAACGCCGTGAGGCCGCCGACCACCACGGCGAACCCGAGCGCGGCCCCGAACAGCAGGCCGACCGCGGGCCACAGACGGTTGTCATCCATCTCGCTCACCTTCTCCTGTCTCTGAGCGATCGCTGCGCGGCGGCGCCCGCCGCCGGCCGCCACCCGCCCCTGCGGCATGGCCCGCCTCGCCCTGGGCGGAACGGCCCCCCTCGTCTCCCGCGGGGCCGTCCGCCTTGCCGGCGGGCCGGTGCGCCTCGCCCTTGACGGGGCGGCCGGTCTCCTCCGGGGCGGCATCCGCCCGCGCGGCCGGCGGGGCGGCGGATTCCTCGCCGGTCAGGGCCTCCTGGCCGGGCAGGGTGATGTCGTCTATGCGGACGTGGACCGGCAGACCGGGCACCAGCGGTTCGACCGCGGAGCGCACCTCGGCGGCGACCTCGGTGAGCGGCCGGCCGTACCGGACGACCACGGCCACCTCCACCTCGGCGTCCCGCACGGCGATCCCGGCGACCGTCCGCCCGGCCAGGTAGGTCGCCACCGGGCCTCCCGCGAGGGAGGCGACGTCCGGGCAGCCTTCCACCGCCTGGGCGATGCGGTCCGCCAGCCGCTCCACCTCGGGCCTCTCGCGGACGCCCGTGGGCGGTGTCATCGGACCCGCGCCTCCTGGGGCTCGCCGGTCTCCTCGCCGGGCAGGTGGAGGTCGTCCACGGTGATGTTGACCTCGGTGACCTCCAGGCCGCACATGTTCTCCACGGCGTCGATCACGTTGCGGCGCACGCCGGCCGCGAGGTCGGGAATGGACACCCCGTACTCGACGATCACGTCCAGATCGGCCGCGGCCTGGCGCTCGCCGACCTCGACCGCGACACCCTGCGTGCTGGCCGTGCCGCCGCCCCCGGTGAGGGCCTCGCGTACCGCGCCCAGCGCCCGGGACATGCCCGCACCCATGGCGTACACGCCGGACACCTGGCGGGCCGCCATGCCTGCGATCTTGGCCACCACGGTGTCGGCGATGGTCGTCCTGCCGTGTTCGCTGACGAGTTCGGCGTTGCCCCGATGCGTCATCGGCCGCGCGGTCGTGACGTCGGGCGCCTGGGTCTTGGTCTGGTTCATCTGTGTGCTCACCTCGTTGCCTCCGTTCCAGCAGGACTGGCCTGCGTCGCCGAATAGGAAGGCACAACCGGCGTAAGTGAGCACGTACCCGTAAATAGGGAGATATATGGTTATTTATGGCAAATGTCTGATTATCGGCGTGTCAGTGCCGGGCGTGCGCGCCCACCGGAGCCGACCACCGGCCCATCAGGTCCCGGTAGAGCTCCGAGGCGGCGACCATCTCCTCGTGCGTCCCGGCCCGCGCCCGCGCGCCGTCCATGACCAGCACCCGCTTCGCGCGCAGGGCCGAGGTGAGCCGGTGGGCGATCACGATGAGCGTCCCGCCGCGCGCGGCGAACGCCTCCTCGGCCCGCGCCTCGGCCGCCGGGTCGAGGTGGCAGGTCGCCTCGTCGAGCAGGACCAGCCGCGCGGGCGACAGGTAGGCGCGGGTGAGCGCGATGAGCTGGCGCTCTCCCGACGACAGCTCGCCCGGGTCCACCTCGGCGTCGTAGCCGCCGAGCCTCCGGGCCAGCTCGGTCATGCCGACCGCCTCCACCGCCCGGTCGAGCTCCGCTAGCTCCGCGCGCTCCGTGAGCTCCGTGAGTTCCGCGAGCTCCGCCGGTTCCGCGCGCTCCCCCCGGGACCGGCCGTCCGCCAGGTAGGTCAGGTTGTCGCGCAGCGTGCCGCGGAACACGTACGCCTCCTGCGGGATCAGGACCCGTGCCCGGCACATGGCGGCGCGGTCCATCTCCCCGACCGCCACCCCGCCGATGAGCACCCGCCCGGCGTCCGGGCGCAGGACGCCGGCCACCAGCGCCGCCACCGTCGACTTGCCGATGCCGCTCGGCCCCACGACGGCCAGGTGGTCGCCCTCGGCCACCGTCAGGTCCAGGTCGGCGACCACCAGGTCGGCGCCCGGGCCGTAGGAGAACCTCACCCCCTGAAGACGCAGCTCCACGCCCTCCGGCCCGCCCGTGCGGCGGGTCGCCGCCGCCGGGGGCCGGTCGCTGGTCGCCGCGATGCGCTGGAGCGCCGTCACCAGGCGCACGCCGTTGACCCCCGCCCCCTGCACCAGGCTGCCCAGGGCGGGGGTGAGCGACTGCGCGACGTAGGTCAGCGTGCCCAGGATCACCCCGGCGGTCGCGCCCTGCCGCACCAGCGACGGCGTGGCGAGCAGCACCAGCAGGACGGGCAGCCACCCGCCCACCGCGAGCGAGACGGTGCGCACGGCCGTGAGCCCGGCCAGCGTGCGGGCGACCCGGGCCTGGCGCTCGACGTCCACCCCGACCCGGTCCGCCACGCGGTCCTCGGCCCCGCACGCGGTGACGTCCCGCAGCCCGTCCACCATGGCCGCCAGCGACGAGGCGGTCCGCTCCTCGGCCAGGATGAGCTCGCGCTGCGCCCGGGCCATCGCGGGCAGCGAGAGCGCGAACAGCACGAGCCCCGCGGCCAGCGGCAGCAGCACCAGCGGCAGCACCGCGCCCATCAGCGTCAGCACGCCGAGCGCCACGCCGGCCACCGAGAACAGGAACGACCTGACCACGGCGATCACGGCGCCGAACGCGTCGCGGGCCAGCTCCACCTGGCGGTTCAGCCGGGCCACCGCGGCGCTGTCGGGTCGCAGGCCCGACTCCGCGGCCCGGTGCAGGGTGCCGTCGACGACGCGGCGCAGCAGGTCGTCCCGGAACGGCTCGACGATCCCCCCGATCGCCAGGAGCACCTGTCGCGCGCCGAACGCCGCGGCCAGCCAGGCGGCGGCCAGCACGGCCAGCCAGCCGAGACCGGTCAACGGACGCCCGGCGGCGAACCCGTCGTCCAGGGCGCGCGCGACCGCCTGGCCCGAGACGAACGACGGCGCGGCCTCGGCGAACGACCAGCCGAGCAGCCGCGCCAGGTGGCGCGGGCGCGTGCGCACCGCCCGCCACAGCGGCTCCCGGACGCTCATGCCCGCTCCGCCACCGGAACGCCCTCCGCGCCCCGCGAGGCGGAGGATGGACCGGCGCCCGACGGCCGTCCTGGCATGCCATGACGGCCCGAAGCGGCGGCGGTCGCGGCGGGATGGGGGGCGTCGTCCGCAGCGCGGGCGACCGTGGCGTGAGAGGGGATGCCCCCAGGGGAGGCCGGAGTCGGGGCGGGCCGGGGGATGTCCTCGGGGGAGGCCGGGGTGGCGGCGGGGCGGGTGGCCTCGTCCCGGGAGGCGGCGGGGTCGGGGGTCTGGAAGACGGCGCGGTAGGCGGGGTCGCGCCACAACGTCTCGTGGCTGCCGCGTCCCCGGATCCGCCCGTCCTCCAGCCAGACGACCAGGTCGGCGCGCGCCGCCGTCGTGGCCCGGTGCGCGACGATCACTCTGGTGCGGTCGCGCAGCTTCTCGGTGAGCGCCCGCGCCACCTGGTACTCGGTGACGGTGTCCAGGCTGGAGGTGGCGTCGTCCAGGATCAGCAGCCGGCCGCCGTGCGCGAAGGCCCTGGCCAGCCCGACGCGCTGGCGCTCGCCGCCCGACATGGGGGCCTCGTCGACCGGGGTGGCGTAGGAGCGGGGGAGCTTGCGGATGAAGGGGTCGGCCGCGGCGTCCCGGGCGGCGTCCCTCGCCAGGCCCTCCGGGCGGCCCACGGCGATCGCCTCGGCCAGCGTGGCGCCGAAGAGCACCGGCCGCTCGAAGGCGTAGCCGACGGCCCCGCGCAGGGCGGCGCGCTCCAGCCGCCGCAGCGGCACTCCGTCGAGCAGCACCTCGCCCTCGTCGGGGTCCACCAGCCGCCCGGCGACGGCGGCGAGCAGCGACTTGCCGCTGCCCGACCTGCCGACCACGGCGAGCGTGGCGCCGCCCGGCACGGTGAAGCCGATGTCGCGCAGCGCGGGACGCCCGTCCACGCGCACGCTCACGCCGCGCAGCTCCAGCCGGCCGCGCTCGTCCGGCGCGCCGTCCCCCGCCAGGGCGTCGGTGTCCTCGTCCTCGAAGAGCCCGGCGCAGGGGCCGGCCGGGGGGCGCAGGCGGGCCTCGCCGTAGGCTGTCGCCGGCCGGTCGAGGACCTCGCTGACGCGCCGGGCCGCCGAACGGGCGCGGGCGAGGCGGTTCAGGTACCCGAGCGCCGAGCCGATGCCGGCGCCCAGCACGGCGTAGCGGGCCGCGGCGAACAGGTCTCCGACGCTCATCGCGCCTGCGGCCAGCCGGAAGCCGCTCACCCCGATGACGGCGATCTCCAGCAGCGGCACGACGATGGCCGCCTGCACCCCGGCGCGGGCGTTGACCCGCCACAGGGCCATGCCGCTGGCGCGCAGGCGCGGCAGCGGCTGGAGCACGCGGCGCACCTCCAGGTCCTCGGTGCCGGCCGCGGCGATGGTGCGGGCCCCCGACAGCGCGTCGATCAGCCGGGAGGCGATGTCGCTCTGCGCCTGCTGGTATCCGCCGGCGACGGCGGTGGTCTCGCGGAGGAACGCGCGAAGCACGAGCCCGATCAGGGCGAGGCCCGCCACGAAGGCCACCGCGGGCCAGGGGTCGATGAGCGCGAGCGCGACCAGCGAGCCGGCCGCGGGAACGAGCAGCGCCACGGCGGTGATGAGGGCCTCGGGGGCCGCGCCGACCTCCTCGGCGTTGCCGCCCGCCCGGGTGACCAGGTCGCCCGCGGAGAAGCGCCGGGAGATGGCCGGGCCGACGCCGAGCATGTGCCGCACGACTCGCAGGCGCAGCCCGCGCGCGGCTTGGGCTCCGCCGGCGCCGGCCGCGAACACGGCCACGGCGTCGCAGGCCACCAGCGCGGCGACGAGCAGGACGCAGTGCAGCAGGGGGCCGCCGGTCAGGGCGAGGGCCCCCGAAGATGAGGGGCCGGTGGCATCGGGGGAGCCGCCGGGGGCGACCAGGACGTCCACCGCGCCACCCAGTGCGGCCGGGAGCAGCAGCTCCACGACGGCGCCGGACAGCGCGGTGACGGCGTACACGGCGGGCCACCGGCCGCTGCGGCGGAGCACCTCGAAGAGAAGCCCGTCCGACCCCGTCCGGCGTGGCAAAGGTTTCCCCTCCGTGTTGTGCGGGAATGGTCAGGCCTGGAGCGGCCGGATGAGGGCCGCCCCAGGCACTGGCTCAGATATCAGCCGATATCAGCCGCAGAGGATGCTGAGGCTGCTGTTCTCGTGGGGGGTGCACCCCACGAGGCTCAGGTTGCTGCCGCCGCCGCCGTGGCCGCCGGGGATCTCCATGTCCTGCAGGTCGAGAAGCGCCATGCGAGTCACGCCCTTTCGTGGTGCTTGGAGGGTTTGGGGGATCAGCCGCAGAGGATGCTGAGGCTGCTGTTCTCGTGGGGCGTGCAGCCCACGAGGCTCAGGTTGCTGCCGCCGCCGCCACCGCCACCGCCGGTGGGGATCTCCATGTCCTGCAGGTCGAGAAGCGCCATGCGAGTCACGCCCTTTCGTGGTGCTTGGAGGGTTTGGGGGATCAGCCGCAGAGGATGCTGAGGCTGCTGTTCTCGTGGGGGGTGCACCCGACGAGGCTCAGGTTGCTGCCGCCGCCGCCGTGGCCGCCGGCGAGCTCCATCTCCTGGAGGTCGAGGAGAGCCATTACCGATCACCTCCTTCCGTGGTCGTCGCAGGGAGCCCCGCTCCGGCCGGAGCGCCGGACGGGGAGATCAGAGGCACGGTCACCGGCCGGTCGTGCAGCACGGTGCCCAGTGCGAGCAGGACGCCGGCGGTGCCGGTCGCCAGGTCCATCGACAGCCGCAGGAGCTGGTTGCCGGGGAAGGCGAGGCCGCCGCCGTAGGGCATGGCGTGCCAGCCGAGCCGCGCGATCTGGCCGCTCACCTCGGGCGATGTGCGCCCGACGCCGGGCCGCAGCCCGAGGGCGAGCGCCGCGATCATGCCGGCCCGCCCGGCGAACAGCCCCGACTGCACGTAGTAGTCCAGGGTGGCCACCGGGCCGATGTCGGTCAGCGCCTGCCGCAGGTCGTCGTCCTCGCGGTGGGCCAGGTACCGGGCCAGCACCACGCCGATGCCGGCCGAGCCCTCGTCCAGGTAGGGGTTGGTCCGCCAGCCCTGCTGCACCTGGAGCTGCCCGTCGGAGCGGTGGGTGCAGCGCCGAAGGTCCTGCCGCAGCGCGACGTTCGCGTGGTCCAGCAGCCCGGCGTCGCCGGTGGTCTCGTACGCCCGCAGGAACAGCAGGGCCGGGCCCGACGAGCCGCGCATCAGCCCGGCGTGCGGGTTGCCGCTGCCGCTGACCTCCGGCACGCTGTCGACCGCGCCGAGGCGGCCGGCCACCATGTCGGCGATCCGCAGGGCGGCGCCGGTCAGCTCGCGGTCGCCGGTCGCCTCGCCCAGGTGCAGCAGGTTGAGCCCCATGCCGGACAGGCCGGCGTACAGGCTCTGGCCGAGCTGCTCCCACTTCTCGCGCAGGCACAGGGTGACCAGCTCCAGGGCGTCATCCCTGCGGCCGAGCGCCTCGAAGGCGTAGGCCACGCCGTGCAGGCCGTCGTAGAAGCCGAGGCCGGTGCCCGGCCGTGGCGTCATGGCGCGCTCGCGCAGCCAGGTCTCGTACTCGGGGAACCGGCCGGCGCCGGTCTGGGCGAGCGCGTACAGCACGCCGGCGGCGCCGTTGGCCAGGTTGAGCCCGCCGCCCGGCTGGAACTGCGCGGCGTCGCCGGGGAACAGCCGGTCGGCGCGGCCGGGGGTCGCCGAGGCCAGGATGGCGCGGTGGGCCGCCTGCCGCACCGCGGACCACGAGGCGCGGCCCGGCAGGGGCAGCTCGCGCATCGCGCCCAGGTCGTGGGCCGGGGAGGCCGTGCGCGCGGGAGCGGTCCCCGCGGGCGACGCGGCGGCCCCGTTCGCGGGCGCGGGCGCCTCCGGTGCGGCGGAGGCGCGGTCCGCGACCTGGCCCGGGTCGCCGCCGAGGATCGTGCGCACGGCCTCCTCGACGAAGGCGCGCGGCACCGGGAAGGTGTCGCCGACCAGCTCGGCCAGGTGGATGACCTTGGCGCGCTGCAGCGGGATCAGCACCGTGGACATCGGGGCGAACAGGTTCAGCCGCATGCACGCCAGCGCGTACTGGTCGGCCGCGATGCCGAGCCGGTCCGGGGGCGGGCAGAAGCCCGGGTGGGCGAGGGTCGGCCGGCTGTTGTTCTCGGCCAGCCCGGCCACCTCGAAGTCGATCAGCACGACCCGGTCGTCCTCGACCAGCACGTTGAACGGGTGCAGGTCGCCGAAGACGACCCCGCGCTCGTGCAGCGCGGTCACCGCCCGCTCGACCCGGGCCAGCATGTCCAGCGCCCATTCGGTGTACTCGGCGGCGTCCTCGGGGGTGAGCGTGGCGCGGGTCAGGGGGTGTCGGTGCACCGACTCCTGGCTGAGCGTCGTCCCGTCGATGAACTCCTGGACCAGGAAGTGGTGCTCGCCCAGGGTGAAGTAGTCGAGCAGCGCGGGCACGACGTCGAGCCCTTCCAGGCGCCGCAGGATGTCGGCCTCGTGGCGCAGGCGGGCGACCGCGTCGCGGCCGGCGGCGTCGAGCCCGGCGTGCGGCCTGGCCTCCTTCAGGACGACCGGGCGGTCGGTGCGCGTGTCGCGCGCCTTGTACACCCCGCCGCCGTTGGAGAAGTGCAGCACCTTCTCGATCTCGTACGGCAGGCCGGCGAGCGTCACCGAGTTGCGGGCTTCCAGGTGCGGCCGGAGGAAGTCCGGCAGGGTCACCCACGACGGCGGCGAGAAGGAGGGGCCACGGCGGTCGGGCACCAGGGTGCCGTCCGCGTCGGCGATCGCCAGGACGCGGTCCCGGTTGGGGGTCAGGCAGTAGCGCTCGGCGAAGCCGCCGTAGCGCACGTACAGGGGACCCTCGCCGTAGCGCAGGTCGCTGAGGATGTACGGGCCGCGCACGCCGTGCAGCAGCTCGCCCAGCTCCTTGAGCACGATCTCCAGCTCGGCCTCGTCGGCCGGGTAGAGGGTGGCGAGCTTGCCGCTGCTGCCCCGCTCGGCGTACTTGGAGTTGAGCATCATGACCACGCGGGGGCCGCGCAGGAACTTGAAGCTGAGCCGGCGGCCCACGCAGTAGTCCCAGATCGCGGCGAGCGTCTTCTCGGCGTCGTCCAGACAGGCGGACACGTGGATCTTCCATCCCTGCAGGGGGAGGGAGCGGTCCTCGGGCCCGTAGTGCAGCCAGGTGTCGGTGGCGCGGTGCTCCCAGCCGACCGGCACCTCTCTGCCCGATATGGGAAAGTCGGGATACTTTGTACGCTGAGTGTCAAGGGTGTCGTAAAACAGTGGATCGGCGAGGCAATAGATCTCGTACCTGTCGATCACGTCCCGCACCCCTCTCTTCGCTCGGTTCTGCTCGGCGCTAAGAGGAGGGTTACGGATAGCCCCAGCCGTGCCTAGTGACCGGACCCATAGTCGTCATATGCCAGTGTCACTATTGTTTTCGTGATAACTGTCATAGTTATCTACCTTGACCAGTGGATCTTTACCGAGGCTACAATGTCGATGACATTGCGAAAAATCGAGGGTTGACACACTTTGCCGGGGTGCGGCACCCCTCGGCCCGGCCTCTGCCTGGGCCTCCGGCCGCTCGGTCCTACTGGTGAGTAGGGGTTCGCGGTGATTCCGGCGACGTCAGGGGCTGGGTGTTTACGGCGCCTGAACGGTTTCTGGGCGCTATATAGGGTCATTTCGGACAGATGGTATCAAGCATCCTCCGTCGCCGCCGGACAATGCTGAATGCGATTCGGTTTCGACGGCAAAGATTCGGGCAGTCTCGCTTGCCGACGTGGAATGTCGGGTTTCTCTATCTCCGCGACGGACAGGAACTACCTCGCGACAAAGGAGGAAGCATGACGCAGGTGGACTTCATCCACGTTCAGAAATTCCTGTCCGGCGTTGACTACCCGGCCAGCAAGGAACAGCTCGTCGAGCACGCCAAGTCGAAGGGCGCGGACGAGCAGGCGATGGACGCGTTGCGCCGGCTTCCCGACAAGGAGTACGAAGGACCGAGCGGGATCAGCAAGGAACTGGCCAGGTCCTGACGAGGTCAGTCAAACGCCTGGCCGCCGTCGAGGTCCTGAGCGGACCGCTCCCGCGGCCTGCCGCACCCCTGAGATCAGGTGATCTGGTACAGCAGCTCGGGCCGCCCCAGGCCGCCGTACTGGGGCACCCGGCGCGCGACGCCGTTGCCGACGAGGTGCTCCAGGTAGCGGCGGGCCGTCACCCGCGAGACCCCGATCGCGGTGCCCATCGCCTGCGCCGACATCCCCCCAGGGGTCCTGCGCAGCTCGCCCGCCACCGCCTCCAGCGTCGCCTCGGCCATTCCCTTGGGCAGGCCGGTGCGCGCCGTCCCGCGCAGCGCCGACAGGGCCCTATCTACCTCGCTCTGGCCGCTGACCTCGCCCGCCCCGTCCATGGACGAGCGGAAGGCGGCGTAGTGCCGCAGCTTCTCGCTCAGCGTGGCGAAGGTGAACGGCTTGAGCAGGTACTGCACGACCCCGACCGACACCGCCGAGCGCACCACCGACAGGTCCCGCGCCGAGGTGACGGCGATGACGTCGCAGAACACCCCCGCCGCCCGCAGCGTCCTGCACACGTCCAGCCCGTGCATGTCGGGCAGGAACAGGTCCAGCAGCACCAGGTCGGCCGGGCGGCGCCGCAGGAACCGCAGCGCCTCGCCGCCCGAGCGGGCCACGCCCACGACCGTGAACCCGGGCACCCGCTCGACGTAGAGGCGGTTGGCCTCGGCGGTGAGCTCCTCGTCCTCGACGATCAGCACCGAGATCACGACGCGCCGCCCGGAACCGCGGGGAGCGGCAGTCGGACGGTGAACACGGCGCCCTCGCCCGGGTCCCCGTCCGCGCCGCCCCTGCCGATCTCGATCGTGCCGCCGAGGCGGCGCACCGCCTGGCCGGTCATGGCCAGCCCCAGGCCGCGGCCGTCGCCCTTGGTGGTCCAGCCCCGCCGGAAGACGTCCTCGACGGCCGCCGCGTCCACGCCCGGCCCGCTGTCGCTCACCTGGACCAGGAAGGCGCCGTCCTCGGCGCGCAGGTGAACGCGCACGCGGGCCGGGGCGGCGCCGGTCATGGCGGCCTCCACGGCGTTGTCCACCAGGTTGCCGAGGATGGTCACCAGGTCACGGCCGTCGAGCGCGACGTCGTCCAGCTCGCTGTCCGGGCTGATCGCCAGCTCCACGCCGCGCTCGGCGGCCTCGGCGGTCTTGCCCAGCAGCAGCGCCGCCAGCACCGGCTCGCGCACGGCGCCGACGACGCGGTCGGTGAGCTGCTGGGCGGTCTTGAGCTCGGCGGTGGCGAACGCGACGGCCTGCTCGGCGCGTCCGAGCTCCACCAGGGTGACCACGGTGTGCAGCCGGTTGGCGGCCTCGTGCGCGGCCGAGCGCAGCGACTCGGCGAAGCCGCGCTCGGCGTCGAGCTGCCCGGTGAGCGCCTGCAGCTCGGTGTGGTCGCGCAGCGTCACCACCGTGCCCAGCGACCGCGCGCCCGAGCGCACCTGCGCGGAGCTGACCACAAGGACGCGGTCGCCGGTCAGGTGGATGTCGTCCGCGCGGTCCTCGCCGGAGGCCAGCGACCCGGCCAGCGACGGCGGCAGCCCGAGCTCGGCGATCGGCCGCCCCTCGGCGTCGGCGGGCAGCCCGAGCAGCTCGCGCGCCCCGTCGTTGGCCAGCGTCAGGCGGCGCTCGCCGTCGATGAGCAGCAGCCCCTCGCGCACCGCGTGCAAGATCGCGTTGTGGTGCTCGTACATGCGGTTCAGCTCCGAGGAGCGCAAGCCGTGCGTGTGACGGCGCAGGCGCGCCCCCACCAGGTAGGTGCCCGCGGTGCCTGCGGACAGGCCGACCACCCCGGTCAGCAGCGCCGCCGCGATCTGCTCGCGGAGCTGAGCGCTGATCTTGTCGACGAAGATGCCGGCGCTCACCAGCGCGCGGACGCGACCGGAGGCGTCGCGCACCGGCGTGACGGCCCGCACCGAGGGGCCGAGCGTGCCGGTGTAGGTCTCGGTGAAGGTGCGCCCGGCCAGCGCGGGCGCGATCGTGCCGAGGAACCGCCCGCCGATCCGCCGCGGGTTCGGATGGCTGTACCTGCGGCCCTCGGTGCTCATGATCGTGATGAAGTCCATGCCGGCCTCGCGGCGGACCCGCTCGGCGTAGGGCTGCAGGACGGCCGAGGGGTCGGGGTCGTCCAGGGCGGCGAGCACGGTGGGGGAGTCGGCCACGCTGATCGCCATCCGCCTGGAGGTGGAGGCGGCCTGCTCGTCGATCAGCCGGCCGGTGTGCAGCAGGGCCAAGGCGGTGCCGCCCGCCACGGTGACCCCGACGACGACGATCTGGAGCACGAGCATCTGCCGCGCCAGGCTCCAGCCTCGCAGCCGGGAGCTGATCGCGGTCACGGCCTCACCTCCGCCGGGTCCCGAGGTGGCCCGCGCACGCCGCCGGGCCGTCGCCGTGCGACGGCGGCAACGTACGAAATGTACGCAATAGTGACCCAGGTCACTGACTCGGCGCATAGTCACTCGATCGAACCCCCCATCCACCCGTACGAACGTACGCGCACGAACAGACAAGGAGCGTCGAGTGACCATCATGGCCTCACCCCCGGCGCGCCGGGACCCCACCCGCTATCTCTACCTCGCCGTCATCGTGGCGGTGGTCGCCGGCGTCCTGATCGGACTTCTCGCGCCCGAGACGGGCGTGGCGCTCAAGCCGCTCGGCACGGCCTTCGTGGCGCTGATCAAAATGATGATCAGCCCGATCATCTTCTGCACCATCGTCCTCGGCGTCGGCTCGGTCGCCCAGGCGGCCAAGGTCGGCAAGGTGGGCGGCCTGGCCATCGGCTACTTCCTGGTCATGTCGACCGTCGCCCTGGTGATCGGCCTGGTCGTCGGCAACATGCTGCACCCCGGCGAGGGGCTCCAGCTCACCGACGCCCTGCGCAAGGCGGGCGAGGAGCAGGCGGCCAAGGGCGGTGAGAGCGGCGACAGCGTCTCGTTTTTGATCGGCATCATCCCGACCACGTTCGTCTCGGCGTTCACCGGCGGCCAGGTGCTGCAGACCCTGCTGGTCGCGCTGCTCACCGGCTTCGCCCTCCAGCGCATGGGCCCGCGCGGCACGCCGATCCTGCGCGGCCTTGAGCACGTCCAGCGGCTCGTCTTCCGCGTCCTGGCCATGATCATGTGGGCGGCGCCCGTCGGCGCGTTCGGCGCGATGGCCGCCGTGGCCGGCGCGGGCGGGTGGGAGGCCCTGCGCAGCCTCGCCATCCTCATGGGCGGCTTCTACCTCACCTGCCTGCTGTTCGTCGGCATCGTCCTCGGGGCGATCCTCTGGCTGGTCGCCAGGATCAACCTGCTGACCCTGCTGCGCTACCTCGGCCGCGAGTTCCTGCTGATCCTGTCGACCTCCTCCTCGGAGTCGGCGCTGCCGCGCCTGATCGCCAAGATGGAGCACCTCGGCGTGAGCCGCGCCGTCGTCGGCATCACCGTGCCGACCGGCTACTCCTTCAACCTCGACGGCACCGCCATCTACCTCACGATGGCCACGCTGTTCGTCGCCAGCGCCACCGGCGCCCCGCTGTCGGTCGGCGAGCAGATCTCCCTGCTCGTCTTCATGATCATCGCCTCGAAGGGCGCGGCGGGCGTCACCGGGGCCGGTCTGGCCACGCTCGCCGGCGGGCTGCAGTCCCACCGGCCCGAACTGGTCGACGGCGTCGGCCTGATCGTGGGCATCGACCGGTTCATGTCCGAGGCCCGCGCGCTGACCAACTTCGCCGGCAACGCGGTGGCCACCGTGGTGATCGGCACGTGGGTGCAGGACTTCGACCGTGAGCGCGCCACGGAGGTGCTGGCCGGACGCGACCCGTTCGACGAGGCCACCTTCGTGGACGACCACGGCCCCGGCGAGGCGCACGGCCCGGGGGACGGCGACGGCCCGGGCGACGGGAACGGCCCCGCGGAGCCCCGCGGGGACGCCCCGGACGCCGTCGCCCCGGAGCGCCCGGTGCGGGCCGAGGGCGAGACCGTCGCCCGCTGATCGGCGAATCGGTGATCGGCCGCCTCGATGATCGGCGGAACCGGTGATCGGCGGAACCGGTGATCGCCGGGCCGCGTCGAACCCGTGATTCGGCGGGCTGCGCCGAACCCGTGGCCCGCCGGGCCGCGCGGCCCCGCCGACGGCGAGGCCGCGCGGGAATGGGGATGAACCCGTGACCTCCCGGCCGCGTACCTCGGGATGTCGTGCCCGCGGACGCCCGTCGTCACGCCGTCATGGAGGAGACCCCTGTTGGCCGGTTCCACCGATCTCAGCCCGCTGCGCGCGGAGGCGAACGGCCCGTCGTCCTTCTCGCACCAGCGCGGGACCACCGGGGCCCAGGGCGCCCCGGTGGACTTCCGCCACCCCCGCAACCCGCACTTCCCCACCCCCGAGATGTGCGAGCGGCTGGAACGCGACGCCGCCGCCGTCCTGCGCCGCCACCCGGCCGACGCCGACGCCGTCGCCGCCGAGCTCTGCGCGGTGCTCGGGCTCAAGCCGCAGACGGTCGTGATGGGCAACGGGACCAGCGAGCTGATCACCTGGATCGACCACCTGCTGGTCCAGGAGAGCCTGGCCGTGCCCATCCCGGCCCCCGGCCGGTGGACCGAGCAGCCGCTCGGCACCGGCAAGCGCGTCGACATGTTCCCCCTCCAGGAGGACCAGGGCTTCGCGCTCGACCCCGAGGCCTACACCCGCTTCGTCCGCAGGCGCGGGTCGCGGGCCGCGGTCATCTGCACCCCCAACGACCCCGACGGCGGTCACCTGTCCCGCACGCGGGTCGTCGAGCTTCTGGACGGCCTGTCCGACCTCGACCTGATCGTCGTGGACGAGTCCCTGGCCGACTTCGTCGACGCCGAGGCCGCCCCCGGCGTCGCCGGCGAGGCCGCCATCAGGCCCAACGTGATCGTGCTGCGGAGCCTGGACCGGGCGCTCGGACTGCCCGGCGCCCGCCTCGGCTACCTGGTCGCCAACCCGGCGCTCGCGGGGAAGATCCGGTCCGTGCTGCCCCGGTGGAACCTCAACTCCTGCGCCGAGTCGCTGGTGTTCCTGCTCAGGGAGCACCTGCGCGACCACCGGGAGAGCCTGCGCGCGCTCGCCGAGGACCGCCGGTCGATGTCCCAGCGGCTCGCGGCGCTCCCCGGCGTGACGGTGTACCCCTCGCAGGCGGACTTCGTGATGGTGCGCCTGCCCGAGGGCAAGGACGGCCGCGCGATCAGCGAGCACCTGCTGTCGACCCACAATGTGCTGGTCCGCGAGTGCGGCGACAAGCTCGGCTCCAGCAGCGACTTCCTGCGGCTCGCGGTGCGGCCCCGCGAGGACGTGCAGCGCCTGATCGACGGGCTGCACGCGTGCCTGTTCTCGGTGGGCAACGGCCGGGCCGCCGCCGCCATCGGCGCGGGGTCCTCCTACCAGCAGGCCTACGCCGCCCCGGCATCCGCGGCCAAGGACCCGCTGACCTACTCGTCCTACTCCTCCGAGCCGGCCGTGACACCGTCCGCGATCGCCCCGGCCGCCTACCTCTCCGAGACCACGGCCCCCTACCCGCGGGACACCGCGTCGACCGCGTACACCCGGGAGGCCGCGTCGACCGCGTACTCGCGCGACTCCGCCTCGGCCCCGTACACGCGGGACCCGGCCCCGGCCTCCTACACCCGGGAGTCCGCCTCGTCCTCGTACGGCCGGGAGGCCGCGTCGACCGCGTACTCGCGCGACTCCGCCTCGGACGCGTACTCGCGGGACTCCGCCCCGGCCTCGTACTCGCGGGACCCCGCTCCGATCTCGTACACCCGGGAGGCCGCCTCGTCCTCGTACACCCGGGAGGCCGCTTCGGCCTCGTACTCGCGGGACCCCGCCGCGTCGTCCTCGTCGAGGGACGCGGGATCGTCCGGGTACGCGCGGACCCCGGCCCCGGCCCCGTCCTCGTATCCGGCGGACGCCGGCTCGCCCTCGTACACATGGCCGGCCGCTCCGTCCTCCTACACGCTGGAGCCGGGCCCGTCCTCCTACTCGCGCGACCCGTCCCCGTCGTCCTACCGGCCGGAGGCCGCCTCCTCCTACCAGGCCGAGCCGGCGTCCTCCCACCAGTGGGAGGGGTCCTCCTCCTACCGGCGCGAGGCCCCGTCGGGCGCCTCCCGCCGGCCGGACGACGCCTACGCCGCGCCCGCCCAGACCGACCCGTTCGTGGTCGGCAGGGACGACCCCCGGCACGGGCGCCTGGACCCGCTGGACACCTCGGCGCGGTGGAGGTTCGACGAGAACACCGAGCCCTTCGACGCCGTGCTCGGCACCTGGACCGACGGCCCTCAGCGCGGGCGGCCGGCCAGGTAGACCTGCCTGGCCAGGGTGGTCAGCCGCGCGGCCGAGCCGCTGTAGGAGGCGCCGGCCGGCTGGAGGGTGAGCACCACGATGATCAGGCGGTCGCCCGCGCCGACCAGCCCGGTGGTGTGCAGCACCGGCCGGAGGAGGTTCACCGGCGGACGCGCGGGCGCGGCCGCCGTGGCGCCGGCCGCCGTGGAAGCGGCCACCGAGGCGGCCCCGGACGCCGCGTCGGGGACGGCGTTCCCGGGCGCCGCGACGGGGGAGGCGCTGCCGGACGCGGTGGCGGGAAGGGCATCCCCGGACGCGATGGGGGGAAGGGCATCCCCGGACGCGGTGGCGGAGGCGGTGGAGCGCGCGCCGGAGCAGCGCACGGCCGGGGTGGCGCCGTAGCCGGACCAGCCCTGCTTGACGGCCCATGGCCGCGGCACGGCGCGCGGGATGCCGAAGTACTGGTCGAAGTCGTCGCTCGCGCACCGCGTGGCGTGCCGCAGGTGGCCGAGGATGAGATCGCGGATCTTCGGGTCGGCCCGGTCGAGCAGGTAGCGGTAGGTCAGCACGACGTCGGAGGCGCTGAGCGCGGTGTAGCCCCAGAAGCCCGGCCGGGAGGCGGGCGGCGCTTCGGTGTCCCGCAGGCCCAGCCGGCGCACCATGCGGTCGATGATCGCCCGCCGGCCGCCGCGCCGCCACAACTCCGAGGCCGCGTCGTCGTCGCTGGAGCGCAACATGTCCCGGAGCAGCCGCTGGTCGGCGGCGGGAATCGCCTGGCCCGGCCTGCGCGACTGCAGGTGGTCCAGCGCGATGAGGATCTTGACCACGGAGGCCGACCGGAAGCGGCCGTGGATGTTGTGGGCGAGCGTCGTCGCGCGCGTCGTGCGGTCGAAGACCATGTAGCCCGCGGTCGTGCCGGCCGGGACATGGGGGACGGTGCGCGCCTCACGGGCGCCCGCGGACGCCCGCTCGGCCGCGGCCGGAAGGCACGTCATGGCGAGCGCGGCGAACAGCAGCATCGTCAGCGGTCTGAGCAAGTACGGCATCATGCGCACGATAGCGGTAATAAGACGATGACGGCTCGACGAGGAGTGGACATGGACGTGCTGGGAATCGACATCGGCGGATCGGGTATCAAGGGCGCCCCTGTCGACACGGCGGCCGGGAGGCTGTCGCGCGAGCGCCTGCGGGTGCCGACGCCGAGCCCCTCGGCGCCGAAGGAGGTCGCCGGCGTCGTCCGGCAGATCGTGGAGCACTTCGCCTGGACCGGCCCGGTCGGGGTGACCTTCCCCGGGGTCGTGCTGGACGGGGTGACCAGGACGGCGGCCAACGTCGACCGCTCCTGGATCGGCCTGGACGCGCGCGGGCTGTTCGCCGACGCGACCGGCCTGGACGTCACCGTGCTCAACGACGCCGACGCGGCGGGGCTGGCCGAGGCCAGGTTCGGGGCCGGGCACGGCCGGGCGGGGCTGGTGGCGATGTTCACCTTCGGCACCGGCATCGGCAGCGCGCTGATCGTGGACGGGCTGCTGGTCCCCAACACCGAGTTCGGGCACCTGGAGATCGACGGCCACGAGGCCGAGCGCCGCGCCTCCGACCACGCCAGGGAGAAGCACGACCTGAGCTGGGAGCACTGGGCCGAACGGGTGCAGAGGTACCTGGAGCACATCCAGATGCTGCTGTCCCCGTCGCTGATCATCGTCGGTGGCGGCGTCAGCAAGAAGGCCGACAAGTGGCTGCCCCTGATCGAGCTGCCGGGGACGCCCATCGTGCCGGCGGCGCTGCTCAACGAGGCGGGCATCATCGGGGCGGCGCTCGCCGCCGATACCGCCGCGCACGCGCACCGCTGACCCACCCCGCGCGCAGCCGCGGCCCCGGGGGAGCCGCGGCCCCGCACAGCCGCGCACGCGCGTCCCCGGCCGCGCGGACCTCTCCCCGGTCCCCGCGCGGGCCGGTCCGGGCGATCGTTCTGACCGGCTCTGGGGAGATTGTTCGCGGGGCAGGGATGACCGGACGCGGACCGCGGCGCGAACCGCATCACCTTTCCGTTTCCGCGTTTGTCCCCTGTCCTGGGGGCACCTTTAGTGACGTGGGCGGAAAGGAGAAATCATGGAGGTGACCATCGCATTGCGCTTGCCGCGCGATGCGGCGAGCGTGTCGGTGACCCGGCAGATCCTCGGGGCCGAGCTCGAGGTGCTCGGCGTCGAGCAACAGATCAGGGACGACATCCTGCTGATGCTCACCGAGGCCTGCTCCAACGTCATCAAGCACGCCACGGAGGGCGACGAGTACACCGTCAGCGCGCAGCTCGTGGCGGACAAGTTCGTGATCACCGTGCTGGACACCGGGGGTGGCTTCGACCCGGACAAGATCGGGGAGCGTCCGCCGATGGCCGAGGGCGGACGGGGGCTGCAGATCATGCGCGCGCTGGCCGACGACGTGCGCTTCATCAACCGGCCTCGCCAGGGCGCGATCGTGTGCCTGGAGAAGGCGCTCAAGTACACCCAAGACTCACCTGGCGAGCTGTTGCGCGCCGCCCGCTGACCCCGGCGTCCCGCCGGCAGGTGGTCGCCGCCGGCGGGGCCGCGGGATTCACGGAAGGCGCGCCGAGGGGAAGCGAGGGTGTAAGAGCACAGGTCAGGGAGGGCGAGGGCGAAATCGGGGTACGGGGCGCCGGTAAACCGTTGGCGGAGAGCCGGGGAAGGTTGCTTATCCTTGCCGGTGGCGGTCGTTCGACAAGACGGCCGGGAAAGCGACCATGGGAACGTCTTCGTTGAAATCGCCCCTGACCGATCTGCGCGAGCGGCTGCCCGCGCTCATGCTGCGCGATGAGATCCGGCTGCGCCGCCGCATCGACGGCGCACGCCGCGTGCGCGACGGCAAAGCCCTGCGCTCCATCGCCGACCAGGTGGCCACCGAGATCGACGCGGCCGAGGCCCGGGTCGCGGCCCGCCGGGCGCTGGTGCCCGCTCTCACCTATCCCGAGAACCTGCCGGTCAGCAGGCGCAAGGACGACATCCTGGAGGCGCTCCGCGACCACCAGGTGGTGATCGTCGCGGGGGAGACCGGCTCCGGCAAGACCACCCAGATCCCCAAGATCTGCCTGGAGCTCGGGCGGGGCGTCAAGGGGCAGATCGGTCACACCCAGCCGCGCCGCATCGCGGCCCGCACCGTGGCCGAGCGCATCGCCGAGGAACTCGACGTCCCGCTCGGCGACGCCGTCGGCTACAAGGTGCGCTTCACCGACCACTCCGGCGACGACACGCTGGTCAAGCTGATGACCGACGGCATCCTGCTCGCCGAGATGCAGCGCGACCGGCTCCTGTCCCGGTACGACACGCTGATCATCGACGAGGCGCACGAGCGCAGCCTCAACATCGACTTCATCCTCGGCTACCTCAAGCAGCTTCTGCCCAAGCGGCCCGACCTCAAGGTCGTCATCACCTCGGCGACCATCGACCCCGAGCGCTTCTCCCGCCACTTCGGCGACGCGCCGATCGTCGAGGTCTCCGGCCGCACCTATCCCGTCGAGGTGCGCTACCGCCCGATCCGCGAGGACCAGGAGGACCAGGCGCAGGCCATCGTCGAGGCGGTGGACGAGCTGTGCCGGGAGGGGCCGGGCGACATCCTGGTCTTCCTCAGCGGCGAGCGCGAGATCAGGGACACCGCCGAGGCGCTCAAGGGCCGGCCCGAGGAGGTCCTCCCGCTGTACGCGCGGCTGTCGGCCGGCGAGCAGCACCGGGTCTTCCAGGCGCACCGGGGCCGGCGCGTCGTCCTGGCGACCAACGTGGCCGAGACCTCGCTCACCGTCCCGGGCATCAAGTACGTGGTCGACCCGGGCTTCGCCCGCGTCTCGCGTTACAGTCACCGGCTGAAGGTCCAGCGGCTGCCGATCGAGGCGATCTCGCAGGCGTCGGCCAACCAGCGCAAGGGCCGCTGCGGCCGCACCTCCGACGGCGTGTGCATCCGGCTCTACGACGAGGAGGACTTCCTCGGCCGGCCGGAGTTCACCGACCCCGAGATCCTGCGCACCAACCTCGCCTCGGTCATCCTGCAGATGACCTCGCTCGGCCTCGGCGACATCGCGGCGTTCCCGTTCGTCGAGCCGCCCGACCAGCGGCAGGTGAAGGACGGCGTCAACCTGCTGCAGGAGCTGGGCGCCTTCGACGAGCACCGCAAGCTCACGGCGATCGGCGGCAAGCTCGCCCAGCTTCCCATCGACCCGAGGCTCGCGCGCATGGTGCTGGCGGCGGACGGCAACGGCTGCGCCACCGAGGTCATGGTCATCGCCGCGGCGCTGTCCATCCAGGACCCGCGCGAGCGCCCGGCCGACAAGCAGGCCCAGGCCGACCAGAAGCACGCCAGGTTCGCCGACAAGGAGTCGGACTTCCTGAGCTACCTCACCCTCTGGGACCACCTGCGCGAGCAGCAGCGCGAGCTGTCATCCAGCCAGTTCCGGCGCATGTGCAAGGCCGACTACCTCAACTATCTGCGCGTACGCGAGTGGCAGGACATCTACAGCCAGCTCAAGCAGGTCGCCAAGGGGCTCGGCGTCACGCTGAACACCACGCGCCCCGCCCCCTACCAGATCCACGTGTCGCTGCTGGCCGGCATGCTGTCCCACATCGGCGTGCTGGACGTCGAGAAGTCCGACAAGAACGAGGCGGGGCCGCGGCGGCGCCCGGTACGCGAGTACATCGGCGCCCGCAACGCCCGGTTCGCGATCTTCCCGGGGTCGGCGCTGTTCCGCAAGCAGCCCCGGTGGGTGATGGCGGGCGAGCTGGTGGAGACCTCCCGGCTGTGGGCGCGGGTGGTCGCCAAGATCGAGCCCGAGTGGGTCGAGCCGCTGGCGCAGCACCTGGTCAAGCGCACCTACAGCGAGCCGCACTGGGAGAAGAACCAGGGCGCGGTCATGGCCCACGAGAAGGTCACGCTGTACGGCGTGCCGATCGTGGTCGACCGGAAGATCAACTATGGCCGGGTGGACCCCGAGCTGTCGCGTGAGCTGTTCATCCGCCACGCCCTGGTCGAGGGCGACTGGGAGACCCACCACCGCTTCCTGAAGGAGAATCGCCGGCTGCTGTCGGAGGTCGAGGAGCTGGAGAACCGCGCCCGCCGCCGCGACATCATGGTGGACGACGAGACGCTGTTCGACTTCTACGACAAGCGGGTGCCCGAGACCGTCGTTTCGGCCGCCCACTTCGACAGCTGGTGGAAGCGGAAGAAGCAGGACGAGCCCGACCTGCTGACCTTCTCAGCAGAGATGCTGATCAACCAGGGCGCGGACGCCGGCGACCTGCAGCAGGCCTACCCCGACGCCTGGCGGCAGGGCGGCCAGCGCATGCGGCTCACCTACCAGTTCGAGCCCGGCGCCGACGCCGACGGCGTCACCGTCCACGTCCCGCTCCAGGTGCTCAACCAGGTCGAGGACGACGGGTTCGACTGGCAGATCCCGGGCCTTCGCGAGGAGCTCGTCACCGAGCTGATCCGCTCGCTGCCCAAGGTCGTCCGGCGCAACTTCGTCCCCGCCCCCAACTACGCCAAGGCCGTGCTCGAGCGGGTGACGCCGGGCGGCGAGCCGCTGGCGGAGGCCGTGGCCCGCGAGCTGTTCGCCCTGACCGGGGTGCGGGTGCAGCCGGACGCCTTCGACCCGAGCCGGCTGCCCGACCACCTGCGGGTCACCTACCGGGTCGTGGACGAGCGCAAGCGCACGGTCGCCGAGGACAAGGACCTCCCGGCGCTGAAGCGGCGGCTGGCGCCCAAGCTGCGCGCCACGCTGTCGCGTGCGGGCGAGAGCCTCGAACGCACGGGCCTGCGCTCCTGGACCTTCGGCGAGCTGCCCAAGCTGTTCGAGCAAGGGCGCATCAAGGCCTACCCGGCGCTGGTCGACGAGGGGAGCAGCGTCGCGGTCCGCGTCTTCGAGACCGAGGAAGAGCAGCGCGCGGCGATGTGGGCGGGCATGCGGCGGCTGGTCCTGCTGAACGTCACCTCGCCGGCCAAGGCCATCCTGCGCGGGCTCACCACCCAGCAGAAACTCGCGCTGAGCCACAGCCCGCACCGCGACGCCGCCGAGCTGTTCGAGGACTGCGTCACCTGCGCGGCCGACAAGCTCATCGCCGAGGCCGGCGGCCCGGCGTGGGACGCGGCCGCCTTCACGCGCGTGCACGACCACGTGCGGGCCGAGCTTCACGACACGACGGCCGAGGTGGTGGCGAGGGTCGAGCGCATCCTGGCCGTCTGGCAGAAGGCCCGCGCGACGCTCTCGCCCATGAAGGACCCGCAGGACATCCTGGAGGAGATCGAGGAGCACCTGTCGTCGCTGGTCTTCCCCGGCTTCGTCACCGCCACCGGCTACACGCGCCTGCCCGACCTGCAGCGGTACCTGCGGGCGGTCGAGCGGCGGCTGGAGAAGCTGCCCGACGACCCCTACCGCGACCGCGAGCGCATGCTGAGGCTCGACGAGATCCGCATGGCCTACGAGGAGACCGTCGACCGCCTGCCCCCGGCGCGGCGCTCGGAGCGGGCGGTGACCGATATCCGCTGGATGCTGGAGGAGCTGAGGGTCAGCTACTTCGCCCAGACCCTCGGCACTCCTTACCCCGTCTCCGACAAGCGCATCCAGAAGGCGATGGCCCACCTCATCGCCTGACCGCGAACCAGGGTGACGGGGCGCCGAAACCTTTCGAGAATTTCATCGGCGTTTCATGAGGTCATGTCCTCCTTAAGCGGTTAAGCCGCTTGAAATGTTTCTTCATCTCATTGACACGTTTCGAGGCGGTCCGCAGAATGGCGCGCAGGCCGGCCGCCGTACGCACATGCCATGTCGACGATCAGCGTTCCAGTGGAGGAACAGACATGATCGACAGTGCCGCCCCCCTCGGCGGAACTCGCGGGCGCCTGTCCGGTGTCCGCAAACTGCTCATCGCCGTCGCCGGCTGCGTCCTGGGCGCGAGCTTCGCCGTGGGCCTGTCGTCCTCGGCCAGCGCCGCCGACTGCAGCGCGGGCTACGTCGGCCTCACCTACGACGACGGACCCAACCCCAACAACACCAACAACCTGCTGAACACCCTGAAGTCCAACGGCCTGCGCGCCACGTTCTTCAACATCGGGCAGAACGCCCAGAACAACCAGGGACTGGTCCGGGCCCAGCGGGACGCCGGAATGTGGATCGGCAACCACAGCTACACCCACCCGCACCTGACCCAGATGAGCAGCTCGCAGATCCAGTCGGAGCTGCAGCGGACCCAGCAGGCCATCCAGCAGGCCACCGGCACCGCGCCCCGGCTGTTCCGCCCGCCCTACGGAGAGACCAACGGCACGCTGAAGTCGGTGGAGCAGCAGCTCGGCCTCACCGAGATCATCTGGGACGTCGACTCGCAGGACTGGAACGGCGCCAGCACCGCCCAGATCGTCCAGGCCGCCGGCCGGTTGCAGAACGGCCAGATCATCCTCATGCACGACCAGTACGCCACGACGGTCCAGGCGATCTCGCAGATCGCCGCGAACCTGCGCAGCCGCAACCTGTGCGCCGGCATGATCTCCCCCTCCACCGGCCGGGCCGTCGCGCCCGACGGAGGCGGCACCCCCTCCAGCCCTCCGCCCTCCAGCCCTCCGCCCAGCGGCGGCGGCAGCTGCACCGCCACCCTCTCGGCGGGCCAGTCGTGGAGTGACCGCTACAACCTCAACGTCGCGGTCTCCGGCTCCAGCAACTGGACCGTCACGCTGAACATCCCCTCGCCCGCCAAGGTCATCGCCACCTGGAACACCAGCGCGAGCTTCCCCAGCGCCCAGGTGATGACCGCCAGGCCCAACGGCAGCGGCAACAACTTCGGCCTGACCATCCAGCACAACGGCAACTGGAACTGGCCCTCGGTCTCCTGTCAGGCCGGGTGAACGTCGCCCGGCGGCCCTGAGCGGGGCCGCCGGGCGAGAGCAGACGTGGCGTGGCGCCGCGGCGGTCGCCACGCCACTGCCGTTTCCCCGCCAAGTAAGGTCGGACACACGCATACGGGAGGAGTGTCGTGATTCGCGCGCTGGTGTTCGACGTCGGGGAGACGCTGATCGACGAGACCCGCATCTGGACGCGCTGGGCCGACCGGCTGGGGGTCTCGCGCTTCACCATGCTCGGCGTGCTCGGCGGGATGGCCGCGCTCGACCGGTCCTACAGCGAGGCGTTCGAGATCGTCCGCCCCGGTCTGGACGTCGAGGCCGAGGTGGAGGCCTGGCGTGAGGACGACCCCGACGGCCTGCGGGAGAACTTCGACGCCGGCGACCTGTACCCCGACGCGCGGCCCGGCCTCGCCCAACTCCGCGCGGCCGGATACGAGCTGATCATCGCGGGCAACCAGCCGCCGCAGGCCTACGACGCGCTCGTCGCGATGGACCTGCCGGTCGACGCCGTCCACACCTCGGCGGGATGGGGCGTCAGCAAGCCCCACCCGGACTTCTTCGCCAAGGTGGTCGCGGTCGCCGGCCGCGAGCCCGGCGAGATCCTGTACGTGGGGGACCGGCTGGACAACGACGTGCTCCCGGCCCGCGAGGCGGGCCTGCGCACCGCCCTGTTCCGGCGCGGCCCATGGGGCCACCTGCACGCCGACCGCCCCGAGGCGGCCGCCGCCGACCTGGTCATCGACGACCTGCCCCACCTCGCCGCCCTCCTCGCCGAGGGCCGCCTGGACGGCGCCCGCTCCTGATCACCCGGCGGGCCGCCCGCGGCTCCTGGCGGTGATCACAGACGATCGCCCGGCCCTTTCCCGGTCACATGAGGTGGCCGGGCTCGACCCCGGTTCCAGTGATGGCAGGGCTCGGCCCTGGTCACATGAGATGGCCGGGCCCGGTCCTGGTCACATGAGGTGGCCGGGCTCGGGCGCCGGCGCGTGGCGGGCGCCCGGCTCGCGGCAGGTCTCCGGCTCGTGGTCGGGGTCCGGGGGCAGGTCGTCGGCCGTGGTGATGATCAGCTCGTGCGGCACCAGGACGACGGCGGTGGTGCCGCCGTACGGGGAGCGGCGCAAGGTGATCTTGACCTTGTGCCGCTCGGCGAGCTGGCTGACCACGAACAGGCCGAGCCGGTCGCTGTCGGCCAGGTCGAACTCGGGCGGGTTGGCCAGGCGCCGGTTGAGCTCGGTGCGGTCCTCCTCGCCCATGCCGAGGCCGCGGTCCTCCACCTCAACGACGAAGCCCCGGCCGACCAGCTCCCCGCGGATGTTGACCCGGGTGCTGGGCGGGGAGAATACCGTGGCGTTCTCGATCAGCTCCGCGAGCAGGTGGATGACGTCGGCGACGGCCGTGCCGATCAGCGAGGCGTCCGACATGGGCAGCACGGTGACCCGCGTGTAGTCCTCGACCTCCGCGACCGCGCCCCGCACGACGTCGTGCATCGGCACGGGCTTGCGCCAGGCCCGCCCCGCGGGAGCGCCGGACAGGATGATCAGGCCCTCCGCCTGACGGCGCATGCGGGTGGTCAGGTGGTCCAGCCGGAACAGGTCGGCCAGCGCGTCGGGCGCGCTGGTCTTGCGCTGCATCCCGTCGAGCTGGGTGAGCTGGCGGTGCAGCAGCGACTGGTTGCGCCGGGCCAGGTTGCGGAAGACCAGGCTGACCCCCTTGCGCAGCTCCGCCTGGCCGACGGCGGCCTCCACGGCGGTGCGGCGCACGGTGGTGAACGCCTGGGCGACGTCCTGCACCTCCATGGTGGTGCCGGTGGCCAGGATCGGCGGTGCCTCGCTCTCGACGTCGACCGGCTGGCTCTCGCGCAGCTTGGCCACGACCCGGGGGAGCCGCACGTCGGCCAGGTCGATGGCGGCGCTGCGCAGGTCGGCCAGCTCCTGGGCCAGGCCGCGCCCGAACCGTGCCGACAGCACGACGGCCAGCAGGATGGCGACCAGGCCGAGGCCGGCGGCGGCGACGATCTGCGCGATGATGCCCGAGGCCGTGGCGTCGGTGCGGGTGTTCAGCAGCGTCGCGCGGTCGGTGGCGAGCTGGTCGAGCCGTGACCCCAGCGTGCCGGCGAGCGGCTGCCAGGCGGCCGCCTGCGCGGGGGTCCCGCCTCGCGAGATCACCTGGTTCTCCATGGTGGTCAGCCGCTTGTAGTCGGCCGAGGCCACCAGGTCGTCGTAGGGGCGGCGCAGTTCGGCGTCCAGGGCCTCGGCCCCCCGGGCGAGCAGCAGGCGGCGCCCGGACACCATGTCGGCGAAGACGCGCCGCTCCTCGTCGCCGAGCGAGTTCTGCTGGATGGCCCCCGACAGCAGGGCGTCCTCCTGGGACAGCAGCTCGCGGGACCTGGCGATGGTCTGCAACCCGCTGGACTTGCGGTACAGCGTCAGGTCGGGCACGGTGATCAGCTCGTCGTACATCTGGTACAGCGCGTCCTGGATCTTGGTGTACTCCTGGATGGCCGACAGGCGGCTCAGCGTGCGGCCGTCGACGTCCTGGCGCACCGAGCTGAGCCTCAGCAGCTGCCTCTCGAGCTCCGCGAGGCTCTGCACCACCTCGGGCCCGGTCGCCGACTGCCCCTCCAGCGAGGTGGACCGCTGGTGGAACAGCCGCGCGGCCAGGTCGGTCTGCTCGCGCGCGGCCGACAGGCGCCCGCCGTCCGGGGCGCTGCCGCTGAGGAAGATCGCCGAAAGCTGGCGTTCCTGCTGCACGTGGTCGGCCAGCACTCCGGCGGGGGTGGCCACCTGGTCGAACAGCGTGACCGCCCTGCGCAGGTCGAAGAAGACGCCCACGAGGTGCGCGGTCATGACGACCCAGAGCAGGATGAGCGCGACGATCGGCAGGCTGAGCAGCGAGTACAGCTTGAAGCGAATGGTGCGATTCTGGGAAGCCATGTCTCCGCGCCTTGCGTGGAGGCCTACGGGAGGCCTTCGGGGGAATGCCGCGCGCACTTTCGTGGAGATCGCGGCGAGGTCAGTGCCCATGGCGCCGCTCCTGGGTCGAGCCGGCCAGGTGCACCCGTCCGGACGGGTCGCCGCCGGTCACCGTCGCGACGCACCTTCCCGGCCCGTCCTGGATCAGGGCGAGGTAGGGGTCGCGTTCGCCGGGATCGAGCGGGAAGACGGCGAAGTCGCAGCGCGAGCCCGCCGCGAGGACGCCGATGCGTCCAGGGCCCTCGTCCAGGCCGAGCGCGCGGGCGCCGCCGGCGGTGGCGGCCTCCACCAGGCGGCGCGGCAGGTCCTGGCCGCGGTATCCCTGCCGTCGGGCGAGCTGGTGCAGCAGCCGCACGTCCTCCAGCAGGTCCAGCGACGGGCTGGAGGCCAGCGAGTCGGTGCCCACGGCGATCGGGGAGCCCTCTTCCAGCAGGGCCGCGATCGGCGGTCCGTCCAGGCCGAGGGTGCGATTGGAGCGGGGACACAGCGCGACGCTCACCCCGCGCTCGCGCAGCAGCGCCCGCTCGGCGGCGTCCAGGTGGACGCCGTGCGCGACGTGGCAGCGCCCGCCGAGCAGGCCGAGGGCGTCCAGGAAGTCGACCGGCCCCTGCCCGGTGCCGCCCGCGCGCAGGATCTCGAAGTCGAAGCCCAGGTCGCGTACCAGGCGGGCGATCGGCCCGGTGCCCGAGACGGTGTACTCGCGTTCGTGGGCCGACTCCAGCAGGTGGATGTGCTGGCGCAGGCCGTACCTGCGGGCCAGGACGCCGAGGTCGGCGAGCACGCCGGTGTCCAGGGTGTAGGGGGCGTGCGGGGCCAGCCCGACGAGCCCGGCCCGTGGGGCGTCCCCGGCGCCGCGCAGTTCGCGCACCGTGGAGGTCAGGTGTTCGCGGCCGGTCCCGGCCCAGCTCTCGTCGGTGTCGCCGAGCACCTCCAGGTAGGAGACCCCGGCCAGCCCCGCCTGGTGCAGCACCGGCATCGCCTCGATGTCGGTGACCACGTCGGCGGCGGCCGTGGTGCCGTGGCGCAGCGCGAGCCGCGCCCCCTCGCGGGCGCTGGCCGCCCAGTCGGCGCCGCCGGAGGAGAAGTAGACCGCGTCGAAGGTGGTGGACCACTCCTCGAAGGAGCCGTACACGCGCGCGCCGACCTTCGCCATGCGGGTGAACTGCAGGTGGGTGTGCGCGTTGACGAGCCCGGCCACGACCATGCCCGGCCAGCGCAGCTCCTGCGCGCCGGGGTGGGCGGTCAGCATCTCGCGCCGCTGGCCGGTCGCGAGCACCCGGCCGTCCCGCACGGCCACGGCGCCGTCGCGGATCGGCGGGCGGGCGATGGGGAGCAGCAGCGGCGCGGAGTGGATCACGGCGCCCATACGGTGCCCGTCAGGCCGAGGATCTTGGCGGTGACCATGACCGCGGTCATGGCGGCGAAGCCGGCCAGCACCAGCAGGTCGACGCGGTCGAAGGCCAGCTCGCGCATCCAGGTGCGGTGCCGGCCGCCGAAGCCGCGCAGGTCCATGGCGTTCACCGTGTCCTCCGCGTCGATCAGCGCGTTCACCGTCAGGGGGATGACCACCGGGCGCAGCGACAGCAGCCGCCGCACCGGGTTGCGGCTGCGGCTGTGCTCGTACCCCCGGATGCGCTGGGCGTCGATGGTCTCGTGCAGGCTCGCCCAGGTGGAGGGCAGGAACCGGAAGGTCAGGTCCACCCCGTAGGCCAGCCGCTGCGACAGCCCGAGCCGCGCGAAGGCCACGCCGAAGTCCGAGGGCGCGATGTTGAACGCCACCGGGAAGCTCACCATGGCCAGCGAGATGTAGCGGACCAGGGTGGTGGCGGCGTACGACAGGGCGGCCCAGGTGATGGGGGTATGGGTGAGCGGGACGGTGAACAGCACCTCGCCGGTGCCGCCGCCGCGGCTGATGGACGAGGTCAGGACGCTGTTCACCAGGACCAGGACCGTGGTGACGGTCAGCATGAACGCCCAGTTGGCCCGCACACCGCGCCACGGGATGCCCGCGGCGCGGTAGTACAGCAGGGCGGCCGCCGTGCACGCCAGCACGGCGCGCAGGTCGTCGACCCCCGCCACGGCCACGATGTAGAACACGGGAACCAGCAGGAGCACCCGCGGATCGCGGCGGCTCAGGAAGGAACCCGCGCCCAGGTAACGCGGCGTGACGTCCACCCGGTTACCGTCCGGTCCGCTTGGACAGCGGCTCCCAGATGGCGTCCAGCGCGGGGGTGAGGATGACGACGGCGATGGCGTCGGCGATCAGCGCGGGGACGTAGTTGATCGAGATGACGGTCGAGACGTCGATGTTCTGCACCCAGATGTCGGTGAACACGAACAGCAGGCCGATGGCGGTGGCGAGCAGAGATCCGAGCGCGGTGACGACCAGGCGCAGCGCCTCGCCGGCGATCGGCGGCAGGTAGGCGAAGAACAGCCCGGCGAAGGCGCCGACCAGGCCGTTGGCGACGCTCCAGTTCCAGTACGTCAGGCCGTACCCGGAGATCAGGTCGATGATGGCGTTGCCGACCAGGCCGACGAAGAAGCCGGCGATCACGCCGAAGCGCTTGCCGAAGAACGGCACCAGCGCGAACGCGGGTCGCACCGTGACGGCCTGCGTGCCGGGGATCAGGAAGCTGAACAGGCCGAGCACGCCGTACAGCGCCGCGCCGACCGCGCCGAAGACGACGGTCCGGGAGGAGATCGATAAGACGGGCTCTCGCGGGGTGGTTGCGTCTGTGGTCATGAGGGGGTGGTTCCTTCCGTGGGGGAAGAGGGGGAAGGGGTGAGGAGGGAGACCTGGCGGGCCAGGTCGAAGGGATGGGCGATCGCCCCCGAGCCGGGCAGGTTGTCGCGCACCGCGGCCACCAGGCTGGTCGCCGCCAGGCCCGCCCGCGACCAGAGGGCGCCTTCGGCGGCCAGCTCGGCCGGGGAGGCGTCGGCGGCGATGCCGCCCTGGTCGACGACGATGATGCGGTCGGCGTAGGTGAGGGCGAGATCGACGTCGTGGGTGATGAAGTACAGGCTCTCCACGCTGGGGGCGGCGAGCGCGTGCCCCATGAACTCGGTCGTGGTGCGCAGGTCCTGCCCGGCGGTGGGCTCGTCCAGGATCAGCGTGCGCGGCCGCATGGCCAGGGCGAGGGCGACGGTGAGGCGGCGCTGCTGGCCGAACGACAGCGTGCGCGGCGGCCGGTCCATGATGTCCTTCTCGTCGTCGAGCAGCACGGCGCGCAGCGCGGCGCGCGCGTCGGCGTCGATCTCCTCGGGGTCGCGGCCGAGGTTGCGCGGGCCGAACGCCAGCTCCTGGCCGACGGTGGCGCTGAACAGGGCCTGGCCGGGGTTCTGGAACACGTAGCCGAAGGTGGTGGCCAGGTTCTTCACCGAGCGCTCGGCGACGGGGGAGCCGTCCACCAGCACCTCGCCGCGCGTGGCCGTGATGAGCATGACGGCGGCGCGCAGCAGGGTCGACTTGCCGGCGCCGTTCGGGCCGAGGACGGCGACCCGCTCGCACGGGCCGAGCGCGAGGTCGACGCCCGACAGCACCGTGCGCTCGCCGTACCCGAGGCTCACCCCGCGGTATTCCAGCCGGGGGGTCGTCGTGGCGGCGGCCCGCTCCGGCGGTTCGGGGACGGCGGGCAGCTCGGCGGCGCGCGACACCAGTGTGGCGAAGGGCAGCTTGACGTGGCCGACGGGGGCCACGCGCAGGAAGCCCTCCACCGGGCCCTGGTAGCGGGGGGCGCCTTCCTCCAGGTAGAGCACCTGGGTGGGGGAGAACTCCAGGATCTCCTCGACGCGGTGCTCGACGACGACGACCGCGCCGCCCTCGTCGGCGAACCTGCGCAGTTCGCGCATCAGGCGCAGGCCGGCCGCCGGGTCGAGGTTGGCCAGCGGCTCGTCCACGACGACCGCCTTCGGCCGCATCGCCAGCACGCCGGCGAAGGCGACCATCTGCAGTTCGCCGCCGCTGAGCCCGGCGGTGGCGCGGTCGAGCAGGTGGCCGATGCCGACGCGGCCGGCGACCTCGGCGATCCGCTCGCGGATCTCGGCGCGGGGGAGACCCAGGTTCTCCGGCCCGAAGGCGATCTCGGCGGCCACGGTGGTGCCGACGATCTGCTTGCGCGGGTCCTGGAGCATCGTGCCGACGACGGTGGAGAGCTCGCGGATGGTGCGGCCGGCGACGGGCAGGCCGCCGATCAGGACCTCGCCGGTCACCTCGGCGCGGTAGGAGTGCGGGATGAGGCCGTTGACCAGGCGGAGCAGGGTGCTCTTGCCGCAGCCGGACGGGCCGCTGACCAGGGCCAGGTCGCCGGGGCGCACGGTCAGGCCGGCTCCGCGGAGCGCCGTCTGACCGGTCGAGAGGTAGCGGACGCTCGCGTCACGGACCTCGATGAGCGCGGTCATGACGGGTCACCCTTCTCCCTCCCGTGTTCTGGTGCCGGGCGGTGCGCGCCGGACATCGGTCCAGTGGAGATTAAAGGGGAGATCCATTGTCTTGCGCAATTGCTGGTGAAAGGCCGGGATTTGAGTGGCATGGCCGAATCATGGCGTTTCGGGCGGCTCGATTACGCGCACATGAACCGGCTGCCCGGAGCGGTTACGGGACCGTTTCCGTGGCAGCCGTAAGCCACCTTTCATGGATTATTGCCGACGAAATGAACTTTCAAGGTTTATAGCGGACGTGAGGCGCGTTACATCGCATTTCCGTCATGCGGCCGAAAGCAGGAGGAGATGGGTGCCGGCCCGCCGAGCCTCCTCGATGCTGCTGCGGAAGACCCGCTCCACCTCGTGGGCCTGCCCGCTCAGCCCCTCCACGGCGGGCAGCGCCGTCTCGTCCTCGGCGGTCTCCGCCAGCAGCCGCTCGTAGTCCGGGGTGCGCTCCCGCAGCACCCCGAGCTGCCGGTAGGCCCGGTACACCGCGTCCGCCCGCCGCACCTCGCGGGCGTAGTCCTCCAAGGACTCCACGCGGGCGGCCAGCGAGCGGTGCGCCCGTTCGAGCACTTCGTCGTAGGGCGTGAACATCCCGGCGATGTCGGCCGGCACGTCCCTGGGCACGATGCGCTCGTGCTCGCGCCGGGTCCGGGTGAGGTCGGCCAGCCGCACGCCGAGCCGCCACAGCTCCGAGGGGAGGGTCACCGTGTTGGCGATCGCGTCCAGCAGGCCGTCACGGTTGACCCTGGACTCCAGCACCTCCGCGACCGCCCGCTGGGCCCTGGCCAGCAGTTCGCCGCATCGCTCGTCCAGGTCCTCGGGAAGGATGTACCGGCCGGCGTGCCGGTGCGCCACGCGCAGCCGGCGGCGGGCCTCGCGCAGTTTCGGGTCGCCCGCGAGGGCCTGGGCGCCGCCGAGGCCGGTGACGGCGGCGCCGAGCGCGATCATGCCCCACGGGCCGGCCAGCGCGAGGGCGAGCAGCAGCAGCACGGTGACGGCGCAGACCAGGGCGGGGTTCGGGGCGTAGGGCCGGGGCACCGCCCCCGCGCGCACCGCGTGGAGCGCGTCCGGGCTGGTCCGCAGGGTGGCGGCGACCTCGGCGGGCAGCGCCGGGTCGAGCACGAGCCGGGGGAAGGGCGCGGATGTGTCCACCATGACCTCCTTCGGGGAAGGCGGTTGAGTCGGCGAGCCCCAGGCTCCGGGGGGCGCGGACCCCGGAAGGGCCCGCTCCTTTACATCACGCGCGGGCCGGCGTCACGATGGCAGCCGCCACGTAACGGACATGTTCTTTTGACACTCTGCCCCTGTCGCCTTCTTCGCGCGGACATATAGCGCATATAGGGTTGGATGTGATGAATGAACTAACGAGGTGGATAGCCCTTGACGGCGCCGTGAACGTGCGAGACCTCGGCGGTCTCCCCACGATCGACGGCCGGACGACGCGGTTCGGGCGGGTGATGCGCTCGGACAACCTGCAGGGATTGACGGATGCCGACGTGCAGCGGCTCGTCGGCGAGCTGAAGTTGCGCGACGTGGTGGACCTGCGCTCCTCCGCCGAGGTCGAGTTGGAAGGCCCCGGCCCGCTGACCCAAGTGCCCGAGGTGAGCATCCATCACCTCACCCTGTTCCCCGAGGGCGGCCGCCACACCGACGTCGAGGCCGACACCCCCGCCCAGGACCAGGCCGTCGACCCCGTGGAGGGCACGGCCGCGGGCGCCGGGAACGGGCCGGACGGCCGCGCGCGTCCCCGCATCGAAGGCGACCGCGTGCTGCCCTGGCAGACCAGGAACGAGGAACGCGCCGAGATCAGGGTGCTCGGGTTCTACTACGCCTACCTGCTCGACCGGCCCGACTCGGTGCTCGCCGCCCTGCGCGTGCTGGCGTACGGCGACGGCTCGGCCCTCGTGCACTGCGCGGCCGGCAAGGACCGCACCGGCGTGGTCTGCGCGCTCGCGTTGTCGGTGGCCGGCGTCGCCCGCGACGCCATCGTGGCCGACTACGCGGCGACCGGCGACCGCATGGAGGCCATCCTCGCCCGCCTGCGCGCCAGCGACACCTACCGCGACGACCTGGACTCCCGCCCGGCCGACAGCCACCTGCCCCGCCCCGAGTACATGGACCATTTCCTGCAGATGCTGGAGACCAGGGACGACGGCCCGCTCGGCTGGCTCGCCCGCAACGGCTGGACCCCCGAGGACTCCGCCGCCCTGCGCTCTCGCCTGCTCGACTGAAAGTCCACGGGGGGACACGTCATCGCGCGGGCTGCGCCACCTGCGGGTCCAAGGGGATGACGCGGCGTTCCGCCGCCGAGACGCGCGCCGCGCCGAGAACGGCGAGGGCCTCGGCGACCTCCACCGGGTCGACCGGCGGCGGCGCTCCCTCGGTCAGCGCGGCGACGACGCCGGCGTAGAAGTCCTGGTAAGCACCGGGCAGTGTCTCGACCCTGCGGGCCTCCCCGTCCACGCCGAGCAGGCCCCAGCGGTCGGCGGGCTCGGCGCCCCACCCCGGGCCGCCCGGCCGCTCGCCGGCGCGCAGGCGCTCCTCCTGCGGGTCCAGCCCCCACTTGACGTAGGCGCCACGCGAGCCGAGCACCCGGAACCTCGGCCCGAGCTGCGCGGCGACCGCGCTCATCCACAGGTGCGACCGGGCGCCGTTCGCATGGGTGAGCGCGATGAACGCCTCGTCGTCCGCGCCCACCCCGGCCCGCCGCACGTCGGCCTCGGCGTACACGTCGGTGACCGGGCCGAGGAACCGCAGCGCCTGGTCGACCAGGTGGCTGCCCAGGTCGTACAGCAGGCCGCCCAGCTCCTCCGGGCCGCCGTTCTCGCGCCACCCGCCCTTGGGCACCGGCCGCCAGCGCTCGAAGCGCGACTCCAGGCGGTGGACCTCGCCGAGGTCCAGAGTGCCCAGGGTGCGGAAGTCGCCGTCCCAGCGGCGGTTCTGGAACGCCGTCAGCATCAGGCCGCGCCCGCGCGCCAGCTCGGCCAGTTCCAGGGCCTCGGCGGCGGTGGCGGCCATCGGCTTGTCCACCACCACGGGGACCCCGGCCGACAGGGCCTGCCGGGCGAGGGGAACGTGGGTGCGGTTGGGGGAAGCGACGACGACCAGTCCGGGGCCGCGGGCGAGCAGCTCGTCCACCGAGGGGACGACCGCGGCGTCCGGGTGATCGCGCGCGACCTGGGCCGCCCGCTCCGCGCTGCGCGTCACCACGGCGGAAAGGCGCAGCCCGGGGGTGGCCGCGATCAGGGGCGCGTGGAAGAACGCCCCGGCCGGGCCGTATCCGGCCAGGCCGACATCGATCATGAGTCCTTCTCGTCCCGCTCGGCCAGGAAGCGCTCGAACTGGGCGGCCAGCTCGTCACCGGTCGGCATCGGCGTGCTCTCGGCCATGAGGTTCTCCCGCTCGGCGCCGGCGTTGAAGGCGTCGTACTGCTGCTCAAGACCCTGGATGGCCGTCGAAAGCTCGGTCGAGGCGATTATCTGCTCCTCGATCTCGGCCGTGGTCTTCTCGGCGGCGTCGCGCAGGCCGTCCAGCGGGAACACCAGGCCGGTGCCGCGGCTGATCGCCTCCAGCGCCGTCACCGCCGCGCTCGGGTACTCGGCCTGGGCCAAGTAGTGCGGGACGTGGATGGCGTAGCCGACCGCGTCGTGCCCCCGGGCGCCGAGCCGCAGCTCCAGCAGGGCGGCGGCGCTGCCGGGCACCTGGATGCGGCCGAACGGGCTTCCCGGGCCGGCGGCCAGGCCGGGCCGGGTGCCGTGCGCGGTCATGCCGAGGGGGCGGGTGTGCGGCGCGGCCATCGGGATGCCGTGCGCGGTGACCAGCCTGCCGACGTTGAGCCGGGTGGCGAGGGTGCCGATCGCCTCCACGAACAGCTCCCACTCGCGGTCGGGCTCCGGGCCGCTCATCACCAGGAACGGGGTGCCGGAGGCGTCATGGGCCAGATGCACCGCCAGCTCGGGCGACTCGCAGTCGACCCAGCGGTCGGTGTCGAAGGTCATCAGAGGGCGGCGCGAGCGGTAGTCCAGCAGCCGGTCGACGTCGAACGTCGCCACGACCCGGTGCTCCAGCTCGGCGAGCAGGTGACCCACGGCGAGCCGTCCGGCTCCTCCGGCGTCCACGAAACCCTCGAAGTGGTAGAGCAGCACCGGATCGGTCAGCTCAGGGACATCACCGCTGAGCCGGTAAAGATCCGTCGGGTCGAACACCTTGGGTCCCAGCCTTTCTATCGTCTCTCAACACAGAACCTATGGGATGCGCTGACGATTCCGCCCGGGCGGTCTCCGGCTACGGGAAGCGGCCTCCACCCGCGGCGCCACCGGGAACCCCGCCGCGAGCCGGCCCGGGGGTCGCTCGCGGGGCCGCCCGGCGGGCCGGTGCACGATGGAGGCCGTGCGGAGGCGCGGGACGTCGAGGAGCTCGCCACCCGGCTGTTCCAGATGGCCAGGGCGGGGCAGGCCGATCGGCTGTGCGCCTACATGGACGCCGGGGCGCCGTTGACCTCCACGACGACAAGGGCGGCACCCTGCTGGTGCTCGCCGCCTGCCACGGGCACGCGGCGACCGTCCGGGCGCTGCTCGCGCGGGGCGCCGACCCCGAGCGGCTGGGCGACCGCGGTCGGAGCCCGCTCGCCGGGGCCGTGTCCCCGGCAGTGTTCCACGCCGCGTCAGGCAGTGTTCCTGAAGAAGCCCGAGGTGGTGCGGGCTCTGCCGGAGGCGGGCGCCGGCCCCGCGCGGGGCACCCCGTCCGCGTGGGAGACCGCGCAGGTGTTCGGACACGCCGAATTCCTCGAATGGTTCGCGCGTGAAACGAAAGAACCGTGCACATCCGGGCCTATCGCCGTGTAGTTATATGGCCCCTTTGTTGTCATGATGTGGGGATGGCTGATTTAGCGCCTTCCAAGCTCCTTCTTCCGCCTTTGTTGTCCCCATTCCCCAGCCTGGTCAGCCCCTACGCGGAACAGATCGACGCCGAGACCTTCTCCTGGCTGGTCACCAGCCGGATGATCGTCGACCCCGCCGAACTCGACCGCTACCGCGAGGCCGGATACGGCTGGCTGGGCGCCCGCACCTACCCCTACGCCGCCCACGACATGCTCCGGCTGGTCACCGACTGGTGCGTCTGGCTGTTCGCCTTCGACGACGCCTTCTGCGAGTGCGACCGCCGCGCCGCGGAGATCGCCCGCGCGCTGCCGCAACTGCTCGCCGTCCTCGACGAGGACCCCGCCCCGGGCGCGCCCGTGGACAACCCCTTCGCCCGCGCCATGCTGGACATCAAGGGCCGCGTGCGCGCCGCGGGCAGCCCCGACCAGCTCGACCGCTGGCGCACCGTCACCAAGGACTACCTGTTCGCCCAGGTATGGGAGGCGGCCAACCGCGAGGACGCCGTGGTCCCCACCGTCGGCGACTACATCTTCATGCGCCGCAGGACGGGGGCCATGCTGACGGTCTTCGCGCTGATCGACCTGGCCACCGGGCGCCCGCTCACCCCGGACGAGTGGCGGCAGCCGGACCTCGCCGCGATCACCGAGAGCGCCAACGACGTGGTGGTGTGGGACAACGACCTGCTCTCCTACGCCAAGGAGCGGCGCGGCGTCAACGCCCGCAACAACCTCGTCAACGTGCTCGCCCGCCACCGGCACCGCTCGATCCAGGAGTCGATGAACCAGATCGGCAGGATGCGCGACGCCGCCGTCACCCGGATGGTCGCCCTCGGGGCCGTCCTGGAGGCACTGGGCTCGCCCGCCGTCTCGGCCTACGTCCGAGGCCTGGAGCACTGGATCAGCGGCAGCGTCGCCTACTCGCTTACCAGCAGCCGGTACACCAAGGCCTGGCAGGGAGCGATGCCCGTGTGCGTCGGCCACGCCGGGACGAACTGAACCCCGTCCCCGGCGCCCGACCCCCGCGCCGGGACGAACTGGACCCCGCCCCGGGCGCCTGACCACCGTGCCGGGACGAACTGGACCCCGCCCCCCGGCGCTTGACCACCGCGCCGGGGCGAGCGGCCACGCGGAGACCGACCGAACCCCTCGCCGGGCGTGAGAGGCCGGGCAGGGATCTCCGCGGGGTCGCCCGCCCACGGCGTGGGGGAGCGGCTAGTGCGGTGACCACATACGTTCACCGGGCGCGGCTCTCCACCCCCGGCCACGTGCCGCAGTGATCGGCGCCGGGTCGGCGGGTCGTGGTACGGCGATGCCGGCGCCTGCTACGGCGCCCGAGCCGGTGAACGTTCGTGGACAGCGCACTAGTGTCATGCGCCTGAAATTCGTCACTTAAATTTCTATGATTGCCGCATGTCGTCTTCGGGGCCGTCTGCGGTGGAGATCAAGCTGACCGATA
>NZ_JBEXGS010000027.1:0-127343 GCF_040607455.1 Sphaerisporangium sp. NPDC005289
TCCAGCGCCTCCCAACTCCTGTCCCGCAACCTCTACATCTACGGCCTGGGCGGCATCATCGTCCCGTTCATCGGCATCAAACTCATCGACCTGCTGGTCCAGTTTCTTCCGGGGATGTCCTGATGCAACGCCTGCCAAGCTGGATCAACCGGCACCTGGCCGCCCTGCGCGCCCTGCTGGCGCTCACCGTGATCACCGGAGTGATCTACCCGCTGCTGGCGACCGGAGTCGCCCAGGCCGTCTTCCACGACGGCGCCAACGGCTCGATCGTCCACGACAAGGCCGACAAGGACGTCGGCAGCGCCCTGCTGGGACAGAGCTTCACCGACGCCGACGGCGCCCCGGTGCGCAAGTACTTCCAGTCCCGCCCGTCGGCGGCCGGTGACGGATACGACCCGACGTCCACGGCCGCGAGCAACCTCGGCCCGGAGGACGTCCTGGACGTCCTGCCGGTGCCGGGCGCCAAGGACGACGAGGGCGCCCCCGACACCGGGAAGCAGAGCCTGCTCACCCAGGTGTGCGCCCGCAGCAAGGCCGTCGGCGAGCTGGAAGGGGTCAGCGGCGCCCGCCCCTACTGCACCCCCGACGGCGTCGGCGCCGTCCTGAAGGTCTTCCCCGCCACCGGCGCCCCCTCCCGCGCCGTCAGCGTCAACCAGGCCTGCCCCGCCACCCCCTTCATCACCACCTACCAGGGCGTGAAGGTCGAATGCGGCAAACCCGGCGACGACCACGCCGCCGGCCGCACCGTCACCGTCCGCGGCACCGCGACCGCCCTCGTCCCCCCCGACGCCGTCACCGCCGGCGGCTCCGGCCTCGACCCCGACATCAGCCCGGCCTACGCCGAGCTGCAGGCACCTCGTGTCGCCAGGGAACGCGGGCTCGGGCTCGACAAGGTCAGGGCCCTCATCGAGCGGAACACCACGGGACGGGGCCTCGGCTTCATGGGCGAGCCCGCGGTGAACGTCCTCTCGCTGAACCTGGCCCTCGACCGCCTCTAGGCGCGACCCGATGAACCCTCCCCGCGGGCGGCCGCGCATCCGCCTCGGCGCCCCCGGCGCCGGCGAGACCTGCGCGACGCTCCGCCGGGGACGGACGCGGCGTCCGCGGGGCTCAGGGGGTCTTCGCGGCCCGCACCCCGGCCCGCGAGGCGAGCTGATCGCGCAGGTGTGTCAGGCGGGAGATCTCCGCGTCGAGGACGGCGAGCCGGCGCTCGACCACACCGCTCGAAGCGGTGCATCCGGGGGCGCCGCGCGCCGGGAGTCTGCCGCCTTCGAGCAGGTGCAGGCGGTCGGCGCAGCGGCTCACGTCCTCGATGGTCAGCCCGAGCGACAGCAGCTCGCGGATGACGCGCACCCGGTCCACGTCGCGCTGCCCGTACTCCCGCTGCCCCGTCACCGTGCGACGGGGCGGGGGCAGCAGCCCGCGCTGCTCGTACAGGCGCAGTGCCCGCGGGGTGGTCCCCGCCGCGGCCGCCGCGTCGCCAATGCGCATCGGTCCTCCCAGAGGTCTACAGCTCCACGATGACGGTCCCGAAATGCCGTCCACGCATCGTGTCGTACAACGCCCGGGGGGCGTTCTCGATGCCCGTCACCCGGACGTGCGGGAAGGTGATCGCTTTGGAACGCAGCCAGCCGCCGAAAAGCCCGGCCCACTGCGACCGCGTCCGTTCGTCGGCGCCCTGGAAGGCGCGGATGGACAGGCGCCGGAGGATGAGCCGGTAGGTGTCGAGCTCGACCGGCGCCGTCCCGCCGGTCCCCTCCGGAGCCATCTGCCCGGACAGCGCTCCGACCAGCACGAACCGGGCACCGGGCCGGGCCGCCGCCACCGCCGCCTGGAGCTGCTCGCCTCCGACGTTGTCCAGCAGGACGTCGATGCCGTCGGGGGCGGCCTTCGCCAGTTGCTCGCCGATCGGCTCCCCGCCGCGGACCACTGCCGCGTCGTACCCGAGCTCGGAGACCAGCCGGCCGGCCTTCTCCTCCGAGCCGGTGCTGCCGATCACCCTGCCCGCGCCGAGCAGGCGGGCGATCTGGCCGGCGAGCGACCCGACCGCGCCGGCGGCGCCGGTGACCAGCACCGTGTCGCCGGGCCTGACCTCCGCGTCCCTGGTCAACGCGGTGTAGGCCAGGCCGCCCTGGCTCAGGTGCGCCGCGGGGTCGGGCAGCGCGTCGCCCAGCGGCGCGAACCCGCCCTCGGGCACGACCGCGTACTCGCGCCAGCCCAGCCAGTGCGAGACCAGGTCGCCCGGGCGCACCCCGCTGTCCGCGGGCGCCGACACGACCTCCCCGACCGCCGCGCCGAACAGCGTGTCGCCGGGACGCAGCGGCGGGAAGGGCGCGTCCCGCACGCTCCCGCCGATCAGGGTGCGGAGGGCGGCGAAGACGTGGAAGAACCGGTTGCGGACCAGCACCTGGCCTTCGCCCGGCGCCGGAACCGGCACCTCGGCGACCACGAAGTGATCCGGCTCGGGCAGGCCGCCGGTCGCGACGGCGAGCCGGACTTCTCTGGACACCTGCGGCAGGTGCGGCATGGGACGCTCCTCAAGGTCTGCGGTCGACAAGGCGTCGAGACCCTAACCCCTGACCCGCAGGTCAAGGGCAACCCCGAGGAGACGCCCATCGGCGTGGACGCACCGCCTGCCCCGCGTCCCACCGGAGCCGGGACGCGGGCCGTGGATCACCGCGGCGAGATCGGCGCGGGGCGGCGCAGGCCGTTCAGCACGGCGAGCCGGTCGGCGCCGGGTGGCGTAGGCCGTCCAGCACGTCGGCGAGGCCGGTCTCCAGGTAGGACAGGTCGTCGGTGGCCTGCAACATGGTGGCGCCACCGCAGACCGTGGTGAGGATCGTCGTCGCCGCGCGGCCGGCGTCGACGGAGGGCGGGATCTCGCCGGAGTCCTTCAGCGCCTGGACCCCGGCCGCGAGATGGGCGTGCCATCTGTCGTACATGCCGGTGACGATGGTGCGGGTCGCGGGGTTGGAGAGGCCGAGCTGCGCCGTGAGCGCCGAAAGCGGGCAGCGCCGCCGTTGCGCGTCGTACTTCTCGACCACCCGCGTGCGCCACGCCTCCCACTTCTCCCACGTGGTGAGGTCGCCCAGCATGGGCTGCTGGTCGGCGAGCACCTGCTCGGCCTCGTAGGCGGCCACGGCCAGCAGCAGATCGGCCTTGCCGTCGGGGAAGTAGTGGAACAGCTGGCTCTTGCTCGTCGCGGTAACGGCGCGGATGTCGTCCAGCCCGACGTTGGCCGGCCCGCGTTCACGGACCAGTTCGACGGCGCCGTGGATGATGCGCGCCCGGGTGGCGGTCCCCTTCGCCGTCAGCGCCCGCTCGGCGCGCTGGACGGCGGGAGATCCTCGTGACATGCGCCAATGGTAAAGGATGCCCCATCTGCTCCCTCGGACCCGGACGAAGCGGGGCCTGTCCAGGGGAAGCCCGGAGTTATCCCCAGCGTCCACAGGTTCGTACACAGGTTCGAACGCGTCCAGCCGTGCGTGTCGTGGCCGCGCGGGGACCGGTCAGCTTCGATCAACAACGATCGGTACCATGGCTGTCTCTGGGGAGGGGGAGCCATGACAGAGTCCGCCGGGGGGCCCTCGCCCGCCCCGCTGCCGTACGAGCGCCGTGCCCAGGTGGTCGACCTGCTGCGCCGGCGCGGCGTGGTGCGCGCCGACGAGCTGGCCGCCGAGCTGGACGTCTCGGTCATCACCATCCGGCGGGACATCGCCCTGCTGGCCTCCCAGGGGGTCATCCGCCGGGTCCGCGGCGGGGCCGTCATGGAAGGCGCGGACGAGCGGGACGCACCGGTGGTCCCGCAGCCCGCGACCGTGGCCGGGCGGCGGCTCACGGTCGGCGTGGTGGTGCCGTCGCTGACCTACTACTACCCCGACGTGATCCGCGGCGTGCGCGAGGCCGCCGCGGCCGCCGCGCGGGTCGTGCTGCGGGGCGCCACCTACCAGGCCGACGACGAGCGGCGTCAGCTCGCCTGGCTGGTGGAGTCGATGGAGGTGGACGGCCTGCTGGTCGCGCCGACCACCACCGGCGAGGAGGGTGAGGCGCTGGTCCGCTGGCTGCAGTCCGCCGAGGTGCCGGTGGTGCTGCTCGAGCGCGCCGCCACGGTGGGGCCGCTCCGCGAGGCGATGGAGTCGGTGGTCAGCGACCACGCGCTCGGCGCCGCCATGGCCGTGCGGCACCTGGCCACGCTCGGCCACCGGCGGGTCGGGCTGCTCACCCCCGCGCAGAGCCCGACGACCGCGCACGTGCGGCGGGGGTGGCGGCAAGCGTGCGAGGAGCTCGGCCTGGACCTGACGGACGTGCCGGACGTGAACGCGGCCGGGGACGCCGGGCGGGCCGCCGTGCTGGACGAGGTGCTCGACGCCTGCCTCGCCTCGGGGACGACGGCCATGCTGGTCCACTCCGACCCCGAGACGATGTCCCTGGTGGAACGCTGCCAGCTGCGCGGCGTCCGGGTGCCCGGCGACCTCAGCCTGGTCGCCTACGACGACGAGGTAGCCGAGCTGTGCGATCCGCCGCTGACGGCGGTTCGCCCGCCGAAGGCGGCCGTCGGCCGGGCGGCGTTCGAGCTGCTCGCGGCCCGCCTGGCCGGCGGCGGCGCCGAGCGCCCGGCCCACCGCGTCGTCATCGCGCCCCGCCTGATGGTGCGCTCCTCCTCGTCGGCTCCGCGCTGACCTCACCCGCCGCGAGGTCCACGACGTCCCGGACGCCGTCGTGCCAGCTCAGCCGCACCGACGCCGGACCGTCCCACGACAGGGCGGGCGTCCCGGCGGGCTCGCCCCGGCCGAGGTAGACCAGGGCCTGGTACCACCGGCCGGGCCGCGCGGCCGCGGGCGTGGCGCACCAGGGCACGAGCGTCCACGGGGCCAGCGGCGAGGAGTCCTCGGCGCGGACCACTCCGGAGGCCTCCAGCCCCGGGCCGCCGAGCACGCGCGAGCACAACCGGCTCCGGCCGGCGGCCTCGTCGGGCCCGCCCGCGGGCAGAGGCCAGCCGCCGACGCGCAGCGGGCCGTCCCACGGCGTCCCCTCGGCGGGCGACAGCCGTACCAGCCGGGCCTCCCATGGACCGCGCACGACCGAGACCACCTCGATCCACGGCCCGAGGCGCACCGGTCCCGAGCGTCCGTGCCCGTGGTCCGGGCCGTCGGTCTCGGGGGTGACCCAGTGGGCCCGCCAGCGCGACGCGCCGACCGGCGTCCCGGAGGGCAGGCTGCGGGCGGGCAGAGCCTGGAACCCCGTGCGGTGGCTGGGCGTCCCGTCCGCGTCGAGCAGCACCACCGACTGGTCCAGCGGGCGGGCCGCGTGCTCCCCGGCCAGGACGGGCGCGGTGGCCGTCGAGTACCCGAGGCGCGCGTACAGCGGCGAGTCGGTCAGGTGCGAGCCGGGGGAGGAGTGGTCGGCGCCGTGGTTGACCACCCGCACGACGCCGTCGGCCCGGGTGCCGCCGACCAGCCATCCGGGGGCGCGGAGCACCCGGTGGAAGTCGCCGGACTCCACCGGCAGCGGCTCCTCGACCGCCGTCCACACCGGGTGGCCGGCCGGCAGGGCGAGCCCGAACAGCCCTTTCGAGGCCCAGTACGGGGAGCCGGGCCCGGAGTAGGACTGGGCGATCGGCCGCCACGGACCGTGCCAGCCGAGGCTCAGCACGCCGTCGCCGTCGGGAGCGCCGTGGTCGGCGAAGTGGCGGGCGACGCCGGAGGCCGCGCGGCGCAGCAGGCCGGGCGAGGGCCGCCCGAGCCCGGCCCGCGCACCTGCCCAGAACTGCGCGGCCACGGCGAAACGGTAGGTCAGGCTGCGTCCCTGGATCAGCGGCGAGCCGTCGGCGCCCACCAGGTGCAACGCGTCGTCCAGGTAGCGTTCCAGCCGCCGCAGGTACACCGGGCGCCGGGAGTCCGCGCGCTCGTCGCCCGCGGCCATCTCGGTCCACAGCAACGGGTAGAACTGCAGCGCCCACCCGGCGTAGTGGTCGTAGGAGCGTTCGGCGCCGTCGGCGTACCAGCCGTCCTCGCGGGCGAAGCCGTCGGACAGCGCGAGCCCGGCGTCGATGTCCTCCCGCGAGCACGGCCCGCCGACCGAGGCGAGGAACTGCTCGACGACGATCTGGAACCACACCCAGTTGATCGGCGGGTACTCCGCGCCGATCGCGGGGGCGAGGTAGTCGACGACCTGCTCCCGCACGACCGGGCCGAGGCGGTCCCACAACCACGGCCGGGTCAGGTGGAGCACCATGGCGATGGACGCGGCCTCCACCTTGGCCTGGCCGTGCTCCTCCAGCCGCACCCAGCGGTCGGGCGAGCGGGGGTCGGTGCCCGCGGCGAGACCTTCGGCGTACCACTCCATCAGTCCCAGCGGGTCGCGGCCGTCCTCGCCTGCCACCCGGAACCCGGCGGCCAGGAAGGTGCGGGCGAAGCCCTCCAGCGCGTCGACGTCGGCCCCGTAGCCGCCCGGCGGTCCGGGGAAGCCGATGCGGGCGTGCGAGGGCGAGGCGTACCGCCGGGCCGACAGCAGCAGGTGGTCGGCGAGGGCCGCCCAGTGGTTCCTGGTCCATCCGGTGTAGGGGGACAGCTCCCGATCGTCGAACTCCCGCCAGGGGTTCATGGACGCCTCCTCGGCACCTCGCGCACATATCGATCAGAAATGATCAGAAGTTGTGATTTCTTGTGCATAACACACCGTTGACATGATTGTCATGACCGGACATGATCGGCGCACTGGTAAGCGCTTCCCAGACGAAGGGAACCCGCGCGTGACCGAGCGACGACGCCCGCAGGCCCTGCTGGTCATGGACCCCGCCCACTACCGGGTGCAGTTCCACGAGCCACAGCTCCGGCGGCTGCGCGAGCTGGTCGAACTCGGCGAGCCCGTCCTGATCGACGACCTGGACGCCGCCCGCGCGCGGCGCCGGCTGCGCGAGGTGGAGGTGCTGGTGACCTCGTGGGGCTGCCCCCCGCTGACGGCCGAGCGCCTCGCCGACGCGCCCCGGCTGCGGGCGGTCTTCCACTGCGCCGGCACCGTCCGCTCGTTCGTCACCGACGAGGTCTGGCGCCGCGGCATCCTGGTGACCAACGCCGCCGACGAGAACGCGATCCCGGTGGCCGAGTTCACCCTCGCCGCCGTCATCTTCGCCGGCAAGAAGGCGCCCTTCCTCGCCCAGGACGCCCGCCGGCACCGCGACGACTGGTCCTACGCCGCCCGCCGCGGCGAACTGTCCAACCGCGGCCGCACCGTCGGCGTCGTCGGCTTCTCCCGCGTGGGGCGCCGCGTCGTGGAACGGCTGCGCGACCTGGAACTCGACGTGCTGGTCGCCGACCCCTACGCCTCCCCCGCCGAGGTGCGGGCGGCCGGCGCCCGCCCGGTGGAGCTGCCGGAGCTGCTGCGCCGCTGCGACGTGCTCACGCTGCACGTCCCCGCGCTGCCCTCCACCCGCCACCTCATCGGAGCGGAGGAGCTGGCGCGGCTGCGCGACGGCGTGACCGTCATCAACACCGCCCGCGGCGCCGTCCTGGACACCGCCGCCCTGGAACGCGAGTGCGCGGCCGGCCGGCTGGACGCGATCCTCGACGTCACCGACCCCGAGCCGCTGCCGGCCGGCTCGGTGCTGTACGACCTGCCCAACGTCATGATCACCCCACACGTCGCCGGGTCGCTCGGAGCGGAGACCCGGCGGATGAGCGAGAGCGCGCTCGACGAGATCGAGCGCTACCTGACCGGCCGGCCGCCCCGGGCCGCCGTCACCCCCGCCGCGTTCGCGACAGGCGCCTAGAGCCCCGCACCGGCTCGACCGAGAGGAGACCCGGATCGATGAGCACAGCCACCACCTCAGCAAGGCCCGGCGGCGCGCGGCGACGTCTCGCGGGATGGCTGGCCGCCGTGGCCGCGCTCGCCCTCCCCCTCGCCGCCTGCGGCTCCGGCGGCGGTCAGGAGAGCGGCGACGGCAAGGTCACGCTCACCGTCGCCGGATGGAGCCTCGCCAAGAACACCGAGTTCGGCGCGCTCTTCGACGCCTTCCAGAAGGCCAATCCCGGCATCACGGTCAAGCCGCTGGACATCCCCGCCGACGACTATTCCGAGAAGGTCACCACCATGCTCGCCGGCGGCGACCGGACCGACGTGATGGCGATGAAGACGCTCACCGACTACGCGCGCCACGCGAGCCGCGGCCAGCTCCTGGAGGTCACCGACCTGGCCAAGGCCCCCGACGGCGCCAAGCTCGCGGGCCTGCCCGCCTACGACCTCCAGGGCAAGTACTACGCGCTGCCGTTCCGCCACGACTTCTGGCTGCTCTACTACAACAAGAAGTACTTCAAGGAGGCCGGCCTGCCGCAGCCCGAGGCCCTCACCTGGGACCAGTACGCCTCGCTCGCGCGGCGGCTCACCAAGGGCGACGGCGCCAAGAAGGTCTACGGCGCCTACCACCACACCTGGCGGTCGGTCGTCCAGGCCATCGCGGCGGCCCAGACCGGCGGCGACCAGCTCGGCGGCGACTACGGATTCTTCGCCGACCAGTACAAGATGGCCCTGGCGCTGCAGAAGGAGGGCGTGGTGCTCGACTTCGGCACCGCCACCTCCCAGCACTCCGACTACCGCACCATGTTCGAGACCGGGGCGGCGGCGATGATGCCGATGGGCACCTGGTACGCCGCGGGCGTCATCCAGGCGAAGAAGAAGGGCGCCACCGACGTCGACTGGGGCCTCGCCCCCCTGCCGCAACGCCCCGGCGCCACCGGCGTGACCACCTTCGGCGCGCCGACCGCCTTCGCCGTCAACAGCAGGTCCGAGCACGCCGACGCGGCCAGGAAGTTCGTCGCGTTCGCCGCGAGCCGGGCGGGCGCGCAGGCCATCGTCAAGGTCGGCGTCGTGCCGGCGCTGCAGGCCCCGGAGATCACCGACGCCTACTTCTCCCTCGACGGCATGCCATCCGACGCGCTGTCGAAGAAGGCGTTCGCGCCGGACAAGGTCGTGCTGGAGATGCCGGTCAGCGACAAGAGCTCCGACGTCGACACCATCCTCAACGAGGAGCACCAGCTCATCATGGTCGGCGAGAAGTCCGTCGACGACGGCCTGCGCGCCATGAACGACCGGGTGAAGACCGAAGTCCTGAACTGACCTGACGGCCCATGCCCGGCCGGCCTCCGGTCACCCTCCGATGTGCCTGCCGGACCCGCACGAAGGACCGCAATGATCCACGCAACGACGCGGCCCGCGCCCGTGGCGCCGCACGACCCGCCAGGGCCGGCGGCCGCCCGGCGACGGCCCTGGCGGGGCACGGTGGTGGGGTGGAGCTTCATCCTGCCCAACTTCGTCGGCTTCGCCGTGTTCACGCTGGTGCCGGTGCTGGCGGCGTTCGCGCTCGCCTTCATGGACTGGGACTCCTACGGCACGCCCGAGTGGGTGGGGCTGTCGAACTTCCGGCGGCTGCTCGGCGACCAGACCGTGCGGGTGGCCCTGCTGAACACCCTGTACTACGCCGCCGGCCACATCCCGCTGACGCTGGTGGCGGCGCTGGCGATGGCGTTGGCGCTGAACAGCAAGGTCCGCGGGGCGCGGTTCTTCCGCACCGTGGCGTTCCTGCCCTACATCACCTCGCTGGTCGCCGTCGCGGTCGTGTGGAACATGCTCTTCAACCCGGACGCGGGCCCGGTCAACCAGCTCCTCCAGGCGCTGGGCGTGGCCGAGCCGCCCCGGTGGGTGGCCAGCACCACGTGGGCGATGCCCGCCGTGATCGTCACCAGCGTGTGGCGGGACATGGGCTACTACATGGTGCTCTACCTGGCGGGGCTGCAGACGATCCCGGTGGAGTACCACGAGGCCGCCAAGGTCGACGGGGCGAACGCCTGGCACCGCTTCTGGAGCATCACCCTGCCGTGCCTGCGGCCCACGACGTTCTTCGTCCTGGTCATGCTGACGATCCAGAGCTTCAAGGTGCTGGACCTGATCGTGGTGATGACCAAGGGCGGGCCGGGACGCAGCACGCTGGTGCTGTCGCAGCTGGTGTACCGGGAGGGAATCGTCGAGGGCCACTTCGGGTACTCCTCGGCCATCGCGCTCGTGCTCTTCGCGATCGTGCTCACCGTGACCGTGGTCCAGTTCCGGTTCAACGAGCGGAGACGAGTGCGATGACCCTGCCGGACGGCCTCCCCACGGCGACGGCCGCGCCCGATCGGCCCGAGGCGGACGGCGGTGCCCGACGGCGACCGGCGCGCACGGCCGGCGACGGCGGCCGGCCCCGCCCGCTGCGCACGGCGCTGGCGTACGCCGCCCTCGCCGCCGTGGCGCTGCTGGTGCTCGTCCCGTTCGGGTTGATGGTGTCGGCGTCGCTGAAGCGCGACAACGAGGTGTTCACCATCCCGCTCGAGTGGATCCCCCGCGAACCGCGCTGGTCGAACTTCGCCGAGATCTGGGACCGCGTCCCGATGCTGACCTACCTCGGCAACTCGGTGCTGCTGTCGGCCGCCATCACCGTCCTGCAGGTGCTGACCGGCAGCTTCGCCGCCTACGGCTTCGCCAAGGTGCGCTTCCCCGGCCGCGACGCGCTCTTCCTGGCCTACATCGCGACCATCGCCGTGCCGTGGCAGGCCTACATGGTGCCGCAGTACATCATGATGCGGCGGGCCGAGCTGACCGACACCTACTGGTCCATCATCCTGATCCAGGCGTTCGGCGCGTTCGGCGTCTTCCTGATGCGCCAGTACTACGCCTCCATCCCCGACGAGTTGTGCGAGGCCGCGCGCATCGACGGGCTGAGCGAGTACGGCATCTACCGGCGCGTCATGCTGCCGCTGTCCAAGCCGGCGCTCGCCAGCCTGGCCCTGCTCACCTTCGTCACCACCTGGAACGACTACATGGGGCCGTTCATCTACCTGACCAGCAACGAGCTGTGGACCGTGCAGCTCGGCCTGCGCTCGTTCGTCGGCCAGTACGAGTCGGAGTACGCGATGATCATGACGGGCGCGGTGCTGTCGGTGCTGCCCATCCTGGTGCTCTTTCTGTTCGGGCAGCGCTACTTCATCCGCGGCATCGCCACGAGCGGGCTGAAGGGGTGAGCGCGATGCGCAGGCTGCTGCGGCCGGCCCGGCAGGCCACCTACGACACGGTGTTCGCCGGCGTGTACACCGCGCTGATGACCAACCTCCTGCTGGCCGTCGCCTGCGCGCCGCTGGTCCTCGCGCTGGCGCTGGTAGGCGACCCGTTCGCGTCCTGGCCGTTGTTCGCCGTGCTGTCGCCGGTGTGCGCGCCGGCGCTGGCCGGGGCGTTCGGCTGCTTCGCCGGGATCGGCGAGGGGTCCGCGCGGGTGGCCGGCACGTTCTGGCGCACCTACCGCCGGGCGGCGCCCCGGGCGCTGGCCGCCTGGACGGCCGGGCTCGCCGCCGTCGGCGTGCTGGCCGTGGACGTCGCCGCGGTCGCGGGCACGCCGTGGGGCCCGGCGCTCGTGCCGTTCTTCGTGACCGCGGCCGTCCTGGTCATGGCGGCCGTCGTCGCCGTGCTGGTGCTGGCGGCCGAGCCGCCGCCCGGCCGGTTCGCGCGCACGCGCGACGCCGTCCTGCCGTGCCTGTACCTGGTGGCGCGGCGCTGGTACCTCGCCGCCGCCTCGGTCGCCGTGCTCGCCCTGGCGGCGGCCGTCGTGCTGGCCAGGCCGGTCGCCGGCGGCCTGGTGCTGTGCTCGCCCTTGCTGTACGCCGGGTGGGCCACCACGCGCTTCGTCGTCGCCCCCCTGCTGCCCGCCGGGCGGGTGGCGGCATGAGCGGCGGCGGGCCGCCGCTCACGGCGGGAGTGTGCAGCGTCACCTACCGGGCGCTGTCCGCCGACCGCGTCATCACGCTGGCCGCGCGGGCCGGGCTCGCCCAGATCGAATGGGGCCAGGACGCCCACATCCCGCTCGGCGACGAGGCGGAGGCGGCCCGCGTGGCCGAGGCCACCCGCGCCGCCGGCCTGGAGGTGCCGTCCCTCGGGTCGTACTACCGCGCGGGCGCCATCGCCGACCCGCAGGAGGACCGGCGGGTGTGGCGGCAGGTGCTGGCCGCGGCCCGCGCCCTCGGCGCCCGGCGCGTGCGGGTGTGGGCCGGCGACCGGGCCTCGGCGGACGCCGGCCCGGCCGGACGCCGCAGGACGCTGGACGCGCTGAAGCGGTGCGTCGACAGCGCCGGTGACCTCACCGTCGCCACCGAGTACCACTCGGGCACGCTCACCGACGACGCCGGCTCGGCCAGGGCGATGCTGGACGAGGTCCCGGGGCTGCGCACGTACTGGCAGCCGCCGAACGGGATGCCCGACGAGCGGGCGCTGGACGGGCTGCGCGCCGTGCTCGACCGCGTGGACGCGGTGCACGTGTTCAGCTGGTGGCCGACGCCGCGGGAGCGGTGGCCGCTGGACCACCGGGCGGCGCTGTGGCGGGAGGTCGCGGGCCTGCTCGCCTCGACGGGCCGGCCGATGTCCGCCCTGCTGGAGTTCGTGCCCGGCGACGACCCGGGGATGCTCGCCGGGGAGGCGAGGAGCCTGCGCCGCTACCTGTCCGGCGCCGAGGCCGGCCGGCCGCGGTGACGGGCGGCGGCCAGGAGGTAGGCGTCGCGCAGGCCGTCTACGAGCATCCGGGAGTCGTGGGCGGCGGCCGCCGCGGAGGCGAGCCCGGCCCAGGTGGCGCGCACCTCGGGGTCCTCCAGGCCGCCGAGCAGCTCGACGAACTCGGGCACCGTCCGCGCGTGCAGGTAGGCGTCCTTCAGCCAGTCGCGGTAGCACGGCAGGTCCGGCACCACCACGGGCAGCGTGGCGGTGGCGGCCTCCAGCGTGGCCAGTCCGAAGGTCTCGTGCTTGGACGGCAGGAAGAACACATCGGCCGCCGCGCAGTACGCGAAGACCTCCTCCCGGGGGACCAGGCCGGTGAACGTCACGTTGCCGGGAGCGGTCTCGCGCAGGCGCGTCAGGTCGTGCCGGGCCTCGGACAGCATGCCGAACTGCATGCCGCCCACCCAGACGAACCGCACGTGCGGCAGGGCGCGGGCGCAGGCCACGAACTCCTCCACGCCCTTCCTCGGCTGCACCTGCCCGACGCCGAGCACGACCATGCGGCCGTCCCAGCCGAACCCTCGCCTCAGTTCCTCGCGGCGGGCGACCAGCGGGCGGACGCGGGCCTCGTCGATGGCGTTGCTCATCAGGACGATCGGAGCTCGCACGCCGAGCCGCTCCAGTTCCGCGGTCGTGGCCTTGCTGACCGACAGCACGATCGTGGCCAGGTCGAACACGCCGCGCATGTAGCGCTCGACCAGTCCGCGTACGAGGTGGGCGCCCTTGATGCTGCCGATGAGCGTCTCGGGGGTGACGTGGGCGCTGATGAGCGCCGGACCGCGATGAACCATCATCCGCAGCGCCGCGAACGGGCCCATGGTGTGCACGTGAAGGACCACGTCTTTACGGCAGGCACGCAATCCGGAAACCCGCCGGAAATCCGGCATTCGCTTTATCGCGCGCAGGCTCTCCTCGAAGACACTGTGCACTCCGTGGCCCCGGACGGTGAAAGACGACTCGGACACGACGCTCACCGGAATGGGGTCCGGGGCACGTTGTGCCTGGTGAGAGGGGGTGCCAGTGGGCGAGTCCGCCACCTGTCCCAGTGGGGGGAGTATGACGGAACCCATTTCACGGCGTCGACGAACACGGCGAATACGCTTACCGATCACGGCCACGCGCTCATGGTAGGACAAAGGCCACCGAAAAACCACGGGCAAATGGAGAACGAGAGATTCACAAAAAGCCTCCCGCCCGTCAAGTAAAAGCGTGATCGTGTTAACCCCGAACCTCTAGCGCGCCACTCGGCACAGCCGCTGGAGAAATTTCGCCGCATGCCGCGAACGCGCCTGCTGCCGCGCCATCCCGTCGGGCCATCGCCGCCCGCATGGGTCACCGAGAGCGGGTGACATGCGACAGAGCCGATCGAGTGCTCCTCGACGGAGTGACGCACACTCGCACCCGGTCGTTCCCTGGACCTCGCCAGGCGGGGCGTCCCTTGATCGGCTGTTGACGCGCTCGACCCGTGTCCGGCGCCCGATTTCCGCGCGTCTCTGAAACTTTCGGAAGGCGGCGCCGTCCTTCGCCCGTCGTCTCAGCGCACTTCTGTGAGCATCAGAGGTGTCATCAGCGACGTTCCGATGCCTATACTTCTGCGGCGAATAACGGTTTGGCAGCTCTGCCTCCCGACCGTTGATCTCGATGTCCACCGCCCCTTACTGTCCACGTAGCCGACACGTTTCGGAAACGGACTCGAAACTTTTCGGAAAGGTTCGTATGAGCCGTTCGCGCTGCCGGTCTCCGGACTCGTGCCGTCCGGGGTGATGCGTGGCATCACGCCGGAGCCGTAGGAGGCCATGGCCGTCGATGGCGCCCCCCGAGGCGACTTTCCTCCCGATCGCCTCCGTCTGATCAAGACGGACCGCCGGCCACGGTGATGCTCTGCATGGTCCCCATCCTTCTCGTGTATCTGTTCGCCCGTCGTGCCCTGGCAAAGGGGCTGAGGGGCGTCGGAGGAAAGTGACCCCAATCGTGTCCGTTGAGACAGACCCCGCCACCCCCCTCTGGCAGGACCCCGCTCAGGACGCCGAGACCCGTGTCGAGGCCCTGATCGCGGAGATGACCGTCGAGGAGAAGGTCGCGCAGCTCTTCGGTGTCTGGGTCGGCGCGTCCCGCGAGGGCGGGGAGGTCGCGCCGCACCAGCACGAGATGGACGACGCCATCGACCTGGACGTCCTACTGCCCAACGGCCTCGGACAGCTGACACGGCCCTTCGGCACGGCACCGGTCGACCCGGCCGTCGGCGCGCTGTCCCTGCTGAGGACCCAGCAGCGCATCACCGGCGCCAATCGGTTCGCCATCCCCGCCCTGGCCCACGAGGAGTGCCTGGCCGGCTTCGCCACCTGGGGCGCCACCGCCTACCCGGTGCCGCTGTCGTGGGGCGCCACGTTCGACCCCGCGCTGGTCCGGCAGATGGCGGGCGCCATCGGCGGCGACATGCGGTCCGTCGGCGTCCACCAGGGTCTGGCCCCCGTGCTGGACGTGGTGCGCGACGCCCGCTGGGGGCGCGTCGAGGAGACCATCGGGGAGGACCCCTACCTGGTCGGCACCATCGCCACCGCCTACATCCAGGGCCTTGAGTCGGCGGGCATCATCGCCACGCTCAAGCACTTCGCCGGATACTCCGCCTCGGTGGCCGGCCGCAACCTGGCCCCGGTGGCGATGGGCCCCCGCGAGCGCGCCGATGTCATCCTGGTGCCGTTCGAGATGGCCGTGCGCGAGAGCGGCGTCCGCTCGGTCATGCACGCCTACACCGACACCGACGGGATGCCCGCCGTCGCCGACGAGTGGCTGCTGACGACCCTGCTGCGCGACACCTGGGGGTTCGAGGGCACGGTCGTCGCCGACTACTTCGGCATCGCCTTCCTCAAGACGCTGCACGGCATGGCGGGCGACTGGGCCGAGGCCGCGGGCGCCGCCCTGGCCGCCGGCGTGGACGTGGAGCTCCCGACCGTCAAGACCTTCGGGCGGCCCCTGGTGGAGGCGATCGCCGCCGGGCAGGTCCCCGAGGCGCTGATCGATCGGGCGCTGCGCCGCGTGCTGGTGCAGAAGGCGCGGCTCGGCCTGCTCGACCCCGGCTGGAACCCGGTGCCGCCCGGGCTCGCGGGGGCCGACCTGAGCGACGCCGAGGCGCTGCGCGGGTCGATCGACCTGGACTCGCCGGCCAACCGGGACACCGCGCGGCGCATCGCCGAGCAGGCCATCGTCCTGCTGGGCAACGACGGGACGCTGCCGCTGCGGCGGCCGGAGAGGATCGCGGTCGTCGGGCCCAACGCCGACGACCCGCTGGCCGTCCTCGGCTGCTACTCCTTCCCCCTGCACGTATTGGTCCACCACCCCGACGTGCCCACCGGCATCGGGCTGCCCACGCTGCGCGAGGCGCTGGCCGCCGAGTTCCCCGGCGCCGAGATCGTCACCGCGCCCGGCGCCACCGTGGACGGGCCGGACACCGGCGGCTTCGCCGAGGCGGTCGAGCTGGCGCGCGGCGCCGACGTCGTGGTGGCGGTGCTCGGCGACCGGGCCGGCCTGTTCGGCCGGGGCACCAGCGGCGAGGGGTGCGACGCCGAGTCCGCGGCGCTGCCCGGCGTCCAGCAGCAACTGCTCGACGCCCTGATCGCCACGGGGAGGCCGGTCGTCACCACCCTGCTGGCCGGCCGGCCGTACGCGCTGGGCGGAGCCGTGGAGGGGGCCGCGGCGATCGTCCAGTCGTTCTTCCCGGGCCAGGAGGGCACCTCCGCGATCGCCGGGGTGCTCAGCGGGCGGATCAACCCGTCGGGCCGCCTGCCGGTGAGCATCCCGCGCCGGCCGGGCGTGCACCCCTCCACCTACCTGTCGGCGCGGCTCGCGCACGCCACCGAGGTGTCCAACATCGACCCGACGCCCGCGTTCGGCTTCGGCCACGGCCTGTCGTACACGGCGTTCGAGTGGTCGGACCTGTCCGGCGACGGCGCGCGCATCGGCACGGACGGCGAGGTGACCCTGGAATTCACCGTGCGCAACGCCGGCGACCGCGAGGGCACCGAGGTGGTACAGCTCTACCTGCACGACCCCGTCGCCACGGTGGTGCAGCCGGTCCAGCGCCTGATCGGGTACGCGCGGGTGCCGCTCGCGCCGGGGGAGGCGAGCCGCGTGCGGGTGACCGTGCCCGCCGACCTGGCCTCCTTCACCGGCCGCCAGGGCCGGCGGATCGTCGAGCCCGGAGAGCTGGAACTGCGGCTGGCCGCCTCCAGCACCGACCCGCGCCTCGTCGCGGCGGTGACGCTGACCGGGCCGGTCCGCGAGGTGGACCACACGCGCCACCTGCATGCAACATTCACGGTGGCCGAGCCGGGCGCCTGAGCGCCGGCGGCGTCGAGGGCCGCTCCGACCTGGTGTCCCATGCGGGGCATCCGGGCGGGGCGGCCCTCGTGCCTTTCCGGGAGGCCGCCGTCTCTATGGGAGCGCTCCCATTTCCCGTAGCTTACGTTCGGATCATCTGTCGCGAAGGAGCACGTCGTGCGGAAATGGTTATCCATGGCCTCCCTGGCCATGCTGCTTCCCCTGACGGCCACGCCGGTCGCCGAGGCCGCCGGACCCGGCCGCGATGCCGGTCAGAGCGCCGGTCAGAGCACCGTCCAGAGCGCCGGGCGGTGGGGGCCCGGAACCTGCGCCGGCAAGACCCTGCTGTTCTGCGAGGACTTCCAGAACCTGCCCATCGGCGGCGCCGCCAGCCTCGCGTGGGGCGTCGACACCAAGCACGGCGCCCTCACCGTGGAGCGCGTTCCCGGCGGACGGGCCGGGCAGAAGGCGCTGCGCGTGCGCACCGAGGGCAACGGGCGGGCCTTCCTGAAGGTGGACGACTTCGCCCCGCCGGGGAACGGCTTCTACGGCCGGGTGCGGCTGCGCGTGAAGGCGTTCCCCGTGGCGCCCGACTGGGCGCACTACACCCTCATCGAGGCGACCGGCGCCGGCCCCGAGGTCGTCCGCCCGCTCGGCGGCCAGTACGTCCCCGTGGTCGGCGGCGGCACCGCGCTCTGGGGAGTCGGCGCCGACGGCGGCCCCACCGGCGACTGGACGAACTGGCGCGAGACCGCCCCGTCCCGCGCGGGCGTGTGGCAGTGCGTGGAGTGGCGGATGGACGCCACCGACAACCGCATCTCGACCTGGTTCGACGGGGTGCCGCGGCCCGAGCTGAGCGCCTCCACTCACGAGCACGGGGGCAACGACGTGGACTTCGTCTTCCCCCGCTTCGACACCGTCAAGCTCGGCTGGCAGCTCTACCAGCCGAACCCGTCCCCGGGGTCGTACGAGGTGTGGCTCGACGACATCGCACTGAGCACCCAGCGCCTGGGCTGCTCCGGCTGACCCCGGCCCCCCGGCCCCCCGGTCACGCCGGACCACATCCGACGACCTCGGGCCGCGTTGGCCTGAACCACGCCCTCGACCGGCCGGCTCCGGCACGGCCGGTCGAGGGCGGGGCGCCGGCCGGTGGCGGGTCAGCGCGTGAGGGAGCGGACCAGGTCGCGGGTCTGCTCCCGGCGGTCCCAGGCGATCAGCGCGAACACCACGCCCATGCCGATCGGCATCAGCGCCCAGACGGGGTCGATGACCAGGATCTGGGTCAGGGCCGCGCCGATCATCAGGCCGACGAGCCCGGTCGCGGCCGCCCCGGCCAGGCGGGGGACCAGCAGCCCGGCGCCGCCGGCCAGCTCGACGGCGCCGGTCACGTACCGGAACCACTGACCCCAGCCGATCTGGGCGAAGGTCTCCACCGCGTCCTTCTGGCCGGCGAACTTCGGCAGCGCCGAGGCCACGATCAGGAACAGCCCGAAGAGGACCTGGAAGGCCCACAGGACCCTGCGCAGGACGCGGGGGCGGGCGGTGGCGGCGGTGCCGGGGGTGAGGGAGGTGGCGGCCATGATGGGAGTCCTTCCGTGTGCGGTGTGTCGCGGTGCGGTGTTCCGCTCTCACCCGGGCGTCGAGCGGGGCCACCGCGCATCGACACGGGCCGCGGATTTCTTCTCTGATTTTTCGCCGCCCGCATTCTGATCTCCGCCGTCCGCTCCTTGTCAGGAATCGCCTGACGCGATACGTTCCTCGATATCCGTCAGGAGATGCCTGACACGAGGGCGGGAGGATCGGCGATGGCCACGATCATCGACACGACGCCGACGGTGCGGTGCTCGTTCTGCGGCAAGGGGCGCGCTGAGGTCGCCAGGATCGTCGCGGGCGCGGGCGTCTTCATCTGCGACGAATGCGTGGGCCTGTGCCTCACGATCATCGAGACGCCCGACCAGCCCGGCGAGCCGCGCATCCCGGCGTGGGAGGCCATGACGGACCAGCAGATCCTCGAGCACCTGCCCCGCGTCGCCGCCGTCGGCAAACAGGTCGAGGAGAACCTCCGCGACTGGGTGCTGCGCCTGCGCGAACGCAAGGTCACCTGGGCGAGCATCGGAGCGGCGCTCGGCATGACCCGGCAGTCCGCCTGGGAGCGCTTCTCGGGCGAGGAGTGACCGCCGTGCGGCGCCGGAGGCCGGGCGGCCCCGCCGGGCATATGATCGCCCCCGGAGGTGGCGCATGAAGAACGCGGAGTGGGACCGCCGCTACGAGGCCAGCGGGTTGCTCTGGACCGCCGAGCCCAACCGTTTCGTGGTCGAGCACCTCTCCGGCCTGCGTCCCGGCCGCGGCCTGGACCTCGGCGCCGGCGAGGGCCGCAACGCCGTGTGGCTCGCCGAACGCGGATGGCGGATGACCGGCGTCGACTTCTCCACCGCCGGGCTGGCCAAGGCCCGGCGGATGGCGGGCGAGCGCGAGGTGGCCGTCGAGTGGGTGATGGCCGACCTGTGCGAGTACCGTCCCGAGCCCATGGCCTACGACCTGGTGCTCATCGCCTACCTGCACCTGCCGCCGGACGACCTGGCCCCCGTGCTGAGCAGGGCCGCGGGCGCGGTGGCGCCCGGCGGCCGCCTGCTGATCGTCGGCCACGACGTCACCAACCTCGAGGAGGGCGTGGGCGGCCCGCGCGACGCCGCCGTCCTCTATACGCCCGAGTCGGTCGTCGCGTCGCTGGCGTCGCTGGCCGTCGTGCGCGCCGGCCGCGTCCGCCGTCCGGTGCCCACCGACGACGGCGTGCGGGACGCCATCGACACCCTGGTCATCGCCGGCCGCGACCTGCCGGACGAGGCGCGGGGCCCGGGGGCCTGAGGCGGGCACCGGCGCGCGCGGCACAATCCTCTATCGTTGGTTACGGCATATAACGAGCGCGAGCATGCCGACGGCGTCGAGGGGATGATTCGCATGGCGGTCCGCGACGGCACACCGCGGCAGCGCTACCGGGACCAGGTACGCGCCGAGATCAAACAGGCCGCCCTCGCCCAGATCGCGTCCGGCGGAGCGGCGGCGCTCAGCCTCAACGCGGTGGCCAAGCAGCTCGGCGTCACAGGCCCCGCGCTCTACAAGTACTTCCGCAACCGCGACGACCTGCTGACCGAGCTGATCAGCGACGGTTACGACTCGGCCGCGGCGGCCGTGCGGGCGGCGGCCGGCGCGGCGGCCGGGCGGTCCCCCCGCGAACGCCTGCACGCTCTGGCCGCCGCCTACCGCGAGTGGGCCGTGACCGCGCCGCACCTGTACCACCTGCTCGCCGGGACGCCGTCCCCCGACTACGCCGCCCCGCCCGAGACGCTCGACCGGGCCAGGGCCGCGCTCGGCCCCTTCCTCGCCGTGGTCGCGCACGGGGTCCGCCCGCCGGAGGCCGAGGGGCTCACGGCCCAGATGGAGCGGTGGGCCGCCGAGAACGCGCCGGTCGCCACATGGGTGCGGGCCCACACCCAGGAGGGCGATCCCGCCACCGCGCTGGCCGGGGCCGTCGTCGTCTGGTCCCGCCTGCACGGCGTCGTGAGCCTGGAGGTCCAGGGTCAGTTCGACGGCATGGGTCACCGGCCCGCCACCCTCATGGAGGCCGAGATCGAGGCGTTCGCCACGGCCTGGAACCTCCCCTGACCCCCATCTCCTCCACGGCCGCCTCCGGGTACGACGCCTTCGCACCCCACCGCGGCCGGCGATCCGGCGGCGGCGAGAACGACGGACTCGGCGCCTCTCCGGCCGCCGGGCTCGGCGGGTGGTCCGGCCGCCGGTCCGGCGACCAGGGGACGACATCTGGCCGCCGGGTTCAGCGTTCCTCGACCATCTCGGCGGCCGGGCGGCGGACGCTGACGCCTTCCCGGGGAACGCGGCCCAGCCTCATGATCATCTGAGGGTGCTCTCCCGAGCACACCTGGTGGCGCAGGAACTCCCGCAACTCGGGCATCTCCAGCGCCTGGGTGTGGAAGGCGGCGTACACCCCGTGGGCCGAGGCGTGCAGCAGGACACGCTGCAGCGCCTGGCCGGCGGCCAGCCAGTCCTCGGGGGTGTCGCCCGCCGTGGTGAGCACGGCGACCAGCCCCGTGGCGTTCGCCGCCGGATCGCCGGCCTCGCCGCCCCACCCGTGGCCGTGGGCGTAGTCACGCTGGGCGAACCGCTGCGGGTGCGTGTGCGGCGGCGTGCTCGGGTACGCCTCCGCCACCACCCCGTCGCGCCGGGTGCTTCCGGGGGGCCGGCTCCATCGGATCAGCTCCAGGGTGAACAGGCGGTCCTGCGACTGCGCCTCCTGGGCCGCGTTGGTGATGGCGCCGAGCAGGCGGACGGCGGGCCCCGACCGGACCGGCGTGAGCCGCGCGCCCTCCATGCCCGCCTCGCGCACCAGCGCGTCCGCCAAAGCCTCGGGCACCGCCTCCTCGGTGAACCCGCCCCGGTGCGTGCGGCGCCGTTCGACCTGCTCGTACAACGCGCGGGCCGCCTCGTCGGGCGCCGGGCCCGGCCGCGGCCGCACCCTGGCCAGCAGGGAGGGACGGTCCGGGTCGGGCAGGAGCCGCACCTCGGGGGTGTAGCCGAGGGCGTGCAGCGCGATCCGCACGTCCAGCAGGGCGGCGCCGCAGCTGATCAGCATCTGGCGGCCCGCCGGGTCGGCGACCGGCAGGAGCCTGTCGCGGTCGGCCCGCAGGCTGATCTCCTCGCCCGTCACGGTGAAGGACCACGGCTGGGTGTTGTGCACCGACGGCGCGTGGACGGCCGCCTCCACCGCGGCCCTGACCGCCTCCGCCAGGGTGCCGGCCGGCGTGCGAGTGTCCATGGCTCTCCCTCCCTTCGGCACGCCGGTGCTCCGGCGGCCGGGAACGGCGGCGTTCGCCCCACTGTCGTCCTCCCCCTGGCGGGGGCCGGGTACCCGGGGCACTGGTCCCAGCCCTTGGGGCCGAAAGGCCCATGTGCCCGCCGCGTCCAGGGCGGCGCCGCGTTCCACCGCGTCCCGGGCGCCGCCGCGTTCCACCGCGTCCCGGGCGCCGCCGCGTTCCGGGCGCCCGGCGGGCACGGGTGACCGGCCCGTCCGGGCCATCGCGCGGGTCACCGGCGTGGTGGACGTGGTGGGCGGGCTCGCCTGGGACGAGGATGACAGTGCCACGCGGACGTCCCGGCGGGCCGGGTCCCGGTGATCCGGCTGAAGACGGGCAGCGGCGCGGACCGGCCGGGTCGTCCGGCACGACGAAGGAGAAGAACATGTTCGGGCTTGTCACCGTCGCGGTCGACGGTTCCCCCTCCGCCCTCGCGGCGGTCGACTGGGCGGCCGACGACGCCGCGCGCGCGGGAGGCGCCCTGCGCATCGTGCACGTCCGCGAGCCGTGGGCCAACGAGTACCCCTTCCACCGCGTGGAGGGGTTCGACCAGTCGCTCACCGACTACTGCGAGGGCGTGCTGGCGAAGGCCGCCGAGCGGGCCGGAGAACGGGCGCCCGGCCTCGCCGTGACCACCGAGTTGATCACCGGCGCCGTCGTGGAGCGGCTGCTGGACGAGTCGGGCCGGGCCGACGCCATCGTGCTCGGCAGCCGCGGCATGGGCGGCTTCACCGGGCTCATGGTCGGATCGGTGGGCGTCGCCCTCGCCGGCCACGCCGCCGGACCGGTCGTGGTCGTCCGCGACCTGCCGCGGGAGCGGTTCGGCGAGATCGCCGTGGGCGTCGACGGGTCACCGCACTCCGAGGCCGCCCTGGAGTTCGCCTTCGAGCAGGCGCGGCGACGCGAGGCGCGCGTCCACGCGGTGTACGCCTGGGCGGTTCCGGTGTTCTCGCCGCTCGCGGCCGGCTACACCGACGTCATGCGGGACGTCTTCGAGTCCGGGACGCAGCGCCTCAGGCAGTGGCTCGCGCCGTGGCGGGAGCGCTACCCCGAGGTGCCGGTGGCGGAGTCGGCCGTGTGCGGGCATCCGACCCCCGCCCTGGTGGAGGCCTCGGAGAAGGCCGACCTGCTCGTCGCCGGGTCGCGCGGGCTCGGCGGGTTCCGGGGGGCGGTGCTGGGCTCGGTCGGCCACGGCGCCCTGCACGGGTCCCACTGCCCCGTCGCGGTCGTCCGTCCCCGCGAAGAGGCCGCCGCACCGGGGCAAGATCCGGCCTGACCGGCCGAGCCCGTCCCGGCGGGCTCAGCCCTCGACGCTCGTCGCCGTGTGCGAGGTGCCGACCGGCTTGGACTCCGGTGAGCCGCGCTGGCGCAGGTACACCGACAACGCCACCATGGACAGCACCGCCAGGAACTCCGACTGCCAGTTCTGCAGCGTGCGGTTCCAGAAGTCGGCCGAGCCCACGTAGCCGAGCCAGGTGACCGGGTCCTGTAACCGCGCCAGCCGTTCGGCGTTGTAGCTCGCGGTGCCGGCCACCGACTGGGCCAGCCACGACAGGACGAAGACCGCGCCCATCACCAGGCCGAGGGAGTTGGAGAACAGCACCTGCCGCAGGCCGCCCACCTTGGCCCACGCCGGGCTGTCCGGCTCGGCGTGCGGGCCGACCTTCTGCCGCTCGTCGCTCTCCCGGCCCTCCTCGCCGCGCTTCTTGGACTCCGGGGAGCCGCGCTGCACCAGCCAGACCGTCGCCAGGATGAACAGCAGGAACTGCAGGTACTCCGACTGCCAGTTCTCCGCGACGTCCACGGTGAAGTCGGAGGAGGTCACGTAGGAGACCCACGAGATGGGGGCGCCGCCGTCGACGAGCTGGCGGGCGTTGTAGTCGGCGTTGCCCGCGATCGACTGGCCGAGCAGCGCCAGCAGGAAGATGGCCAGGAAGAACAGGCCGAGCGCGTTGTCGCGCAGGAAGCGTCTCATCGTCGTCCCCCTACCTGCGCAGCAGCCCGGTCGTCAGGAAGTACGTCAGACCGGCCACGATGATCACCAGGGTGACCACGTACATCGTCCGCATGCTCAGCTCCCCACATCGCACTGGTAGGGCCGCTCGCCGCGCGGCGTGCACCCGGCGGCCCGCACGAGCCAGCCGTGGGCGAAGCGGTGCAGGAAGACGGTGTCGTCCGCGAGCCGCACCTGGGCCTCGTCGCCCCAGACCCGCGCCGTCCCCGCGCCCTGCCCGGCGGGCAGGCCGAGCCGGAGGATCGCCTTGGCGCAGCCTCCCTCCCCCGAGCCCACGTCCTCGGCGGTGCTCGGCGCGAGGAGGGAGCACGCCGCCTGGGCCTGACCGGCGCGCACGGCGCCGTGGAACCGTTCGGCCGCCTGCCGGACCGTGCCGTCCGGAATGCCGTGACCTGCGGAGAGCTCCGGCCTAGTGCCTCCGGGCCGGAGCTCTCCGCACGTCCGGCACCCGCCGGGCGGGCCGGCGGCCGGTCATCCGGCCGGCCGCGCCGCTCAGTCGGCCGTCAGCGCGTCGACCAGGTCGCCCACCGGTGAGTCGGGCAGGGCGCGGGCGACGTCGGCCAGCGCGACGATCCCGACCAGCTCGTGGCCGTCGATGACCGGCAGGCGGCGCACCTGATGCGAGGCCATGGTCCTGAGGATCTCCTTGGCGTCGTCGTCGGCGCCGATGGTGACGGCCTCGCCCTGGGCCAGCTCGCCGGCCGTGCAGTCCTTGGGCGACCTGTCCTTGGCGAGCACCTTGACCACGATGTCGCGGTCGGTCAGCATGCCCTTCAGCCGGTTGTCGGCGCCACAGATGGGGAGCGAGCCGACGTCGAGGCGGGCCATCTTCTCCGCCGCGTCGAAGACCGTCTCGTCCGCGAGCACGCATTCGGCGTTGGGGGTCATGATCTCTCGTGCGGTCGGCATCCTGCTCTCCTTGCCTCTAGTACGGGATCGGTCTTCGGCTGCCCCCGCATCGGGCGCCGAAACCGTCACCCTGCGGTGTCCCGCTCGTAGAGCTCGGCGAGGGAGGACAGCTCCGCCAGGCGCGCGGACAGCCGTATCGGACCGGTGTCCGGGAGCGGCGAGGCCAGTTGCGGCCAGGCGACGTACCTGCTGCCCCGGTGGAGGCGGCGAATGATCGTCTTGACCAGCGCCGGCGCCTGGCCCCCCGGACCGCGCTCGTAACCGAACAGCTGCCCGGTGTGCCGGGGGACCACGATGAGACCGGAGACCTGGAAGGCGTTCTGCACGCCCTCCAGCAGGGGGCCGTCCTGGGTGAGCTGGACGTCGGCCACCTGCCCGACCGGCGCGCCGTCGGCGTCGAGGACCCGGCGGCCGAGGAGCGGCGCGAGGCGCGTGCGATTCCCGTCCTCGGGCTCGGCGGAGGGACGCGGGGCGGGCGGCTCCTCGTCGCCGCCGTCCTCCGCCTCGCCGCCGCCGTCGCTGCCGGGAATGGGCGCGATGAGGTGCTCGCGCACCCAGCGTTCGAGGGCCGCCTCCGGGGGATCCCCGCTCACCTGGACGGCGCTGCCGATCTCCGACACCAGCGCCATCGGGATGCGCTGCGGCGCCGGGCGCTCCTCCGGCCGGAACAGCTCCGTGGTGGCGACGATCAGCCGGCCGGCCACGCCGCCGATCCTCGGCCCGAGCGCGAGCGGCCCGCTGAGAATCGCGGTCGCGTACGGGCGGCCGTCCTCACCGGCCGCCAGCTCCACGTCGTCCACCTTGCACACCAGGCGGCCGTCGCCGGCGTGCACCACCTGGCGGTCCAGCAGGTGGAGCTGGGCGTGCAGGGTCCTGGCCTTCTGGCTCATTGTCCCGCCTTCGTCGCGAGCATCAGCGGGATCGCCGCCACGGCGACCACGACGAGCAGCACCATGTAGACCGTGCCGAGCGCGTTGGAGAACCGGCCGTTGACCTGGTCGCCCATGTAGTCGGGATCGTTGCTGATCATCAGCACCGGCAGGTAGGTCAGCGGGAGCGCGGCGGCCGAGAAGACCAGCGAGTACTCGGTCACCTTGATCGGGTCCACGGTGGTGAGCACCAGGGCGGCCGCCACGATCGTCACCACCAGCACCACCACGTGGAACCGCGACGCCTGCCGCGGCCGCACGTACTTGCCCCACTGCCAGCCGAAGTACTGGCTGAGCGTGTAGCCCGACGACAGAGCCGTCTCCAGCGTCGCGCCGAACGTGGCCGCGAAGATCCCGAAGATGACCAGCGCCAGACCGACCTGGCCGAGGCCGAGACCGACGGGCAGCACCATCTGGCCCAGAGTGTCCACCTGCGCGTGCACCGGCAGGAACACCGTGGCCGCGCATCCGGCGATCGCCAGCGACAGGAAGCCGCCGAGGGGGAACCCGACGAAGACGTTGGCCCGGGAGGTGACCAGGTCCTTGCGCGTCCAGCGCTCCTCGACGCCGCCCGAGGAGAAGAAGAACACCTCGTAGGGCGTCATGGCCCCGCCGAGCAGCGCGATCGCGTAGTACCAGTACGTCGGCACGCCCTCGTCGGACGGCGGGTGGGTCACCTGGTGGGCCAGCTCTCCCCAGTCGGGGCCGAGCTGCCACAGCACCACCGCGAAGACGACCAGCGCGAGCCCGGCGAGGCCGAAGATCCGTTCCATCGTCTCGAACTTGACCCGCCACATCACCAGCCAGGCCACCAGCGCCACGCCGGGCACCCACAGCAGGTAGTTGACGCCGGTGGCCAGCTCCAGCGCCAGCGAGGCGCCACCGATCTCCGCGGCCAGCGTCAGCACGTTGATGAAGAAGGAGGCGCCGAGGTTGACCAGGCCGGCGCGCGGGCCGAGCCGCTCGCGCACCAGGTCGAAGACCGGGCGCTGGGAGGCGGCCGCGATGCGTCCGGACATCTCGGCGAACAGGCAGATGCCGATGACGCCGACGATGACCACCCAGGCCAGCGACATGCCGAACCGGGCGCCGACCAGGGCGTTGGCCACCAGGTCCCCGATGTCGACGAACCCGCCGAAGGCGGTCAGGATGCCCAGGGTCACGGCGAACAGCTTCTTCACCGGTGGGCCTCCTCGATCTGCCGCAGCCGCCCGGCGAGTTCCCCGAGCCTGCGGTCGGCCCCGCGCGGGTCGCGCAACCCGTCCCGCCTGACCTCGATGAGCAGGCCCTGGACCTCCTCCTCCGCCTGCGAGGTGAGGTCGGTGACCTGCGTGCGCAGCCGGTCGGCGGCGTCGGAGGGCGGCTGCACCCCGCCGAACTGGTCGTTCACGCTGCCGAGGTCGCCGGACGCCTCGGTGAGCACCGTCTTGAGGTATGGGGTGGTGAGCCGGTCGTGGTCCCTGACCGCGAGCCGCACCAGCTCCACGCTGGACGCGGCCGCCTGGGCGGTGGCGCCCGCCTTGAGCCCGTAGTCGTGGTCGTCCCAGGCCGGGCTGACGCACGCGGTGGCGAGGACCGCGAGCAGCGCCGCCTGCGGGAGGGCGCGCGCGAATCGGCGCCTTCCCGGCCGCGGCGCGGTACCCGGCGGCGCGGGGGGCCTCATGACCTGCCCCGCAGCAGGAAGTACCCGAGCAGCCCCAGGAGCGCGAGCAGCTGGCTCCACGCCAGCAGCAACACCAGTCCCTCATCGACCACGGGTTCCCCTCTGCCCGCCGCGAACGGCCCTAGTCGTGGAAGGGCGCGGGAACGTCGGTCAGGACGGGGTCACTTGAGCGGGTCGTGGCCCCAGTTCATGAGCGAGTGGCGCCAGCGGGAATCCCTGACGTCGTGGGAGGGGCGCTGCGCGAGGTGGCGGTGGACGTAGCCGGTGACCTTCCGCATGTGGGCGTAGTCGTCCTCGGAGAGGTCCCCGGCCTTCTTGCGGAGGATCTCCGCGATGCGGCGGCCGGAGGCGTGCCCGGTGGACTCCCCGCCGCCCGATTTGTCGCCGGCGGCCTGGGACTGCGGGGTGTCCAGCCACCGCTCGATCTCCGTGGGCGTCATGTTGACCGCCTCGCCGAACTCCGCGGCGACGCGGTGCTCGTCCTTCGCCATCTCAGCGCTTCTTCCGCAGGGCCGACGCCTTGTGGACGGCGGTCCTGCCGCTCTTGTCGCTGCGCACCAGGTACTGCGGCTCCTCCTCCGAGGCGTCCACGACACGGCCGGCTCGCTCGGTGCGTTCGGTGATCTTCTCTTCGACCGTCCCTGAGGCGGTGGATCCGTGGCTCTTCCAGGTGACCGCGTCACCGACGGCCACGTCACGGGGTTGCGTCGTTCTGGCCATAGGGAAGATGTGCCCGCCATCGAATGGGACATTCGACTCAATAACCCCCGAATGGCGGGCATGCCTCCCCGAGAGATCAGGAGCGCAGGGTCCACCGCGGGCCCTGCGGGGTGTCCTCGACCAGGACGCCCCCCTCGGCCAGCGCGTCCCGCACCGCGTCGGCCGTGTCGTAGGCCCCCTCCTTGCGCAGCCGTCCCCGCAGGGCGACCAGCGGCTCGACCAACGGCGCGAGCCGGTCGTGCGGGGAGCTCAGGTCGGCCAGGCCGCCGAGCCGCGCGACCAGGTGGCGCAGCACCGCGCGGGCCTGGTCCACTCCGCCCTCGTCCTCCTCGGTGTCGGCGGCCCACCGGGTGATCTCGCCCTCCAGCTCCAGGACGGCCTCGCTCAGCGCGCCGGCGTCGCCGGACGCGGCGGCGGCGTCGAACCGCGACTCGCACCGCTGCACCGACTCGGCCAGCGTGGCGCTGGAGGACTCCTCCTCGGGCGCCTGGACGACCGGCGCGGCGGGGACGAACCCCGAGACGCCCTTGGCCAGTTCGCGCAGCTCCGCCAGTGCCAGGGTGCTGCCGGTGGGGAACTCGGTCTGCGCGCCCTGGCGGCGGACGGTCAGCGCGCCGCGTCCGCGCACCGTGACGGTCTCGGCCCGCAGGTCGATCTCGACGGCCGTGTGCTCGTCGATGCCGAGCACCGCGACCTCGTCGGGTAACTCGCGCTCCATCTGCGACAGCCGCCGCTCACCCAGATAGCAGAAGCGCGTGTCGTGCGTGCCGCCCTCGGTGTTGTCGTAGTGCGGGATCACCACGACCGGCAGCCCCAGCGACGACAGGATGTCGACCCCGTCACGCCAGTGCGGCTGGGCGCCCACCTTGTAGATCTCATAGACGGGCACGGCCGCCACCCCCACCGTGCACGCCGCCGCGGAGGCCAGCACCGTGGCGCCGCTGCGGGAGCCCACCCGGGCCTTCAAAGCGGCGCCGACCTCCGTCCCCCGCCAATGATCGAGCGCGTAGGTCGGGCTGCCCGGCCCGGAGAAGACCCAGTCGGCCTCGATCAGCGCGCCCGAGCCCGACGCGACCTCCACCTTCACCCCGACGCTGTCGGCGAAGTAACGCCGGGCGCGGGCGGAGATGTCGGCCGCGTTCTCCTGGAACGCGTAGGGCGTGTCCAGCAACAGGGCCCGGGGTCCCCGGCCGAATCTGCCGACCACGGAACGGTGGACCTCCACCATGGTCGGGGCCGTCTCCCCCGATCCCATGAGCACCAGCACTCCCGGTCTCTCCGGCATCGCACTCGCCTCCTCATGCACGAGTCCAAGCCAGCACACATGCGGCACTTACGGCAATAGCAAAGATGCGATGCGTGGTGACCGCTCCTGCATACTCGTTGCAATAGCCCTGATGGGGGGCGCCCACGGGTGGGCCGATGACGGGATTGGAAACGCATGCTGACACAAGAGATCGGCACTTCTACGGCGACGGTGATGGTCGAGACCCTCGCATTGCGGGCGGATTCCTCCGGCGGCTGGTCCTACCGCCGGCTGGTCACCACGCCTCTGCCCGGTGAGAACCCCGACCAGGCCGCCCGCCGTGCCGCCGGGGTGAGCGCCGAGCAGGTGAGCGTGACCGTGCACTCGACGAGCTGGCGGTACGAGCCGAGCGGCGAGGTCGTGCTGACGTACGCGGTGTGCCCGGACCCGTGGACGCACCTGCCCGCCGTGCGGTTGCCCTACATGCGCGTGGCGAGAGGAGGCGCGCCGGCCACTCCCACGCCTGACGACATGACCGTGGCGAACGTCGTCGCGCACGGCATCCGGCATTTGGCGTACCTGAAGGTGACCGACCCGGTGGTGCGCGCCACTCTGGAGGTGGTGCCCGAGATCGCCGCGGCGCTCGACCGGTTGTGCCCGATCTCCAGCCTGGGGGTGACCGTGCCGCAGAGCATCTTCCTCTGACCGGCCGCCCCCCTTCCCCTCCTCCTTCCCCCGGCCGGAGACCGGCTCGTCGTGCGCTCGTCTCCGACCGGCGGAACGGTCTGCGCGCGCCCCTGACGAGCTGAAAGTTTCAGCTCCTCCTCCCACCCCCCACCGCCGGGGCGCGAGCCCGGCGCGGCGCCGTGCCGGCGTCTTGCGATGTCGCGGGACGGTCGCGCGCCCGCGCCGGGGCCGGCGCGGCCGCGCCGTGCCGTCCGGCGCGCGCCCCATGCTGTACATCCGAACGCGACCCACCCACCATGAGAGCGCTCCCCGACCGTCGGACTCAGCGGCGTCCGCCGTGCGACTTAACCGGTTAATGGCCTCCCATGAAAGGTGATCGATGAGAAAGCGACTCCGAACGGCGGCGGCGGCGACGGCCGCCCTGCTCGCGCTCCTGGTCTCGATGCTCGCCGCCGCACCGCCCGCGGGCGCCGCGGCCGGACTGCACGTGAGCGGCAGGAACATCGTCGAGGCGAACGGCGGCACCTTCGTCCTGCGGGGCGTCAGCCACGCGCACACCTGGTACGCGAGCCAGACCACCTCCTCGCTCGCGGGCATCAAGTCCCTCGGCGCGAACGCGGTGCGCGTCGTGCTGAGCGGCGGGCGCTGGACGGCCAACGGCGCGAGCGACGTGGCGAACGTCATCGCGCAGTGCAAGGCGAACCGGTTGATCTGCATCCTGGAGAACCACGACACCACCGGCTACGGCGAGCAGAGCGGCGCCGTCACGCTCGACGCGGCGGTCGACTACTGGATCAGCGTCAAGAGCGCCCTGGTCGGCCAGGAGGACTACGTCATCCTCAACATCGGCAACGAGCCGTACGGCAACAACAACGTCAGCGGCTGGACCCAGGCGACCTCGAACGCGATCAGCCGCCTGCGCGGCAGCGGCTTCCAGCACCTGATCATGGTGGACGCGCCCAACTGGGGCCAGGACTGGCAGTTCGTCATGCGGGACACCGCCGCCACCGTGGCCGCCGCCGACTCCCAGCGCAACACCGTGTTCTCCATCCACATGTACGGGGTCTTCGACACCGCCGCGGAGATCAACGCCTACTTCGACGCCTTCCGGACGGCCGGGCTGCCGCTGGTCGTCGGCGAGTTCGGCAACATGCACTCCGACGGCGACCCCGACGAGGACACGATCATGGCGCAGGCCCAGTCGCGCGGCATCGGCTACCTCGGCTGGTCGTGGAGCGGCAACAGCGGCGGCGTCGAGTACCTCGACATGGTCACCAACTTCAACCCCAGCGCACTGACGTCCTGGGGTCAGCGCATCTTCAACGGCGCCAACGGCATCAAGCAGACGGCCAGGCAGGCGTCGATCTTCGGCGGCGGCGACCCCTCCGACACGACGCCGCCGAGCACGCCGGGCACCCCGGCGGCCTCCGCCGTGACCTCCTCGGGCGCCACGCTGACCTGGACCGCCTCGACCGACTCCGGCGGCTCCGGCCTGGCCGGCTACGACGTCTACCGCGAACAGGGCAGCACCGACCCGCGGCTCGGGCAGACGACCACCAGCTCCATCACCCTCACCGGGCTGAGCGCGAGCACGCGGTACCAGGTCTACGTGCGGGCCCGTGACGGCGCGGGGAACCTCTCCGGCGACTCCGCCCTGGTGACCTTCACCACCACGGCGGGAAGCGGCGGAACGGGCGGTTGCAGCGTCACGGCGACCACGCAGGGCCAGTGGGGCAACGGCTACGTCATCCAGCCGATCACGGTCACCAACACCGGCACCGCCGCCATCAAGGGATGGACGGTGACCTTCACCCTGCCCTCCGGCCACACCATCACCGGGTCGTGGGGCGCGACCGTGAGCACCAGCGGGCAGACGGTGACCGCCCGCAACGCCTCCTACAACGGCGCGCTCGGGCCGGGCGCCGGAACGACGTTCGGCTTCCAGGGCGGCCGCCCCGACGGCACCACCTCGGTGCCGTCCGGATACACCTGCGCCGCGAGCTGAGTCGCGCCCTTCGCGGGAGTACGGCCCCCGGCCGTACTCCCGCACCTGCCGGTGGACCCGAGGCGTTCCGGCATCCGGGGACTGTGGACCCGAGGCGTTCCGGCATCCGGGGACTTCCGGCATCGAGGGAGTTCCGCTCCACATATGACCTCTTTGCTGGCCCTTGTCGGCAGATGTCCGTGTCGCCACCGGCGGTGGGGAAGGTCTTCATTGCCGACCGCGGAGAACCGAGCCACCGCGGCGACGACACGGGGGGAACCGCAATGGCCAAGAGCAAGACCATGCCTGAGCTGATGGACGAGAGCGACGTGGTGGGACTGCTGATCCGCCAGCACGCGGAGATCAGGGACATGTTCGACGAGGTGGAGCAGGCCACCGGCGAGACGCGGGCCGAGGCGTTCCAGAACCTGGTGCGACTGCTGGCCGTCCACGAGACCGCCGAGGAGGAGGTCGTCCACCCCTACGCCAGGCGCGCGCTCGACGGCGGCGACGCCATCGTCGACGAGCGGCTGCGCGAGGAGAACGAGGCCAAGCAGCTGCTCACCCTCATGGAGGAGCGGGGGACCGACGACCCCTCGTTCCCCTCGCACCTGCAGAAGCTGCGCATCGCCGTCGAGGAGCACGCCCGGGCCGAGGAGCGCTACGAGTTCGCCCAGCTCGTCCGGGAGACCAACTCGGCCGAGCGGCGGGCGATGGCGCTCGGCGTCAAGGCCGCCGAGGCGCTCGCCCCGACGCACCCGCACCCGGGCGTGGAGTCGGCCACCAAGAACGTCCTGGTCGGAACGCCGACGGCCATGTTCGACCGCGTCCGGGACGTGGTCCGCCAGGCGATGGGCAAGAAGAACACCTGACCGCCGACCGCACACGCCACCGCCCGCCCGGTCCTCGAAAGGCCGGGCGGGCGGTGCCGCGCCGCACGGGCGCCGGTCCTGTCCGTCCCCTGTCAGTGGGCGGGACGGCGCATGCTGGGCACGGGATGCGGGCCCTCGGTCTCCATCCGGTAGTCCTGCCCGAACTTCGCCGTGGTCTCCTCCAGCACCTGGTCGCTGGGCGCCGGCTCGCCGCCGTGCAACCGGTCCTGGAAGCGCTGGAACCGCTCGTGCGCGTCGCGCACGTACCCCGTCCCGAGCGTGGTGAGGTCGATCTGCGTGGCGAGGATCTCGCGAATGTAGATCTTGTTCGGCTCGAAGGTCACCGGCTCCGGGAAGCTCGGCGCCAAGATCTCGGCCGGCTCGCGGCTCTGGTGGCGGCGCATCAGGTCGCAGGCGATGCGCAGGTGCTCCAGCTCCATGGCCAGATGCAGCTCCCAGATCGACTTCAGCCGGTCGTCGGACTCGGTCTCCATGAACGAGTAGTACATGTAGCACTCGTTGTACTCATGGTTGACCAGCATCTCCCACCAGGTCTCGTTCGGATCGAGCAGCGACTCGTAGTGGGTGACGTGCTCTTCTTCGATGAGCCCGATCTCCTGGTAGAGCCTGCGGGCGATCTCCTCCATGTACTCCGGCCCGACGTTCATGTAGAAGTTCATGGTCTGCTGCTCGGCGGCCATGATCGTCAGGGTGTGCAGCTTGGAGATCGGGCTCGCGGTGTCCTTGTCGTAGTGGTCGCGGACGTTGTCGATCGGGTGCCGGTGGTGCAGGGGCGTGGGCCGGCCGGGCATGACCTCGGTCAGCGCGTCCACGATCTTCTCGGCCTTGCGGTGCTCGATCAGCTCGTACAGGTTGGCGTACCGGTACAGGTGGTCGAAGTCCTCCAGCATGCCGAACTCGAACGCCTGCTTGAGGTAGGGGTCGGGCTCCATCCGGGCGACCCAGGCCGTCAGGTCGACGGCCACCTGCTCGTAGGCGATCGTGGTCTCCAGCACCGAGGCCAGGCCGGGCAGCAGCCAGTTCACGGCCTTCTGCTGCTGCTGCTCGATGTAGCGCACCTCGGCGAGCTGCCGCCGCACGTCCAGATCGGGGCAGTGCCGGGCGAAGTGGTGGCCGAACATGATCGCTTCGACCTCGATGCCGTTCATGGTGATGACCCGGCAGCGGGCGTAGGGATCGGAATGGTCCGGGTCGAGCTGGGGGACGTTGAGTTCCCGCCAGTTGCGCAGTTGCCGGTCCAGCGGGATTCCCTGCTGTTCCAGAGGGTTGAAAGTCATTGATATGACTCCTTTGTCCTATTTCGGCGGGCGAGGACCATGTACCCGAGCCGAACGGACCACAACCGATTCACCGAACGCCGATATCCGCCCCCTGTCGAGACTTGTTGCCAGGTTTGCGGTCCGTTGCCGATGGTCGGCGTGTTGGAATTTTGCGCGCTATTGACAATGAGCGATATTCATCGGCATTGACGGTCATCAACCGGAAATGCGGCATTCACTCTAGACGGCCTCCGCCGCCTGTCCTATGCCTCGCAGGACGCGCGAAAGACGCTGCTCCGCCAGGAAGTGCCCCAATCCGATGACCAGCGCCAGCGGCCATTCGATGATGTTGAAGGCCGAGAGCAGGCCCAGCGCCGCGTAGAAGGCCAGCCGGTCCGGCGGCGGCAGGACCACCCGCCCGATCAGCGGCAGCGTCACCGCCGGCCGCGAAGCGGGGGCCCGATGGCGCCGAGCGGGCGCGGCGGCCTCGTCCCGCGGCCCCTCCCCCCTGGCGCCGCCCGACCCCGACGCGGCGCTCCGGGCGCCGGTCGCCCGCGACGCGGCCCCCCGGGCACCACCCGACCCCGATGCGGCACCCCGCGCACCACCCGATCGCGCCGCGGAACTCCGGGCACCACCCGACCCCGACGCCGCACCCCGGGAGCCACTTGACCCCGGCGCGGCACTCTGGACGGCGCCCGACCCCGACGCGGCACTCCGGACGGCGCCTCGCCGGGGCTCCGCCTTTCGCGCGGCGGGGCGCGCGGAATCCTCGGGGCCGGTCTCGGCGCGTCCGCGCTCGGCGTCCTTCGGGGCGGCGGTCGTCTTCTGCGCCATGGCGGCCTCCGTCAGTCAGAGATGTAGTGCCCATCCCCTCCGGACGTCGGCGGATAACGCCCGCCGACCGCCGCTTTACCGGGAGTTTCCCGACATACGGAGCCACAGACGCGACGCGGCCAGGCCGACCCCCATTCCGTGCGCCCGCACGCCGGGGCTCGCGTTTCACGCCGCAGGCCGCCGGACCGCCCGCACGCCGGGGCTCGCGTTTCACGCCGCGGGCCGCCGGGCCGCCCCGCGCGCCGGGGCCCCCGGGCTACCACGCCGCGGGCCGCCAGGCCGCCCGCGCGCAGCGGCCCCCGGGGTACCACGCCCCCGGCGGGGTGACTCCCGCGCCCGCCCGCCCGCTGGGGTCACCCCTGCGCCTGGGACGGGGTCCCCCGCCCTCCGCGCCCATGACGTACCGTCCTTTCATGTGCCGGAGCATCAAGACACTTCGCGAGCCCTACACCAGTGACGTCACCGACGACGACGTAAGGGCCGCCGCGTTGCAGTACGTCCGCAAGATCTCAGGGTTCCGCGCCCCGTCGGCGCGCAACACCGAGGCGTTCGAGCGGGCCGTAGAGGCGGTCGCCGCGGCGACCAGCAGCCTGCTGGACGAGCTCCAGCTCAAGCCACCGGCCCGCGAACACCCCTGAGCCAGCCCCCGACCCGTTGGCACGGTGACCACCTGCCTTCACCGGGCATGGCTCTCCAGGCTGAAGTCACCGGCCCGCGAACGCCCCCGAGCCGGGCCGCCGACCCGTTGGCGCGGTAACCACCGGGTGTGGCTCTCTTCAGCTGATATGTGCTGCATGTGATCGGCGCCGGGTCGGCGGGTCGTGGTACGGCGGTAAAGGCGCCGCACTACGGCGCCCGACCCGGCGATCGTTCGTGGACGGCGCACTGGCTGTAGCGGCTCCTGAGCCGGGGCCGCCGGCCGCCTCGCCCGTCGTCGGCCTACTCGGCCTGCTCTTCCTGTCGGTCCTCATGGGTCTGGCGCGTCTCCCGGGCCCCGCCGTCCTGCCGGTCCTCCCGGGCCTGGGCCGGCACGGCGCAGGTCAACGTGCCCGCGCCCTTCCCGTCCCCGTCCGGAGCCGTCCCGCTCACCCTGGTGTCCTTCTCCGCGCGGAGGATCTCGGCCTTCTCCCCGGGCTCCGGCGCCCGGGCGGCCGGCGGCACGCTCTCGCCATCGGGGACCGTGGTCAGCGTCCTGGTGGCGTCGGGCGTGGCCAGGGGCGTGCCGCCGCCATCCGGCACGACCGGCGCCGTGGTCGCCCCCTCCGGCGCGTCACCGGCGGGCGGAGCGCCCTTCTCCGGCGCGTCGCCGTCGGGCGGAGCGCCCTTCTCCGGCGCGTCGCCGTCGGGCGGGGTGGCCGTCTCGGGGGCGTCGCCGTGGGGCGGGGTGGCCGTCTCGGGCGTCTGGCCGGTCGGCGGCAGGGCGGGGACCGCGGGCGCCGCGGGCGCCGCGTCGCCGGGCTTCAGCTCCTTGAGTCCCGTGCCGTCGTCGAGGTAGACCTTGCCGTCCTTGCGCACCAGCGTCATCGTGTGCCCGCAGACGCGGGTCGCATGGAGCACCACGGGGTCGTCGCCGGATGCGTTGTCGGCGTTCGCGGCGGCGGTGAGCGTGGCGGCCAGGGCCACCCCGAGCACCCCGGCGGACAGCACCACGCGCAGGCGCTTGTCGATCATGAGCTTCTCCTAGTGACCGGCCGGCCCTCGCGGGCCGGCCTTGCGGGTCCGACGGAGAAAGACCCTGCCGACGGTCACCTGAAGCCACCCTGAAGCCGGCCGAAATGATCTTAAGCCGCCTTTCAGGTGGCGTCCGGCACCCTTGACCCATGCGCGTGCTACTGGTCGAGGACGAGCGCCGCCTGGCGGCCCTGGTCAAGAACGGCCTGGCGAACGAGGGCTTCGCCGTCGACGTCGCCCACGACGGGCCCGAGGGCCTGTGGATGGCGGCCGAAAATGCCTACGACGCGATCGTGCTCGACGTGATGCTGCCCCGGCTGAACGGGTACGCGGTCTGCCGGCGCCTGCGCGACGGGGGCGACTGGACGCCGATCATGATGCTGACGGCCAAGGACGGCGAGTACGACGAGGCCGAGGCGCTGGACAACGGGGCCGACGACTTCCTGTCCAAGCCGTTCTCCTACGTCGTGCTGCTGGCCCGGCTGCGTGCCCTGGTGCGGCGGGGCGGCCGGGAGCGGCCGGTCGCGCTGACGGTCGGCGACCTGGTGGTCGATCCTGCTGGAATGCGGTGCAGCCGCGCCGGGGTGGACATCGCCCTCACTCCCAAGGAGTTCGCGGTGCTGCACGGCCTCGCCCGGCGGCCCGGCGAGGTGGTCTCCAAGGCCGAGCTGCTGCGGCAGGCGTGGGACTTCGCCTACGAGGGCGATCCGAGCATCGTGGAGGTCTACATCAGCGCGCTGCGCCGCAAGGTCGACACCCCGTTCGGCCGTTCTTCCCTGGTCACCGTGCGGGGTGCCGGCTACCGCCTCGACGGGCGACGCTGATGCGGTGGTCGGTCCGGCTGCGCGCGACCGTGGCAGCGACCCTCATCGTCGCGGCCGCCCTCGCGGCGGCGGCCGTCGCGCTGACCACGATCCTGCGCGCCGACCTGGAGCGCAGCGCGAACGCGGAGGCCGCGCAACGGGCCGGGGTGGCGGCGAGCCGCCTGGCCGTCGCCCCCATGCCGGCGGTCCCTGAGTCCGACGCGAAGAGAGCCGCATCGCCCGGTCCGGCGGAAACGGCCGGTACATCCGGCGCCGCGAAGACGGCCGGCTCCCCCAGCCCTGCGAAGACGGCCGGTTCCACCGGCCCCGTGAAGGCACCCGGTGTCCCCGGCTCGGCGAAGGGCGCCGCGCTCACGATCACCAAGGAGGGCGCGTCGGGCGCGCCGAGCGAGGCCTCCCTGCGGACGGTGCCCGACCCGGACGTCCATATCGGGCTTCCCGCCGAGGCCGCGGGCCCGGGCTGGGGCGCCGGGGCGTACACGACGGCCAGCACCGTCGTGGAGACCGGCGCGGGGCCGGTGACCGTCATGGCGCGCAGTTCGCTGGGCCCGGCGCGTGAGGCGCTGGCCGTGCTGAACCGGCTGCTGATCTTCGGCATCCCGGTCCTGTTGCTTCTGGTGGCCGCGATGACCTGGTTCTTCGTGGGCCGGGCGCTGGTGCCGGTGTCCGCCATACGGGCCCGGCTGGCCGACATCACCGCGCGCGACCTGCACCGGCGCGTACCCGTACCGGCGGCGCGGGACGAGGTCGCGGCGCTCGCCCGCACCGTGAACGCCACCCTCGACCGCCTGGAGAGGGCCGTCGAGCAGCACAGGCGCTTCGTCGCCGACGCGGCCCACGAGCTGCGCAGCCCGATCGCGACGCTGCGCACCCGTCTGGAGCTGGCCCCCGCCGGCGAGACGGCCGTCGAGGCACTGTGCGACGTGCGGCGGCTGCAGTCGCTGGCCGCCGACCTGTTGCTGCTGGCGGCCCTGGACGCCGGGGCGCCGCCGAGGGCCGACGAGGTGGACCTCGGGCAGGTGGCGGCGGAGGAGTCGCTGCGCCCGCGCCCGCGGGCGGGCATTCGCGTCGAGCTGGACGTCCAGCCGGACGTGGTGGTGTGCGGCTCCCGCCCGCACCTCGCGCGGATGATCGTCAATCTGGTGGACAACGCCGTGCGGCACGCGACGTCGTCGGTCCAGGTCCGCGTGGCCGCCGAGGGGGCGGACGGGGACGGCGCCGTGCTGGAGGTGCGCGACGACGGGCCCGGCATTCCCGTGGAGGACCGCGACGCCGTCTTCGACCGTTTCACCAGGCTCGACGAGGCCCGCACGAGGGACGCGGGCGGGTCGGGCCTCGGCCTGGCGATCGTCCGGGAGATCGTCGTCCTGCACGGCGGCGCCGTGGCCGTCACCGAGAGCGGGGGCGGCGGCGCGTGCTTCACCGCCCGCCTGCCCGCGCATCGACGAACTCCCACCAACGACTGATAGCAAGCTGCCCGCCTGAGCATGATTTATCGTCTCAAAGCATTATCGGATGGGTTCCAGGCGGACCGGTCGCGGAAAGTCGAGGGCCTGTATCGAATCGGTCCCGGCCGGCTGATCCCCGAGTAAAGTTCGATTCATGAGCCCTTCAGAGACCTCCCGGCTAGAATTGCGCTCGGGCAGGCTCGATCCGGCTTTCCGACGCCGGAGGGCGTCCAGTTCGTTGTAGTTGTGAGGTTGTCGAGGTGCTTTCTGGCATAAGCGGTAAATGGTGGAAATTATCCCATTTCACCGTAACTCAAGATTCTTTCGTGACCCGGGTTCCCCGCGAACGCCGGCTCACTTCCGATTCGCCGGCTGCCCCGGCCCGTCGTCTCCGTCGCCGCACCGTTCACGGCTGTGGCCATCGCGTAAGGCCAGAACGCTGTTCGCCCTTTCGCCGCCTTGTTACAGTTACCGCGGAGCACCGGGAAGCCTGGTCGGCACACCACCGAGAAGGTCCTATTCCACGGAGGCATCCTGTGACGAACGGTCGGCAGCGAGAACGAACCGTCACGGCAGCGGGACGCCGCCTATGAGCGCGGTCAGTCGCAGAACGCAGCGGCTCATGGGCGCGCTGCCTTTCGCCTCCCTGGGCATCGTCGCCGCGGTCGACGTCATCTCCGGGCCCGACCTCAACTACCTCTCCCTGCTGGCCGTCGGTTCCGCGTTCGCCAGCCTGGTGGGCGGCGTGCGGCGCACGGTCCTGATCGGCGTCGTGGCGCTGATCCTCTCGCTGCTCCTCGCGCTGTACGCGGGGGTCCTCGGCGACCGCCAGAGCAACATGAGCCTGATCTCCATCGCCGGGGTCACCGCGGCGAGCATCCTGGCCACGGTGGGGCGGCAGCGCCGCGAGCGCGAGCTGGCGACCGTCCGCTCCGTGGCCGAGGTCGCGCAGCGCGTGCTGCTCAGGCCGGTCCCCCGGCTGGCGGGCCACCTCCGCGCGGCCGTCTCCTACACCTCGGCGAACGCCGAGGCGCGCATCGGCGGCGACCTCTACGAGGTGGTCACCGGCCCCGGCGGGGTGCGCGCCATCGTCGGCGACGTGCAGGGCAAGGGCTTGGAGGCCGTCGAGACCGCGGCGCTCGTGCTCGGCGCCTTCCGCGAGGCGGCCCACGACGAGGCCGACCTGCGCGGCGTCAGCGGCCGGCTGGAGAAGGCGCTCAACCGGCGCCTGTCGGGCGAGGAGTTCGTCACCGCCATCCTGGTGGACGCCGACCCCTGCGGGCGGCTCACCCTGCTCAACTACGGCCATCCGCCGCCGCTCATCCTGCGCGCCAACGGCGAGATCACGCTGGCGGAGCCGGACGACACCGCCCCGCCGCTGGGGCTGGCGGTGCTGGAGGTCGACGGCCCGAACCCCCACCAGGTCGACTTCGCGCCGGGCGACCAGATCCTGCTCTACACCGACGGGGTGATCGAGGCCCGCGACCGCGCGGGCCGCTTCTACCCGCTCACCGAACGGGCGTTCCTGCTCAAGGACGACGACCCTGAGGCCGCGCTGGAGGCCCTGCGGCTCGACCTGGTCGCCCACGTCGACGCGCCGCTCCACGACGACGCCGCGATGCTGCTGCTCCGCTGCCGCGACGGCTGAGACGAGTGCGCTGACGATGGGCGGCACTCCGGTCAGCCGGGCAGGCGCCGGTCGGGCGGCTCGTCGCCGGGCGCGTCGGGGTGGGGGTGGAGCGGCGGCCCGGGATGACCGGGGGGCGGGGCGGCCGTGGTGGTGCGCAGGACGGCCTGCTGGAGGGCGCGGGCGAGGTCGGCGGAGGTCACCATGCCGACGACGTGACCCGCGTCGGCGACCACGGCCACCAGTTCCCCGCCGAGGGACGACAGCCCGAGGATGCGGCCCGCGTCGTCGTCCGGGCCGAGCACGCGGTCGGGGGACAGCGGCCTGCACACGCTCGCCACCCGGCTGTCGTGGCGCTGCCGCGCAGGGATGGCCGTCAGCCTCTCCAGCGACAGGGCGCCCGCCGGGCTCCCCGCGAAGTCGACCACCGGGAACACCGTCTGCCGCGAGCGCAGCGCCACGTTGCCCACGAAGTCGTCGAGGTCACCCCAGGCGGGGGCGAGGTCGGGCGAGGGGGTCATGACATCGCGCACCCGCCACCCGGCGAGCCCCCGGTGGGCCGCGCGGGCGATGTTCTCGCTGCGCGCGGCCCCCGCGAGGAACCACCCGATCAGCATCGTCCACAGGCCGCCGGTCCAGGCCAGCAGGAGCAGCTCCGCCCCGCCGATCGCGATCAGCGCCATGCCGAGCGCCTGCCCCGCACGGGCCGCCGAGCGGTCGGCCCGCAGGCGGTCGCCGTGCCGGCGCCACAGGATGGCGTGCAGCACCCGGCCGCCGTCCAGCGGAGCCCCGGGCAGCATGTTGAACACCGCCAGCACGGCGTTCATCAGCGCGAGCCACCGCACGGCCGGGACGAGCACGGCCGGGCCCTGCAACGGCAGCGACGCCAGGAAGAACAGTCCCGACAGCGCCAGGCTGGTGAGCGGCCCCGCCGCCGACACCTGCAACTCGTCCTTCGGGGTCTTCGCCTCCTCCCCGGCGAACTCGGTGACGCCGCCGAGCAGCCACAGGGTGATCGACCGCACGGGGATGCCCCGGCGGCGGGCTACCAGGGCGTGCGCCAGCTCATGGGCCAGCAAGGTGCCGAGGAACACCACGGAGGTGACCACGGCGACCGTCCAGTACTGCACGGGGGGCAGTCCGGGGACGGCCTCGGGCAGGACCGAGCCGGCCAGGGCCCAGCCGATCAGCGCGATGATCGCCAGCGTGGACCAGTGGGCGCCCACCGGGATGCCGGCCACGCGACCGAGCCGGAGGCTCTGCTTCATCCGCCTCGCCTCCCCTTTCCTCGCCGGAGGCCGCCGCTCATCGGTCCCGGCCCTCCTCCGCCGGCCGAACGGTCCGTGAGCACACGACCGCGACCGGGCTGTAGGCGTGGTGGAGCACGCCGTGGCTGACCGAGCCGAGCACGGCCGAGCCGAGGCCGCCCCTTCCTCGCGACCCGACGACGAGCAGGTCGGCCTCGGTCGACGCCCTGCACAGCGCCTCGATCGGGTGGGCCTGGACGACCGAGTCGCGCACCCGCACGTGCGGGAACTTCTCCCGCCAGGGCGACAGCTGCTCCTGCGCGGCGCGCGCGCCGAACTCGTAGACCCTCTCCAGGTCGGCGCCGTAGGCGCCGAACATCGGCAGCATGGAGTCCACCTGCCAGGCGTAGACGGCGCGGAGCGCCGCCCGCCGCCGGGCGGCCTCCTCGAAGGCGTACTCCAGTGCCGCCTCCGACTCCGGCGAGGCGTCGTGGCCCACGACGATCTCGCCGTACGCGGCGGGCTCGGTGTGCCTGACGACCACCACCGGGCAGCCGGCGCGCCCGGCGACGCCCATCGACACCGAGCCGAGGACCAGGCCGAGGAACCCGCCCAGGCCCCGGCTGCCGACGACCAGTGCCTCGGCGTCCTTCGCGGCGATCAGCAGTTGCTCGCGGACGGTGCCGGTGAGCGTGGCCGTCTCCACCGCGAGCGCGGGCGCCCGCTCGGCGGCCTCCCGCGCGGCATCGGCGAGTACATTGCCCGACAGCTCCGACAGGGAGTCGCGGAATCCTGGAGGGGTGGCCAGCGGCTGGTCGAAGACCCACGGGTCGACGACGTGGACGACGCGCAGGCCCCGCCGGCGCCGTACGGCGTCCTCGGCGGCCCAGCGCACGGCCGCCAGCGAGGGGGGCGAACCGTCGACGCCGACGACCACGGGCCGGTTCACGGCGCCACCGCTCTCACGGCTGCCGTGGCCGCCGCCACCGCTGGTGGGCGCCCGCCCATGCCTGGTCCCATTCGGCGTAGCGACGGCGGTCGAGCAGCCACCGGAACAGCGCGAGGTTGGTGAACAGGACTCCGCAGGCCGCGAACAGCACGCCGAGACCGGCGACGACCGTGTCGGCGACGGTCTGCGCGTGCGTCCGGGGAGCGGCGACCGGACGACCCGAGGCGTCGACCCACATCTCCAGAGTGGAGCCGGACTTCGCCTGGGCGGGAACGGCCAGGGTCTCGGTGTGCGGACGGCCGTCCGGGGTGTACCAGCGGACCTTGGCCTTGATGCCGAGCACGGCGCCCTGGGAGGAGACCGTGCTGGTGCTGGCGGCGTCCTCCATCAGAACGGCGGTGACCTGCTTGCGCTGGACCGGCTCCAGGCGTTCGGCGGCCACGCCGCGCTGGTAGACCAGATGGGCGGCGATGGCGGCCGGCCACACGCTGATCAGCAGCGCCAGCAGCGTGACGAGCACGGCGATGGCCTCGATGCGGTCGGATCGGCGGCGTAATGGGTTGTGATCGAACCGATATCGGCGGGCACACCTCACCGTCCACCTGGCCAAGGATCGCATGGGGCACCTCCCTGTCAGGGAATCTGCTTTCCAGACTCGGCCATGACCGAGCGACCTGGCAGGGTCTTACGGCGCCTGTGCGATGGGACGTTCGGCCCTGCCGCTACCTGCCCGCCACCTGCGCTTTCACCCGCTTAGTGACGCCATATACCCAAAATACGACGACCACCGGCGGATCGGTATCCGGGTGCCGGAACGCGTCGGGAAGCCGTCCACCGTGCCGTGGGCAAGGGGGTTACGGACGGACGGAGATCGCGGCCTTGTTCCCGATTCCGGCCTGTGGCCTGGGTGACCCATGGGAAGATTGCGAAAGTTGGAAAAAGTGTGAAGTTTCCGGACAGGCCGCTGTCGGAGCTGCTATGCAGGTGCGCGGCCAGGTTCTAGAGCAGAGAGGTTCGATATGGACCGCGACGGCAACCCGAGATCCCATGATGAGGATCCTCTGAAGCAGACCGGTCCCTTCAGCATCGAGTGGGCCGCGGAGGCGGAGCGTCCCGGCGGCGACGTGCTGTCCGACGGATGGACGCCCGGACAGGAGCCCGTCCGCCCGCACAACGACGACCCCGCGCGGCCCGAGCGCCCCGACTACGAGCGGAGCGAGGCTCCCGAGGGCCTCGACCGCGCCGAGGGCCACGAGAAGCCCGGCGAGTACACCGAGGGCTACCCCGCGATCGAGGACCACGAGCGGCCGGAAGGCTACGAGCGGCCCGAGGGCTACGCCCGCCCGGACGGGGAGGACTGGGATCCCGACGGCGAGCAGGGCCCCGCGACCGAGGAGCGCCGCGGGTTCCTCGGCTCCGGCTGGACGGGCGACGCCGACCTCGAGGAGGAGAAGGGCAGCAAGAACAAGGGCCTCATCCTCGCCATGGTCGCGATCGTGGTGCTCGCCGTCGCCGGGGGCTGGATCGTCTCCTCCTCGGTCGGCTCCAAGTCCGAGGCGGCGTGCGCGGCCCCCGCCGACTGCACCCCCGCCGGCCAGAAGGCGCCCGCCACCGACAGCACGGCCGCCGCCACGCCCACCGACGAGGCCACCGGCGCCGCGGGTCCCGACGAGACCGCGGAGCCGACGCTGACGCCCAGCGCCTCGCCGTCGACCGCGCCCACGACGGCCGCCCGCCCGCGGACGCCGCCGGAGCCGACGCCCCGGCCGACGCCGACCCGCACCCGGCACACCTCGGCCCCGCCCGCGCCGAAGCCGACCGAGCGTGAGCAGGAGCCGGAGGACGACCCGCAGGTCCAGGACGACAAGCCGACGGCCTCGCCGACGACCTCCGCTCCCACGCAGGCTCCGCCCACCACGCAGGCGCCCGTGCCGAGCCCCACCGAGACCAAGAAGACCGGCCTGCTGGACTGGCTGTTCTAGTTCCCGGACGCCGGCCGGGCCTCCCCCGGCCGGCCACGCCGTCGTCCACGGACACGCCGTCGTCAAAGACACGCCGTCGTCCACGGACGCGGTCCCGCCAGGGCTCAGGAGGAGCGTCGCCACGCCCTTCGCGCCGCCCAGGCGACCGCCCCGGCGGCCAGCACCCCGGCCCCGGCCAGCGCCGACGGCAGAGGCAGGCTGAAGGCGAGCAGCAGGCAGCCCGCCAGCCCGATCACCGGCACCGCCCTCGGCGGGCGGCCCTCGTCCGCTGACAGCGTGAGCGCCGAGGCGTTCGCGATCGCGTAGTACACCAGCACGCCGAACGAGGAGAAGCCGATCGCGCCGCGGACGTCGGCCGTCCCGGCGACGACGGCCACCACCGCGCCCACGGCCAGCGCGGCGCGGTGCGGCACGCGGAAGCGCGGGTGCACGGCGTCCAGCGGGCGGGGCAGGTGCCCGTCCCTGGCCATCGCGAGCACGGTGCGCGAGACGCCGAGGACCAGCGCCAGCAGCGACCCGAGCGCGGCCGTCGCCGCCCCCACCGTGACCAGCGGGACCAGCCCGCCGGCCCCCGCGGCGCGGACGGCGTCCGCGACGGGCGCCGCCGAGCGCGCCAGACCCCCGGGGCCGAGCGTCGCGAGCAGGGCGAAGGCCACGGCGGCATAGACGACCAGGGTCACGCCGAGGGCCACGGGAATGGCCCGCGGGATGGTGCGCGCCGGGTCGCGCACCTCCTCGCCGAGGGTCGCGATGCGGGCGTAGCCGGCGAAGGCGAAGAACAGCAGCCCGGCCGCCTGGAGCACCCCGCCGGCCGTCGCCGCGGCGGAGGCGACCGGCGCGGGCCGGCCGCCGGTGAGACAGGCGGCCACGGCGACGGCCAGCACCACCAGGACGACCGCCACGATCAGCCGGGTCAGCCACGCCGCCTTGTGCACGCCGGCGTAGTCGACCGCCGTGATCGCCGCCACGGCCGCCACCGCCACCAGGTGCTCGTGCCCGGGCCAGGCGTAGGCGCCCACGGTCAGCGCCATCGCCGCGCAGCTCGCGGTCTTGCCGACCACGAAGCCCCAGCCGGCGAGGTACCCCCAGAACTCGCCCAGGCGCTCGCGGCCGTACACGTACGTACCGCCCGAGGCGGGGTGGAGGGCGGCGAGCCGAGCCGAGGAGGTGGCGTTGCAGTAGGCCACCAGCGCCGCGAGCGCGAGCGCCGGGAGCAGCCCGGACCCGGCCGCCGCGGCGGCGGGGCCGAAGGCCGCGAACACCCCCGCGCCGATCATGGAGCCGAGGCCGATCACGACGGCGTCGCCGGTGCCGAGCCGTCGCGCGAGCGTGCCGGGGGGCCCGTCCGCGGGGTCGGGGGAAGGCGACCGCGTCATGGCCACACTCTAAAGGCGCCGCGGATCCCGGCGCAGCGCCCGGGTCGCCGCCAGGCCGCGCGGATCACCGCCAGGTCGCGCCGGTCACCGCCAGTTCCCGCTGAGCACCGCTGCGTCCCGCAGGTCACGGCCCGATCCCGCAGGTCACGGCCCCGCAGGTCACGGCCGGGTCGCGTGAATCTGCGGCGGGGCGTCCTGGGACGCGAGGCGCCGGCCGGCCCGCCGCCGCCAGGCGGTCATGAGCACGATCAGCAGCGCGATCGTGACCGCGGCGGGCCCGGCGCCGAGGAGGGCGCCCGTGCTCTGGTCGGCGGCGCGGTCGGGCGCCCAGGGGATGGCGAGGGCGGCGTACCAGTCCGGCCCCTGCGGGGGGCCCGCGAGGAACAGCAGCGCCGTCCAGACCTGGACGACCAGCGCGCCCGCGAGCATGCGGACGCGGGCCGCCGGGCCGATCACCCGGGGCAGCGGGTCGAGTCCGAGGGCCACCGAGAAGAACCACGTCCCGCTCAGCGCCATGACGGCCATGGCGGTCAGGCGGACGGCGAGGCTCGACTGCGCCTGGTCGAACAGGCCGGTGACGTACAGCACGAAGTAGGGCGCCGCGTACACGGCCGTGGCGGCGGCCGGGTGGGTCAGCGCCGTCGCCACAGGGCCGTTCACCCCGCGGCCCAGCAGCGGCGCGGCCTCCCTGAACGGCACCAGAGGCGCCCCGAGAGCGAGCAGGGCCGGGCCGACGGTGCCGACGAGCGCGTACTGCAGGGCGTGCACGGAGAACAGCGCGGGACCGTAGGCGGACACCCCGCCCGCGACCCCGTACAGCAGGACCAGCACGCCCGCCAGCGCCGCCGCCGTGCGGCCGGCCGGCCACCTCTCCCCACGGCGGTTCAGCCGCCACACGCCGACGAGGTAGGCCACGGCCACGCCGGCCACGGCCAGGATCAGCAGCGGGTCGGGACGGGTCTCGGTGAGCAGCCGCCACGGGGAGAACGGCGGCAGCGAGTAGCCGAGCAGCTCGTGCTGGCCGTGCGGGGCGTCGGCGCGCGGCGGCGGGGTGCGCGACAGGCCGACCGCGAGCGCGATCGTGCAGGCCATCACCCCGACCTCCGCGGTCGCCAGCCGCAGGAACCTCTCCCCGGCCGGCGCCTGCTCCCCGTCGGACCGCTCACCATCGGACCGCGCAGCGACGGATTGCGCAGCGTCGGGCTCCGCCTCCAGGGCGGCGATGGTGCCGCGGCGGTGGGTCCAGCCGAACCAGCCGAGCACCCCCAGTGCCGCGATCTTGGCCAGGACCAGCAGGCCGTACCGGGTCTCCCAGAACTGGGCCGCGCCGCCGAGCCGGATCCAGGCGTTGACCAGCCCGGAGAAGCCGACGACGACGAAGCAGCACAGCGCGACCGCGCTGAACCGCCGCACCGCGACGACCCGTGCGGCCCCGGTGGCCCGCGAACGGCGCAGGTGCGCGACCAGGGCGAACAGGCCGCCGACCCACAGCGTCACCCCGCCGATGTGCGCCATGAGGCTGGAGACGGCGATGTTGTGGTCCGCGGCCGACGCGGAGTGCCCGACGTAGGCCGGCGGCAGGACGGCGAACAGCGCCACGGCGAGGAGCAGGACGCCGGCGCGCGAGCCGAGGCGCAGCGTGCTCCCCACCGCCACGGCCACGGCCAGCAGCATCACCAGCAGGAACGCCTGCCCCTGCGGCACCTCCATGCTGTAGGTGGTCAGGAAGCCCGACTCCAGCGCCTGCCCGATCGGCAGTCCGAGCAGGTCGGACATGGTGAGGATCTGGGTGAGCGCCGCGGTGAGGGCCCAGCCGAGCGCCCAGGGCCCGGCGGCGCGGGTGACGGCACGCCTTTCGCCCGGGTCGCCGGTCAGCGCCGTGGCCGCGAACAGCGTGCCGACCGTCGCGACCGCGCACACGTCGAGCAGCACCCGGACGACCGGCAGTCCCGCGGTGGTCAGCGGCCCTGGCGTGGGCAGGCCGGGGATCTGCTGCGGGGGCCAGCCGCCGCCGGACACCAGTGCCGCGAACAGCACGGCGAGCGCCGCGACGGTCACCGCCGTGGTCACGACCACGATCGAGCGCCGGGGAGAGGCCATCGTCCTGCTTCCTCATCATCGGAACCGCGCTACATCGCCGGAACCGCACTACCGCTGTTGCCCGCGCGTGATCGAGTATGTCCGGGTTTCCCGGCCATGGCGAGGTTTCTGGTCAAGGCTCATTGACCGGCTTTGTCGGCGCCCCGCCGGGACTTGACGCACTGGTTAGCGGGCGGCGGCGTTTACCGGCCCTCCCACCGGACAGGTGCACTAGCGGGACAGACCCACAGTGAAGGGGGCCGGATCATGGGCGCTGACGACAAGATCTCGAACAAGGCGGAGCAGCTCAAGGGCAAGATCAAGCAGGGCGTCGGCGACGCGACCGACGACGAGGAGCTCAGGGCCGAAGGCGAGGCCGACGAGGCCAAGGGCAACCTGAAGCAGGCCGGGGAGCGGGTGAAGGACGCCGCGAAGGACGTCAAGGACGCCTTCAAGGACTGACCGCTCCCGCCGGCGCCGCGGCGCGGACCCGCCCGGTGGAAGGCAGGTACGCGCCGCGGGGCCGGCGGCGCCTTGGAAGCGGCCGGGTCCCCGCGGCGCGATGCCGTGAAGCCGGCCCCCGAGACCGGTGGCGGGGCGGATCAGGTCGCGCGGAGCAGCTTGGTGACCATGTCCTCCTTGTACCGGTTGGCCTCGGCGAGGGTGGCACCCTCGCGCAGCGCCGTGACCACGTTCTCCTCGGCGTCGGCGTACATATAGGAGTCGGCGAAGACGTCGGTCGAGGGCAGGGCGACCACGCCCGAGCCGTCCATGACGATGGTGGCGCTCTCGTCCACCGTCACGCCTCCGATCTCCACGGGGCCGCCGAGGGCGGCGACGTGCACGTCCGGGCCCGGACCGGCCGTCGCCTCGTACAGCGCCCACACGGGCAGGCCGAGGTCGCGATAGGCGTTGACGTCGCGCACCCCGCCCTCCACGAGCAGGCCGCGCGCTCCCCGGGCCAGCGCGGCCCGGGTCATGATCTCGTCCCACACGGCGCCGGCCGCGGCCTGGGCGCCGGCCACGACGATCACCCGGCCGTCCAGGCACTCGTCCATGACCGCGCGCAGCGGTTCCAGGCCGTGCTCGCCCGGTCCCGGGGCGAGCCGCACGGTACGGGGCCGGCCGAGCAGCCCCGGCGCCCGGTGGACGGGGCGCAGCGGCGGGCTCAGCCAGCCCGTCTGGCCCCGCAGTTGCAATACGTCCGCGATCGCGGTGGTAGGCGGAACCACAGTATCGATCACCTCTTATGGTGGATTTCCGGATCTTGCCGACTGAGATGGGCGTGGCACGCCCCTCGGGTGCGGTGTCAGACCTGCCGGAACGGGCGACGCCGGGGCGGGCCGCGCACGCACGGCGCGATACGGGCGATGCGCATGGCACTCCTTCTCGTGCGCGGGACCGGCCCCGCGGGCCGGGCCGCGTCGGACGATCCTGGACCGTGCTGGAATCCAGCTCTAGTGAAGCGCTTCACTCCGCGCTCGTCCGCCGTTCGGCGCAAAGCCGCGCGGCGGACCGCCACCGGCGGACGGCGGAGCCCGCCGTCAGTCGGCCCAGAGTGTGCGTACTTCCTCGAACACCTTCTGATCGTGCGAGATCTCCACAACGTTGCCGTCGGGATCGGTCAGGGCGCAGACGTAGCCCACGGGAGGCGGCAGTCGCATCGGCTCCCAGTGCAGGCAGCCGAGCTCGCGCGCCCGGCGGGCGATCTCGTCGACGTCCTCGCGGGTGGGCACCTCCATGCCGAGATGCGCGAACGGCGCCAGTTGTGGCTGCCGGCGGCCCCTGTCCTTGGCGAACTCCACCAGGACCAGCACGAACGGCGTCTCCACCTGCTTGTCGTTGGACAGCCAGGCGTTGCGCCCGTCCTTGTCCTCGTGCCTGGCGGCCACCACGAGCGGGGTCATGGTCGTGTAGAACTCGATGGCCTTGTCGAGGTCGCCGCTGGGCAGGGCGATGTGCGTCCAGCGTGCCTCGGTGAGCTTCTTGCCGAGCACCATTGCCTCCTTCGGCCGTTCGCCTCGGCCTCCGACGGCCGGCCACGGCGGGCCGTCGTGCGCGCCAGGCGGCGGCCTTGCTCTCCTGCCTGGTATCTGCCCCGTATCGCCATCGCCGACGGCCCTCACCGGTCCCTCCGCGCCCCTGCGTCCAACGGCCCCGATGTCGCTCGCCTGCGCGTAGTATCCGGTCGGCGCGCCGTCGTGCCCAGGGGAGGCCGGCCGCCGGTTCGCCCGGCCGCCACCGGCCCTCGGCGGTCGCGGGCGCCGGGCCCGGCGTTCCCAGCACGGAGCCGTGCCGGTACGGTTCCGGCCAGAGCCGGACATGGCGTGGAGTCCGAGCCACGGAAGGAGCGGCTCCACGGGAGGGCGACACCGTGATCGTCGATTGGATCTTCCTGCTGGGCGCGCTGGCCCTGGTCATCGCCAACGGCGTCTTCGTCGCGGCGGAGTTCTCGCTGGTGACCGTCGAGCGGAGCGAGGTGCAGCGGCTCGCCGCGGCGGGCGACCGGGGTGCCCAGGGCATCCTGGCGGCGGTGCGCCGCCTGTCCTTCCAGCTCTCCGGCGCCCAGCTCGGCATCACGATCACCTCGCTGCTGCTCGGCGTCATCGCCGAGCCCGCGATCTCGCATCTGCTGCGCCCGCTCGTCGAGCTGGTCCCCGGCCTCCCCGCCCGGGCCGCCGAGAGCGTGGCCGCGCTGCTCGGCCTGCTCGTCGCCACGGTGAGCCAGATGGTGCTCGGAGAGCTGGTGCCCAAGAACGCCGCCTTCTCCCGCCCCATGGCCATGGCCCGCGTCTCGGTGCCCGTGCAGCGGGCGTTCTCCGCGGTGTTCGCCCCGCTGATCAAGGGATGCAACGCGGTCGCGAACGCGCTGGTGCGCGCGCTCGGGGCCGAGCCGCAGGACGAGCTGGCCTCGGCCCGGTCCCCCGACGAGCTGAGCCTGCTGATGAGCCAGTCCGCGGAGGCCGGCGCCCTGCCGGGCACCACCGCCGCCATGCTGCGCCGCGCGCTGAGCTTCGGCGACCGCACCGCCGCCGAGGCCATGACCCCGCGCACCGACTGCGTGACCGTGACCGACACCGGCACCGTCGCCGAGTTCCTGACCCTGGCCCGGCGCGAGCGCCACCTGCGGCTGCCGGTGTCCGGCGGCGAGATGGACGACATCGTGGGCGTCGCCTCGGTCGTGGACGCCTTCGCCGTGCCCGAGTCCGAGCGGGCCGCGACCCTGGTGGCGGCGATCCGGCGGCCTCCCCTGCTGGTCCCCGAGACGCTCGACCTGGAGACCGTCCAGGAACGCCTGTTCACGGCCCGCCGGGAGATGGCGGTCGTCGTGGACGAGTACGGCGGCTTCGCCGGCATCGTCACCGTGGAGGACCTGGCGGAGGAGCTGATCGGCGACATCGCCGACGAGTACGACCTGCCCGAGGAGGGCTCGGACGAGCCCACGGGCGCCCTGCTCGCGCCCGGGCGCTCCATCGCCGTCCCCGCGTTGCTGCGCGCCCACGAGGTGGAGGAGCGCACCGGCTTCCAGATGCCGGAGGGGCCCTACGAGACGCTCGCCGGGCTGCTGATCAGCAGGCTCGGCCGCCTGCCCGACCCGGGGGACAGCGTGGTGGTGGACGGCTGGACGCTCAGGGCCGACACCGTGCGCCGGCACCGCATCGAGCAGATCACGCTGACCGCCCCGGACGCGGAGGAGGACCGATGACCATTCTGGACGCCCTGGCCATCGTGGTCCTGCTGACGGTCAACGGGTTCTTCGTCGGCGCCGAGTTCGCGCTGATCTCCGCGCGCCGCACCCAGATCGAGCCGGCCGCCAAGGAGGGTTCCCGGCGGGCGCGGGCGGTGCTGGCCGCCATGGACGCCGTGCCGCTGATGCTCGCCGCCGCGCAGCTCGGCGTGACCCTCGCCTCGCTGGCTCTGGGCGCCGTCGGGGAGCCGGTCCTCGCGCACGCGCTGGAGCCGCTGTTCGCCGCGCTCGGGCTGCCGCCCGGCCTGGTCCACCCGACGGCGTTCGCCCTGGCCATGATCATCGTGGTGTCCGCGCACGTGATCATCGGCGAGATGGTGCCGAAGAACCTCGCCCTGTCGGGCCCCGACCGCGCCGCCCTGTGGCTGGTGCCCACCCTGCGCGTCGTCGCCCGCGCGACCCGGCCGCTGCTGGTCGTGGTGAACGCCATCGCGGCGGGCGTGCTGCGGGCGCTGCGCATCCCGCGCACCGAGGAGGTGCGGTCGGTCTTCACCTCTGACGAGATGCCCGCGCTGATCCAGGAGTCGCACCGGCACCGGCTGCTGGACCGGGACGAGCACGACCGCATGATCGCCGCCCTGGCCCTGTACGCCCGGCCGGTGGAGTCGGTCATGGTGCCGATCGGCGAGGTGGTCAGCGTGCCGGCCACCACCCGGGCGGCCGAGCTCGAGCAGTACGCCGGCCGGTACGGCCACTCGCGCTTCCCGGTGAGCGGGGCGGCCGGGCGGCTGGGCGGCTACCTCCACGTCCTGGACGCGCTCAACGGCCACGCGCCGGACGAGCCGCTGCCGGTCCGCGAACTGCCGCACGTGGGCCGCCGGACGACCATGGCGGACGTGCTGGCGACGATGCGCCGGCGCCGGGCGCAGCTCGCCGCGATCACCGCCGACGACGGCACGGTGGCCGGCATCGTCACCCTGGAGAACGTCATCACCGGCCTGCTGCACCACGCCCACGAAAAGCCGTCCGGCTGACGAGCGAGCGCCGCGCACAGGATGACCTGACCGTCACGAGCGGTCCGCCGGGCGGGCGCCGCCCGCGGGTGACCGCACGGTGACGGGCGGGCCACGACGTGCCGCTCATCGGGTGAAGACCGCCGGAGGCGGGTTAGACCCGCGGGCATCGCGGGTAGCCAGCCGCGAATGCAGGTCGCGACCCTCCCGCCGCCCCCGCCCACCACGCGTCCGACCCCGCGTCGCACGCGGCAGTCCTGGCTGGACGCCCTTCGCGGGTTCGCCGCGCTGGTGGTGGTCTTCGAGCACTCGCTGGACCCGCTGCTCCCGGAGATCCGCGGGGTGATCAGCCCCTGGTTCGACTTCGGGCAGTACGGCGTCCTGGTGTTCTTCCTGGTCAGCGGCTATGTCGTACCGATCTCGCTGGAGCGGCGCGGCGACGTCCGCGCCTTCTGGATCACGCGCGTGTTCCGCCTGTACCCGCTGTGGGCGCTCGCCGCCGCGGCGGGCGCGGCCTTCGCGGTCGCCGGGGTCTACACCACACTGCCCGGCCAGATCGCCGACCGGCCGTGGACCGCCGCGCTCGCGCACCTCACGATGCTGCAGGACCTGCTGCAGGTGCCGGGCGTCGTCAACGTCTTCTGGACGCTGTCCTACGAGATGGCCTTCTACCTGCTGGTGACGGCGATGTTCGTGCTGGGCGCGCGCGGGACCGGGACCCGGGCCTCGCTGGCGTTCGCGGTGGGCGCGCCGATCGCGGGCGCGCTCGTGCCCGCCGGGCTGCTGTCACGGGGGCTCGGCGTGGAGGCGGTCGTGGCCGTCGCCGCGACGGTCCTGGCCGGCGGGTTCGCCGCCGTGCTGGCCGGGCGCCCGGAGGTGCGGCGGCACGGGGCCGTGGCCCTCGCCGTCCTGGCCGTGGCGCTGCTCGCCCTCAACAGCAGGGTGGGCGCCTGGCAGAGCCTGGCGATCATGGCGACGATGTTCGGCGGCACGGCCCTGCACCACATGGAGCGCTCGGCCGCCCTGCGCGCGCGGTGGGGCTGGGCGATCTTCCTGGTGCCGGTGCTGGCGGTCGCCACCGCGGTGTGGCTCGGGCCCGGCTGGGGCATGCCGGAGGCCGATCAGCAGGCGTTCAAGTGGAGCTGGTCGACCGCCATGATCGGGGCCTGGCTGACCTTCGCCGCCGGTCTCGCCCTGCGCCGGCGCGCCATTCCGCCCGTGCTCGCCTGGCTGGGCCTGGTCAGCTACTCGATCTATCTGTTGCACCCGCTGGTGCTCCAGGTCGTCCGGCGGATCACCGTCGATCCCTCGGCGATGACGCTCGGCGTGCGGCTGGCCTGGGAGGCGGCGCTGTTCGCCGCCGTGGTCGCCTGTGCTGCCCTGGGCCACCGTTTCGTCGAGCGTCCGGCCCAGCTGCTGGGCCGCCGACTCGCCGCCGAACGGCCGGTCGAAATGGCTCAAAACCGATGATTTCCTGCGAATACTGCGACACGTCACCACAAAGATGACGGCCATGGCTAGACTGGCTCGCGGCTTGCCGGGCGGGTGGATCCGGCGCCTGTAGTCGGCGTGTGGCCAGAGGCCACCAGCCCTGGCCATTCCGTGGGGACAATGAACGGCGGGCTTGTCGATGTGCGCCCTACCCATCCCGTGGAGCCGCCTTCGGGCGGGACCCGGGGTGGCGCCAAGGGACTGTGGAAACCGTGGCTGTGGTGCCTGGTCGCGGCGGTCGCGGGCGTGTCGCTCGCGGCGGGCGGGACGCTGGTCGGCGCCTACACCAAGCTGAGCGGCAACATCAAGCACGTGAACGTCGACGCCAAGGATCTCGGCACCCGCCCCGCGAAGGTGAGCAAGGCGCTGAACATCCTGATCGTCGGCTCGGACACCCGCGCGGGCGCGAACGTCAAGTACGGCCACAGGGAAGTCGGCGAGCGCACCGACACGATCATCCTCGCACACATCTCGCCCGACCGGGGCAACGCGCTGCTCATCAGCTTCCCGCGCGACTCGCTGGTGCAACTGCCGGCCTGCGCGCCCAAGAACGGCCTGACCGGCCAGCGCCCGCACGTCGGAATGATCAACGAGTCGTTCAACTTCGGCGGCATCGGCTGCACCTGGAAGACGATCGAGTCGCTCACCGGCATCCACATCGACCACTTCGCCAAGGTCGACTTCACCGGGTTCAAGAGCATGGTCAACGCGCTCGGCGGCGTCGAGATCTGCGTGCCCAAGCCGATCAACGACGTCAAGGCCATGCTGCACCTGCAGGCCGGCCGCCAGCTCGTCAAGGGCGAGGAGGCGCTCGGCTACGTGCGCGCCCGCTACAGCCTGGGCGACGGGTCCGACATCGGCCGCATCCAGCGGCAGCAGATGTTCATCGCCTCGATGATCAAGAAGGCGATGAGCGGCGCCACCCTCACCGACCCCGCCCGCCTGTTCCACTTCCTGGACGCGGCCACCAAGTCCGTCACCACCGACCCCCAGCTCACCGTCGGCGTCATGAAGGACCTGGCGACCAGCGCCCAGGGACTCGCGGCCGGCGACATCCGCTTCGTGACGACGCCGTGGCGCTACTCCCTCACCCAGCCCGGCCGGGTCGAGTGGGTCCAGCCGCAGGCCAGGCAGCTCTTCCGGCTGGTGGCGACCGACACCAAGATCAAGGGCTCGAACGTCAGGACCGGCCGCCAGACCACCAAGATCCCGAAGTCCAAGATCCAGATCTCGGTGCAGAACGGCACCTACCGCAGCGGCCTCGGAGCCCAGGTCGCCGCGGCGCTGGAGCAGCGGGGCTACAGCGTCGTCAAGGTCGGCGACCTGAAGAAGAAGCCCTACGCCAAGACGACGATCAGATACGCGGCCGACGGACAGACCCGGGTGCCGACGCTCGCCGGCGACCTCGTGCTCTCGCGCAACCTGCCGGTCACCGATGTGAAGACGGCGCGGCTCGTGCTGGTCATCGGCGCCGACTGGAAGGGCCTCAAGCCGATGGCGACCTCCGAGGACGACCTCAAGGGCATCGACGCGACGCAGGACTCCTGCTCCGACACCTGATTCCGGGGAACTCCCGTCCCGGCCGCCCGCAGGACCTCTGCTCCGGCACCCGGCACCCCAGGGAGTCCTGCTCGGGCGCCCGGCACCCCGCCGGCCGCGCGCGCCACCGCGCCGCCGGCTAGTTGGATCCGCGCCGTCCGGGGTACGGGAACGGGCATGTGCCGCTCTCCGCGATCCATGCGGCGAGATCCGGCACGGCGGGCCGGGTCCGCCATGGGGAGCCCGAGCGGCACGGGGGCGGGCGAGTGCCCGGCGTCACACAGGGACGGTGAAGGATGCGACGCGGAGTCATCTTCGACATCGACGGAACGCTGGTCGACACGAACTACCTGCACGTGGTGGCCTGGTGGGAGGGCTTCCGGCGGCAGGGCCATGACATCCTGATGGTGGACGTCCACGGGGCCATCGGGCGGGCCGACCAGGCGCTCATCGACTATCTGCTGCCCGGGGCGACCTCGGAGGAGGCCGAGGCGATCTCGGCGACGCACTCCCGGCTCTACAAGCCGCGCATGGACGAGGTGCGGCCGGTGCCGGGGGCGGGCGAGCTGCTCAAGGCGGTCGCCGCGCGCGGCCTGATCGTCGTGGTGGCGACCAGCGCGCCCAAGGACCAGGCCGAGCGGCTGATCGCCGTGACCGGCGCGCAGGACGCGGTCTCCGAGATGGTCCACGCGGACGACGTCGACAAGTCCAAACCCCATCCCGAACCCGTGCGGCAGGCACTGGAGAAGGCCGGCCTGCGCCCGCAGGACGCCGTCATGCTGGGCGACTCCGTCTGGGACATGCTGGCCGCCCGCTCGGCCAAGGTGACCTGCGCGGGCCTGCGCTCCGGGGGCATCGACACCGCCTCCCTGGTGGAGGCCGGGGCCGAAGCCGTCTACAAGGACTGCCATGATCTCCTCAGCCACCTGGAGGACAGCCCGATAGGACGACTTCTCCGGAATTGATCCGGCCGATGCCCGGGTTACCTAGATGGCCCAGCGTGGGGGTTCCCTCACTCCATCGAACCGGGTGGGCACGCACGGCGTATTGCCGGATCAGAAGGAGAGTGATCGGACATGGCACAGCAAGCGGTCATCGGTGTGACAGGGCTAGGGGTCATGGGCCGCAATCTCGCCCGCAACTTCGCCCGCCACGGGTACACGGTCGCCGTCCACAACCGGACGAGCACCAAGACCAAGGCGCTGATGGACGAGTTCGGCCACGAGGGAGAGTTCATCCCCGCGGAGACGCCCGAGGCGTTCGTCGCCTCACTGGCCCGGCCGCGCAAGATGGTGATCATGGTTCAGGCCGGCGCCTCGACGGACGCGGTGATCGAGGAGTACGCGCCGCTGCTCGAACCCGGCGACATCCTGATCGACGGCGGCAACGCCCACTTCGCCGACACCCGGCGGCGGGAGAACGCGCTCCGCGACCGGGGGATCCACTTCGTCGGCGTCGGCATCTCCGGCGGCGAGCAGGGGGCCCTGGAAGGCCCGAGCATCATGCCGGGCGGGTCGCCCGAGGCCTACGAGTCGCTGGGCCCGATTCTGGAGGACATCGCGGCCAAGGTCGACGGCGTCCCGTGCTGCACCTACGTCGGACCGGACGGCGCCGGCCACTTCGTGAAGATGGTGCACAACGGCATCGAGTACGCCGACATGCAGCTCATCGCCGAGGCCTACGACCTGCTCCGCAGGGCGTCGGGGATGTCGCCCGGCGAGATCGCCGAGACCTTCCGCACCTGGAACGAGGGCCGGCTCGGGTCCTACCTCATCGAGATCACCGCCGACGTGCTCTCCCACGTGGACCGGGCCACCGGCAGGCCCTACGTGGACGTGGTGCTCGACCAGGCCGAGCAGAAGGGCACCGGCCGGTGGACCGTGCAGGCGGCCCTCGACCTCGGCGTGCCGGTCACCGGCATCGCCGAGGCGGTCTTCGCCCGGTCGCTGTCCGGCCACGTCGACATGCGGGGCGCCGCGCGCGAGCTCGCCGGCCCCTCCGGCGGCGGGCTGGACCACTCCTTCGCCGACGCCGTCGAGCAGGCCCTGTACTCCTCGAAGGTCGTGGCCTACGCGCAGGGCTTCAACGAGATCCAGGCGGGCAGCGCCGAGTACGGGTGGAACATCGACCTCGGCGCGATGGCCACCATCTGGCGGGGCGGCTGCATCATCCGGGCCAAGTTCCTCGACCGCATCCGCGAGGCCTACGAGGCCGACCCGGGCACCCCCACCCTGCTGACCGACGCGCGGTTCGCCGCCGAGGTCGGCGCCGCCCAGGACGCCTGGCGCGACGTCGCCGTCACCGCGACCAAGAACGGCATCCCCGCTCCCGGTTTCGCCAGCTCCCTGGCCTACTACGACGGGCTGCGCGCCGACCGGCTGCCGGCGGCGCTGATCCAGGCGCAGCGGGACTTCTTCGGCGCCCACACCTACCGCAGGACCGACCGCGACGGGGTGTACCACACCCACTGGGAGCTGCCGGACCGTCCCGAGGCCCGCGTCGACGTCTGACGGCCGCGCCGCGGCCCGCGAGAGGAAGGGGCGCGCCGCCGCCGGGAGGGCGACCGCGTGAGCGGCGCGCCGCGCTCTGAAGACGAGCAGGGGAACGGCGCGCCGCGGTTCAGGGGTCCCTGCGGGCGCGGCGTTCCTGTTCGGCGATGAGCGCGGCGAGGGTGGCGGCGTCGTCGGCGTCGACGGTCCGCCACACCCCCGCCGCCTCGATCGCGTCGTCGAACCGGAGGCGGGTCGCCCAGAAGCGGCCGGCGTCCGAGCGGAACACGATCCACCCGGGCGCGTCCGCCGGCGGGCGGCTCACCTCGCCCCCTCGTGCGGGCGTCCGGGTAAGGACGGCCGGCGGGCGGGAAGGGTGCTGAGCTGTCGCACTTGAGTGCACCTCGCTTGCCCATCAAATCCGCTCAAGGCACACCATGCACGCATATCGGCCTGCCATTTACGGCGTCATCGGTCTGCGCGAGTGACATCCGCGCTACGGTCAGTGTGAGGGTTCGATGACGCGGTGTCACCGTTTCTGTGATGCCGCACGGCGTTGCCGCAACAGCTGGAGTGGCCATGATCGTCGGTGCCGATCTGCGCGCGGCCCGCCGCGACGCCGGCCTCAGCCTGGGGCAGCTCGCGGCCAGAACGGGCGTTTCCGCAGGTCACCTGAGCCGGGTGGAGCGCGGGGACCGCGAGGTGACCCCCTCGCTCGTCCTGCACTACCAGACCGCTCTCGGGCCCGCGGCCACCGCCCTTGCCGCACTTCTTGACTCCGATAGCGGTGCGCCTGAAAAGGGTACCGTCGATGACATGAAGCGCAGGGGCTTACTCTCAGTCATCGCCGCGGCGTCCATGGGAGTCGCCGCCGGCGAGCCGGTGACGCGCCTCCTCGACGGCCTGGCCGGCGACCTGCCGACCAGGGTCGGCTTACCCGAGGTGCACGCCGTCGAGGCCGCCGCCGACCTCTACATGCGCATGGATCTCGCCCGCGGAGGCGACGCGGCGATCGCGATGGCCCGCGGCACGCTCGAATGGGCGGTGAAGCTGCACGACCGCCCCATGGCCGAGCCCACGCGAGAACGGCTCTCCTCCGCCGTCGGGCTGCTGGCCGACCGCCTGGGCTGGGCCACCTACGACCAGGGCAGGGCCGAGCGGGCGGCGCGCATCCTCACCTTCGCCCTCGACTCCGCGGCCCGCGGCGCCGACCGCGACCTGCGGGCGCACACGATGCTCGACCTGTCGGTCACCCTCACCGACCTCGGCAGCCCCCGCGACGGCGTCGAGATCCTCCGCCTCGCGCTCGGCGACGAGCGCATCTCCAGTGCGGAGCGGGCCAACCTCCACGCCGTCGCCGCCCGCCACTGCGCCACCGCCGGCGACCGGGCCGCCGGGCTGCGGCACATCGGGCTCGCCGAGGAGGCCCTGGGCCGCGCCGAGCCGGCGCTCGCGCCCGACTGGGCGCACCACATCACCGTCGCCCCCGGCCACCACGACAGCGCGCTCGGCCTCGCGCTGTTCCAGCTCGGCGAGGACGCGCGGGCACGCGACCACCTGACGGCGGCGCTCGGCCGGCTCGGGGAGAGCCGCACGCGCACCGGGCTGCGCTGCCTCATCCGCCTGGCGGTGCTGCGCGTCCGCGAGGGCGACCGCGACGCCGGCGCCGAGCAGGCCAGGCGCGCGGTCGCGCTGGCGGCGGAGGTGCGCTCCACCCGGGTCGCCGGCGACCTTCGCATGATGGTCGACGGCGTCCGCGCGTGCGGCATGACCGACCTGGCCCGTGAGCTGGCCCGTTCCCTTCCCCCCTCTGACCGGCCCGCCGTCCGGCCGGTCACCGCGACCCCCGAGTCCGCTAGCCTCGCCTGAAGCGCGGTCCGCCGACGATCGCCGGATGGCCGCGAGAGGCGGGCGGCGCCGCGCGAGACCCCCGCCACGCGTGGCCGCCGGTCCCCTCTTCCGGCCGCCCTCCCCCGGAAGGTGTTGTGCATTGATCGGCTGGTTCGAGGCGCTCGTGCTCGGTCTGGTGCAAGGGCTGACAGAGTTCCTGCCCATCTCCTCCAGCGCGCACATCAGGGTGGTGTCGGCGTTCTTCGGCTGGCACGACCCGGGCGCCGCCTTCACCGCGGTGATCCAGCTCGGCACCGAGACGGCCGTGCTCATCTACTTCCGCGCGCGCATCTGGGAGATCATCTCCACCTGGACGCGGTCCCTGTGGACGCCCGCGCTGCGGCAGGAACCGCCGGCGCGCATGGGCTGGTACGTGATCGCGGGCAGCGTCCCGATCGGCGTGCTCGGCCTGGCGTTCCAGGACACGATCGAGACCACGCTGCGCGACCTGCGCCTGGTGGGCGGGTGCCTGATCGTCTTCGGCCTGCTGCTGGCGGTCGCCGACCGCATGGCGCGCAACGAGCTGATCCTGGACAAGGACCTCAACCTGCCGCACGCCCTGACCTACGGCCTGGCCCAGGCTCTGGCCCTCATCCCGGGCGTCTCGCGGTCCGGCGGCACGACGGGCGCCGGCCTGCTGCTCGGCTACCGCCGCGAGGAGGCCGCCGAGTACTCCTTCCTGCTCGCGATCCCGGCCGTGCTCATGTCGGGCGTCCTGGAGCTGTTCAAGATCGGGGAGGGCCGGGCGCCGGAGTGGGGGCCGACGATCGTGGCCACCGTGGTGTCGTTCGTCGTCGGCTACGCCGTGATCGCCTGGCTCATGCGGTACATCAGCACCCACCGCTTCACGCCGTTCATCGTCTACCGCGTCGCCGTCGGCGTCCTGGTCATCGCCGCCGTGAGCACCGGGCTCATCCCCGCGACCTGAGCCGCGCGCACCGGCCGCGCCGCTGATGCGTCCAAGTTCGGTAGATTGCCGACAACGGGGGTCATTCGATGACACTAAGGGGCGCGATGAAGGCCCGGATATCGGGCGTCGCGACGCATCTGCCCGAGCACACCATGACCAGTGACGAGGTGGAGGCGCGGATCCAGGGGTACGTTCCGCACCGCGGCGTCATCGAGCGGATGACCGGCGTCGTGCGCCGGCACGTGGCGCCCGACGACCAGCAGGCCTCCGACCTGGCCGTGGCCGCCGCGCGCCTGCTGGACCACCGCGACGCCGACCTGCTGATCTTCGCCTCGGCCTCGCAGGACATGGTGGAGCCGGCGACCGCGCACATCGTGGCGGCGAAGCTCGGGCTGTCGTGCCCGGTGTTCGACGTCAAGAACGCCTGCAACAGCCTGCTGAACGGGCTTCAGGTCGCCGAGGCGCTGATCCGCACGGAGGCGCATCGCAAGGTGCTGGTCTGCACGGGCGAGATGCCCTCCCGCGCGGTCCGCTGGCGGGTCGAGGGGCGCGCGCAGTTCGTGGACGCCTTCGCGGGATACACGCTGTCGGACGCCGGAGCGGCGGTGCTGGTCACCGCGGACGCCGACCGCGGCATCTTCTACCGCGACTTCTCCGCCGACTCCAGGGCGTGGGCGATCGGCACGCTGCCCGGCGGCGGCTCGGCCCACCCGCGCGACCCCGAGTACTCCTACTTCCGCGGCGACGGACGTCGGCTGAAGGAGGCGTTCGAGCTGGTCGGACCGGACATCTTCCTGGACGCGCTCAAGCGCACCGGGCTCACCTGGGAGGACTTCTCCCTGGTGGCCGTGCACCAGGTCGCCCTGCCCTACCTGGCGGTGCTCACCCAGGCGCTGGGAATCCCCGAGGACCGCCTGGCGGTGACGCTGCCCGAGCACGGCAACTGCGCCTCGGCCACCCTGCCGCTCCAGCTCTGCGCGGCCGGCGCCCGGCCCGGCGACCGCGTCGCGCTGCTCGGCCTCGGCGGCGGCGTCAGCCTCGGCGTCCTGTTCGCGGACCTGTGACGGCCGGCGCCATGGACCTGTGGGTGGTCATCCCCGCGTACAACGAGGCCACGGGCATCGAGGCCACCCTGCGCGCGCTCGAAGCGCAGGACGACTCCGCCTTCACCGTGCTCGTGGTCGACAACATGAGCACCGACGGCACCGCTGAGGTGGTGAAGTCCTATGCCGCCACGTCTTCGATGGCCATCCGGGTCGTCCAGGAGTCCCGCAAGGGCACCGGCGCCGCCTCCGACACCGGCGTGCGGCACGCCATCGCCCAGGGAGCCACCCACCTGGCCAGGACCGACGCCGACTGCGTGCCGCGCCGCGACTGGGTGCGGGCGATCAGGCGGGCCTTCGGCGAGGGGCTGGAGATGGTCGGCGGCAAGCTGCGCCCCCGCACCGACGAGTTCCCGCTCAAGCTGTGGGAGCGGCGCCTCATCCCGTTCGTGGTCGGCGTCGCCGCCGCGTTCGGCCGCCTGCGTCCCGGCAACCGCGACGCCGCCTACCTCGGGCCCTACGTCATGATGCCCGGCGCCACGCTGGCCATCACCGCCTCGCTCTACGAGCGGTCGGGCGGCTTCCCCCGCACGGCGATCGAGGAGGTGCACGAGGACCGCGCGCTGGTCAACCGGGTGCGCAAGGTGACCGGCGCGTACGCCTCGCGGCGGGACGTGGTCGTGTACGGCTCGGTGCGCCGCCTGCGCGCCTACGGCCTGGCGGGCACGCTGGCCTGGTACGCCGACCACCACTACCGTCCCGACGTCGTCGACGTGCGATGAGCGCCAGGTGAGCGACACGGCGAGCGCCCGCCCGCGCCGGTGGGCCCCGGACGGCGCCTCCCACGAGACCCGCCTCCACCTGGCCGCCCATCCGTTCGCCTACCCGCTGATGCGGCTGCTCGCCCGGCTCGGCCCGGTGGTGCGGGTTCCCGGCCTCGGCGTCGTGGTCAACGACGCCGCGACCGCCCGCGCCGTGCTGATGGACGAACGCTTCCGCAAGGACGGCCCCGGCTCCCCCGGCGACCTGTGGACGCCGGTGCTCGGCCCGTCCGTGCTGCTCAACATGGAAGGCGAGGCGCACGCCGCGCTGCGCCGCAAGCTGGCGCCGCTGTTCACCCCCGCCCAGGTCGCCTCGCTGGTGGACCAGGTGCTCCGGGCGCCGCTCGCCGGGCTGTCGGAGCGGCTGGCGCGCGGCGAGGCGGTGGACCTGGTGGCGGAGACGCGGCTGATGGCGGGCGCGGTGATCTGCCGGCTGATCGGCATGGGCGAGGTCTCCCCCGGCGAAGCGCGGGCCATGTACGCCGACGGCGAGCGCATCGTGTCCATGGTGTCGCTGCGCTCGCGCCGGCTGTCCGCGCGGCAGGTCGCGCTCGCCCGCCGGGTGCTGGACCGCGTCGGCGACATCGCCGCGGCGGCCTACGAGCGGGGCGAGGAGACGACGGTCATGGGCCGCATGCGGTCCCTCGGCCTGTCCGCGGCCGAGGCGCGCGGCGCGGCGGGCGCGTTCTTCCTCACCGGCACCGAGACGGTGGCGACGTTCGTCCCCCGGCTCGTCGCGCTGCTGCACGACGCGCGGTCCCGGCCGGCCGGGCCGCTGGAGCTGGACCGGGCGATCGAGGAGGCGATGCGGGTCACCACCCCGACGCCGGTGATGCTGCGCTCGGTCGCCGCCTCCGCCCGCGTCGGGCGGGTGCCGGTGCGGCCGGGCGACCGCGTGCTCATCGTGACCCACAACTGCGCGCGCGCCTACGGCCCGTTCGACCCTGCGCGGACGCATCCGCCGGAGCTGCGCCGCCTGTGGTTCGGGGCCGGCCCGCACTTCTGCATCGGCTACCCGCTGGCGCTGGCCGAGATCCGCGCGATCGCCGGCGCCGTCCTGGCGCACGATGTCCGGGTGAGCGGCCGCGGCGCGGCGCGCGGCGTGCTCATCCCCACCTACCGGCATCTGTGGATAACGGCGGTGCCCGCGTGAACGACCTTCGGACGGCGGCGACTTCGCACGGACACCATCCCGGTGACACCGGCCCCGCCGGCGACCTCCCGACAAGGCGGGTGCCCGCGTGAACGACGTTGTCACCGGCGTCCTCGAGACCGCCCGGCGCGCCCCCGGCGGTGTCGCGGTCATCGACGGGCGTGGCGCGACGCTGACGTACGGCGAACTCCGGCGCCGGGTCCTCGCCGTCGCGGGGGCCATGACCGGGCTCCGGCCGGGCGACGGGGTGCTCTTCGCGGCGCGTCCGGGCCCCGATGCCGTGGCGCTCGCCCTCGGCGCGGTGGCGGCCGGAGGGATGCTGGTCCTCGCCGACCCCGGCCTCGCCCCCGACGTGGCCGCCGCGCGGCTGGCCACCGCCGTGCCGGCATGGGTGGTCGCCGACTCGGTGGCATACACGCTGAGCGGGCCCCTGCGTGCTCTGGCCCGTCATCGCGGGCTGGCGCTGCCGCACCTGCGCGACCCCGCCCCTGGCCGTCCGGTGCGCCATCTGTACGCCGGCCCGTGGCTCCCCGGCGTCCCCCGCGACGCCATACCACTGCGCGCCGTGTACCGCGCCTCTTCGCCTCACCCCGCGCCGCTGGAAGGAGCCGGCCCGTTCGAGGACCCGGGCCCTCCCGGCCGCGACGGCCCGGCCGCGCGGCCGGACCAGCCGGCCGTGGTGGCGTTCACCTCGGGCACGACGGGACGGCCGCGCGGCGTCGTCCATACCCGCGGGTCGCTCGCCGAAGGGTCCGCGTCGTTCGGCTCGGCGGTCCCGCTGGCCCCCGGCGACGTCGTGCACACCGACCAGCTCATGCTGGGCCTGCCCGCCCTCATGGCCGGCGCCACCTGGTCGCTGCCCGGCGCACGGCCATTCGCCCGCGAGCTGGCCGAGCGGGGCGCCACCCACGCCTTCTGCGTCCCGGTGCGGCTGGACCGCATCCTGCGGGAGGACGGCCGGCTTCCCGGCACCCTGCGCTGTCTGCTGCTCGGCACGGCCCCCTCCCCGCCCGCCGTACTGCGCCGCGCCCGCGCCGCGGCCCCGCGCGCCCAGATCTGGTCGGTGTACGCGATGACCGAGGCCCTGCCCATCGCGATCGTCTCCGCCGAGGAGAAACTGGCCTGCCGGGAGGGCGACCTGCTGGGCGCGCCGCTCCCCAGCGTCGCCGCGCGGATCGCCGCCGACGGGGAACTGTACATCTCAGGACCGCAGCTCGCCCGCGGATACCTCGGTGAACCGCCGCTGCGAGAGGTGGCCACCGGAGACCTGGCCCGCCTCGACGAACAGGGCCGGCTCATCCTGCTCGGCCGCAAGAAGGACATGATCCTGCGGAACGGGGTGAACATCTACCCGGGCCTGTACGAGCCGGCGCTGGCCGCGCTGCCCGGCGTGGCGGAGGCGGCCATCGTGGGCGTCGCCGACCCCGAGACCGGTGACGAGGAGGTCGTGCTCGCCGTCCGCCCCGACGAGGGCTTCGACGCGGCGGCGCTGCGCCGTGCCCTTCCGGACCGGGTGGACGCCGGGGCGCTGCCCGACCGGGTGGAGGTACTGCCCGACTTCCCCCGCGCGGGCCGGACGGACAAGCTCGACCGCGCCCGCCTGCGCGCGGCGGTCGCGAGACACACCGGCGGCGGCGGTCGATGAGGATGGCGGTCACCGGGGCGTCGGGGTTCGTGGGCGGGGCGGTGTGCAGGGCCGCGACGGCGGCGGGATGGGAGGTCCACGCCTTCGGCCGCCGCTCCCACGTGCCCATGGGGATGACGGGCGGTCACCGGGGAGCGGCCGTGTCACCGCCGTCCACGGGCACCATGGCGCCGTACCGTTCGTGGGACATCACCGGGGCGCCGCCCGATGAGCTGCCCGAGGTGGACGCGGTGGTGCACTGCGCGGGCAGCGTGACCGACTGGGGCCCGGCCCGGGAGTTCTTCGAGGTGAACGCCCGGGGCACGCTGCGGGTCCTGCGGGCCTTCCCCGGCGCCCGGTTCGTCCACGTCAGCACCGCCAGCGTGTACGACCCGTTCCGGCCGACCGTGATGGCGCGCGAGGACGAGTGCCGGGCCGCGCGGCACGTCAACGCCTACGGCGCATCCAAGGCGCTGGCCGAGCGGCTGGTGCGGGACTCGGCGGTGGTGCTGCGGCCGCACGCCGTCTACGGCCCCGGCGACCGCACGCTGCTGCCCCGGCTGCTCGGCGCGGTCCGGGGCGGCCGTCTGTGGGCCGTCGGGGACGGACATCAGCGCATCAGCCTGACCTCGGTGGAGAACCTGGCCCAGGCGTGCGTGCTCGCCGCCGCCGGTCCGGTGGCGGCGGGGGTGTTCAACGTGACCGACGCCGAGCCGGTCGTGCTGGACGACGCCCTGCGGTGGTTCCTGCGAGAGCGGGGCGTCCCGGCGCGCCCGGCGTACCTGCCCGCCGCCGTCGCCCGGCCACTGGCGGCCGCCGCCGAGACCGCCTTCCGCGTGCTGGGACGCCCGGACCCGCCGCGCCTCACCCGGTACGCCGCCGGCCATCTCGCCGTGGAGCGCACGCTGGACATCACCGCGGCCCGCGAGCGCCTCGGATACCGTCCTTCTCCGACGTCCTTCCGCGGAGCGGCGCACTGGTGAACCCGCTGGCCGTGGCCCAGTGGATCACAATCTGTCATGACAAGTATTGACAATGGGCATTGCGGGATCGATGCGCAAATGCGACGGTCGAGATGACCGTTCGCGATGGGGAAGCGAACCGACCAGAGGGGCGCCACCGTGTCAGATCTCCCGCAGATGCCGTTCCAGCGCCGTCACAAGCTCGACGTGCCGCCGACGTACCGCGAACTACGGGAGCACGCGCCGATCACCAGGGTCCGCACGCCGGTCGGCGACGAGGTGTGGCTGGTCACCGGCTACGAGGACGTCCGCCGGATGTTCGCCGACGACCGTCTCGGCCGCTCGCACCCCGACCCCGCCTCGGCGGCCAGGGTGTCGGGATCGGTGATGCTCGGCGGCCCGATGGGCGAGTTCGACACCGAGAAGCAGGAGCACCAGAGGATGCGCAAGCTCCTGGCGCCCGCGTTCTCGGCGCGCCGGATGAAGGCGCTGTCCGGCCACGTCCAGGAGCTGGTCGGCGGCCTGCTCGACGAGATGGCGCGCAACGCGCCTCCGCTGGACCTGCACGAGCACCTGTCCTTCCCGCTGCCGGTGCTGGTCATCTGCGAGCTGCTCGGCGTGCCGTTCGAGGACCGCCACCTGTTCCGGGCGCTGTCGGACGGCATGGCCATCACCACCGACCCCGCGGCGTCCTCGGCGGCGATGGAGAAGTTCTCCGCCTACATCCTGGAACTGGTGGAGCACAAGCGCAGGCACCCGTCCGAGGACGTGCTGTCGGACCTGGCCGGGATGGACGCCGACGACACCGAGATCGCCAGACTGGGGGCCGGCCTGCTGTTCGCCGGGCACGAGACGACGCTCAACCGCATCGACTACGGGGTGGTGTTCCTGCTCAGCGACCTCGCCCAGCGCGACGCCCTCGCGGCCGACCCCTCGCTCGCGCCCGCCGCGGTCGAGGAGATCCTGCGCATGACCTCCCCGTCCGACCACGGCCTGCCGCGGTACGCCAAGACCGACATCCAGTACGGCGAGGTGACCATCCGCGCGGGGGAGGCGGTCGTGCTCATCCCCTCGGCGGCCAACCGCGACGAGGGCGTCTTCGACGACCCCGACGTCTTCGACATCCGGCGCGAGACCTCCGAGCCGCATGTCGCCTTCGGCTACGGCCAGCACTACTGCATCGGCGCCAACCTGGCCCGGGTCGAGCTGACCGAGGTGTTCCGCGCCCTGTTCCAGAGGTTCCCGACGATGGAGCTGGCGGTGCCGGTGGAGGAGCTGCGCACCCGCACGGACCGTCTGACCGGTGGCCTGCTGGAGGTCCCCGTCACCTGGTGACCGCCCGCCGGCCGGCGGAACGCCGGTCCGGCGGTGACCCGCGACCGCTTCGCACGACCGGCGCACGGCCCGGTCGCGCGAAGCGCCTCCGTCGCACCACCGCCGGACGACCGTTCCGGTCGAGGCGGCCGGCGCGCGACCAGCGAAACGCGGTTTCCGCCCGATGGTCGCCGTTTCGTCCCGCGGCCGCCGGAAGATCGTTCCGGTGTGTCGCGGGCTTACACGGACGTGCCGCCACTCTCCGTTACTAATCTGTTATCGATTACCGACGGAGTGGGAGTTTCGGAAGGCGCGATGCCGATGAGAGGCGATCGGGGATCCCTGCGGCTGAGCGGGGCGCTCGGGCTCACCCTCGCGGCGGCCCTGGTGTGGGGCCTGGCCCACCTGCTCGCCGGCCGGCGCGCGGCCGGCGCGGCGCTGCTCGCGGCGCAGGTCCTGCTGGTGGCGGGCCTGACGGCGGCGGCCACGGCGCTGCGCCCCGAGGTGCTCGCGCTCGTGGCGCGGCCCGGCCGGCTGGCGGGCCTCGCCGTCGCGGCGGTGCTGCTCGGCCTCGCCTGGGCGACGGTGATCGTCTCGTCCTACCGGCTCGTCCGGCCCCCGGGGCTCGACGGGCCGGGACGCTCGCTCGGGCGGGCCGCGGTGGGCGTGATGTGCGCCGCCGCCCTGCTGCCCACCCTCTACGCCGCGCGGCTGGCGTACGTGGGCCGCGACGTGGTGACCACGGTGTTCGCCACGCGCGGCGCCGCCTCCGCCGATCCGTGGCAGGGCAGGTACCGGGTGAACGTCCTGCTGCTCGGGGCGGACGCGGCGGCCAGGCGTCCGGGAGCGCGCACCGACAGCATGTCGGTGGCGGCCGTCGACACAAGGACGGGCAGGACGGTGCTGTTCAGCCTGCCGCGCAACCTGCAGCACGTGCCCATGCCCGCGGGGCCGGCGCGGCGGATGTTCCCCGGCGGCTTCGCCGGCGACGGCACGCTCAACCACCCCGGCCTGCTCAACGAGGTGTACCAGTGGGCCGAGGACCACCCGGAGGCGGTGCCGGGCGTCCCGGCGGGACGGCGCGGGCCCGAGCTGCTCAAGCGCACGATCGGCGGCATCCTCGGCCTTCCGATCGACTACTACGCGATGGTCGACATGAAGGGCTTCGCGCGGATCATCGACGCGACCGGCGGCGTCAGGGTGACCGTCAAGAACGACATCCCGTACGGCCTCGCGGGCGGCGTGCTGCGGGCCGGCACCCGCAGGCTGAGCGGCGCGGAGGCCCTGTGGTTCGGCAGGTCCCGGTCGGACGGCGACGACTACGTCCGCATGGGGCGTCAGCGGTGCCTGCTGGACGCGGTCGCCCGGCAGGCGGACCCGTTCACGGTGATCAGGAGCTTCGGCCGGCTCGCCGATGCGGCAAAGCGCTACATATCCACAGATATACCTCAAGAATCGCTTCCAGCGTTTATCACCCTTTCTCGCAAGATAAAGGACGCCCCTCTGGAGAGCGTGCAATTCGTTCCGCCGCTGATCGACACGGCCGCCCCCGACTGGGCGCTGATCAGGGAGAAGGTCTCCGAGACGACCGGGGTGCCGCTGCCCGCCTCCACCCGCACGCGGCGAGGCGCCCCCGGCGACCCGGCGGCGAGCGGGTCGCGCGCCTCCGCGACCCCGTCCTCCATATCGCCACAAACGGAACAAACGTCACCTAACGCTTCTTGTAACTGAATCTTATAAATCTCGTTAGGATTCACTCGATCACCACGCTGATCGGGGAGACATGCAGAGCCTGTGGTACGACCGGCCCGCCGACGGGCCGGATGAGCACGACGCGTGGGAACGGCAGGCGCTGCCCATCGGCAACGGCAGGCTGGGCGCGATGGTGTTCGGCCGGCTCGGCTCCGAGCGGCTCGCCCTCAACGAGAGCACCCTGTGGACCGGCGGCCCGGGGTCCAAGGACGCCGGGCCCGGCGGCTACCGGTCCGGCGACTGGCCCGCCCCCCGGCCGGGCGTCCTGGCCGAGGTCAGGCGGCGCCTGGCCGAACACGGCCGCCTCGACCCGGTGGAGGCCGCCCGCCTGCTCGGCAACCCCGCCGGCCTGGACGGCCGCATCCCCGGCTTCGGCGCCTACCAGCCCTTCGGCGACCTGCTGCTCGACATCGCCTCCCCCGGCGGCGACGTGTCGGACTACCGCAGGGAGCTGGACCTGACGACGGCGGTCGCCACCGTGCGCTACACCGCCGGCGGGGTGCGCTTCACCCGCGAGCACTTCGCCAGTCACCCCGCCCAGGCGGTCGTCGTCCGCCTGGCCGCCGACCGTCCCGCCCACATCTCGCTGACCGTGCGCCTGGCCCCGGGTCCGCTGACCGCGCCGCCGGAGTACGCTGCGGCGGGGGGCCGGCTGACGCTGCGCGGGACGCTGGAGGACAACGGGCTGCGCTACGAGGGCCAGGTCCAGGTGCTCGCGGAGGGCGGCGCCCGGACCGACGAGCCTGGCGCGATCGCCGTCCGAGAGGCCGACGCGGTCACGCTGGTCTTCTCGGCGGGCACCGACTACGCCTGCGCCCACCCCGCCTACCGCGGGGCGCCTCCCGGCGCGGCGGTCACCGCGCACGTGGACCGCGCGAGCGCCCGCCCGTACGGCGAGCTGCGCGCCGAGCACGTCGCCGACCACCGCGGGTTGTTCGACCGCGTCCGGCTCGACATCGGGGGCCGCGCGGCGGGCTGCCCGCCGCCGACCGACCGGGCGCTCGCGGCGTACGGCCGGGGCGGGCCCGGCGACCGTGCGCTGGAGGCGCTGCTGTTCGCCTACGGCCGCTACCTGCTCATCGCCTCCTCCCGGGAGGACTCGCCGCTGCCGGCCGGCCTCCAGGGCCTGTGGAACGACAGCCCCGCCCCGCCCTGGAACGGCGACTGGCACACCAACGTCAACGTGCAGATGAACTACTGGCCGGCCGAGGTGACCGCGCTGAGCGAGTGCGCCGCCCCGCTGACGCGCTTCGTCGACGCGCTGCGCGTCCCCGGCAGGGTCACCGCGGCGACCATGTTCGGCTCCCCGGGCTGGGTGGTCCACTCCAGCACCAACCCCTTCGGGTTCACCGGCGTGCACGACTGGCCGACCGCGTTCTGGTTCCCCGAGGCGGCCGCGTGGCTCGCCCAGCACGTCTACGAGCGCTACCTGTTCGGCGGCGACCTCGCCTACCTGCGCGACCACGCCTACCCCCTGCTCAGCGAGACCGCCGAGTTCTGGCTGGAGAACCTGGTCGAGGACAGCGGCCTGGTGGTCTCGCCCGGTCACTCCCCCGAGCACGGGCCCTTCTCGGCCGGCCCCGCCGTCTCCCAGCAGATCGTGTGGGACCTGCTGGCCAACACCGCCGAGGCCGCCGACCAGCTCGGCATCGAGCCGGGCTACCGCGTGCTCAAGGCGCTGGGCGAGCTGGACGAGGGCCTGCGCATCGGGTCCTACGGCCAGTTGCAGGAATGGCGGGACGACTGGGACGACCCCGAGGACGCCCACCGGCACCTGTCCCACCTGTTCGCCCTGCACCCGGGCCGCCGCATCCACCCGTGCACGGAGTTCGGCGAGGCGGCGCGGGTGGCGCTGGAGCACCGGGGCGACGCGGGACCGGGCTGGAGCAGGGCCTGGAAGATCAACCTCTGGGCGCGGCTGCTGGACGGCGACCGGGCGCACCACCTGCTGGCCGAGCAGCTGCGGCACAGCACGCATCCGAACCTGTGGAGCACGCATCCGCCGTTCCAGATCGACGGCAACCTCGGGACGACGGCCGGCGTCGCCGAGATGCTCCTGCAGAGCCACCTCGGGGTGATCGACGTGCTGCCCGCGCCGCCCTCGGCGTGGCCGGACGGCTCCTTCGACGGGCTGCGCGCCCGGGGCGGCCACGCGGTGGGCGCCACCTGGCGGGACGGCGAGCTGGTGGAGGTGCGCGTCCTGGCCGGCCATGACGGTGAGGTACGGCTGCGCAACCCGGCGTTCCTGAACGGCTGCCGCACGCGCGTGCCGTGCGCCGTCGAGGGCGACACCGCCGCCTTCCAGGCGAGCGCCGGCCACGCCTACCGCCTCGCCATCGGCTGACCCGGCCTCTCAGCCCCCTCGCCGACATAACGGCATATTTCGTCATATGGGCTGGTAGAGGCCACCGGCCAGGGACACGAAGCGATAACGACAGGCGTCCGAAACCCCGCTCCCGCTTGACATGTGGCTCCGCATGTCGTGTTATGACACCTAACCGACTTATTAAGTAGGAATTAGGGAGAGGTCAATGAGGGTTCGCAGGCTACGAGGGATGGCGGCCGTGGTGGCCGCGGTCGCGGTGACCGCCCTCGCGGCTGCCTGCGGAGGGGATGGGGGATCCTCCGGCGGCGACGCTGCCAAGACCGAGGTCCGCCTCGGCTTCTTTCCGAACATCACGCACTCCACGGCCCTGGTCGGGGTCAAGAAGGGCCTGTTCGCCAAGGCCCTGGGCTCGAACGTCACGCTCAAGACGGCGACCTTCAACGCCGGCCCCGCCGCGACCGAGGCGATCTTCTCGGACGCGGTGGACGCCACCTACATCGGGCCGAACCCGGCGATCAACGCCTGGTCCAAGTCCAAGGGCCAGGCCATCAAGATCATCGCCGGCTCGGCCTCCGGCGGCGTGTACCTCGTCGTCAAGCCCACCATCAACGACGTCGCCGACCTCAAGGGCAAGAAGATCGCCACGCCGCAGCTCGGCAACACCCAGGACGTGGCGCTGCGCTACTGGCTTCAGGAGAAGGGGCTGAAGACCGACACCAAGGGCGGCGGCGACGTCTCGATCGTCCCGCAGGAGAACTCCCAGACCCTGCAGACCTTCGCCACCGGCGACGTCGACGGCGCGTGGGTGCCCGAGCCGTTCGCCAGCCGCCTGGTGCTCGAGAGCAAGGGCAAGATCCTGGTCAACGAGTCCGACCTGTGGCCGGACAAGAAGTTCGTGATCACCCATCTGATCGTCCGGCAGCAGTTCCTCAAGGAGCACCCCGACCTGGTCAAGAAGCTGATCGAGGGGCACGTCGAGTCGACCGCCTACATCAACTCCGACCCGGCGGGCGCCAAGGAGGCGATCAACGCCGAACTTCAGGACCTCACCGGTAAGCCGCTGAAGCCCGAGGTGCTGGACAGCGCGTTCAAGAACATCACCTTCACCAACGACCCGATCGCCTCCTCCCTGGTCACCAGCGCCGACCACGCGCAGAAGGTCGGGCTGCTGGACCCGGTGGACCTCAACGGCATCTACGACCTCAAGATCCTCAACGAGGTGCTCGCCGCCAAGGGCCAGCAGGCGGTGAACGACAAGTGACCGCGCCCGCCCTCACGGGCGGGCACCCCGCTCATCACGCTCAGCACGGCCCGTCCGGCCTCCGCGGCCGGGCGGGCCGGCCGCCCCGCTCCACCGGCGCCCCCGGACGGACGGGCACCGCAGGTCGAAACAGCCCAAACGGCGCCGACGGCCACCGGCCGGCGGGGGCGCCGGGTGAGGAGTCGAAGTGACAGCTCCGAGCAGGGAGCTGCGCTCCAGCCGGGTCGACGGGCACGAGCCCGCGGTCCGGCTGGACGCGGTCTCCAAGGTGTACGGCAGGGAGTTGCTCGCCCTGGACCGCGTCACGCTGTCGGTGGGCAAAGGCGAGTTCGCCTGCCTGCTCGGCGCGTCCGGTTGCGGCAAGAGCACGCTGCTCAACCTGGTCGCCGGGCTCGACCGCCCGACGGCCGGGACGATCGACACCGGCGGCGCGCGCATCGCGATGATGTTCCAGGAGCCGGCCCTGTTCCCGTGGCTCACGGTCTCGTCCAACATCGAGCTGGCCCTGCGGGTGACCGGCACCGCCCGGAACACCACCAAGAAGGAACGCCGCGCGCGGGCCGCCGAACTCCTGGAGACGGTCCACCTGGCCGGCTTCGGCGGCAAGCGGCCGCACGAGCTGTCCGGCGGCATGCGCCAGCGGGTCGCCCTCGCCAGGGCTCTCGCCCAGCGGGCCGACGTGCTGCTCATGGACGAGCCGTTCGGCGCGCTGGACGCGATGACCCGCGACCTGCTCCACGACGAGCTGGAGCGCATCTGGCGCGAGCGGGGGCTGACCGTCCTGTTCGTGACGCACAACGTGCGCGAGGCCGTCCGCCTCGGCGACCGGGTGGTCCTGCTGAGCAGCCGGCCGGGAACCGTCATCGAGGACTACGCCGTCACCCTGCCGCGCCCGCGACGCACCGACTCCGGCGAGGTCGCCGGTCTGGCCTCCACCATCACCGACCGGCTCCGCCAGGAGGTGCTGCGCCACGCCAGGCCGGCGCAGGCGGTGTCCGCGGCCGGCGCCGTCCCCGCGGGAGCCGACCGATGACCGCCGACGTCTCCCAGCACCTCGCCGGACTGGACGCGCTCGAGCTCTCGGGCCAGGAGCGGCGCGGCGTCGCCGCGCGCGTCTGGTCGCGGGCGTGGCCGATGATCGCGGCGATCTTCCTGGTCTTCGCCATCTGGGAGGTGGTGGTGCTCAGCGGCTGGCGTCCCGAGTACGTCCTCCCCGGCCCCATCACCGTCCTCGGCGAGCTCGGGCACCGCCTCGGCGACGGCGACTTCTACCAGGCCGTCGCGGTGACCATGCGCCGCGCCATCTTCGGGTTCGCGGTCGCCGTCCTTGTGGGGCTGGTGGTCGGCGCGGCGGTGTCCCGGGTGCGCCCGCTGCGCGCGGCGTTCGGCTCGCTGATCACCGGCCTGCAGACCATGCCGTCCATCGCGTGGTTCCCGCTGGCGATCCTGCTGTTCAAGCTGAGCGAGAGCGCCATCCTGTTCGTGGTCGTGCTCGGCGCCGCGCCGTCCATCGCCAACGGGCTGATCGCCGGCGTCGACTACACCCCGCCCATTCTGCTGCGCGCCGGGCACATCCTCGGCCTGCGGCGGCTGGCGCTGTACCGGCACGTCATCCTGCCCGCCTCGCTGCCCTCGTTCCTGTCGGGCCTCAAGCAGGGCTGGGCGTTCGCGTGGCGGTCCCTCATGGCCGGCGAGCTGCTGGTCATCATCGCGCACCAGACCTCGATCGGCGAGCAGCTCGACAACGCACGTGAACTGTCCGACGCACCCGGTCTCCTCGCGACGATGATCGTGATCCTGGTCATCGGCATCGTCGTGGACATGTGCTTCGGTGCGGCCGACAACGCTCTCAGGCGCCGCTGGGGGCTCGACCAGCCGGTCGGCTGATGCGGATCTCCGCCAGGACGCAGTACGCCCTCCGCGCCGCCGCGGAGCTCGCGGCCGCTCCTCCCGGCCCGGTGCCGGCCGAACGGATCGCGAGCTCCCAGGACATCCCCCGCAGATTTCTGGACAACATCCTGCTCCAGCTGCGGCGCGCGGGGCTCATCGAGAGCCAGCGGGGTCCCGAGGGCGGGTACTGGCTCGCCCGGCCGGCCACCGAGATCACGCTGGCCGACGTCATCCTCGTCGTCGAGGGGGTGCCCTCCCACAGCGAGCGGTTCCCCGGGGTCGCGGGGCCGCTCGCCGAGGTCTGGTCCGCGCTGCGCACCTTCGAGAACGAGACGCTCACCGAGATCACCCTCGCCCACATCGCCACCGGCTCCCTCCCACCCCTCACCGCCCCACCTGTCTGAAAGCGTCGTTCCCGGCGACACGATCACCGCGTCCGCGCGCTGAGGCGCGTGAACAGCGTCCGTCCGGAGGCGGCCGGACCCCATCAAGCCGCACCGGAGCTCTGCCCAGCCGACGGAGGTCCGGGCCGTTTCGTCTTCACCGGCCCAGTGGTGGTGTCGAGCCACTCGTGGCCAGGGGGCACGGAGTCCCGGCCATGGGGTCTTTCACCGCCACGTTCGCGGCTCCCAGGCTGGACGGCCACCCGTTCGCGTACCTGTTCGCGCCGTCGGCATACCCGGACCCTTTCGACTGCGCCTCGGCAGACCACTCGCCGGCACGGTGAACCGAGCGGGACGGCGCGGCTGTGGGCGCCGGCGTCCTTCATGCGGGACGGCGTTGTTGGAGCGCGGCGGTGGTGACAACTGTGGAAGACTTCCCATCTGCTGACTTCTCGCTCTATCGCCCGCGAAGGGGCATTTTGGATGGGAACACCTGGGCAACTGGTGGTGAAGCGGTACCGGCTGGTGCGAGCCCTCGGGCAGGGCGGCATGGGAATGGTGTGGGAGGGGCACGACACGCTCCTCGACCGGCCGGTCGCCGTCAAGGAGGTCCTGGTCCCGCCCAGGCTCGACTCCCGCCAGCGGCTCCAGATGCTCCACCGGACCTCGCGCGAGGCCCGCACGGCGGCGCGGCTCAACCACCGCACCATCGTGGGCGTCTACGACGTGGCCGAGGAGGAGGGGCACCCCTGGATCATCATGGAGCTCGTCCCGTCCCGCTCCCTGGACCGCGTCCTCGGCAGTGAAGGGCCGCTCTCGGTGCCCCGGGCCGCGACGATCGCGAGCGAGGTGCTCACGGCCCTGTCGCTCGCGCACGCCGCCGGCGTCGTCCACCGTGACGTGAAACCGGCGAACATCCTGATCGGCTACGACGGCCGGGTGGTGCTCAGCGACTTCGGCATCGCCACCTCGCTCGGCGACCCGTACGCGCAGCGCAGCGGCACCATAGGGTCGCCCGGTTTCGTCGCGCCCGAGCGCCTCGACGGCGCGCCCGCCGCCCCGGAGGGCGACCTGTGGTCGCTGGGCGCCACGCTGTTCGCGACCGTCGTCGGCCGCCCGCCGTTCGAGAACTCCATGGGGCCGCTCGCCTCGCTGCTCACCCAGGACGCCGAACTGGCCCGGGTGCCCGTCGAACTGCGCCCGGTGCTCGCCGGCCTGCTGGCCAAGGACCCGGCGAAGCGGATGAGCGCGTCGGCGGCCAAGGCGCTGCTGGAGCCGCTCCGCTCACCGGCGACGACGCCCGCCGCGACCGCTCCGAGACTGGCCGGCCACACCAAGCTGCTGGCCGGCGTGGCGGCGGCCGTGGTGATCGCGAGCGCCGTCGGCGGGTGGGCGATGCTGCGCCCGCCGGACACCACGCCCCCCGGACGGGACGGCGTGCCGTCCACGGAGGCTCCCACGTCGAGCACGCTGTCCAGCCGCGCGGCCGCCCCCGCGACGGCGTCACCGGCCCCGGACCGGTTGCGGATGAAGTGGTACGACGCGGACGCGGGCTGGAGGGCCGGCGTGCCGCGCGGCTGGCGACTGTCCGTACAGGACGGCCGGCACACCTGGGCGGCGCCGACGGGCACCGCCTACCTGGGCGTGGAGGTCGTCGACGCCCGTGGGCGGGACCCGCTGGACCTGCTCACCGAGGTCGAGACCTCCCTGTCCGGGTCGGTGCGCAAGTACCGCAGGATCCGCCTGGAGAAGCTTTCCGCCACCCCGGCGACACCGGCGAGCTTCGCACGATCCTCCACCTCCACCACATCGCCGACACCGGGAGCACCCACGACGCCGGGAGCACCGACGACAGCGAGGACACCCACGACGCCCGGAGCATCGGCGACACCGAGGACACCCACCACGCCGGGAGCATCGGCGACGCCGCCGACACCGGCCGACGGCGGCACACCCGGAGTCACCTTGGCCGGGCGCAGGGGCTCCGCTCCCGCCAAGGGCGTGGTCGTCGCGGAATGGGAGAGCACCTGGACCGGCCCCGGATACCACTCATGGGCCGTCAAGGGCGTCCCGTACCACGAGCTGCAGCGGATGATCATCTCTGGCGGCCGGATCAGCGTCATCGACTGGGTGACCACCCGCACCGAGTGGGACCGCCTCAAACCCACCCACGACGCCGTGCTGAAGTACTACCACCCCCCAACCCCCCACCCCTGACGCCCCACCCACCGGCTCCCCGACAGGCGACCGAGGTGGATCCGGGGGTCAGCCGACGTGGACCGGGGGACGGCGGGTGTCGTCGGGTTCGGCCTGGCGGAGGACCTCGCGGGTGAGGGGGGCGACGTCGCCGCCGCCGAAGACCAGGTAGCGCAGGAGCGCGGCGATCGGGTTGCCCTCGGACCAGTGGAAGTAGACGTGCGGCAGCTTGTCCGTCTCGTCGCGGATGTGCAGCAGGACGGCCGCGATCGTGTTCGGGACCGTCGCGGCCTCGACCGTGAGGATCTTGTAGCCGTGGCGCTCCTCGCCCCGCACGCACAGCTCGGAGTGGAACTCCGAGGCGTCCTCGATGGTGACCTCCAGGAAGAGCAGAGGCTCGTCGTCGGGGAGGTGGTTGTTGCGGCGGGTCTCGTGGTCCTTGTCGGCGTACTCCTGCCGGTCGCGGGCGTCGGGCTCGTTGGCGATGATGCGAATCTTCCCGGGCACGTCGATGAGGCGCTTGGCCTCCTCGTCCAGTTCGATGGCGCTGACCCGCAGCTCGGTGGAGCGGGTGGCCCGGGAGATGAGCGAGGTGACGATGATGGCCAGCACGAAGAAGAACGCGATCTTCAACCCGTCGGGGCGCTCGATGATGTTGGCGATCGCGGTGTAGGCGAGGATCAGCGCGACCACGCCGAAACCGATGGTCCTGCGGAGATGGCGCTTCTGCCAGCAGGACAGCGTCACCGCGACGGCGGCCGAGAGGATCAGCGCCAGCACGCCCGTGGCGTACGCGCCGCCCTGCTCTTCGACGCCGGCGTCGAAGAAGACGGTGATGGCGAAGGAGATGGCCGTGAACACCAGCACGAGGGGCCGAACGGCCCTCGTCCAGTCGGGGGCCATGCCGTAGCGGGGAAGATAGCGCGGCACGATGTTGAGCAGGCCGGCCATGGCCGACGCCCCGGCGAACCACAGGATGGCCATCGTGCTCAGGTCGTACACGGTGCCGAACAGGTCGCCGAGATAGGTGTGGGCGAGGTAGGCGAGCGCCCGCCCGCTGGCCTTTCCGCCCTCGTGGAACTCCTTGGCCGGGATGAGCACGCTGGTGGCGAAGCTGCTGGCGATGAGGAACACGCTCATGATGAGCGCGGCGGTGGTGAGCAGCAGTTTGGCGCCCTTGACACGCTGCGCCAGGTCGCCCTTGACCAGCGGCATCACCGCGACGCCGGTCTCGAAGCCCGACAGGCCGAGCGCGAGCTTGGGCATCACGAACAGCGAGACGGCGATCATGGCGAGCGGCCCTGAGTGCTCGGTGACCAGAGCCTGCCGCCAGTCGCCCACCAGGGCGGGGTGGGCCACCGCCTGCGCGACGGCCGTGACCACCACCACGACGTTCAGCGCGAGGTAGACCGCGACGAGCACGACCGCCAGGCCGATGGCCTCACTGAAGCCGCCGAGGAACACCACGCCGAGCAGGGCGATGAGCAGCAGTGTGATCGGGACCTTCCACCCCTCGAAGAAGTCGGGGACGAAAGGATTCTGCAGGAGGTGGGCCGTCGCGTCGGCGGCCGACAGCGTGATGGTGACGACGAAGGCCGTGGCGACGAACCCGAGCAGGAACAGCACGAGCAGCTTGCCTCGCCACCCGGGCAGCAGGCCCTCGAGCATGGACAGCGAGCCGAGGCCGTTGGGGCTCTCGGCGGCCACCGCGCGATAGGTGGGCAGGGCGCCGAACAGCGTGAGCGCGACGAGCAGCAGCGTGGCGACGGGGGACAACGCGCCGGCGGCCAGCGCGGCGATGCCCGGCTGGTAGCCGAGGGTCGAGAAGTAGTCGACACCGGTGAGGCACATGACCTGCCACCAGTGGTGCTGCTCGTGCGGCGCCGGCTCGGCGTGGTGACCGACGGACTTGCGGTCGGACTGCAGAAGCCCGTGCAACAGCCAGGCACGGAGCTTGTCGTCGGCGCGTTCGTCGGACGCCGGCGGAGTCGTAGTGGCCGCCACCCGTATCACCCTCTCAGTGCTTGGACGACAGGAACCCTACTCAACGCGCGCCGCCCTCAGCCCACCGAATCCACCGGCTGTGGACAGAGAACGTCTTCCCGCGGCTTTTCTCGGACAGAAAGGGCGAACAGCAACCGCGCTTGTGGACAACGCACCGGCCGGCCGCCGGGGACAAGGGACGCTTGCCCGACCGCCGCCCACAGGTTGTGGACGGCCGCCGCGCCGGCTGGGCCAGGACTGCCCGGCGGGCCTCGGACAAGCCTCGGGCAGGGCAAGAGCAGGTGAAAGACGAGCCGGAGGAGCCGGAAGCCGACGAGCAGAGCCGGTGCGGCGTGGCATGATGAGGCCGCCGGTACTTGCAATGGTTTTCATAACCAGATTGGATTTCCCGCATGAGAGTCGCCTTCGTCGGCAAGGGCGGCAGCGGCAAGACCACGCTGTCGTCGCTCTTCGCCCGCTACGTCGCACGACAGGGCGGCCCCGTGGTCGCCATCGACGCCGACATCAACCAGCACCTCGGCCTGGTCCTGGGCCTGGACCCGGCCGCGCTGCCCGAGCCGCTGGGCGTCCACATCGGCGAGATCAAGGAGTACCTGCGCGGCGAGAATCCGCTGATCGCCTCCGCCGGCTCCATGGTCAAGACGACTCCGCCCGGCCGCGGGTCGCGCCTGGTCGGTCTCGACGACCCCTTCTTCGCCGACCGGTTCACCACCGCCGTCCAGGGGTTCGGCCTCATGGTCACCGGCCCCTTCAGCGAGGACGACCTCGGCGTCGCCTGCTACCACTCCAAGGTCGGCGCGGTCGAGCTGTTCCTCAACCATCTGGTCGACGGCCGCGACGAATACGTCATCGTCGACATGACCGCCGGCGGCGACTCCTTCGCCTCGGGCATGTTCACCCGGTTCGACATGACCTTCCTGGTGGCCGAGCCCACCCGGCAGGGCGTCAGCGTCTACCGCCAGTACCGCGACCACGCCCGCGACTTCGACGTGCCCATCGCGGTGGTCGGCAACAAGGTCCACTCCGCGGCCGACGTCGCCTTCCTCCAGGAGCAGGTGGGCGAGGACCTGCTGGTGTGCCTGGAGCACTCGCCGGCCGTCCGCGCCATGGAGCAGGGCCGCGCGTTCACCCTGGAGGACCTGGAGCCGGCCAACCGGCAGGCCCTCGTGACGCTCCTCGCGCGCGTACAGGCGCAGGAGAAGGACTGGGAGAGGTTCGGCCGGCAGACCATCGAGTTCCACGTCCGCAACGCCGAAGCCTGGGCGAACCGCGCCACCGGGGAAGACCTGCGCAAGCAGATCGACCACGGCTTCGTCTTCGGCGAGCGCCCCACCGTCCCCGCCGGATGACACCGCACGACGCCGCACGACGCCGCACGACGCCGCACGAGCCTGCACGAGGCCGCGATGCCGGAACGCCGGACGACGCCGGACGACCCCCGCGGCGGCACGCGCCGCCCATGTGACCGTCCCCCCATCGCCACCTGGAGCCGGTCCGACCTGACGCCTGACGTCGGACCCGCCCATCTCGAGAGGAGAACCCGCATGTCGCTGACCGTTCCGAACGAGCTCGTCGACCAGGCCCGCGCGGGCGACGTGGACGACGAGGTGTTCCTCGCCTGCGTCCGCGACTCGCTCCCGTACGCCTGGTCCCTGATCACCGGGCTGGTCCGGGAACGCGAGCAGAGCGGCGCCGAGTTCGCCGACAACCTCACGCCGCCGCCGGACGAGGCGGCGCGGGGCCAGCTGCTACGCTGCTTGGCGAGCGACGCGATGCGCGGCGCGCTCGAACGGCACTTCGGAGTGCGGCTCGCCTTCCAGAACTGCCACCGCGTCGCGGTCTTCGACCCCGCGGCCGAGAAGGCGCACGCGCAGTTCGTCACCGCCCGCGCGCAGATCCTCAACCAGCGGCCCGACCTGGTCGACTGCTGACCTGAGGCGCGGGGCAGGCGCCGGCATCGCCGTACCACGACCCGCCGACGCGGCGCCGATCACTGCGGCACGTGGCCGGGGGTGGAGAGCCGCGCCCGGTGAACGCATGTGGTCACCGCACTAGTCGGTGGAGGACCGGACGGGCGCGAGGTCGGCGGCGAGGTAGCGGGCCGCCACGTGCAGGGCTCGCAGCGTCGCGGCGACCGACGGACGGTTGACGCTCGCCGTCCTGACGACGGCCCGCACCTCCCGGGTGACCGGGTTGCCGGGTATCTCGCGCACCGCGACGCCCCGCACTCCGGCGGCCAGGGCCAGCGCCGGCACCGCGGCGATGCCGATGCCCTTGGCGACCAGGCTGAGGATGGTGCCGAGCCCTTCGAACTCCCACGGCACCGGCAGGGCGCCTCCGACGTCCGACAGCAGGCGGTCCACCGCCATCCGCGACGGTTCTCCGTCGGGGGTGGCCATCCACGGCTCGTCGCGCAGGGTCAGCATGTCGACCGGAACCGACGGGTCGGCCATCCGGTGCCGGCGGGGCACGACGAGCACGATGGGGTCGTGCAGCAGCGGCAGCACGCGCAAGGTGTCGGTGCCACGCGAACGCATGCCGCCGTACCAGTCGTCCACGAGCGCGATGTCCGCCTCTCCCGCCTCGACCTCCCTGATGCCGCGGCCGGACCGGCCCTGGCGCAGCCGCAGCGACAGTGCGGTGTGCCGGCGCAGCGACCGCACGAGGACCGGGGCGAAGGCGACGGCCGCCGTGGGGAAGGCGGTCACGACCACGCGCCCCGAGGGCGTGGCGGCATGGGCCGACAGGTCGGACTCGGCGGTCTCCACCATGGCGAGGATGCGTTCGGCGTGCTCGACGAGCCGGTACCCGGCCTCCGTGAGTTCGGCGCTGCGGGATGTGCGGTCCAACAGCGCCGAACCCGACTCGCGTTCCAGGGTCGCGAGCTGCTGCGACACCGCCGAGGCGCTGTAGCCGAGCGCCGCCGCCGTGGCGGCGATGCTGCCCCTGCGCGCGAACTCGCGGAGCAGGGACAGCCGCCGTAAGTCGAGCATCGGTTCTCCTTGTGCTCACCACCGAAAAGCCTCGCTTGTGCCGATGGGTGTACCCGTTCAAGCTGGGCAGGTCCCCAGACACCAGGAGGTTATGACGATGAATGTCACGCTTTCAGCAACCCTGGCAGCTAATGAGGACATCGCCCGAAGACGCCGCGCCGGAGAACGGGTTCTCAACCTGGCCTTCGGCGAGGCGGGCCTCCCCGTCCACCCGGCACTGCGCGAGCGCCTCGAGGCGGCCTCGCGGGAGAACGGTTACGGGCCGGTCGCCGGCGCGGCGGCCCTGCGCGAGGCGGCGGCCGGCTACTGGGAGCGCCGCGGGCTGCCCACCGATCCCGACCTGGTGGTCTGCGGCCCGGGCAGCAAGCCGCTGCTGTACGCCCTGCTGCTGGCGATCGGCGGCGACATCGTCCTGCCGATGCCGAGCTGGGTGAGCTACGCGGCCCAGACCGGTCTGGCCGGCGTGCAGCCGATCATGGTTCCGGCGCCCTCCGGCGAGGGGGGGACGCCCGATCCCGAGCAGGTGGCCGCGGCGGTCTCACGGGCGCGCGCCCGGGGACGCACGGTCGGCTCGGTGCTGGTGACGCTGCCCGACAACCCGACCGGCAGGCTCGCGACCCCGCGAACCGTGCGCCGCCTGGCCCAGGTCGCCCGCGAGCTGGACCTGACGATCATCTCCGACGAGATCTACCGCGACCTCGTCCACGATCCCGATGCCGAGTTCCTCAGCCCGGCGGACGTCGCGCCCGAGCGCACCGTGGTCACCAGCGGGCTGAGCAAGAGCCTCGCCCTCGGCGGGTGGCGCATCGGCGTGGCGCGGCTGCCCTCGTGGCCGCTCCGGGAGGCGATGCTCGCCGTGGCCTCGGAGATCTGGTCCAGCCCGGCCGCCCCGGTGCAGCACGCCGCGGCCTACGCCTACACCGAACCGCCGGAGCTGGTCGAGCGGGTGGCCGCGAGCAGGAGGCTTCACGGCATCGTGGCCCGCGCGGTGGCCGGCCGCTTCACGCGGGCGGGCGCCATCGTGGCCGAGCCCCAGGGCGGCTTCTACCTGTATCCCGACCTCACTCCGCTCGGACGGTTCGGCACCTCAGGCGAGCTGGCCACCGTCCTGCTCGAACGGCACGGCGTGGGCGTCCTGCCCGGCTCCGCCTTCGGCGACCGGCCCGCCGACCTGAGCGTCCGGGTCGCCACGAGCCTGCTGTACGGCGAGGACGAGGAGCGGCGGCTGGCCGCGCTCGACAGCCCGGAACCGCTCGAACTGCCGTGGGTGGCGGCCGCCCTTTCACACCTTGACGGCGCCCTCGCGGCGCTCACTCCGAGGGGGTGTCCGGCGGCCTGGCCGCCCGCCTCGCTGGCACCGGCGGCACCCTGATCGGCATTACCGAACCTTTACCGTCAACCAGCACCGGAAAATGCGGTGATCATGGCTCTGACCTGCGCCTTTACCCTCATGATCACCGCTTTCCTGGACGCTCACCTAGAAGTTCCATCCGATTTGGCGCAGAGTCTGCAATGGAGCCCTCATCATGTGCTCATGCCCGCTTTTGTCACCCTGTCCGGGCGCTCCGTGCGCCTGGAACCACTCAGCCTCGCGGTGGTCGACGACCTGGTCGCCGCGGCGAGTGAAGACCGTTCCACCTACGCCTTCACTCGGGTTCCCGCCAGTCGGGAAGAGATGACCTCGTACGTCGAGGCCGCTCAGGCTGAGCAGGCGGAGGGCCGCACCATGCCCTTCGCCATCCGGTGGCTGCACACCGACAGAGTCGTCGGTGCCACCCGTCTCATGCACCTGGAGTACTGGCAGGGACCCCTGCCCTGGCCTCCCGGCACGCGGGGCGTGGTGGGCGAGGTCCCGTCCGTGGCGGACATCGGTTACACCTGGCTGGCCGCATCGGCCCAGGGCACCAGCGTGAACCGGGAGAGCAAGTACCTGATGCTCTCGCTCGCCTTCGAGACCTGGCAGGTCCACCGCATCACCCTCAAGGCAGACGTACGCAATCTGCGTTCCCGGGCCGCCATCGAGGCCCTCGGCGCACACCTGGACGGTGTGCGGCGGGCGGACAGCCGAGGCGCCGACGACACGGTCCGAGATACCGCGTACTACTCCATCCTGGCCGGTGAATGGCCGGTGGTTCGAGAACGGATGCACGCGAGACTCGGTCTCGTGGAAGCCGCGTGAGCTCCCCGTCCCTTCGATGAACCCATGGAACGCGCAGCCCGCCCGGTAGCCTCCCCGGCCACTGGGCGGGCTGTGTGTTTCCCCCCGCTTCCCCCGTGTACTGCGAGCTCCCCCTGCTCTCCGGGTCTCCCCGGCACCACCCCCGTGTCTCCGGCTCCCCGGCGCACCCCCCGTGCGACCCGGCTCCCCGGCACTTCCCCCGCGTTCCCGGCTCCCCGGGCCGCACCCCCCGTGCGACCCGGCTCCCCGGCACTTCCCCCGTGTCCTCCGGGTCTCCCCGGTGAATAACGCCCCAGGAGGTCTCACTTCCCCCGTTCAACCCCCTGGGGCGTCCCCTGTGGTGCTCCCGCGGCGCGTCCCCAACGTGCCGCGGGCTCGCCGCGCGGATCAGGCCGTGGCCTCATCCGGCGGACGCCTCGGTGGCGTGGATCACTCGTCGCCGTCGCTCTCGTAGACGTAGTTCCAGCGGCCGCAGTACTTCTTCGCGGCGTGGTGGTTGTCCCAGTAGCAGACGCGGACCGAGATGTTGTCGACGTCGTCGGAGGAGAAGTGGAAGTAGCGGGACCCGCTGGAGCCGCACTTCTTGGCCCAGTACGTCGAGTCGTCGCCGTCCTCGTTCTCGAACTTGACCTGGACGTAGCCGCAGAGCCAGCCCGGCGAGGACTTGTCGTACAGCCGGCCCTCGACGTGGAAGTCGCCGTCCTCGTCCTCGTAGACGGTGCCGCGGGCCTTGGCGCGGGAGCCGTTGAAGTACTTGGAGTAGTAGTAGCCCCAGTCGTCGTCGAAGTCGTAGCTGGAGGCGGAGGCCGTCTTCGTGGCGGTCGCCGCGGAGGCGGAGGTGGCGAGGGCGGGGAGGCCCACCGCGATGACGGCGGAGGCTGCGGCCAGGCCCAGGACGTTGCGGATCGAGCGGTGCATTGCGGTTCTCCTATTGCGGGTTCCCCCGTGTGCTTGGTGCTTCGGGGCTTATGACCAAATTGATAGAACCCATCGCCTGCAGGGCGCTTACAACGGCCTTACCTCCGCCTGCAAGGCACTTGCCCGGCTCCTGCCGGATCCCGGTTCCCCTGACCCGGATCCGGCGGCGGTGCCGCCGCCGCCCGTGGCCGCCCCCCTTCGGTGGGCCGCGTTCGACGTGCCATCAGCATCGCCGCGACCGGTCAACGGCAGATCAACGAGAAATCAACGACTCGATTAACGCGACGGGCGCCGCATAGGGAATAAAGCATGTGGGGACCTATCATTTGCCAATAGAACCGTCTTGAGGGTGGAGAAGCAGGGAAAATGGCTGGTCAAGAGGCTGCGGCTGGCCTTCGCTTCGCGGTGCTCGGACCGGTTCAGGCCTGGCTGTCCGGCCGCGAGGTCGAATTGGGCACCCCTCTGCAACGATCCATCCTCGCCATGCTGCTGCTCCGCGAGGGCCGCGCGGTGACCCCGATGGAGATGATCGACGCCATCTGGGGGGAGGACGCCCCGCCGCGCGCGCTCGGCGCGCTGCGCACGTACGTGTCGCGGCTGCGGGCCGTACTGGAGCCGGACCGCTCGCCCCGCATGCGCCCTGAGCTGCTCACATCGGTGGGACGGGGGTACGCGCTGCGCCTGGCGCCCGACGCCCTGGACCTGGCGCTCTTCGAGCGTTCCGTGGCCGCCGCGGAGGCGCGGCGCAAGGCGGGCGACCTGCCGGGCGCGGCCGCCACCGTGCGCGACGCCCTCGCCCTGTGGTCGGGTGAACCGCTCGCCGGGGCGCTCGGCCCGTACATCGAGAGCCAGCGCGGCAGGCTCGTCGAGCGGCGCATCGGCGTCGTCGAGAGCCTGATGGAGCTGGACCTCCAGCTCGGCCGGCACGCCGACGTCATCCCCGAGCTGATCGCCCTGACGGCCGAGCACCCGCTGCGCGAGCGACTGCGCGGCCAGCTCATGCTCGCCTACTACCGCTGCGGGCGTCAGGCCGAGGCGCTGGCGGTGTTCTCCGACACCCGGCGGGCCCTGGTGGAGGAGCTGGGCATCGACCCCGGCCACGAGCTGTCCTCGCTCCACCAGCGCATCCTCGGCGCCGATCCGCGGCTCGCGTGGGCGCCCACCGCGCAGGAACGGCGCCCCGCGGCCCCTCCCGCCCCGGCGGGGACCACCGACCGCCGCGAGCAGGGCGGCGCCCCGCACACCCCCGCCACGAGGACCACGGGCGAGACGACCTTCCCCGGCGCGGAGAGCGCCGAGGCCGAGCACGAGGGCTTCCAGGAGATGCCCCGTCCCGCCCAGCTCCCGGCGGCCGTCAGCGACTTCACCGGCCGCAGGCAGGTCGTCAACCGGCTGCGCACGCTGCTGACCAGCGCCACCGGCTCCGAGGGCATGCCCGTCGCGGCCGTCTCGGGCATCGGCGGGGTCGGCAAGACGGCGGTCGCCGTGCACGTGGCCCACTCGCTGCACGACGTGTTCCCCGACGGGCAGTTGTACGCCGACCTGCGCGGCTACGGCAAGGAGCCGACGGCCCCCGAGTCGGTGCTGGCGGCGTTCCTGCGCGCGCTCGGCATCCCGGTGGACATCATCCCCGACGGCCTCGCCGAGCGCGGCGCGCTGTTCCGTTCGCTGCTCGCCGACCGGCAAATGATCGTCCTGCTGGACAACGCCCGCGACGCCGAGCAGGTGGAGCACCTGCTGCCCGGGACGGCCGGGTGCGCGGCGATCATCACGAGCCGGGGGAAGCTGGCCGACCTGCCCTCGGCCCGGCTGCTGGATCTCGAGGTCATGGAGCCGGACGAGGCGCTGACGCTGTTCTCGGCGGTCGCCGGCGCCGAGCGGGTGGCGGCGGAGCGTCCCGCGGCCATGGACGTGGTCGCCATCTGCGGCTTCCTGCCGCTGGCCGTCCGCATCGTCGCGGCCAGGCTCGCGGCCCGGCCGTCGTGGACGGTGGCCTCGCTGGTGCCCCGGCTCGCGGACGAGCGCCGGCGCCTTTCCGAGATGCGCATCGGGCACCTGGCCGTGGACGCCACCTTCTCGCTGGGCTACGGGCACCTGGACCCCGGCCAGGCGCGGGCCTTCCGCCTGCTCTCGCTGCCGAACGGGCCGGACATCGGCATCCAGGCGGCCTCGGCGGTGCTGTCGCTCAGCATGATCGAGACCGAGGACATCCTGGAGTCGCTGGTCGACGTCAGCCTGCTGGAGGCGCCGGCGCCCGGCCGGTACCGCTTCCACGACCTGCTGCGGCTGTTCGCCCGCAAGCAGGCGGAGGCCACCGAGAGCCCCGAGGCGGGGGCGCTGGCGCTGCGCCGGCTGCTCGGGTTCTACCTGACCTCGGCCCAGGCGGCGCACCGGCTCGCCTACGAAGGCAGTGTGATCTCCGACCACCTGGTGTCCTCGGGCGTGCCCGGCCGGACCTTCGCGGGCGCCGACGAGGCCGTGACCTGGCTGACCGTCGAGGCCGAGGCGATGTTCGCCATCATCGGGCAGATCGCCGAGTCGGGCCCCTCCGCCGAGGCGCTGTCGTCCGCCGCCGACCTGCTGGTCGCGATGGAGCCGTTGCTGGAGTCCGGCGCCTACGGCCGCGAGTTCGTCTCGCGCACCGGCGCGGTGATCGCCGCGGCGCAGGCCGTCAACGACAAGGTCAGCGAGTTGCGCTGCCGGTACGTCCTGGGCCGCGTGCTGTTCGGCAGCAACCGGATGGACGACGCCGAGGAGCAGTTCCGCGCGGCCCTGGACCTGGCCGACTCGACCGGCGACCACATCGTCCGGGGAGAGATCTACAACGGCCTGGCCGTCGTCGCCGGGCGCAGGCGCCGCCACCAGGACGCGCTGGCCCTGTTCGACTCGGCTCTCAAGGCCTACCAGGACATCGGCGCGGCGGCCGGAGAGGCCCTGGTGGCCAGCTACTCCGCCCGCGACCACCTGGGCCTGGGCAACAGCGAGGAGGCGATCGCCGCCGCCCACCGGGGGCTGGCGATCTTCACCGAGCTGGGGAGCGAGCCGGGCATGGCCCGCGCGCGGTACCAGCTCGGCATCGTCCTGTCACGGGTGGGCCGCCTCACCGAGGCGGTCGTCCATCACGCCGAGTGCCTGGACTTCTTCCGCGCCGGCGGCCAGAAGGTGTGGGAGCAGCGGGTGTGCACCCGGCTCGCCGAGACGTTCATCGCCGCCGAGCGTTACAAGGACGCGGCGCGGTACGCCGAGCAGGCGCTCACGCTGAGCAGGGAGATCGGGCACCCGTACGGCGAGGCGCTGTCGCTGACCGTGCTAGGCCGTGCCCTCACCGGGCTCGGCAGCGTCCGGCGCAGCGGTGACTGCTTCAAGCGGGCCCTGGACATCTTCACCCGGCTGGGCTCCCCCGAGGCCGACGACCTGCGCGCGCTCCTGAAGCTGGATCAGGTCGGCGATTAGCTCGCGGACCCCGCTCATGGGTTCGTCGTCCAACCTGGTCATCCACACGTGATTTATCACTCTGCATCCCGATATGTCGCATGACGGCGTTGTCTGCCCTATCTGGGGGTGAAAGTGCCCGGCCGGTCGTCTGCCGCCGCGGGGCGCCGGGGGCCCGGTTGGTCACCGGTGGCGCCTTCGCGGCGACCGGCCGCCTCACGACGACGACCGGCCGGACGTCAGCACGGATCTTGAACCCCCCAAGCTCCGCGCCTCTGCCGTCAAGGCTCGCGCCCGGGGTTCAACGTCGGATCAACGGCCGATCGCACCCCTGCAAGCGGGCCCTCGGCGGATCAACCTGGGGTACCGGGCGCTCAAGTGAACGGCAAGCCGCACGTAAGCGGGTACAGGTAGACCTGGGGCGTACGCCCGCACCACCTGCACCAAGGAGCGGATCTCCATGCTGATCCCGTGCTTCGCCTGCGAGTCCCGGTTCCGTCCGGAGGAGTACTTCCTCGCCTGCCACGACTACAACCGCGGCATGGACCTGGTCGCGTGGACCTGTCCGCGCTGCGGCAACCGGGACGATCTGCGCGTGCTGCCCGACGCGCTCGGGTTCGGCTATCCCCGCCGCGGGCGCTTCGACGTGCACGACCGCTTCCGGGTCCCCGGCCTGCGCCGCCACCGCATGGACATGCGCCTGGACATCTCCCTGGACAAGGAGGTCTGGCGCGTCCCCACCCGCCTCCGTCAGCTCACCTAGCCGCCTGTGCCGCGCCGCGGCCTGCGCGGTAGGCCCGCGGAGAGACGCCCATCACGCGCTTGAAGGCGTTGCTGAAGGCGCTCTCGGAGCCGTAGCCCCAGGCGGCCGCCACGGCACTGATCGTCCGGCCGGTCGCCCGCAGATCCTGACCGGCCGAGTGCATGCGCCAGCGCAGCAGGTAGTCCAGCGGCGCCGAGCCGACGGCCGACCTGAACCTCTCCGCGAAGCTCGACCGTGACATGCCGACCTCGGCGGCCAGCTCGGCCACCGTCCACCGGCGCCCGTTGTCCTGGTGCATGAGCCGCAGGGCCGTGCCGATCTGCGGGTCCATGAGGGCGCTGAGCCAGCCGCCCGGCGCGCGGCCCTCGCCGGAGGCGGCCCGCGCGTGGGCGCGCAGGATCTGGATGAAGATGATCTGCGCGACCCGGTCGGTCATGAACTCGCTGCCGAGCCCCGGGGCGGCGTTCTCCCTGGCCAGCAGCCGCAGCGCCGCCTGCAGCACCTCGGCCTGGTCGGATTCGGCGGGCGCGTGGACGAACGGCGGCAGGACGTCCAGCAGCAGCCGGGCGTTCGCCATGTCCAGAGTGATCGGCCCGCCGACGATGACGACCTCGTCCCCGCCCCAGCGGAGCACCGCGTCCACGGTCTCGCGGAACACGACGGAGGCGTGGACGGGCTCGACCAGCGGGTCGCTGAACATGCGGTACGGCGCACCGCCGTTGATCAGGTAGCAGTCGCCGGCCTCGACCAGCACGGGCGCGAGGTCGCCGACGGCGATCCAGCACGAACCGGCGAGCACGGCGCCGCACTTCACGTGCGGGTACCCGTCGAAGGTCATCGCCCAGGAGCCGCCCGCCTCGAAACGCAGGGGCAGGGCGCTCTCGACGTTCAGCAGCGACAGCACGGTCGACAGAGGGTCCACGCGACCTCCGGACGATCGGTCAAGAAAAACGGACTTTCACGCATGGATTGTCGTTGACGAACTCCGTAACCTGCAAGACGAACTGTAACAAGGGGGACAAAACATGAAATATCGACCGTTGGGCCGTACGGGGGTCTACGTATCCGAGCTCTGCCTGGGCGCGATGACGTTCGGCGGCGCCGACCACCCGGTGTTCAAGATGGTCGGCGGGCTGGGGCAGGACGACACCGACCAGATCGTCGGCACCGCCCTGGACGCGGGGGTCAACTTCATCGACACCGCCGACATGTACGCGGACGGTGAGTCCGAGACGCTGCTCGGCCGGGCCCTCAAGGGCCGCCGCGACGATGTCGTCCTGGCCACCAAGCTCGCCGCCCGCACCGGGCCGGGCCCGAACGACGTCGGCCTCTCACGCCTGCACCTCGCGCGCAGCCTCGAGGACAGCCTGCGCAGGCTGGGGACCGACCACATCGACCTGTACCAGATCCACAGCATCGACCCCTATACGCCGATCGAGGAGACGCTGCGCGCGCTGGACGACGCGGTGCGCCAGGGCAAGATCCGCTACATCGGCTGCTCGAACCTCGCGGCCTGGGAGGTCGCCAAGGCGCTCGGCGTGTCGGCGGCGCGCGGCCTGGCGGAGTTCGTCTCGGTGCAGTCGTACTACTCGCTGGTGGGACGCGACGTCGAGCGGGAACTCATCCCGATGCTGCGGTCGGAGGAGCTGGCCCTGATGGTGTGGAGCCCGCTCGCCGGCGGCCTGCTGTCGGGCAAGACCGACCGGAACGGCGTCTCCGACGCCGGCGCGCGGCACGCCCAGGCGCAGTTCGTGCCGGTCGACACGGAGAAGGCCTACGACGTCATCGACGTGCTCAAGGCCGTCGCCGCCCGCCACGAGGTGAGCGCGGCCCGCGTCGCGCTCGCCTGGGTGCTGGCACAGCCCGCCGTCACCAGCGTCATCATCGGCGCCAGGCGGCTGGACCAGCTCACCGACAACCTCGCGGCCACCGAACTGACGCTGACCGAGGACGACCTGGCCCGGCTCGACGAGGTGAGCCGCGACGCCCTTCCTCCGTACCCGGCCTGGATCCAGCAGGCAGGACTCCGCGACCGGCTCCCGCAGCAGGTCTGAATATGGAGCAAACCTCTATTATTCGCTATTTCGGATAGATCGGATAAATCAGTCTTAGGCGGCCCAGCCCGGGCCGCCTAAGATCGGTCCGCGTTTACGACGGCGTCGATTCGGCTCACCCGAATGGCATGAAAAGCCGAGACCGTATCGGCGGCACCCTCTTTCGGCACCCGGTTGCGGAGCTCCGGATCAGTCAAGTGATACGGCGGTAATTGCCATATCTGGCACCATATTCTTCTCGCACCGATTTCCGAGAAGAAGGGCTGGCTTTGGCAGGTCGCGCACAAGGGCCCCGGATCGGCGGGCTGGTCGCGGCCGTGCTCGCCGCCTCCGTGCTCGTCCCGTTCTCCGGGACCCTGACCACCCGGCCGCGGGGAGAGGGATGCGTCGGCGACAGCACCATTCCCGTCGTCGCGTCCGTCGACAAGATCGGCGTCATACGGCGCCTGGCCCAGCGGTTCACCGGCCCGCACGGTTACGAGATGGACGGCAGGCGAGTCTGCATGAACGTCCTCAACTCGCAGTCGGGGTCGACCCTTCTCAAACTGATCGAAGCGTGGCGCCGGCACAGCGCGCCGGGCGCGGTGGACGCGCCCGGGCCGCTGGACGACTATCCGCTGATCTGGATGCCCGCCTCCTCCATGTGGTGGGTGCAGCTCAAGGAGCGCACCGACTCGTGCGGTGCTCATGTGAACGCCTACCAGTGCGAAAAGAACGAATTGGGCCTGTCCAACACGCCGCCCAGGTCCCTGGCGCGCTCACCGATGGTCATAGCCGTACGCCGTTCCTCCCGGAGGTCGCTGGACAGGTTCAAGACCGCGACCATCACCTGGAAGGACCTCACCGACTGCGGGGGTGCGCCCTGCGATCCGCCCCTGGGGAAGACCAATCCGAACGTGTCGACGATCGGGCTGGAGACCGCGCTCGGCATGATCTGGGAGGCCGGAGACCCGAAGAAGGGGGGCGCGGTCAAGGAGATCGCCGACATGGTGCGCAAGCCGGACGCCAGGAATCCGTTCCCCGCCGAGACCACGGCACTGCGGGGGAAGGTGCGCGAGGGCGTCCGCGCCATGGAGAAGGCCTTCGGCCACTACGGGCACACCACGGTCGACCTGCTGTGCGGGCTCACCAGGAAGTCCGGCGACTCCGCCCAGGCGATCGTCATCGAGGAACAGACGGTGTGGCTGTACAACACCGGCGGACCGGCCAAGGTGGGCTGTCCCGGCGCCGGGACGGAGCGACGGCCGGACGACCCGCTGGTGCCGATCTTCCTCAAACACCGCTCCATACTTTCGGACCACCCATTCGTGCTCATCGATCCCACGCCGCGGGCGCATTCGGCGGAGAACAAGGTCGCACAGGCTTTCCAGAGCCATCTTCTCCAACCCGAACTGCAGAAGGAATTCCAGGACCTCGGATTCCGGGTGCCCGACCCGGCGGCCCATAATCGGCTCGCCCTGGGTGCGCGGCAGATTCAGGATCTGTATCCGGACGGGTACGACGCGGTCTACGAAGAGGGGACCAATGATCACCTGTCGGATCCGCCGTGCGTCGCGACCGAACCCGCCGGGAACGCCGGCGGGAACGACGCCGTCGGCGCCGGCGGGAACAACGGCACGATCGACTGCCCGCGTGGATTCTTCGACGACGTCCTCACCACCTGGGCGACAGAGCTTCGCAAACCCGTGCAGACCCACGTGCTGGTCGACTATTCGGGGTCGATGAGCGACCCGGTGCGGGAAACGGGCGCCAGGAAGATCGACATCGCGATGGCGGGGGTCGAGCAGATGATCGCCGGCTTCCACGACGGCGACAGGGTCGGAGTCCGCGTCTTCGCCACCCTGCACCCCGAGCTGGGACGCGACTGGCAGGACATCATCCCGCTCTCCGACGTCACCAAGAGCACGTTGACCGACGTACAGGCGAACTTCCAGCGGTTCGTCACCATGGGGTTCCGCGAGGGCACGCGCCGGACCGGGCTCTACAACAGCATCGCCGACACCGTCACGGACATGGCCGGGCGGTGCGCGACCGGCTCCGCCAGCTCGGTCGTCGTCCTGACCGACGGCGCGGACTCCGAGCAGAAGACCTCCACCACGAAGGGATCGAGGAAGACCGGGCCGACCCTCGACGAATTGGTCAAGAAGCTCGGCAGCCCTGATCGGCCGTGCGCGGTCCGGGTCCTCATCGTCGCCTACGGCGCGGACATCGACTCGGCGACGGCGAATGCCATGGGGCGGATCGCCGACGCCACGTCCGGCCACGTCTACTACGCCACCGATCCGGCCTCCCTGGGAACGGTGCTGACCGATCTCATAGCGGACTTCTGAAGGGAGGCGTCTCCATGCGGGTCTCACACCCCCACCGGCTCGCGGCCGTCGTGTCCGGGGCGATCGCGGCGGCGGTCTCACACTTCACCGGACATCCGCCGCCCGGCGTCGTCCTGCTGGTCGGGGTCCTGGTCTGCGGCGCCTACGTCGCCGGCCTGGTCCTGGGCGACGCGGCGCCGCGCCTGGTCCGCCATGTCCGCCACCTGCCGCGGAGGCGGACCGCCTTGCTGGCCGCCGGCTCCATCGTCCTCGCGGTGCTGACCGTGGTCCTCGCCGGGGAGGTCACGCCGGGCGCCGTGCTCGGGGCGTTGACGGCGCTGTTCGCGCCGTTCCTCCTCGATCTGGCCGTGGCCGCCCACCACCGGGAGTCCGGGCCCGGCGCCCCGGTCCCTGGTCCACCGGCGTCGCCGACCGCCTCCGAAGCGGCCGAGACCACCCGGGCCTGACGTCCCGGCGAGGGCCCGATCGGCTGTGGCGGCTCGACGGTCAGCGCGCCATGGGCCGCGCATGGATGGAGCCGGGTGGCCGGCGAAGTCTCGCGGCCACCCGGCTCCGGCTTCGGAACGGGCCGAGCTGGGCTGGTCTGGGCTGGGCTGGTCTGGGTCAGTCGACGCTCGCCAGGAGGCGCGCGCCCTCGGCGCCTTCAGCGGCCTCGGCGGCTTCGGCGGCTTCGGCGGCTTCGGCGTGGACCGTCTCGCCGGAACCGTCGGCGTCCTCGGTCCGCGGCGCCGGCGCGGCCGGGACGCCGCTGTCCCGCAGGACGACCGCCGACAGGACGGCCAGGCCGATGAAGACGGTCGCGCCGACGGCGGCGACGACGTTCAGCCCGCTGGTGAAGGCGGCCCGGGCCGTCTCGACCAGGTCGGCGGCGAGCTGCCCGCCGACCTGCTGCGCGGCGCCGAGCGCGGCGGTGATGCTCTGGTGCGCCGTGTCGGCCGCGCCGGCCGGAACGCCCGAGGGCAGGCCGCCGGTGAGCTCGGTGCGGTAGACGAAGGTGCCGAGGCTGCCCATGGCTGCGACGCCCAGGGCGACGCCGAACTCGCCGCTGGTCTCGGTGATCGAGGCGGCGGACCCGGCCTTCTCCGGCGGGACCGAGCCCATGATGAGGTTCATGGTGAGCGACATCGGCAGGGCGATGCCGAAGGACGCCAGCACCAGGCCGGTGACCAGCAGCGGCAGGCCGTCGACGGCCGGGACCTGGGTGTGGGCGACCAGACCGGCGCCAGCGATCAGCAGGCCGGTGGCGATGACGTAGGCGGGGCGGATCTTGCGGGCCAGCGCCGGGGCGACCATCGAGCCGGCCACCATGGCCACGTTCTGCGGGAGGAGCCACAGGCCGGAGTCCATCGGGCCCAGGCCCTGAACGGTCTGCAGGTAGAGACTGGACAGCAGGGTGGTGCCCGCCATCACGACGCCCGCCCCCAGCCCGACGCCCATCGCGGTGCTGAAGGTGCGGTTGGCGAACAGCCGCAGGTCGAGCAGCGGGTTGGCGAGCCCGCGCTGGCGCAGGACGAACACGGCGCCCATGGCGACACCGGCGACCAGGGAGGCGACGGGCAGTGCGTGCGCGCCGTCGCGGGCCAGTTCCTTCAGGCCGTAGATGGCGGGCAGGATCGCCGCCAGGGACAGCGCGACGCTCGCCAGGTCGAGGCGGCCGGCGTTCGGGTCGCGGTACTCCGGCAGCAGGCGCGGGCCGACGACCAGCAGCAGCACCATGACCGGGACGCCGAGCAGGAAGGCCGAGCCCCACCAGAAGTGCTCGAGAAGCAGTCCGCCGACCAGCGGGCCGACCGTCATGCCGCCCATGAAGCAGGCGAACCAGATGCCGATCGCGGCGCCCATCTGCTTGGGGTCGCGGAACATGTTGCGGATCAGCGCCATCGTGGAGGGCATGAGCGAGGCCCCGGCGATGCCGAGCAGCGCACGGGAGGCGATGAGCATCTGCGGGTTGACCGAGTACGCGGCCAGGATCGAGGCGGCGCCGAAGGCCGCGGCGCCGGCCAGCAGGAGCTTGCGACGGCCGATGCGGTCGCCCAGGGTGCCCATGGTGACCAGGAACCCGGCGAGCATGAACGAGTAGATGTCCAGGATCCACAGCTGCTGGGTGGAGTCGGCGCCGAGGCCCCGGCTCAGCTGGGGAAGCGCCAGGTACAGCACGCTGATGTCCAGCGACATCAGCAGAGTCGGCAGGGCCAGCACGGCGAGCCCGATCCATTCGCGCCGCCCGGCCCGCAGGTCGGGGGTGATCTCACCATTGGCGTTCATCGCACATTCCTTCGTGGTCGGTGGTCGTTCACGCGGTCGTCCCCGGCGTGATCGCCGCCTTCGCGGGCCCCGATCAGCGCCTCTGGTCGTACCGTCTCACCGACAAACTTTCTTGTCAAGACGATTAGAGCTTTCGGTGCGCGGGCGCGCCGAAACGGGAAGGGGCACCGCAGGAGCGGTCGGCTCAAGGAAGGGCGTCGGCGATGCGCCCGACCTGGCCGGGGTCGGCGGACCAGCAGTAGAGCATCACCTCGTCGGCGCCCACGTCGCCGAAGGCCGTGACGGCGTGCCTGACGGCGTCCGGCGTGGTCAGCAGCCCCTGGACCACCTTGTGCCGGTAGTCGCCGAAGTCGTAGTACGCCCGCAGGGCCCGCCCGGCGTCGTCCACGACCTGTCCGGGGCCGAGGGCCACGTTGGCCTGCGCGACCAGCCGTGGACGGCCCTCGCGCCCGGCCGACCGCCACGCCCGCTCCACCGTCCGGAAGAAGCGGCCCATGTCCTGCGGCCCGAACATCGCCCCGAGGAAACCGTCGCCGTGGTGCGCCACGCGGTCGGCGGTCGCCGGGACGAAGCCGCCGAAGAGCACTTCGGGACCCCCGGTGCGGGCCGGCGCGGGCCCGATCGGCCCGGCGCCCCCGCCGTACGCCTCGCCGGCCCACAGGCGCCGCATGGTCCTCATCTGCTCGTCCAGGCGCCGGCCGCGCCCGCGGTAGTCGACCTGCGCGACCCGGAAGTCGTCCTCGCGCACGCCGACCCCGATCCCGAGCGTCAGGCGGCCGCCGGAGAGCCGATCGAGCGTGGCGCACTGCTTGGCGAGCAGGGCGACCGGTCGCAGGGGCGCGACCAGCACCTCGGTCATCAGGCGGACGCGGGAGGTCGCCCCGGCGATGACTGCGAGGGTGACCAGCGGCTCGGGGTTGTCGTAGACGAGGCGGTCGAGCAGGCCGAGGGCCGAGAACGGACCGGTCTCGGCGCGGGACGCCCAGTCGCGCAGCACCGTGAGGTCACCGACGGGCAGCCCGAGCCCTACCTCCATGATGGTCGCCCCCGTCCTGTGCCGCGCGGAACGGGGGTGGCCCACTCTAGGCGGCCGGCCGGGACCCCCGGCCGCAGGCGCGCCGGGTCAGGCGAGCCGGAGGCTCAGCCAGGCGGCCTCGCAGAGGGACCTGATCTCCTCCTCGGTCGGCTGGTGGGCCCCGGAGAACCACAGGCGGCACATCTCGGTGGCCGGGCCGAGCCACAGCACGTAGCACATGGTGGGATGCACCGGCCGCAGCACGCCGTCCTTCATGTGCGGGCGCCACCAGTCGGACACCTGGCGGAAGAAGGCCCGCCGGGACTCGGCGACCTCGGGGCCGCCCGGCTCGTCGCGGCGGGGCGGGCGTTCGCTGATCAGGATGCGGGCCCGCTCGGGGTGCTCGCCACACCAGGCCATGTGCATGGCGACGATCGCCTCGATGCCGCCCCGGGCGCTGTCATGGCGGCACAGCTCTTCCACGAACGCCTGCTGGTACATGTTCTGGATCTCGGAGTAGAGCACTCCGAAGACGTGTTCCTTGCTGGCGAAGTGGTGGTAGAAGCTCCCCACGCTGACGCCGCTCTCTTCGCGGAGGCTGGCGAGCGTCGTGGCCGAGACTCCGTCCTGGCTGAAGCGGCGCAGGGCACCCTCGATGATGCGGGTGCGGCCGTCTCGTCCGTTCTTCGCGGTCTTCACGATGTCAATGGTGACTCAACAGAACCTTGTTCTGCAAACCCCGGGGCGCAACCCTCCGAGCGCACCCCATCCTAACGACCTTGGGAGCGACGGCGGCGGCGGGGCGTGCGGCTCAGCCGGCGGCCGGCGCCGCCTCGAGCGACGCGGCGATCTCGACGGTGCCGGAGACCACGCGCATCCGCGCGTGCGGCCACCACCGGGCGATCATGGACAGCACCTTGCGGTTCTCTCCCATGACGTCCATGGTCACCGCCGTCGCGCCGCGGGCGACGGCACGGGCGAGCAGCCTGCGCACGAGCCGCGAGCCGAGCCCCACGCCCTGCCACGCGTCGGCGACGACCACCGCGATCTCGGTCGACCCGTCCCGGGTGAAGCTCATCGCGTGCCCGATGATCCGCTCGCCGGCGTCCACGGCCAGCAGGACGTCGCGCGCCTCGCCGACGGTGACCATGGCGCTCACCAGCGCCCTGCCGGGCCGCGAGACTCCGCCGAAGAAGCGCAGCGACCGGCTGCGCAGGGACAGTCCGGCGACGAAGGCCCGCACTCTGTCCTCGTCGTCCATTCGGGCGGGACGGACGCGCACCGCGGCGACCGGCGCCGTACCGGGTCGGGGCGCGGGCGTCCCGGGAGCGGAGGGGAACGCACGACGCAAGTCGGCCTGAGTCTGAATCATGAACCCAGGCTCGCCCAGCCCGCCTGAGTCTGTCAACTAGACTTAGCCGCATTGGAGGGAGGGAAATGAACGCCTACGATGCCTCCATGTCCGGGCGAACCCATTTCCGGGTGGAGAACTGCTCGATCGAGCGCACGCTCGCGGTCATCGGCGAGAAATGGACGCTCCTCGTGCTACGGGAGATCTTCAACGGCGTGCGCCGGTTCGCCGACATGCAGGCCGGCACCGGCGCCCCCCGCCAGGTGCTCAGCGCCCGCCTCACGCGGCTGGTCGAGGAAGGGCTGCTCCGCAAGGTCCCCTACCGCGAGCCCGGCAGCCGCAGCCGCGACGAGTACCGCCTCACGCAGGCGGGCCTCGACCTGTACCCGATCATGGTCAGCCTGATGCACTGGGGCGACCGCTACGTGGCCGACCCCGACGGCCCCTCGGTCGTCCTGACCCACCGCGACTGCGGCTCCCCCGTCGAACTGCACATGCGCTGCGCGGACGGCCACGAGGTGCCCTCGCCCCGCGAGGTCACCCCCCGCCTCGGCCCCGGCGCGCGCCTGGCCGGCTGACGCCGGGCATCCGCCCGGCCAGCCCATCGCGGCATCGAGGAACCGGCCCCGAGCCCGTCCCGGCCGCGACACGGCCGCCCGGTCACGGCCTCTGCAGGACGCGGAGCACCCGCCGGAAGGCCAGCAGCGAGACCCCCGCCGCGGCGACCATGAGGACGGCCACCGCGGACGTCCGGACGATCAGGTAGGTCTCGATCGACTCGCTGAACAGCAGCCACAGGCTCAGCGTCCCGTTGACGAACTGCACCGTTCCCCACAACAGCGACAGGTGCCGGAAGAACCGGCGCATCACCGGATGGTGGAGCAGATGCTCGGGCAGCGGCACCAGGTCGGTGGTGACCCGCTGGATCAGCGGGCGCGGCGCGGCGGCCGTGGCCAGGAAGGCCAGGCTCGCGCAGAACACGCCGAGCGTCGGCTGCAGGAAGTAGATGACCACGTCGCCGGTGACCAGCGCCAGCGCCGCCCGCACCGTGATCGCCAGTATCGCCAGCAGCACGGTGCCGGGAACGCTCTGCCGCCTGACCAGCCGCAGCGCGGCCCCTCCGTACACCCAGGCCACCGCCATGGCCAGCCCGCCGTTGACCCCGGCCACCAGGAGGCCCGCGTAGAACACGGCGACGGGCAGGATCATGCCCTCCAGCACGCGCGGCGCCGCGTGCCGGACGAGAACGGAGATCCTCGGCAACGCCGGGTGCGGGGCGGCGGCGGACGGCGACGCGAGAGTGGACGCGGTCATATGCGAGACGGCTCCTGCGGGACAGAGCGACGTGCCGTGGATGAAATCGGTACGACCGTACGGCATGCCTCCCCCGTCCGCGAGTGGTTCCACGAGATCATGATCGGCCGGTGGGGGGACCTTCACCACGTACAAGGACGCGCATGGCGTGACCGCGTCGGCCGCCTGCCGTGGCCGGGTCCTGGACCACTCACCGGCCTGCCTAGGCTGAAAGCGTGTACCGGTTCCTGCTGAGACCGCGATGGCTGGCGTTCCACCTGCTGGTCCTGCTGCTCATCCCCGCGTTCGTCTTCCTGGGCAGATGGCAGTTCGGGCGCTACGAGGAGCGGTCGGCGGCCAGCGAGCGGGCGCACGCCAACATCGCCGCGGCGACGGTCCCGCTCGCCGAGTTGGACCGGCCGGGCGCGAGCGTGCCCGAGGCGGTGAAGTTCCGCACCGTCACGGTCACCGGCCGCTTCGATCAGGCGCATGAGCTGGTGGTTCGCCGCCGCCCGCAGAACGGGCAGGCCGGTTTCTACGTGATCACTCCGCTGGTGACCGCGGACGGCGCCGCCGTCATCGTCAACCGGGGCTGGGTTCAAATGGGACCGACCGCCGAGGCCCCGCCGGAGGTGCCGCCGCCCACCGCGGGTGAGGTAAGTGTCACCGGCCGGCTACGCCCCGCGGAGACCGGGGACAACACCGGCATCACCGACCGCGCCGGGCTGCCGCCCCGCCAGGTCCTGCTGATCGACACCGCGAAGCTCGCCCGGACGATGCCGTACAAGCTGTTCGGCGGGTACGTCGAGCTGACGGCGCAGCAGCCAGTGGCGGCCGCCGCGCCGGACCCGGTCCCCGAGCCCGACCTGGGCGGAGGCGGCGGCCTCAACCTCGCCTACGCCGTCCAGTGGTGGCTGTTCATCGGCATCGCGATCGGCGGGTGGTTCACCCTGATCCGCCGCGAGGCGCACGACCTCAGGGCCGAGAGCGACGCCGCCCCGGCCGCCGACGCCCTCCCCGCTCCCGGCGCCGACCAGCCGGTCGCCGGGGAAGCCCCCGCCACCGGCGGCCATTGACGGCCGCCTCCCACCGGCCTCCCACCGGCCATTGACAGCGACCTGCCACCGGGCTGCCACCGGCGGCCACGGGCCTGCCACCGGCCGCTTTCCGCGCCGCGAGCGAGCGTCCCATGACCGACCGCTTGTCGTAATCGTCACGTTTTGAGGTAAGGGCTCTCACGGCGGCGGACACCGCTGCGCGCGCGAACGGATACCGATCGGAGACCTCCCAGCTTGTCTGGTGTTATTCCTGCGGCATACGGTTTTCCCTGTGAACTCATCGCTGCCCCCTGACCCCGAGCCGAGGCGGCGAGATTATGTGATCATCAGCGTCGACGATCACCTGATCGAACCGCCGGATCTGTTCGAAGGCCGGCTTCCCGAGAGGTACGTCGACATGGCCCCCAAGGTCGTCGAGACCGACGCGGGCCATCAGGTGTGGCGATACGGCGGAGCCACCTACGCGTGCGCCGGCATGGACGCCGGCGCCGGCCTTCCGCGCGACCAGTGGACGCTCGACCCGGTGCGCTTCGAGGAGATGCGGCCCGGCTGCCACGACATCGAGGCCCGCGTCAAGGACATGGACATCGCCGGGGTCTGGGCCGCGCTCAGCTTCCCCGGCATGCTGGCCGTGCAGGCGGGCATGGCCTTCGCCAAGACCCGCGACCAGGATCTCGGCCTCGCGCTCATCCGCGCGTGGAACGACTGGCACTGCGACGTCTGGGCCGGCACCTACCCCGAGCGCATAATCGCGCTCCAGCTCCCCTGGCTGCCCGACCCCGAGGTCGCCGCCAAGGAGATCCGCGCCAACGCCGCCCGCGGGTTCAAGGCGGTGGTCTTCCCCGAGTTCCCGACCCGGCTGCGGCTGCCCTCCATCCACACCGGCCACTGGGATCCGTTCTTCGCCGCCTGCGAAGAGACCGGCACGGTCGTCTGCCTGCACACCGGCGCCTCGTCGTGGTCGCCGGTACCCTCGCCGGACACGCCCATCGAGGCCATCACCACGATGATCCCGGCGAGCGCGATGTTCGCCTGCGCCGACTGGCTCTGGTCGGGCATCCCGCTGCGCTTCCCCAAGCTGCGCATCCTCATCGTCGAGGGCGGCGTCGGATGGCTGCCCATGCTGGCCGCGCGGGCCGACTACGCCCTGGACCATCCGGTCGCGGACGAGGCGACCTGGGAGGGCGGGCTCAAGCCGAGCGAGGTGCTCCGCCGCAACTTCTACTTCGGCACGCTGGACGACTACGCGCTCTCCGGCGTGCGCCTGGCCGTCGGGCTCGAGCACGTCCTGCTCGAGAGCGGCTACCCGCGCTCGGAGTCCACCTGGCCGGATGTCCAGCAGGCCCTGGCCCGCAACCTGGGCAGCCTTCCCCCGGCCGACATCGGCAGGGTGGCCTACGGCAACGCCGCCCGTCTGTTCGGCCATCCCCTGCCGTCCCGGGCCTGGCTGCTGCGCGAGGGCGAAGACTAGGCCCGCGAGCGACGCCGCCGCCGCGAGACCTCGGAGACCTCGGAGACACCCGAGACCTCGCCCCGCACCTGCTTGCGCTCCCAGTCGAGGTAGCGGCCGCTCTCGCCCAGCAGCGAGCTCATGAGCCACAGGAAGGCGCCGAAGTCGTCCGCGACCCCGATCAGCGGCAGGAAGTCGGGCAGCACGTCGATCGGCGAGACGATGTAGACGATGCCGAGGCCCATCAGAGCGAGCTTGCCCTTGCCCAGGTCGCTGTACTCCCCGCGCAGCGCGCCACCGATCATCCTCGGCAGCGCCCTGAGCCGCGCCATCAGCCCGGGCGAGCCCGGGCGGCTGATGTCCTGATAGGCGCGGTAGGCCGCGGCCGCGCGTCCAGCCTTGCTCATGAGGGCCACCTCCGTCTGTGCCACCGCCAAACGCGCACGGTCGGGACTCGTCGAGGGACGCCACTACCCAACCGCACCCGGATAACGCCCGCCCCCGTCCCGGAGTTCCGCCCTGGACGGCCCGCCGGCGCGGTCTCCCGCCCGACCTCGCCGCCGGCACTCCCCTCGCCCGCCTTGGCCACGCGTCTTGGCCACGCGCCCTGCCCACGCACCCTGGCCGGGCATCCTGGCCGCCCGTCCTCGCCTGGCAGCCCTCAGCCGGCCGGGGAGGAGGTGGAGGCGGCCGGAGAGAGGTCGCGGACGGCCTGAGCCATCGGGACCTCACCCGTCGCGATCGGAGCCAGCACGGGGGTCGTCAGCCCGTTGGCGACGTACTCCTCGATGCGCGCCCGGCAGGTCGCCGCGTCGCCGTGCACGATGAGCGCGTCCACCACCTCGTCCGGGATCGCGTCGAGCGCGCCCTTGCGGTCGCCCGCCGCCCACGCCTCGTGCATGGGACGAAGCACCTCGCCCCGTCCCAGCCAGTCGTGGAAGGCCGCGTACACCGGCACCGTCAGATAGGCGGTCAGCATGCGCCTGCCGAGCTTCCTGACCTTCTCCGCGTCCTCGCTGACGCAGACGAACAGGCGGGCGATCAGCTCGGTCTCCGGTCCGAGCTCGGCGCGCACGGTGCGGACGTCCTGCGGGGAGAGCCAGTTGGTGATGGCCCCGTCGGCCTCCCGCGCCGCCAGGCCCAGCATGCGCGGACGCAGCGCGGCGAGGACGATCTTCGGTGGCACCTTCGGCGCCCGCTCCAGCCGGAAGCCCTTCACCTCGAAGGTCTCGTACCTCTCGGTGACCTTCTCGCCCGCGAGGGCCTTCCTGAGGAAGCGCAGCGTGTCACGCGTCCTGGCGTACGGCTTGACGAACTCTCCGGCGTTCCACCGTTCGACGATCACCGGGGACGAGGCGCCGATGCCGAGCACGAACCGCTCGGGCGCCAGGTCGGCGAGTGTGGCGGCCGACATGGCGAGCAGGCCCGGACCCCGGGTGGACACCGGGATGATCGCGCTGCCCAGCCGGAGCGCGGGCGCCCAGTCGGCGGCCAGGGCGAGCGGGACGAAGCCATCGGTGCCGCTGACCTCGGCGGACCAGGCGTCGGTGTAACCGAGCCCCGGCAGCTCGGCCACCAGCTCCTTGGACTCGGCCATCGTGCGGTCGAAGAACGGGATCGTGATGCCCCAGCGCTTCACTGTCCACCTCCTGACGGCCGACCATACCAACCGGACGGTATGCCGCGCACGGGTCATCTCACCGTTCGCGCCGGCTCAGGCGCGCAGCTCCCGCATGGCGGTGATGAAGTCCTTGGTCACCCCGCGCAGGCCCGGCAGATGGGACAGCCCCACCAGCCGGTCGATCAGCGGCACCATGACCTCGATCAACCGGTACGTGCGCTCGCACCCCGGCGAGGTGTCATGGACCCAGAACAGCACCACTCCCAGCGAGGACAACCACAGCAGCTCGGGCAGCTCCTCGCGCAGCTCCGCGTCGATGCGGTCGGCGGAGCCCTCCACGACCTCCCGGTAGATCGCGATGGCCGCCTCCCGCGCCGGCGCCGACTCCCCGCTGAAAGGACTCAGCGGATTGCTCGGCTCCGAGGCGTGCTTGAAGAACTTGACGGCGAACCCGTGGTACGGCTCGGACACCCGGACCCAGGCACGCAGCACCCCGCTCAGCCGGGCCGCGAACCTGCGCTCGCCCGCCAGGAGCTCCCGGCAGGCGGCCTCGTGCTCGCATTGCGCCCGATCGTAGTAAGCCTGGACCAACTGCTCTTTCGACGAAAAATAGTAGTAAGCGTTTCCTACGGAGACGCCCGCCTCGGCCGCGATGGCCCGCATGGTCGTCGCCTCGTACCCCCGCTCCCTGAACAGGCGCAGGGCCGTCTCGACGATGACCTCCCGGGTCTTTTCTCCCCCACGCGCTCTCGGCGTCGATTCGACCACGTGGCAACTGTACGGCCAGGAACCCTCCATGGTCACAGACGCACAGCATGCCCGCCATTTTCCCGCAAAAACACGCAGAGTAGTGGAGTCAGCACTTTGGGCGGGTGGGATAGATCCTCTGGCGGAGGGGCGCCCTGCGACAGAGGATCAATATGGGTGTGCATCCATGCACACGGGGACCCGCGTGGCTTGGTGCCTGCGCGTTGCTCGCCGTGCAGATCACAGTGACGGCGTTGGGTTCGGCGGAGCCCGCCTCGGCGGCCGCTCCACGGCCGGGCGGCACGGACCTCCGCTCCGCGCCCGATCGGCTCGGCACGACGTCGAGCGGCTCCGGCATGGCCTCCGGCCGCGCCGCAGCCCGCTTCCCGCGGCAGGTCGCCCTCGATCCGGCGGTACCGGAACGGGTGACACCCGAAAGGGGCATCCCTGAGGCGGCCGGCCCGGACGCGGCAGTCCGCCGCGCCACCACCCGCACCGGCACCACCCGCACCGGCACCGCCCTCACCCGGTCCGCCACCCCCGCGGACACCGCCCTCGCTCGAAAGGCGCCCCGCACCACCCTGACCACGACCACCCCGAAGGCGGCTCCCGCCCGGGCGACCGCGGCCCTCCGGAAAGCGGCTCGGCTCAAGGCGACCGCGGCCATCACCAAAGCGGCTCGGGTCAAGGTCATCCCGGAGACCCCGAAGACTCCGCAGACCCCGAAGGCCGCCCGCGTCAGGGTGACCGCGACGTCAAGGAACGCGGCGGCCCTCGCTCCGGAGACCTCGGCGGTCCGCACCTCCATGTCCTCCAGCGCGATCACGAACTACCGGCGAGCAGGCCTTGCCGTCGAAGCCGCTCCGTCCCGGCGCGCACGCCTTGCCATCGAGACCGCTCCGACGCGGCGCGCGAACCTCATGGTGAACACCGCCGGCGCCGGTCGAAGAGCACTCACGCCGAAGGCCACACGCCGGGGGTCCTTCGCTCCCAAAGCAGGCCTTTCGCGTCGCGAAGCGTTCCTCCGCATGGCCGCCCCCATCCGCCGAGGCCTACCGGCAGTAGGAGCCCGCCGAGGCCTGCCCACGGCAGGCGTCCCCCGAGGCATGCCCAGAGTAGGAGCCCGCCGAGGCCTGCCCGCAGTAGGCGTCCGCCGAGGCCTGCCCGCGGTGGGGGTCCGCCGAGCGCCGGTCGCCGTCCGGGTGGCCGCCGCGCGGCGCGCGGCGGCGTCGCCGCGCATGGCTCAGCGCGTCGCCATGGCCTCCGGGATGGTCAGCCCGATGCTGTGGAGGCAGCATCTGCTGTACCCGGGCCTGCGGCTCCGGCACCCGCAGGCCGCGCGACGGCTCCAGCGGGCGGGCCTGCGATGGCGGTCGTCGGGCAACTGCGTCAACCGGCACCGGCACTCCTGCACCTCGCTGGCCACCGTGCGACTGCAGACGCTGTGGGGCCTGGTCGACCTCAAGCGCCGCAGCGGTTGCGACGTCCTGGTCACGGGGGGCACCGAGACCGGCCACGCCGGAGGCGTGCTCAGCCACGGCAAGGGCTACAAGATCGACGTCGCCCACAACCGGTGCATCGACCGGTTCATCAGAAGCAAGCACCAGGGACGGGTCCGCGGCGACGGCGCCCGGCTGTTCTACGAGCACCGCCCTCAGGGCCACACCACCTACGCCAACGAGCCGAGCCACTGGGACATCACATTCCTCTGACCACCCCACACCCACACCACTGACGGCCTGGCTTGCCGCTAGCCGTGTGTGTGACCAGTGACTCCCGGAGCGGGCGATCGTTTGCGATGGAGCGATCGCCCGCTCCGGGTCTGTTTCGACGGCCCGAGGGGGCGCCTGGCAGCACGGGACACGCCCGCGCGTTTGATCGCGCGGGTGGACGGCGGCCGGCGCGTCCGGCGCACACCCACTATCGACCCACTACCGGCACCCACGCCGCACCCGCCCGCGGCCGAGGCGGAACGCGATGTAACGGCCGAGGGCGGACGCGATCGAGTGGTGTGCGGGTGGGTCAGCGGGAGGAGAGTTCGGCGGCGACCAGTTCGGCGATCTCGGCGGTGTTCAGTGCGGCGCCCTTGCGCAGGTTGTCGCCGCAGACGAACATGTCGAGCGTGTTGGGGAAGTCGAGCGCCTGGCGGATGCGCCCCACGTAGGTGGGGTCGGTGCCCACGACGTCGGCAGGGGTGGGGAACACGCCCTTCGCCGGGTCGTCCAGAACGACCACCGTCGGCGCGGCCTCCAGCACCGCCCGGGCCGCGGCCACCGTCACCGGCTCGTCGAAGGTGGCGTGCACGGCCAGCGAGTGGGTGGTGATGACCGGCACGCGGACGCAGGTGGCCGAGACCTTAAGGTCGGGAATGCCGAGGATCTTGCGCGACTCGTTGCGGACCTTGAGCTCCTCGGAGAACCAGCCGTCCTCCTTGAGCGAGCCCGCGGCGGGCACCACGTTGAACGCGAGCGGAGCCGGGAACGGCGAGTCGACCAGGTCGGGGACGGCCTTGCGGACGTCGCCGGCCACCGTGCCGATGGCCCGGTTTCCCGCCACAGCGGCGATCTCGTCGTAGAGCCGCTCGGGCCCCGCGACGCCCATGCCGGAGACGGCCTGGTACGACGCCACGACCAGCTCGCGCAGGCCGTACTCGCGGTGCAGAGCGCCGAGGGCGGCCATCATCGACAGCGTCGTGCAGTTGGGGTTGGCGATGATGCCCTTGGGCCGCCGGGCGATCGCCTCGGGGTTGCACTCGGGCACCACGAGGGGCACGTCGGGATCCATGCGGAAGGCGCCGGAGTTGTCCACGGCGACCGCGCCGCGGGAGGCGGCCACCGGCGCCCACTGCGCCGACACCTCGTCGGGCACGTCGAACATGGCGACGTCGACCCCGTCGAACGCCTCGGGCGACAGCGCGACGACCTCGACCTCCCGCTCGCGGACCACCAGCTTCTTGCCGGCCGAGCGGGGTGAGGCGATGAGGCGGATCTCGCCCCAGACGTCGAGGCGGCTGGACAGGATCTCCAGCATCACCGTGCCGACGGCTCCGGTGGCGCCGACGACGGCCAGGGTGGGCTTGTCGGAACTCACTGCTCGGTCACTCTCCTCGCCGGTGTGCTCGTGGGCGTTCATCTTCCGGTGCCTCCGTAGACCACGGCCTCGACCTGGTCGCTGTCGAGGTCGAAGGCCCGGTGTGCGGCGGCGACCGCCGCGTCCACCTCGTCCTGGCTGACGATGACCGAGATGCGGATCTCGGAGGTCGAGATCATCTCGATGTTGATGCCGGCGTCGGCCAGGGCGCCGAAGAAGGTGGCGGTGACGCCGGGGTGGGAGCGCATGCCCGCCCCGATCAGCGAGACCTTGCCGATCTGATCGTCGAAGAGGATCTTCTCGAAGCCGATCTGCTCCTGGATGCGCTTGAGGGCCGTGACGGCGGAGGTGCCGTCGGCCGAGGGCAGCGTGAAGGAGATGTCGGTGCGCCCGGTGGCTGCGGCCGAGATGTTCTGCACGATCATGTCGATGTTGATCTCGGCGGTCGCGAGCGTTCTGAAGATGGCCGCGGCCTCTCCGACCTTGTCGGGAACCCCGACGACAGTGATCTTTGCCTCGCTCCGGTCGTGCGCGACGCCGGAGATGATCGGCTGCTCCATCTCGGTTCCTTCAGTGTGGGGATCGGAGACGACCCAGGTGCCTTCCTTGCTGCTGAACGAGCTCCTGACGTGGATCGGCAGGTTGAACCGCCGGGCGTACTCCACGCAGCGCAGGTGCAGGATCTTGGCGCCGCAGGCCGCCATCTCCATCGACTCCTCGTAGGAGATGCGGGGGATCTGGCGGGCGGCCGGGACGATGCGCGGATCGGCGGTGAAGATGCCGTCGACATCGGTGTAGATCTCGCAGACGTCGGCGCCCAGGGCCGCCGCCAGCGCGACGGCCGTGGTGTCGGAACCGCCCCGCCCGAGCGTCGTGATGTCCTTGGTGTCCTGGGAGACGCCCTGGAAGCCGGCGACGATGGCGATCTGCCCGCTGCGCACGGCCTCCTGGATGCGGCCGGGCGTCACGTCGATGATGCGCGCCTTGCCGTGGGTGGAGTCGGTGATCACGCCGGCCTGGGAACCGGTGAACGACCGCGCCTCGTCGCCGAGGTTGGCGATGGCCATCGCCAGCAACGCCATCGAGATGCGCTCGCCGGCGGTCAGCAGCATGTCGAGCTCGCGCCCCGGGGGCAGCGGCGTCACCTGCTGGGCCAGGTCGAGCAGCTCGTCGGTCGTGTCGCCCATCGCCGAGACGATCACCACGACGTCGTTGCCGGCTTTTTTCGTCGCGACGATCCGCTGGGCCACCCGCTTGATGCGGGAGGCGTCGGCGACGGAGGAACCACCGTATTTCTGGACAACGAGCGCCACGGGATGTCTCCCAAAGGTTCAGTATGCGGAGCTCACAGTCTACTGGGGGCACCCATGACCGCCGCCGATTAAGCCCAGCATGTGGACAACCGACCCCGCTGACCAGCCCGAACCGGACCTGCCTGTGTACAACTGATCCCACGGACGACCGTGCCGGCGCGGGGCCCCCGCGCCGGCCGCCGGACTCACGCGGTGGTCGTCTCCTCCACCACGTCCAGGCGGGTGTGGGCGACCAGCGCCTGCAACGCCCGCATGGCCGCCCCCGCGTGGTTGCCCCAGGTGTTGAAGTACGAGTACTGCCACCACCACAGCGCCTCCAGCGGGCGCCCCGCGCGGTAGTGGCCGAGCCCGTGGATCAGATCGGCCGCGACGGCCGCCAGGTCGTCCGACAGGCGGTAGGCCGTGACCCCGGTGTCCTTGTAGGGGTCGAACACCTCGGCGTAGTCGTCTACCGGGCCAAGACGCGTGGCGAGCGCCGTGCGCACCCCGTCGAGGTCGGGGTCGGGACCGGTCGCGGGCTCGAAATTGCCCTGCAGGATCACATCCTGCGCCGCTCCGAGCTGCGCACCCGCCAGACTGACCTGCGAGACCTCGACGAGCAGCATGGGCAGCATGGCGTCGCCGCCCTCGCCGCCCGCCAGTCTCGTCAAGCCGTCGAGATAGTTCTGCGCGTGCGCGGCGATGCGGTCCGCCATGGCGTTCCACTCGTCAAACATCCAGCAGCCTCCGTCCTTCGAAAGCGCGGCCCAAGGTGACCTCGTCGGCGTACTCGAGGTCTCCGCCCACTGGCAGACCGCTGGCCAATCGTGTGACTTTCAAACCCATCGGTTTGACCAACCTGGCCAGATAGGTGGCCGTGGCCTCCCCTTCCAGGTTGGGATCGGTCGCGAGGATCAACTCGGTGACCCGCCCGTCGGCCAGCCGCGTCATCAGCTCGCGGATGCGCAGGTCGTCCGGGCCGACGCCCTCGATGGGGCTGATCGCCCCGCCCAGCACGTGGTAGCGGCCGCGGAACTCGCGGGTCTTCTCGATGGCGACGACGTCCTTGGACTCCTCGACGACGCAGATGACATGGGGATCGCGCCGGGCGTCCCGGCAGATGCGGCACTCCTCCTCGGCCGCGACGTTCCCGCAGACGCGGCAGAAGCGGACGCGCTCCTTGACCTCCAGCAAGGCGTGCGCCAGCCGCTTGACGTCGGCCGGGTCGGCGGCCAGCAGGTGGAAAGCTATGCGCTGCGCGCTCTTGGGACCGACGCCGGGAAGCAGGCCCAGCTCGTCGATCAGGTTCTGGACGACCCCCTCGTACATGGCGGTCAGAACCCCGGAAGCTGGAATCCGCCCCCGCCGAGGCCCTGGGCCAGCGGGCCGAGCTTCTCCTGCTGGAGGTCGGCCGCCGCGCGGACGGCGTCGCGCACCGCCGCGATCACCAGGTCGGCGATCGTGTCGGCCGTGTCCTGCGGGTCACCGGGGTCGATGGCCTTGGGACTGATCTTCAGTTCGAGCAGCTCGCCGCTCCCGTTGACGGTGGCGACGACCAGGCCGCCGCCGGCCGTGCCCTCGACCTCCGCGTCGTTGAGCTCCTGCTGTGCGGTCGCGAGCTGCTGCTGCATGAGCTGCGCCTGCTCGAGCAACTGCTGCAGGTTGACATCACCTGGATTCACGATCGTGCGCTCCTCATGGCTTCGCGTGTGGCACGAGCCTACGGGGTTTGCCACGGATGTTGCACTGGCGACGTCCGTTGTAGGCAAGCGGGGACCGGCCGCGGGACACGGCGCCGAAGATGCCCGCCCCAGGTGCGGACCACATCGCACCGGGTGGCCCCGGCCTTCGACGATCATGCCGGCACGGTCGTGACCGTACCGCCCGACCGGGCGCGCCGCCCCCGCCCGGTGCGCGACTCCAGCGTCCCAGAACCGGCACGGCGACGGTGTCAAGGAACAGCACTCATAACGTCAAGACCGCATGATGTGCACGTCCGTCCGTGCTTGACAGGCACTTAGCAAATTGCCATATTCCCTAAGTGCTCGATGTGGACCTGATCAAGGCGATGGCGAACGACAGGCGCCTGCTCATCTTGGAGTGGCTACGTGACCCGGAGCGCCACTTTCCGCCACAGCGTGACGGTGACCTGGTGCGTGACGGCGTCTGCTCGCTGCTGATCGCCCAGAAGCTCGGGGTGAGCCAGCCGACCTGTGGTGAGCATCTACGGGTGCTCTCGCAGGCGGGTCTGGTGCGCGGCAAGAAGATCAAACAGTGGGTGTTCTATCAGCGCGATGAGGACCGTATCGCCGAGGCGAAGGAGATGTTGAGCGGTGAGTGGTGAGCTGCAGGGCGATACCGCCGGCCTCGGCCTCGAAGCTACCGACGCGTTCGACACGGGGCTTCACGCACGGTTGATCACGGATCTGGACGCGGCCGGGGCCCGCTACCGACTCATAGACCATCCGCCCGAAGGACGTACCGAGGTGGTGAGCGCGCTGCGCGGGCACGACGTCGCGCACGCGGCCAAGTGCCTGATCGTCATGGTCAAGCTCGGCAAGAAGCGGACCCGGTATGTGCTGGCCGTGGTTCCCGGTGACGCCCGCCTGGACCTGCAGGCGGTCAAGGAGTCGCTGAAGGGCACCTACGTCGCCTTCGCCGGCCGCGACAAGGCCGAAGAACTGGCGGGAAGTGTGAGCGGAACCGTACTGCCTTTCAGCTACCACCCCGGGCTGGAGGTCATCGCCGACCCGGCGCTGATGCGGGTGCCGGAGCTGTTCTTCAACGCCGCCCGACTGGACCGTTCGATCGCCTTGGCCACCGACGACTATGTGCGCCTGGCCTCCCCCCGCATCGCCCCCATCACCACCACGTCCTGACCTGGGGCCGTCCCGAAAGGGCCGAGTTCGCCCATGGCCGCCGCCTCGCAAGGAGGAGACCGTGTCCCAGCCCGACTACGCCATCCATTACCAGCCGCTGTTCACCACCCTGCAGACCATGGACGTCCAAGCGTTGATCGACCAGGTCGATGACCCTTGGTACAACCAGACACTCATCCAGGTCGGGGACGTCTGGGTACGGCTGGGGGTCATGCAAGGGGAGTACCACTGGCACAAGCACGATGAGCAGGATGAGTTCTTCTTCGTGCTGGACGGGCTGTTCCGCATCGAGTTGGAGGACGCCGACACGGTCGAACTCGGTCCCAGGCAGGCCTTCACCGTCCCGGCCGGGTTGATGCACAGGCCCGTCGTCCCAGTACGCAGCGCCGTGCTGATGATCGAGAAGGCCGGCGTCATCGCCACCGGCGACTAGCTATAGCTAGGTGTGGTCGATCTCGCCGATTATCTGGCCGCCGAGTTCGCGCTGGACGAGAGCCATGCCGGTCAGGGCGTCGGCGTCCGCGTCGGCGTCGTTGTCCGGATCGACCTCGTCGGTCTCGACCGACGCCGGCCCCGGACGGCCCGGGACGGCGTCCGGCCACCCGGTGGCGCCCGCTTGGCGCGGCCCGGCCTGGGCCGCCGCCTGCGCGGCCGAGCGCGCCGCGGCGAGCCCTGGACGGGCGGCGGTGAACCCGGGGCCCGGAGGATGCCCCTCGTCGTCCGGCGGCGGCGCGTCCGGCCATGGCTCCTCTGCCGTGGACGCCGTGGACGCCGCCCCCGCAGGCCGCTGCGCGGAGGCCGGAGCCTGCCGCCGCGCCGGTGCCGGGGCGCTTGTGGGGCCCGGCTGGGCGGGAGCCTGCGCCGCCGCCGGCGGGGCCTCCTGCCGCGCGGGCGCCGGCCTGGCGGCGGGCGCCTGCCGCACCGCCGGAGTCGAGGGCGCGCCGCCGCCGGGCGCGTTGCCGACCACGGCCTCGACCCGCCAGTTGCCGCCCATGACCTCGGCGATGGCCGCGGCCACGACGGCGTCCTTGGCGCCGTTGATGAAGTTGCGCATGGCGCCGACCTGGCTGAAGCCCAGCGTGACGATGTTGTCTTCGACGCCGATCAGCTGGGAGTTGGTGTTGACGTTCGCCCAGACGGCCGGCGAGCGCCGCTTGAGCACGTCCAGGATCTGCGGCCAGGTGTGCTGGAACGCGCCGGACGCCGCCTGGACCACGGGCCCGGCGGAGGGGGCGTCCGGACGGTGCGCGGGCGCCTGGGGAGCGGCCGAGCCTTCCTGCGTGCGGGCGGCGCCGGCCCGCGCGGGGGCGGGCCAGTCGTCCGCGGGTGGACGGGCGGCGGGCGTCCTCGCCTCGACCGGCGGCCGGCCCTGACCGGAGATGTCCTGCCCAGGGGCCTCCTGGACATCCGGAACGGGCGCGCGCTGGGATTGGCCCGGCTGCGGGTACTGCGGCTCGCCGGCGCCCCGCGGCTCGTGCGCCGCGCCGGCCCGCGTGCCGGAGGTCGCGGCGCCCGGCGCCGGTGCGGCCGCCGCGACCACGCCGCCGCGCTCCAGCCGTTCGAGGCGGGCGAGCATCGCGGCCTCGCCCTGGTCGACGGCCGGGAGCAGCACCCGGGCGCACATGAGTTCGAGCAGCAGACGGGGAGAGGTGGCGCCGCGCATCTCGATCAGCCCGGCGTTGAACACCTCGGCCGCGCGGGTCAGCTCGCCGGGCCCCATGGAGGCGGCCTGCCCGGCAAGCCGCTCGAGTTCGTCGGCCGGGCGGTCGAGCAGGCCGTTGTGCGCCGCCTCCGGCACGTTGGCGAGGATGACCAGGTCGCGGAAGCGCTCGAGAAGGTCCATGGCGAACCGGCGCGGGTCGTGACCTCCCTCGGCCACCCGGTTGACCGCCTGGAAGACCGCGGCGCCGTCGCGCCGCGCGAACGCGGCGATGATCTCGTCGAGCAGCCCGCCGTCGGTGTACCCCAGCAGGGACACGGCGCGGGCGTAGGTGATGCCGGCCTCGTCGGCGCCGGCCAGGAGCTGGTCCAGGATCGACAGCGAGTCGCGGGCCGAGCCGGCCCCCGCCCGCACGACCAGCGGCAGCGCGGCCGGCTCGTACGGCACCGACTCCGACAGGAGGATCTCCTCCAGCAGCTGCCGAAGCGTCGCGGGGGGCATCAGCCGGAACGGGTAGTGGTGGGTGCGCGACTTGATGGTCCCGATGACCTTCTCGGGCTCGGTGGTCGCGAAGACGAACTTCAGGTGCGGCGGGGGCTCCTCGACGAGCTTGAGCAGCGCGTTGAAACCCTCGCGGGTCACCATGTGCGCCTCGTCGATGATGTAGATCTTGAACCGCGCCGACACCGGGGCGAAGAACGCGCGTTCGCGCAGGTCGCGGGCGTCGTCCACGCCTCCGTGGGAGGCGGCGTCGATCTCTATGACGTCGAGGTGGCCCACCCCGGTGGGCGCGAGGGCCACGCACGACTCGCACTCGCCGCAGGGGTCGGGCGTCGGGCCCTTCTCGCAGTTGAGCGAGCGGGCGAGGATGCGCGCGCTGGAGGTCTTGCCGCACCCGCGCGGCCCGCTGAACAGGTAGGCGTGGTTGACGCGGCCGGTGCTGAGCGCCTGCCGCAGTGGCTCGGTGACGTGCTCCTGACCCTTGACCTCGGCGAACGTCCCAGGCCGGTACTTGCGGTAGAGAGCGAGACTCATGCCGTCTCCTCGCCTAGGGGGTCGGAGTGGGTGATCACCGAAGCGTCTTCAGGGTCGTGTGTGCCGATCGTCGCGATCATGTGACGACACCGCCTCGAGGCTCCAGCGAAGAGACCCCTCGCACACCCGACAGAGCCCGCTTATCCTTGCTGCCTTCCGGCCCTGGGGAGGTTCACAGGATGACGCCGTGCGAGGGGTCCGGTGACAGTCTAGCCGTGCGCGGCAGTGCTCGGGGCGCAGCCGCCGGGGAACGTCGAGACCGATTCGTCGTCATCTCCATGGTCTCGGCAGGCTCCGAAGTCCGGTAAGCTTCTCGGCGGAGGATTCGCCTAGTTGGCCTAGGGCGCACGCTTGGAAAGCGTGTTGGGGGCAACCCCTCAGGAGTTCGAATCTCCTATCCTCCGCGCTTGGTTGAGCAGCAAGAACACGAAGGCCCCGGTCGATCCAACCGGGGCCTTCGTGCTTTCAGCCTTCAGAGCCCACCAGCGAGACGACCCGCGAGCCCTCCAGCGGCCGGCCGGCGCGTTCTCTAGTGGCCGGCCGGGGTGTTCGCCAGTGGCCGGCCGGGGTGTTCGCCAGTGGCCGGCCGGGGTGTTCGCCAGTGGCCGGTCGATGGGGCTTCAGTGGCCGGCGGACGAGACCCGGGCGTGCGGGACGGCGGCGCCGCCGCACGCCGGGTGCAGGCCCAGCGCAACACCCGCGCCCATCGCGAACGCGAGCACCAGCCCGGCCGCGAACGGGCCGAGGGACGTCGCCCAGGCCCTGAGCCACGCGGTCACCGGCATGGCGGGAAGGCTGCGCAGGAAGTAGGCCGGAGGAGGCACGTCATGGCGGACGAAGTCCCGCACGTCATCGCGAGCCGGGTCCGGCGCGTCCTCACGTCCCTGATACGGTCCGCCGTCGGGACCGGAGCACCGCGCGTCATCGTGCGTCCAGTGCGCTTCTTCGCGACGAGGGGGCGGCACCTCGTTTCTCGCACCCAAGGTGACCTCCGTATCACCGGCAGTGATCGTCGATCAGCACGCTAGCCCGCTTCAGGACGAAGATCCCGTAACCGGTGCCCGGGTGGAGCCGATCACGGCCTTCCGTTGGCATTCAGCGGTGACGGGCTTGGCCGAAGGCGCCGCCATCGGCGACGGAGCGTCACCGGCGCACGGCGTGACATGCGTGTACCCGCGATCATGCATGATCGTTTCTCTGCGGGGCAGCGGAGTGGCCGACACCCCGAGGACCGAGACAAAGGGAAGACGGGCCGATGGACTTCCGTGACGATGTCGACCTCGACGCCTCACAGGTCGAGAACCGTGGTGGCGGGGGCGGGATCCCCGGTGGCGGGCTCGCCATCGGAGGAGGCGCGGCGGGCATCATCGCCCTCATCGCCGCGCTGATATTCGGGATCAATCCCGGTGACATAACCGGCAGGGACGGCGGTGGGGACACCACGGGCGTCCAGCCGACCTCCGACCTGTCCCAAGAGTGCAAGAAGGGCTCCGACGCCGACCAGTCGGAGAACTGCCGCGTCGTGGGCGTGGTGAACAGCATCCAGGCGTACTGGAAGGACGCGTTCGGGCAGGGCGGCAGCGGCACCTACACGCCCGCGAAGACCATTCTGTTCTCCCAGGCGGTGGACACCGGGTGCGGTCAGGCCACCTCGCAGGTGGGGCCGTTCTACTGCCCGAGCGACAAGCACGTCTATCTGGACCTGAGCTTCTTCGACGAGTTGCAGAGCAAGTTCGGCGCGAAGGGCGGCCCGTTCGCCCAGGCGTACGTCATCGCCCACGAGTACGGCCATCACGTCCAGGACCTGCTGGGCACCATGGAGCGCGTCGGGGGGAACAGCCAGGGCGCCGACAGCGCCTCGGTCCGGCTGGAACTCCAGGCCGACTGCTATGGCGGCGTCTGGGCGAAGAACGCCGTGGACACCGGTTTCTACGAGAAGCCCTTCACCCAGACCGACATCCAGGAGGCGCTCGACGCCGCGGCCGCCGTCGGCGACGACCGCATCCAGGAGAAGACGCAGGGCCGCGTCGACCCGGAGTCCTTCACTCACGGCACCGCCGAGCAGCGGACCAAGTGGTTCAGCACCGGCTACGACTCGGGCGACCCCGCCAAGTGCGACACCTTCTCCGGAGGCATCTGACCTGATCAGGGCTTCACCGCGCACCCGCTGAAGCAGGCAAACAGGAAATCTCTCCTAAACTACATAGGGTGATCTTCAAGTCAGTCGGTGATGGCCGCCCGTACCCCGAGCACGGCCTGTCGCATCGAGAGTGGGCCCAGATCCCGCCGCGGCAGGTCAGGCTCGACTCTCTGGTGACCACGAAGGCGGTGCTCGACCTGCACTCTCTGCTCGCCAAGGATTCGACCTTCTACGGTGACCTGTTCCCCCATGTGGTGCAGTGGCGCGGCGAGCTCTACCTCGAGGACGGCCTGCACCGCGCGCTGCGGGCCGCCCTGCACCAGCGTTCGGTCCTGCACGCGCGGGTTCTCGAACTGGACGAGTCCCGCGGCGGCTCCGCGCCCGAATGACGCGGCGCGGAGCCCCCGAAGCCGTCGGCCCGGCGCGCACGAAGCCATCCGCGACCCTGGCGGCCGTCCGCCGGCCGGCGCGGAACAATCGCGTTGACACCCCTGTCCGGCACGGCCAGCCTGAGCGGATGCTGATCCGACGCGAGGTACCGGCGGACATCCCCGCCATCCGCGAAGTGCACAACGCCGCGTTCGCCAAGCCGGACGCGCCCGGCGAACCGACCGTGGAGGCCGTCCTGGTGGACGCGCTGCGGGGCTGCGAGGCGTGGCTGCCGCGTCTCTCACTGGTCGCCACAGGGGCGGACGGCGCCGTCCTTGGCCATGTGGTCTGCAGCCGGGCCTCCGTGGACTCCGCTCCCGTGCTCGGACTGGGGCCGCTCGGCGTGCTGCCCACCCATCAGCGTCAGGGCGTCGGTCATGCGCTCATGCACGCGGTGCTGGCGGCGGCGGACGCGCTCGACGAACCGCTCGTCGTGCTGCTGGGCCATCGTGACTACTATCCGCGGTTCGGTTTCCGGCCGGCCGCCGAGCTCGGCGTCGTCCCGCCGGTCGCGGCCTGGGGCGAGCACTTCCAGGCGCGCCCGCTGGCCGCCTACACCCCGGCGACGCGCGGCGCGTTCGCCTACGCCAAGCCGTTCGACGAGGTGTAGGACCGGTGACGCCGAAGGGCCCGCGGCCGGTCGCCCGGCGCGGGCCCTTCGTGGTGGCGGTGGAGGTGGGATTTGAACCCACGGATAGGTTGCCCCATCACACGCTTTCGAGGCGTGCGCCCTCGGCCACTAGGCGACTCCACCGCCGAGCAGCCTACCGGATCCGGGGCCCTGTTCGCGCGCGCTCATCGTCTGGTATGCACCAAATGCCGGTTTCAGTGGCGCCGGTCGGCGAAGAAGTCCCGGAGAACGGCCGCGCACTCCCCGGCGAGAACCCCGAGGATCACCTCGGGACGATGGTTCAGCCGCCGGTCGCGCACCACGTCCCACAGCGACCCCGCCGCGCCGGCCTTCTCGTCGGCCGCCCCGTAGACGATCGTGTCCACCCGGGCGAGCACCGCCGCCCCCGCGCACATCGTGCAGGGCTCCAGGGTCACCACCAGGGTGCAGCCGCTCAGCCGCCACTCACCGCGCACGCGGGCCGCCGCGCGCAGGGCGAGCACCTCGGCGTGGGCGGTCGGGTCGGCGCTCGCCTCCCGGTCGTTGCCCGCCACCGCGAGCACCTCGCCCCCGGGCCCGAGGACGACGGCGCCCACGGGCACCTCGCCACGCTCGCCGGCCAGCGCGGCCTGCTCGAGCGCGAGCCGCATGGGCGTCTCGAACTCGCCCTGCGCCGGATCGCTCACGGCCGCGGGCCCGCCGGCGAGGCCGCGCGGGGGAAGGCGCTAGTGCAGCCGGTCGAGCTCATCGGCGAAGGAGAGCTTCTCGGCGATGACCGAGAGGGTGTCGGCGGGAAGCACCCCCTCCTCCATGCTCAGCTCCAAAAGCTCCTCGGCGCTGACGCCGAGGTCGCTGAGCAACTCGAAGTCGCCGGCGGGACGGACGCCGAGATCGGCCTCCTTGTCGGGGACGACGACCCCGGCCAGCTCGTTGAACAGCTCGCCGAGGCCGTCAGCGGCCGCCGCGTGGGCGTCGGAGAGGAAGGCGCGCGGCTCGGCGTCGTCGTCGTAGCGGACGAGCGCGAACCATTCGTCCTCCACCTCGACGCAGAGCAGGGCGAGCTCCTCGCCGTTCAGCCCCAGAGCGTCCTGGACGGCGTCGCCCAGGTCGTCGGCGATCTCGGCGTTGGTGAGATCGACCTCGGCGCCGCTCCACCCCTGGGGCGTGCGGACGAAGGCCGCGGCGAACAGAGCGCTGTGTGTTGGTCTCGAGGGCATGATCGGGGCTCCCGAGGTCAGCCGATGGCTGAGTCGACGGCACGTTCAAACGGCTGGGAGAAGCCCAGCCGCGCGGCGATGCTGGAGAGCACCTCGTCAGGAAGCAGTTCGAGATCACCGGAGAGGGCGCCCAGCTCCATCTCGTCGAGGCCCAGATCGGCGAAGATCGACAGGTCTCCGGCCGGGAGGACCATGTCGAGCTCCTCCTCCTCCGGCACGGGGACGTCGAGGTACTCCAGCACCTGCTGGGCGAGCGGCCAGTCCCACGACGCGGTGATGTCGGACAGGAAGACGTCGACGCGCTCGCCGAACACCCTTAATGCCACGAAGAAGTCATCCCCAACGGCGACCAGCCCAATCGTGGCGCCCATGCTCGGCTGCTGCCGAAGAGCATGGATCAGCCCGTGGAGGTCCGCGGTGAGACCCACCGGCAACATCTCGGCTTCCCAGCGGTCGTCCTCGCGGTAGACCACGATGGCGAAGTCAAGAGCATCTACGTCTGTCATCTTCACCCCACCGACGCGGTTCTCACGGTTGGCCATGCTCCCAGAATCACTGGGGCCCCGTAGGCCCCTCGGGCAAATTGTGATCAAAAACGGCCGCCCCCGACCCGCTTGGGGTGTGATGGGGGTTACCGGACCGCTCGTACCGTTCACCCGGACGCAGAGGATAGCGTTGGCAGCCATGAAGACCCTCGTCGTTGACCACCCGCTGGTCGCTCACAAGCTGACCGCTCTCAGGGACGTGCGCACCGACTCCCCCACGTTCCGGCGGCTCGCCGACGAGCTGGTCACGCTGCTGGCCTACGAGGCCACGCGCGACGTACGGGTCACCGACGCGACGGTCACCACCCCGGTGGCGCCCGCCCACGGCGTGCGGCTCGCCCGTCCCGCGCCCCTGGTCGTGCCGATCTTGCGCGCGGGCCTCGGCATGCTCGACGGCATGACCCGCCTGCTGCCCACGGCGGAGGTCGGCTTCCTCGGCATGATCCGCGACGAGGGCACCCTCAAGGCCGAGACCTACGCCACCCGGCTGCCCGAAGACCTCTCGGGCCGCCAGTGCTACGTGCTCGACCCCATGCTCGCCACCGGCGGCACGCTCGCGGCGGCCATCCAGCTTCTGTTCCAGCGCGGCGCCGAGGACGTCACGGCCATCTGCCTGCTCGCCGCGCCCGAGGGGCTGCAATATCTGGAGCAGGTCTTCACCGACTCGGGCAACCCCGTGCGTGTGGTGACCGCCGCCCTGGACGAGCGGCTCAACGAGCACGGCTACATCGTCCCCGGCTTGGGCGACGCGGGAGACCGCCTGTACGGCGTCGTCTGATTCTTTTTCCTTCTTCGTCCCCAGGTTGACACACCCTTCGTTACATACTGTGTTTCAGAGGGTACACAGAGTGATGACAATGTCACTGTGTTCCCGGCCCCCGCGGGGCCGTGGACGCACACCTGGGAGAGCGATGGACCAACTGCCGGATATTGACGCCTACACACAGGTCGAGACCGCGCTGAAGGTCGAGTTCGCCGGGGTCCATCCCGCCGCGACGGTGACACGCTGCGTAGAGGCGGCGCACCACGGCGCGATGGAGGTCACTGGTTACGCGTACCCGAGCCTCGTCGAGCGCATCGCGCGCAAGCACCTCCAGGTGCTGGCCGCGGTCGCCGGCGAGCAAGGGTGACGCAGGTCACATCCAGACCCCTAAAGACTGTGGGGTCGGGATGCCTTTACCGAGCGAATCAGCTGGGTAATGTATACGGTGGGTGCAGTGGGTGAGTTGGTTAACGGAGGCGGCAGTGCAGGTCAAGAAGGTTCTAACGTACGCAGCCATCGCGTTTGTGGCTTTCTACCTGTTCACCAGACCGGCTGACGCGGCTAGCGCGGTCAGAGGAGCAATGGACACTGTGGTGAACGCCGCGGATTCGCTGGCGCTATTCGTCGCGAAGCTGACATGAGACTTGTGACCCACGGGGACTCTGCTCCGTCGTCGGTCAATCGTTACCTTCTGCCCCACGAACACCAGGTCATCATGGTGCGGCGCCACCCGGCCGTGCTGCTGCGGCCGGTCGCCGAGGTCTTCGGCGGCCTGGTCCTGGCGGGGCTGCTGAGCAAGTGGCTGGGCGAGAACCAAGGAGCCCAGGCACTGGTGATCGTCTGGTGGGCGTGGCTTCTCTTACTCATTCGCTTCGTGTGGAAAGTGGCCGAGTGGTCCGTCGACTACTTCGTGGTGACGTCCAAACGCATGCTCCTTACCACCGGTTTGATCACTCGCCGGGTGGCGATGATGCCACTCGGCAAGGTGACCGACATGAGCTTCCAGCGCTCATTGCTCGGCCGCATGCTCGGTTACGGCGAGTTCGTCCTGGAGTCCGCCGGTCAGGACCAGGCGCTCTCGACCGTCCCCTTCATTCCGTATCCGGAGACCTTGTACCTCGAGGTTTGCCAGATGCTCTTTCCCAGTTCTGACGACGACGATTAGTCCGGGTTCGTCCTGAATCCCGAGGGGTGAGACAGACTTGCCCCTCGGGATTCTTGACGTGGGTATACCCGATTCGGCTGCTTCGTGCCATCATGGCGAGACCATTGACCATAACATCGCCTTAAGAGATCACATGCCGAGTCAGGGAACCATCGGTGATCGCGTCCGCGGGCTGCGTCTGAGCAGGCGTATGTCTCAGGCCCAGCTAGCTGGACCCGACCTCTCCGACAGTTATGTCTCACTCATCGAGTCCGGCAAGCGCACGCCGACGCCGGTGGTCGCCCGCCTTCTCGCGGAGCGCCTTGGATGCACCACCGAGTTCCTGCTCCACGGGATCGAACCGCGCCAGCGCATCGACACCGAGCTCGGCCTGCGCCATGCCGAGCTGGAGCTGCACCACGGGGACGCGGCCCTCGCCGCCGACCGCTTCGGTGACATCGTCAAGGCCGCCGGAGAGGACAACGCGCTGCTCGCCGCGCACGCACGGTTGGGCCGTGCGCGTGCGCTGGAGGCGCAGGGCAAGCTCGGCCGCGCGGTCGAGGCGTACGAGCGGCTTCGCCGCGAGGCCGCCGCGCACCCCGAGCGGCTGGCCGACCTTCCGCTCACGGTCGCGCTGTGCCGGTGCTACCACAAGGCCGGCGACATCATGCGCGCCCGCGACCTCGGCGCCAAGGCGCTGGAGCAGGTGACACAACTGTCACTGTTCCACGGCGAGGTGTCGGTCGACCTGGCCGCGGCGCTCGCCGACGCCGAGATCGGGCTCTCGTACGTCGAGCACGTGCTCGAGGTCACGGGCGTACCGGTGCCGGACGACCGCACGACCGAGATCCTCTCGCTCTGGCAGGCCAGCGTGTCGGCCGCCGAGGGTGAGGACTCCGCGCTCGCGGTGCAGTTCGCCGACGACGCGCTGGCGGCCGGGCGGCCCGCCCGCGTCGCGGTCCAGATGGCGAAGATCGCCATGCGCTGGGCCGAGATCTCCGCCGCACGGTCCAGCAGGGAGCACTCCGACGCGCTGGTCTCCCGCGCCTCGGAGGTCTTCTCCGTGCTGCCCGCCGAGTCGGTGGAGTACGCGCACAGCCTGGTCGTTCTCGCCCGGGTGCACCTGCGGTCCGGGGACGGCCGCGGCGCCGACGAGCTGGCGGCCAAGGCGCTGGAGCTGTTCGCCGACGAGCCCCGCACCATGAGGGCCTCGGCCCACCTGGTGCTCGCCGAGAGTGCTTTGGCACGGTCCGACGACGCGGTCAGGGGCCACCTTGAGCGCGCGGGCGACGCCCTGGTCGCGGTGCCGTCTTCGGGCGCGGTCCGCGACCGCGAGATCGCCGAGGTCTGGCGTGAGCTGGGCGACCTGTGGGGCAAGGCCGGTGACCGCGGGCGGCAGACGCGCGCGTATCGTAAGGCACTCGAAGCGGTCGGGGTCAGGTCGACCGTGGCCGGCGCCGTCACCGCGACGGTCTTCGCACGGTAGGCCTCCAACCAGGGCCCCCGGATTTGGCCGCGGGGCCCTGGAATAAATAAGGTCGACCAATCATTGACTCGTAGGATGATTGGTTACCCGGAGGAGGCAGACTGTGAGTCTGCGTACGGCGCAGCGGGCTTCCCTCGTCGACCAGGTGATCGAGCAGCTCAAAGAGCAGATCACCTCTGGATCCTGGCGTCTCAACGCCAAGATCCCTACGGAGACCGTCCTCGCTGAGCAGCTCGGCGTCGGCCGCAACACCGTACGCGAGGCGGTGCGCGCGCTCACCCACGCCGGCCTGCTCGAATGCCGCCAGGGTGACGGCACGTACGTGCGCGCCACCAGCGAGCTCTCAGGGGCCATGGCGCGGCGCCTGCGGACCGCCGAGCATCTGGAGATCCTCGAGGTGCGCCGCGCGCTCGAGGTCGAGGCCGCCCGGCTCGCGGCCGTCCGCCGCACCGAGGGTGACATCGAGCTGATCGAGGCCGCCCTGCTCCGCCGCGAGGAGGCGTGGGCCGAGGGCGAGGTCGACGCCTTCGTGGAGGCCGACCTGGCCTTCCACGTATCGGTGGTCGAGGCCACGCACAACCGCGTGCTGATCGAGCTGTACAAGGACTTCTCCGCGGCGCTGCGCGCCAGCATCGCCGCCGCGGGCGCGCCCCTGCAGAACGGCCATATCCCGCACGACGCCATCGCCCGTGCCATCGCCTCCGGTGACGCCGCCGCCGCCGAGCGCGCGGGACACGCGTGCATGGAGCACATCGCGATCGCCCTCACCGAGACCCCCGAACTTCTCGACTGACCGCCGCTCCGCAGGCCGGCCCCAGCCTGCCTCGGGCAGGTGCGTGACCTCACTCAATACCGGAACGCCGGGTCATCGCCCTGGTCGGTGGCAGGCCCCGGCCCAGAAGGCCGGCCCGCGGGCGGCCTCAGGCCAGGCGCAGCGACATCACCAGATAGCGGAACGCAGGGTCGTCGCCCTCGTCGGTGATCAGGGACGGCCGGGTGGGCGAGGCCATGTGGATGCTCGCCTTCTCGGTCTCCACCCCGGCCAGACCGTCGAGCAGGTAGTGCGGCTGGAAGGCGATCTGGATGTCGTCGCCTTCCAGGTCGGCGGCCACCGCCTCGGCGCCCCGGCCGATCTCGCCGCCGCCGGCCTGCACCAGCACCTGCCCCTGCGTGAACGACAGCCTGATCGCGGTGTGCCGCTCGGCGACCAGGGCGACGCGCTTGATGGCCTCGACGAACGGCGCCACCGTGACATCGGCGCGGATCGCCCAGGTCTCGGCGAGGCGCGCCCGGTAGTCGATGAACTGCTCGTCCAGCAGACGGACGGTGGTCGTGCGCCCCGCGCACTCGAACCCGGCGACTCCCGCGTCGAAGCCGATCGACACCTCCCCGGCGCGCAGGGAGCGGCCCACCTCCACCATGACCCGGGCGGGCACCATGACCGCGGCCCGCTGGTCGGGCTCCTCGGAGTGCCACAGGAAGTCGCGGGCCGCGATGCGGTAACGGTCGGTGGCCGCCAGGGAGACGTTGGCGCCGTCGATGTCCATGCGGATGCCGGTGAGCATGGGGAGGGTCAGGTCGCGGCTGGCGGCCACCGCCACCTGGGCGACGGCCGCGGCGAAGACGCCGCCCCCGACCGCGCCGGCCCTGGGCGGCATGGCGGGGAGCGTGGGGAAGTCCTCCACCGGGAGGGTGAGCAGGCCGAACTCGGCGCCGCCGCAGGTGAGCACGGCCTCGGCGCCGGAGGTGACGATCTGCACGGGCTCCCCCGGCAGGCTGCGGGTGATCTCGGCCAGCACCCGGCCGGGGATCAGCACCTTGCCCGGCTCGGCGACCTCGGCGTCGATCACGGCGCGGGCCGAGACGTCGTAGTCGAACACCGAGAGCGTGAGGCTCTCGTCGAGCGCCTCCAGCAGGATGCCGGACAGCACGGGCATCGCAGGACGGCCCGGCAGCGTCCGGGCGCTCCACGCCACCGCGTCGGCGAGGACATCGCGGTTCACCTGGAACTTCACCCTGATCCATCCCCTTCGCTCACGTCTGCTTTCCAGCAAGGTAGCGCCTGGGTGGGACATTTACCCGTTGAGCACTCACCATCACCCCCGCCCAACGTGGGCGAACCGCCCTCCCCTCCAAGGACCCACACCCGACCGATCACCATCGGCACCCCCTGACCTGCCCGAACCACCTGAACGAGCACCGCCTCGGCTCAGCCCGGGCCCTTCTCCCCGCATGTCGAGGGGTCAGGCTCGGGTGCCGTTGAGGTAGGCGAGGACGGCGAGGACGCGGCGGTTGTCGTCGTCGGACACGGCCAGATCGAGCTTGGCGAAGATGTTCGCGGTGTGCTTGGCCACTGCGCTCTCGCTGAGGAACAGGCGCTGCGCGATGGCGGCGTTCGACCTGCCCTCGGCCATGAGCTCGAGCACCTCGCGCTCGCGCGGGCTGAGCCGGCCCAGCGGCTCGTGGCGGGCGTTGCTGGCCAGCAGCTTGGCGATGACATCGGGATCCATGGCGGTGCCGCCCCCTGCCACCCGCCGTACCGCGTCGATGAACTGCGCGGAGTTGAAGACGCGGTCTTTGAGCAGATAACCCACCCCGCCCGTGCCGTCGGCGAGGAGCTCTCTGGCGTAGAGCTGCTCGACGTGCTGGGACAGGACGAGCACCGGGAGGCCGGGGATGGAGCGGCGGGCCGCCAGCGCCGCCTGCAACCCCTCGTCGGTGAAGGTGGGCGGCAGCCGCACGTCGACCACGGCCACCTCGGGACGCTCGTCGAGCAGGGCCCTGAGCAGCTCGGGCCCCGACTCGACCGCCGCGACGATCTCGAACCCGTGGGCCTGCAGCAGGCGGACCAGGCCGTCGCGGAGGAGGTAGAGATCTTCGGCCAGGACGACCCTCACGCGGCCGCTCCGGCGGCCTCGGCCCTCTTGATCTCCTGGGTGAGGCCGTAGGCGGTGACGGCCATGGCGACTCCGAGCACGATCATGCCGATGATGGCGGGCCACTGGAACACTTCGGGCAGGTAGAGCGCGAGGAACCAGCTGCGCTCATCGGCGTCGAAGATCTTGAAACCCGCCGCGACGAGGCCCTGCGGGAACAACGGCAGCCACATCAAGCCCCAGCACACGGCCATCAGCCTGTGTTTCCAGGGCGGCAGGGTGACGCGGCACGCGGCGTGCCCGGCGAAGGCGCGAGGGATGTCGACGCTGGCCGTGGTCGGACCTCCCACTGGGCTGTACAGCGCCAGCACGCCGTCGAACGCAGCCACCCGTCGTTCGATGCCGCGCAGGCCGCTGCCACGCGAAGGGTCGGCGCCGCCCTGACCGTCGTCGATGACCGTGATGCGCAGGGCGGGACCGCGCCGGCTGATGTCCACCGCGACATGGCGTCCTCCGCCGTGCCTGCTGGCGTTGGTGAGCAGTTCGCTGACCACGAAGTAGACGGCGGACTCGACCGGCGCCTCGGGGCGGGCCGGCAGGTCGACGTTGACCGAGACCTTCAGCGGACTGTCCAGGGCCAGGGCCCGCACCGCGTCGCCGAGGCCGCGCTCGGCGAGCACGGGCGGGTGGATGCCGCGCACGAGCTGCCGCAGCTCGACCAGCGACGCGGCGGACGCCTCGCGCACCTTGGCGATCAGGGCCTTGGCGGCCGCGGGGTCGGAGTCGATGAGCTCTTCGGCGGCGCCGAGGGTCATGCCGATGGCGACCAGGCGTGCCTGCGCGCCGTCGTGCAGGTCGCGTTCGAT
>NZ_JBEXGS010000028.1:0-5849 GCF_040607455.1 Sphaerisporangium sp. NPDC005289
TATCGGTCAGCTTGATCTCCACCGCAGACGGCCCCGAAGACGACATGCGGCAATCATAGAAATTTAAGTGACGAATTTCAGGCGCATGACACTAGGGGCAGGCGCGGACGATGCCGAACGGCCTGGCGGTCGTGGGCCCGGAGAAGATTTCGATGCCGGATGTAGAGAAGCTCGCCACGGCTCCGACTCACTTGTGAAAGCGAAGGGCGAAGCCGCCCGAGAACAGGAGCCGGACATGCGTAAGATCATCTTCTGGGTGCACACCTCGATCGACGGCCACATCGACGGCCCGAACGGCGAGTTCGACTGGCCGGTGATGGGCGAGGAGCTGTCGGCGTACTCCGAGGCGCTGGCCGACCGTTGCGACACCTTCCTCTACGGGCGCGGCGTCTGGGAAGGCATGGTGGCCTTCTGGCCGAACGCCGAGTCGATGTCGGACCACCCGCACGTCCTGCAGTTCGCCCCTCGCTGGCGCGACACGCCCAAGATCGTCTTCTCGAGCACACTGAAGCAGGACGACTGGGCCGCCCGGATCATCGGCGACGACCTCGCCGCGCAGGTCGCCGAGCTGAAGCGGCAGGACGGCAAGGACCTGCTGCTCACGGGCGGCTCTGGCCTGGCCGCCGCTCTCACCGACCACGGGCTGATCGACGAGTACCACATCTCGGTGCACCCGGTCGTGCTAGGCGGCGGCCGGCCACTGTTCGTCCCCCGCGACGAACGTCTGGGCCTACGGCTGACCGAGTCGCGCACCTGCGACTCCCAGGTCGTGGTGATGCGGTACGACCGCGTCTAGCGGTTCGGTCGGAGAGCGCAGATGTTCGTCGATGACGTACGGCATCCGCGGATCGCGTTCGCCACCGCGGGCGGCACGGCCAGCGGTGTTCGAGCCTGTCGACGCTCGCGCAGACCCGATCCCTCGGTGTCCCGGACTTGCCGTGATCACCTTCTCATGTTTGAGTGTTTCGAGTGAGTCGTGAATCGGCTTTTGGCAGGCGTCTCGAACCTGTCCCGGAAAAGACCGACCAGACCGACGGCAGGTTGATTCTCACCACAGTGGCCGTTCTCCTGGGCGCGGTCCCGCTTCTGCTCGTCGACTGGTACATCGTCGCGGCGCTCTGGCCTCAATGCTCCTCATACGAGGGGGGCAACATAACGGACTGCGGCGGCGGGCTTTCCGAGGAACAGGCCACCGGAGTGGCAGGACTTATCGCACTGGCCATACTCGCCGTCCAGGTATGGCTGATCGTCCTGGCGAGCAGGCGTTTCCTCTCCGACCGGCGGACCCGGCGCCGCCACCACGGGTGAACGAACGTGAACTGGTCCGCCGCTGTACATCGTCTCCGCCGCTCATGAACACGTGGCGAACCGGCTGAACGACGTCAAGGGCCGAACAGCGGGTACGACGCCATATGTCGTGCCCAGAGACCGCGGTACGACATTCGATCGCCTGCACAAACCATCGATGACCATGCGATCGATCGTCTCCATACGCACGGGCACGCCGAGCACGAACGGAGAAGGCGATATTCGATGACCCGACTGCCTCAGGATCTTCCTCAGGATCTGCCGATCGTGGAACGCGATGTCGTGCGGCTGGTCGTGCGTGACGCTCTCGACCGGATCCTGCTGTTCCACACCCACGAGATCACCGCCCCAGAACTCGGTCAGTGGTGGGAGCTGCCCGGTGGCGGCCTCGACCCCGGTGAGGACTACCGCCAGGCCGCCCGGCGCGAGCTGCGCGAGGAGACGGGCATCACAATCGGCGATGAACAGATCGGGCCGCCGACCTGGACCCGTGACGGCTCGTTCCGCCACCGCGACGTCCGCCATCTCCAGCACGAGGTCGTCGTCCAGATCCGCCTGGCCGGGCCGGGACCCGACATCGACGACCGCGACCGGCTGGACTACGAGAAAGAGGACTACTTCGACTTCCGCTGGTGGCCGATCGCCGAGGTGGTGGCCAGCCCCGACCAGTTCTATCCCCGCGCACTTCCCCGCCTGCTGACCCGCTTTCTCGACGGCGAGACGATCGAAGAACCACCGGAGATCTGGCCGTGACCCTCAATCCGCCGCGGATCCCCCACCACGACCGCGCACCGGCCGGCCCCGGCGACACACCGACCAGCACTCACATGACCAAACCCCGGGTTGTCGTATGGCCCTACCTGAGGTTCACCGGGCTCCCCGCCGCACGCCCCCTCGATCAGGGGTGCGGGAAGGAGCCGAGGAGGATGACAGCCGCTTCCGAACATGGCCGGTCCGGCGGGCGCGGAGTCTCTACTGTGCATACGTGTCGATCTGACGGCGTTCCGTCGTCCGCGACTGCTGTGGCCTCACCCGCTTCACCGGCGAAGACGGCAACGAGATCGCTTGACTCCCGATTTTCGCGGCATCGGGAAGACGAGGGAGCCATCGATGACTGTCGTGAAGCCTCGCAAGTCGCCGCAGAGCGGCATGAGAGAGCATCAACATCGCGCCGCTGCTTCGACGGAGCGCCACCATGGGCCCGCCACCGGACAGTCCTCTGGCAGGAAAGACGCCGAGGAACGTGCTGCACTCACCTTGTTCGATCAAGCCAAGAAGCTGGATCAGGTGGCTTCCAGTACCCATGAGGCAGACACTCGCGACAAGGTGAGGGAGGTGGTCTCGGATCTGCTCTCTCATGCTGAGCCGGTACGCGTGACGACCGCATCGAAGATCCTCAAGTTGGATTCGAAGACCGTCCGCGCATGGGCCAAGCAGGGAGTGCTCACCACCGCACAGGACAAGCCTCGCCTAATGCTGGAGGCAGAACGCTTGTACGCCGTGGCGACTCTGGTCCATGACCTTCGCAAGGCGGGCCGCTCGCGGCATCTCCTCGACGCCGTCTGGAACCGTCTCCAAGATGAAGAGTTCCTGGAAAGCGACGAACTGGCCGAAAGTCTTGACCAGATGCGGCTGGGACAGGGCCGACCGTGGCGGGAAGTCAGATCGACGTTGCACTCGACGGAGCCTGAACACCTTGCAGATGAAGACTGAGGTATTTTCCCCTACCTGGCGGAGAAATATGCTGGGACCTTGAGAGGAGCCGACCTCGCAGCGCTTGGCGCTTTCGTGGACGACCTTGAATCTCGAGGTTGCGCAGCCTTGGGATACAGGCTTACCGGAGAGATCCCGGTGAGCCGACTATGCGTCAGACATCTGCGAGGCCCCATCCGTGCTGTAGTCGCATTCGAAGAGCCTGGGCGAGCCTGGGTGTTGTTGGTAGGTCCACACGATGACCGCAACAAGGCGCACGATGTATACGCGGCACTGTGGAGACTGTGCGGACTGGAGGCTCCGCCTCCCGGCCGACGAACCAAACCGCCCTGCTGTGATGGCAATGACGCAGCGCCCGTTCTCAACGAGGTAGACGATCTGGTCGCCCGCTGCCGCCTTCTCGCCAGACCGGCTCGACGACGCCGTGATGCCGACTGCGGTTGAGGGACGGCTGCGGCTCCCGGCCGCAGGTCGGTGGGCGCGCGGGCGGGAATCGCTTGTGGCCGGGTCGTTCCGGCTGTTCGTCAGCGGGTGGAGGCGGCGGGCACCGGTTTCTCAGGGACCGGCCCGGCGGCCGGCTCTGGGACGAGGGTTACGACGCTGGGTTCCCTGGGGGCCTTGCCGAGGCGTTCACGGCGCCCCTTTCACCGCCCACGCCAACGCGATCATCTCGCTCGCCTTCAGCCCTGACGGACGGACTCTGGCCACCAGCGGCAAGGACGGCACTGTGCGTCTGTGGGACACCGCGACGAGCGCCCCCATCGGCGCCTCCCTGGCCGCCCATGCCGACGGGGTCACCACGGTGGCCCTCCCGCCAGACGCGGCGGACGAACCGGAACGGCCTGACGGTCGTGGGGACGGGCCGGAACGGCCTGACGGTCGTGGGGCGGAAACGAGTGCCGGGATGGAATGCGACGGCCTCCCCGTGAGCGCCCTGGTGCACGGAAGTTCGTCACCTCGCAACGCGGAGTTCATCGCCCGCCATGGGGTGCGTGCCACGCTTGCCCGCGTGTTCAGGTGATGCGAGACACCCGCAGGGGGTGTCCGTCCTCGACCGACAGCGAGGGACATGTCTGGTACCGGCACAATCTGGGTGATGGGTGGGCCGGCGCATCGCCGTGTCCGAGGGATGACCGCCTCCAAGCGGCGGTTCTGGATCGTGCTGGCGGTGGTCGCCGCACTGATCGTGGGCGAGGTCACGACGGGGGCGCGGGCGGCCTCCGCGGCGCCGGCGACCGATCTGGTGCTCGACTTCGCGGTGCCCGATTTCGACCGGGCGGCCGCCGAGCGGGCGTACTCCTCGCTCTACGAGACCTCGATGCTGGACGAGATCTTCGACGACCTGATGAGTGAGGGCGCGGCCGGCGGCCAGGTCCCGGGGCCGATGCCCGAGGTCCCCGCGGACATCCCTGGAACCCTTCAGATCACCGACACCGGCTTTCGCATCGTCATCTCCAAGGATGACATCGGCGCGTCGGCCTCGTCCTTCGTGAACTGGATCATCATCATCGCGGCGAGCACCGCCGCCGGGGCGTTGACGCTGCTCGGCTGCTTCATGGCGACGGCCAACCCGTACGTGTGCAAATCACTGGCGGGAGCCACCACCGTCGTCACCGGACGTCTCGTCGCCGCGAAGCTCAACGGCGAGGACATGTCCACCCCCCAATTCTGGGGAACGGTCATCGCCGCCGCGATCATCGGCGCGCTCGCCGGCGCCTTCATCGAGTTCGTGACGCAGTTCTCCAAGGCGAACTCCGAGGCGATCTTCACGGCGATCAGCGAGGCGATCTCCAAAGCCGTCGCCTGGCTGGGATCCTGGGCGACCGCGGGTGTCAGGGCGGCGGCCGAATGGTTCCGCGGCTTCATGCCCCAGGTCGGGCGGGAAGTCCCGCCGGCGCTGCAACGTGAGCTCGACCGGCTCGGTCAGTTGCCCCCGGCGAACCTGAGGATCATGCCGATGGGCGACTCGATCACCAGGGGCGTCGGCGGATCCCCCGGCGGCGTCGGCTACCGCCTGGGACTGCTGCAGCAGTTGCAGAAAGACGGGCACGGCGTGGACTACGTCGGCTCCCTGGACGACGGGGCGGGCTCCATCTCCGACACCGACCACGAAGGCCATCACGGCTGGCGGATCGACCAGGTCGACGCGGTGACCGAGTGCGCCATCCTGAGCTACCTGCCCAATGTCGTCACCCTGCACCTGGGGACCAACGACATGTCGCAGAACTTCGACGTCGGCGCGGCGCCGGCACGGCTCGCCCGGCTGATCCGCGAGATCACCAACGTCTCCCGGACGACCGTCGTCCTGGTGGCCACGCTGGTGCCCTCGCTCGACGGCACGATCAACTCCCGGATCAAGGCCTACAACTCCCGGCTGGCGGCCACGGTCACCAGCCTGGCGGCCGAGGGCAGACGCGTCCGGCTGGTCGGCATGGGCGCCGTCACACCGGCGGACATGAACGACTCGCTCCATCCCAACGCGAGCGGTTACCGCAAGATGGCCGAGGCCTTCCACCGGGCGATCAGCCTGGCCATCGAGAACCGGGTCATCGCCGACCCGGTCCCGGGCGGCCCCTGGTCGTGCGGGCCCGCCCCCGGCGATCCGCCGGAGAGCTCCGGCCCGGAGCCGGCGACCCCCGGCTGGAACCCGATCGGCGAGGCCGCTTCGGGTGTGGGCGCGCCCAGTGACCACGTGCGGCTCGCGGACATGAACGGCGACGGGCTGGAGGACTACCTGGTCGTCCAGGACGAGGGCCAGGTACGGGCGTGGCTGAACAACGGAGCGGCCGCCGGCAAGGGGTGGACGTGGAAGGGCGAGATCGCCTCCG
>NZ_JBEXGS010000028.1:5947-118178 GCF_040607455.1 Sphaerisporangium sp. NPDC005289
CGGCGTCGGCTACCCCCGCGACCAGATCCGCTTCGCCGACATGAACGGCGACGGCCTGGACGACTACCTGGTCGTCCAGGACCAGGGCCAGGTACGGGCGTGGCTGAACAACGGAGCGGCCGCCGGCAAGGGGTGGACGTGGAAGGGCGAGATCGCCACCGGCGTCGGCTACCCCCGCGACCAGATCCGCTTCGCCGACATGAACGGCGACGGCCTGGACGACTACCTGGTCGTCCAGGACCAGGGCCAGGTACGCGCCTGGTACAACAACGGCGCCGCAGCCGGCAAGGGATGGACGTGGAAGGGCGAGATCGCCACCGGCGTCGGCGCGACCCGTGACATGGTGCGCCTGCAGGACATCAACGGCGACCGCCGGGCCGACTACCTGGTCGTCCAGGACAACGGCACGATCCGGGCCTGGCTCAACGACCTCGGCGGCCGGGGATGGATCTGGCAAGGGACCGTCATCCCGGGCGTCGGCGCCACCCGTGCACAGGTGCGTCTCCACGACCTCAACGGCGACCACCAGGACGACTACCTCGTGTTCGGGGAGCTGGGCCAGATCAGGGCCTGGATCAACCAGCGCCCGATCAGTCCCGTGCCGGGAGAGTGGTAGCGGCGCCGACCGGCCGGCGGCCCGTCCTGCGCCACTCCCGCAACGGCGCGGTCGCCCACCGGCGACCGCGCGCTCGAAGGTCATGATGGACGACGATGGCTCCCGGTCGCGGCTGTGCGGGCCGCGGCCGGGAGCCGGCGCAGGTCTGGGAGGCAGAGGCGCCTTACCGGACGGGGGCGGGAACCTGCTCCTCCGGGGCGGCGGCCGCCGGCGTCTCGGGGACGAGGGTGACGACGCTGGGCTCCTTGGGGGCCTTGCCGAGGCGTTCGCGGAGCTTCATGGCCGGCTTCTCGATGAGGTAGAAGCTGACCGTGGCACAGGCGACGCTGCCGACCAGGGTGACCAGCAGCAGCACCCCGAAGTTCCCGGCGCGGAACAGGTTGCCGTGCCAGAAGTAGATGATCGCGATGTGCCACAGGTAGACGCCGTAGGAGATGCGGCCGAGGAACAGCATCACCTTGTTGGTCACCACGGCCTCGATGAACCGCGACCGCAGGTGCGGCAGGGTCAGCGGGGTCACGGCGAGGAAGCCGAAGATCAGGTACATGACGTGCTCGAGGACGCCCTGGCCGAGGCCGGGGTAGTTGGCGCTGGCCGGGTCGCCGAACGGCGAGACGCAGGCGATCAGGTAGGCGACGAGCGCGCCGGCCCAGCAGAGCAGCGGCCACCTGTAGGCGGCGCGGTAGGCGCCGGGCACGTGGTCCATCGACACCTGGGCGGCGGCCGACAGGGTGGCGAGCATCATGCCGGTGGCGATGAAGTCGATCCACCCGGGGGGCCAGTTGCCCTCGATGGGCCAGGCGCCGAAGGACGGCAGGTGCGTCCAGGCGGTCCAGGCGATGCTGATCGGGATGATCAGCGACAGCGAGATCAGGATGCGGCGCACCCGCGCCGCCGGGGTGGCGGCCCTGCGCGCGATCTTGTGCAGGATCCAGGCGATCACCGGCAGGGCGAAGTAGAACGCGATCTCGGTCGCGAGGCTCCAGGTCTGCTCACCACCGAGGACCCAGGCGTTCTCCTGGTAGATCTGCAGCAGCAGGAACGGCCGCACGACGTCCCAGACCCCATGGATGTTGTCCCGGTTGAGCGTCACCAGGACGACCGCGATCAGCACCCAGTAGGCCGGAAGGCATCGCAGCGCGCGGCGCCACAGATAGGGCTTCACCCGGGGCGTCGGGGTGCCGGCGATGGTGGCCAGAGCGAAGGGGCGATAAAGCAGCATGCCCGACAATGTGAAGAAAATCGGCAGGCTCACCTGAAGCTGGTTGAGCAGGACGCTGAAGACGCCGTTCCCGGTCTCCTCCAGGCCTGGGGCCTCGTTCCACCGCATCTGGCCCGCGCTGAAAGCGACGTGGAGAACGAGCACCCCCAGGGCCGCGAGCCCTCGCATTCCCTCAAGATGCGGGAAATACCGGCGCGCCGCGCTGGGGGCCGCTCCAGCGGGGTTTCCCGCCTTCTCTGACACGACCATAGAGTGCTCCTTACGAATTGGTCGACGCCACCAGCTTCGTTCCGGCGGTTCCCCGGCGCATCTCACCAATTGCGCAATTTCGCCGCACCCTATTTCCGCGCGCCTTTCATGCCCATGCTCGCGCCGCGAGGGCCGGCCGCCGGCCGTGGTGATGAGAGGGCCGGCGGGTCAGGCCGGGAAGGCGCCGGTGATCTCGGCGGCCACGGCGCGCCGGTTGGGCTCGTCGAGCAGGTAGAAGTGGCCGCCGGGGAAGACGCGCATGCGCGCTCCCGCCTCCGCGCGGTCCTGCCAGGCCACCAGCTCGCGCACGTTGACCAGTTCGTCCCGGTCGCCGCCGAGCACGGTGAGCGGCATGGTGATCCGGCCGTCGAGGTTGCGCCGCACGAGGCGGGCCGCGAGGGTGAGGTCGGAGCGCAGCAGGCCGAGCACGTACGTGCGCCAGAAGGGGCTGTCCATGATCTCCTGCGGGGTGCCGCCGCCCAGCCTGACGACCTCCAGCAGGACGGCGTCGTTCCACGCCGCCTCCCGCTCGAACTTCACCCCGGCCGGCGGGTGGGCGCTCAGCACGAGCCTGGCGCACGCGCCCGGGTCGGCCAGCGCCACGGCGACCGCGACGGAGACCCCCATGCTGTGGCCGAAGTACACGGTCGGGCAGGACGGCAGGCCGGTCAGTTCGGCCAGGACGCCGTCCACCACGGCTCCGGGGTCCTCCGGCGTCCTGTCGTAGCTCTCGCTGAAGCGCCGCTCCCTGCCGGGCAGGGTGACCCCGAGCACGTCGTAGGTGTCGGGGAGGGCCGCGAGCAGGGGCATCAGGGCGTTGGGCCCGGCCCCGGCGTGCGGGAACACCACGACGCGGCCCTCGGGCTCGCCCCTGGCGGCCCGCAGGGCGGCGGTCCACGTCCCCGCCTCGGCGCGCCGCGCCTGCTGCCGGACGATCATCGGCCGTCCTCCCATCGGTGGTCCGCAATCATCGGCCGTGCGCGTCGGACGCCCGCGCTCATCGGCCGTCGTCGCATCGGTCGTCCGCGCTCATCGGCCTCGTCGCATCGAATGCCGGCGCTCATCGGCCGTCCCGCGTCGAAAGCCCGCGCTCATCGGCCGTCCTCCCGTCGGGTGCCCGCGCTCATCGCCTCGCCACGCCCGCCGGGTGGTACATGCGGCTCACGCAGGCGGAGGCGAGCGCGTCCAGGCTGGAGATCATCATGTCCGGGGGCAGGGAGGCCGCCGCGTAGGCCAGGGGCAGCTCGGTGCAGGCGGCCAGCACCGGGAGTCTCTCCCGGTGCCACAGGCCGCGGGCCACCGTGCCGAGCAGCGCCCCTGCCTGGTGGGAGCGCCCGGCCTTGACCAGCGTGGCGGTGTGGTGGATGGCCTCCTGCGTGCCGCTGCCCGGCAGCAGCAGGCGGTAGCCGAGCGCCTCGGCGCGCCGCTGGTACAGGCCGCCGGCGACGGTTCCGGTGGTGGCGGCCAGCCAGCCGCCCTGGGGGCTGCGCCGCGCGGCCTCCTCCAGCGTCGCGTCCACGATGTGCACGACCGGCGCCGGGAGCGTCCCGGCGAGCCGGTCGAGGTAGACGTGCGCGGTGTTGCAGGGGACGGCCAGCAGGTCGGCCCCCCATTCCGCCAGCCTGGCCAGACCGTCCCTGATGGGCGGCAGCGGCGCGTCGCTGCCCGCGAGCACCGCCGCCGTCCGGTCGGGGATGGACGGGTCGGACAGCATCACGATCCTCGGGTGCTCCTGGTCGGTCGTCCCGGGGACCCGGGCGGCGAGCAGGCGCAGGAACTCGGCGGTCGCCAGCGGACCCATCCCGCCGAGGATGCCGAGGGTCGGCCGCAGTGGGGGCAGCGGGCGCGGCGGGCGCGGCACCCGGGTGCCCACGCCCTCGCCGTCCCGCGCGCCGGTCCTCATGTGACCTCGGTGCCGGCGCGCGACAGCAGCTCGGCCACGCGCCGCGGGATGTCGGCCTCGCGCAGCAGACCGTGCAGCTTCGGGCCGCACCACCAGTCCAGGCGCAGCCGGCCGTCCTCGACGGCGGCGTTCACCGACAGCACGTACGGGCGGGTGGTGGGCGCGACGGTGTAGTCGGCCTCATCCCGCGTGGCGAGCCGGAAGGGCGCGCCGGCGGGGAGCAGCCTGGACAGGTCGCCGAAGTGGTCGTACCTGATGCGGGCGGCGGGGCTGGTGCGCGGCGCGATGCCGCAGGGCCCGTCGAAGGAGACGATCGCCTTGGTCACGGCCGTCAGCGGGCCGACCTGGCGCACGCCGAGGTCGCGGTCGCCGCCGGCGGTGTGGTCCTGCACGTCGATGGTGATGAACTCACCGCCGATCCATTCGGTGAGCACGGTGGCGATGGCCGACAGCACCTTGCCGGCGGGCGGGGCGCCGTCGCCCGCCGGGTCGGGGGCGACGGCGCGGGTGCGGGTCGGGGTGCCGGCGGCGTCGGCCGAGCATCCGGGCAGGATGCAGTCGCCGGCGCTGGCCGTCCACCCGGCGGGCACCGCGGCGGGCGCGCCTTCGGGCTGGGCGGCGGCGGCGCCCAGGAAGGACGCGGCCGTGGGCAGCTCGACCGGCGTCCCGGCCTCCGTCTGGGCCCAGGCGGTGCACAGGTCGTCCAGGATGAGCCGCCACGAGGGGGTGTCGGCGACCAGTTCGTGGACGACCAGCAGCAGCCAGGCGGGGCGGGAGCCGCGGTCCGCGAGGGCGATCTGCAGCACGGGGCCGTCGGTGAGGCTGAGCCGGGCGCGCATCCGGTCGACGGCGGCGCGCAGCAGCCCCGGCTCGGCGGCCTCGTCCAGCCTGGACAGGTCCAGTCCGAGCACCGGCAGCGCCGCGCCGACGCCGCCGTCGCGCTGGCGGCGCTCGCCGTCGCGGTCGAGCAGTCGAGTGCGCAGCGCGTCGTGCTGCAGCAGCAGTTGCAGCACGACCTTGCGGACGCGGGCGGCGTCCGGCCGGCCGGGCAGCTCCAGCAGCAGCGCGCGGCCCCGCCGTTCGACGTCGGCGGAGTGCCGTTCGAGGTAGTCGCGCTGGACCGGCGTCAGCGGGACGGTCAGGTCACCGGCGAGCACCGGCTTGGGGGGCTCGGGCTCCTCGCCGATGTCGGTGCCGAACCGGGTGGGCCGCGGCGCGGCGAGCGCCTCGCGCTGGACGACCCCGGCGGCGCGCGGGATCTCCTCCACGGCCACCCACTGCTCGGGCACCAGGATGTCGGGCAGGGCGCCCGCCACCGAGGCGCGCAGCTCGTCGCCGTCGATCGGGCCGCGGGGGACGTAGTAGGCGACCAGCCGGCTGCCCAGCCGGTCGCGGTCGGCCGGGTCGGCGTACCCGATCTTGGCGAGCATGCGCTTGACCCGGGCGGTGTTGACCGGGGCGCGCAGCTCCTCGTCGGCCTCGGCGACCTCCAGGTGGCCGACGCGCACCTCCCACCGGGTGGGGGCCTCGTAGTTGTGGTAGCCGCGCTCCTGGTTGTGCACGTACACGCCCACGTCGTTGATCATGCAGTTGGAGCTGCAGAACCCGGTGTCCTGGGGCTGGGACCAGAAGGACGAGCGCCGCTGGAGGAACTCGCGGATGCCGGTCTTGGTGACGTCGGAGTAGCGGAAGTAGTCGACGACCTCGACCGAGTCGACCGCCGCCGAGGCGATGGCGCTGCCGGTCTGGTGGTAGATCCGGCGGCCGATCGCGAGCTTCGGCTCGATCTCGGCGGGGTCGAACACGCCCTGCTGGTAGAACCACGACAGCCGCTCGTCGATGATCTGCCCGCGCGACAGGCCGGTGACGATGGTGGGGATGCCGCGCTCGTGGGCCAGCTCGGTGCTGAGGTCCAGCAGCGAGCGGAAGCAGCCGTTGCAGACGCTCTTGTGCTGCTCCAGGCTCTGCAGGAAGATCTTGTTCTGGTCGGCGCGGGTCATCGTGAGGTGCTCGATGCCCAGCTCGGCGGTGATCTCCTCGACGTTGTTCAGCGCCGTCTTGGAGATGAAGCCGTTGTCGAAGGTGAAGGTCATGACGCGCAGGCCGAGGTCGACGAGCTGGTGCAGGACGTAGGTGCTGTCCTTGCCGCCGCTGAACAGCAGCAGGCAGTCGTAGTCCGAGCCGCGCGCCCGCGAGCGCTCCTTGATGTGGCGCACCATGTCGCCGGGCTCGCCGAAGTAGGCGTGTATGCGCTCGCGGTTGCCGGCGTACATGGCGCACAGGTTGCACACGCCGTCCCCGTCGAAGACGATGCCGGGGTAGCGGCCGGTGATGCCGCAGCGCACGCACAGGCGCTCGCCGGCGTCGTCCCCGACGCCCTGGAACACCACCGCGCAGTCGGCGACGCCGTCCTGCCGCATGATCGCCGTCTCGACCTCCCGCTCCAGCAGCCGGGCCTGTTCGGGGCCGAGCTCCGCCGCGGCGGGCGGCGTGTCCTGGTCCGGGGTGTCCTGGTCCGACGGCGTCTCGGTGACGGAGGGCCTGAGGTGCGGCGCCGTCCATCGGATCGATCCGGCCATGTCAGCTCCCGCTCTCGCTCGCGAGCACCTCGTGGGTGCCCTGCGCGCCGATGTCGGTCAGTGAGACGAACAGGTCGTCGAGCGGCGCGTCGCGGCCCAGGATGGCGTTCTCGATGAGCGCGGCCAGCGACTCGATGGTCGGCGAGGCGAGGAACTCCTGCAGCGGGACCTCGACGCCGAACTCGGTGCCGAGCCGGGACAGCAGCTCGAACACCACCAGGGAGCTGCCGCCGACCTCGAAGACGCTCTCGCGGACGTCGAGGTCGTCGACGGGCAGGATGCTCTGCCAGACCCGCGCGACGGCCTGCTCGGTGGGGGTGCGCGGCGGGAGGTGGTCCTCGCCGGGAAGCTCGCGGCGCAGCACCGGCGTGGGCAGCGCCTTGCGGTCGATCTTGCCACTGAGCGTGCGCGGCAGCTCGGCCAGCGGCACCAGGACGGCGGGGACGGCGCTGTCGGGCAGCCGGCCGCGCACGTGGTCGCGCAGTTCCTGCGGCTCGGCGGCGCCGGTCAGCTCCACGAACGCGCACAGGTAGGGCACGCCGCCCTCCTCCTCGGCGGCCACCACGGCGGCGTCGGCCACGGCCGGGTGCTCGCGCAGGACGCTCTCGACGCCGCCCAGCTCGACCCGGACCCCGCCGATCTTGACCTGGTGGTCCTTCCTGCCGAGGAACTCGTAGAAGCCCTCGGGCAGCAGCCGGCCGTAGTCGCCGGTCCGGTACACCACGTCGTCGGGGTCGCCGGTGAGCGGGTTGGTGACGAACGCCTTGGCGGTCGCCTCCGGCTGCCCGTGGTAGCCGAGCGAGCGGTAGGCGGTGCGCAGGTAGATCTCGCCGACGCTGCCCGGCGCGGCGGGCTGCCCCATGCCGTTCAGCAGCAGCACCTCGGCGCCCGGGATCGGCCGGCCGATCGGGATCGAGGGGCGCTCGGCGTCGGCCGGGGTGACGAAGTGGTAGGTCTTGGTCATCGTCGTCTCGGTCGGCCCGTACAGGTTGAGCAGCTTGATCCGCGAGCCGAAACGGCCGAACAGCCGCGCGGCGTCGGCGGGCGGGAGCTTCTCCCCCGACATCGCGACGCAGCGCAGCGACGCCAGCTCGTACTCGCCGGCGGCGGCCTCGCGGATGACCCCGCGCAGCAGCGAGGGCACGCAGTGCACCAGGTCGACGCGCTGCTCGTCGATCCAGCGGGTCAGCGCGGCGGGGTCGAGCAGCGTGTCCTGCGGCGGGACGCAGACGGTGCCGCCGGTGGTGAGCGGAACGAACACGTCGCGGAGCATGGCGTCGAACGCGGGCGAGGTCAGGTGGCTGACCCGCCATCCGGGCCCGACGCCCAGCAGTTCGGTCTCCCAGCGGACGAAGTGGTCCACGCCGGACAGCCGGCCGACGATGCCCTTGGGACGCCCGGTGGAGCCGGAGGTGAAGAACACGTAGCAGGGGTCGTCGGGCCCGGGCTCGTGCGGCGTCACCGCCGCTCCCGCCTCGCCGATCTGCGCCGCCGCGACCCGCACGGCGCCGGGCGCCGCGTCGGTGAGCACGGCGTCGGCCAGCGCCTCGGCGCCCGTCCCGACGACGGCGAAGCCGGGCGCGGTGTCCTCGACCATCTGGGTGAGGCGCACGCGCGGGGCGGCGGCGTCCAGCGGGACGAACACCCCTCCGATGCGGAGGATGCCGAGCAGCGCCGCGATGATCTCCCGGCGGTCCTCGGCGAGGACGGGGACGAGCGACCCGGGGCCTGCTCCCGCCGCCCGCAGGGCGCCGGCCAGGCCGTCCGCCCGGGCCGAGAGCTCCGCGTACGTCAGTCGCCCCTGCGGGGACTCGACGGCCACCTGGTCGGGGAACCGCTCGATCGCGCGTCCTACGAGCGAGTGGATCGCTTCGAAGGCCATCCTGCTTCCTTCCTCTCTGCCAGGGACGCTCGTCCGATCCGCCCCCCGGGGTTCATGCGTGGTCGGCCAGGCCGTAGGTGTCCAGCAGGATGCCGAACGTCAGGACGACCAGGAGCAGGTCGTCCCCCAGGTGGGGGTGGACGTCGAATCCCTCGCGCAGGTAACGGGCCTTGAGGTGGTCCACGACGGCCGGGTCGAAGAAGCCCTGCCGCTTGACGCGCTCGTGGGAGAGCGTGTCGTTGATCCACTCGACGTCGCGCCTCAGCAGGTGGGGGCTCCCCGGGGCCCGGAAGCCGAACTTCTCCCGGGCGATGATCTCCGGGGGCACGAGCCCCTGGGCGGCCTGCTTGACGACGTACTTCTCGCCCGCCTCGTTCACCTTCAGGTGCGCGGGCACCGTGGTGGCGAACTCCATGACGTCGATGTCCAGGAACGGGTACCTGGCCTCGACCGAGTTGGCCAGCGACATCCGGTCGCCGTGGTCGGAGAGCAGGTGGTCCGACAGCCGCAGCTTGAAGTCCAGGTAGGAGCGCTGGTTCAGGCGGTCGCGGCCGGCGAGCATGTCGGTGTCGACCAGCGGGTGGCGCAGGCAGTCGAAGTCGTCGAACCGCTCGCGCACGCCCTCGGAGAAGATGTCCATCTTCGACTCGCGCCAGGCGTTGTAGGAGCGCTCGTAGAACAGGCCCGGGTCGCCCCACAGCTGCCTGCGCACGTCGTCCTCGAGCGCCTCGTCCAGGCCGCCGCCTCCGCCGCCGCCCCGGCCGAACCGGTCGAACCGGTAGCCGACGTACCCGCCGAACAGCTCGTCGGAGCCCTCACCGGTCAGGATGACCTTGACGCCGTTGCGCCGGGCGAGCGCCGACAGGGCCAGCGAGCAGGTGTTGTAGGTCTCCTTCACCGGGCACTCGGCGTGCCAGACCATCCGCTGGAGCTCGCCGGTGATGTCCTCGGCGTGGAACTCGGCCTCGTGGTGGCGGGAGGCCACCTTCTCGGCCATGAGCCGCTGGTAGGCCGACTCGTCGATGGCGGCGTCGGGGAAGGTGATGGAGAAGGAGTGCGAGGGCGGGGTCGTACGCCCGACCAGCGCCGCGATCAGCGAGGAGTCCAGCCCGCCGCTGAGGTAGAACCCGACGGGGACGTCGGCCTGCAGGCGGCGCCGCACCGACTCGCCCAGCAGCTCGCGCAGCGTCTCGACGTAGTGCTCGTCCGGCCGGGCGGGCGGGGCGTCGCCCTTGAGGGGGAAGTCCAGGTCCCAGTAGCGCACCTCGCGGACCTCGTCGTCCTCGACCAGCAGGTAGTGGCCGGCGCGCACGCTGCTGACGCCGCGGAACATGGTCCGCGGGCTGACCAGACCGGGGAAGGTGAGCACCTGGTCCAGGCCGGTGAGGTCCACCTCGCGCCCGACGCCGGGGTGCGCAAGGACGGTCTTGGCCTCCGAGCCGAACACGAAGTGGTCGGCGGTGCGCGCGTAGTGCAGCGGGAGGATGCCGACGTGGTCCCTGGCCAGGAACAGCCGGCGCCGGCGCAGGTCGTAGATGGCGAAGGCGAACTGGCCGTTGAGCTTGCGCAGCAGGTCCGGGCCCTCCTCCTCGTAGAGGTGGACCAGGACCTCGACGTCGCAGTCGGTGCGGAAGCGGTGCCCCTTGGCCTGCAGCTCGGCGCGCAGCGCACGGTGGTTGAAGATCTCGCCGTTGCACACCAGCGCGACCTGGCCGTCCTCGCTGAACATCGGCTGGTCGCCGCCGTGCAGGTCGATGATGCTCAGGCGCCGGAACCCCAGGGCGACGCCCCGGTCGAAGAAGGTCCCGCCCGCGTCGGGCCCCCGGTGGGCCAGCGTCCCGGTCATCCGCGCGAGCTCCGGCTCGGCGATGGAACGGCCGTCACGGAGGGCCATGGACCCAGCGATTCCGCACATGTCTCGGGCGCTCCTTCCACGTAGGCAGCTACAGAACGGCAGGGACCGGGCTAGGCGTCGGCGACGGCCGGGACGACCTTCTTGCCGATGATCTCGACCTGGCGGACCGGCTCGGGGCCGCCGATGATGCCGATCGCGGTGTCCACGCCGAGCCCGGCGAGCCCGCGCAGAGTCTCGGCCAGGTCACCGGCCCCGGCGCCGTCGTCGCCGACGTCGAAGGGGAAGATCACCGTCTTCTCGATGGCGTCGTAGTCGCGTCCCTCGGCCTCGCAGTGCCCGCGCAGCACGTCCAGCTTGTGCGGCAGGTCGGGACCGGGGTACAGGTTGCAGGCGTCGCCGTACTTGGCCACCAGTCGCAGGGTCTTCTTCTCCCCGCCGCCGCCGATGAGGATCGGCGGGTGCGGCCGGGTGATGCTCTGCGGCAGGTTCAGCGGCCGCGCGAGCCGGTAGTGCTCGCCCTCGTAGGGCCGCTCGTCGCCGCGCTCGCCGTCCCACATGCGGTGGCAGATCTGGATCGTCTCCTCCAGCATCGCGAAGCGGTCGGCGAGGGAGGGGTAGGGGATGCCGAGGCCGAGCGCCTCGTCCTCGTACCAGCCGACGCCGAGGCCGAGCATCGCCCGCCCGCCGGACAGGACGTCCAGGGACGTCACCGTCTTGGCCAGCACGCCCGGGTGCCGGAAGTGGACCCCGGCCACGATGGGGGCGAGCCGGCAGCGCCGGGTGTGCGCGGCGAGCAGAGTGAGGGTGGTGAAGCACTCGAGCATGGGCGCCTCGGGACCGCCCGCGTGCGGGCCCTGCCACACGTGGTCGCCCACGCCGAGGAGCGAGAACCCGGCGTCGTCGGCGGACTGCGCGATCTCCACCAGGGTGTCCGCCACCCGGGCGGAGCCGCCCTTCCAGGAGAAGTCCCCGATTTCCAAGCCAACCTTCACGCCGGTCTCCCTAGGTTCTGTGACAACGTTCTCGCGGGTGTTCTCGCGGGTGGTGCGGGCCGGCCGGCGGCCCGGGGTGGCTCACGCCGGCCGGTAGCGCAGGATGCAGACCCCGGTGTCGAAGACCCGGGTGCCGGCCAGCTTCAGGTCCACGCGGTCCTTGAAGTCCTCGAACAGGTGCCTGCCCTCACCGAGGACGACGGGATGCACCCACAGCAGGAACTCGTCGATCAGGCCGCGCCGCATGAGGTCGCGCGCGAGCGCGGCGCTGCCGTAGATCAGCAGGTTCTTGCCGGGGAGCCGCTTGAGCCCGGCGATCTCCTCGGCGACGTCGCCGGCGGCGATCCGCGTGTTGCGCCAGGCGGCGCTCTGGAGGGTCCGCGAGAAGACGACCTTGGCGATGCCGTTCATCTTGTCCGCGACCCGGCCGACCTCCGCGGGCCACGCCTGCGCGAACAGCTCGTAGGTCCTGCGCCCGAGCAGCAGGGTGTCGGCCGCGTCGAGTTGTTCCTCGACGTGGCGCTCCATCTCGTCGTCGAAGACGTCGATGTTCCAGTCCTGCTGGCCGGTCGCGTTCTCCACGTAGCCGTCGACGCTCACGAACATCGACAGGATCACTTCCCGCACGGCGTCCTCCGCCCCGTCAGACCTTGGTCTTGAGGTAGGCGTCCAGGCAGTTGAAGAAGCTGCCCCAGCCCTCGACGGCCAGCGGCACCGTCTCGGCCGGCAGGTAGCCGACCTGGAGGAAGCGCATCTCGGTGCCGCCGTCGCGCTCGGCGAAGGTGACGCTGACCAGCTCCTCGCCCTCGCCCTGCGCGCTGCGCTCCAGGAACTCCGGGTCCAGCGGGTCGCCGAGGGTGAACGACAGCTTCTCCGGGCGCACCAGGTCGCGGTACACCCCGAAGAAGGGCTGCTCGGCGCGCTCGGTCTCCTCGGTCGCCTCCATGACGATGAGGGCCTTCCAGTGGCCGCCCGGCCGCGCGTCGATGGCGATCTCCGACAGCGGGGCCGTGGTGCCCTCCGGACCCCACCAGTGCGTGAAGTGCTCGGCGACCGTCCACGCGTCGAACACCAGCTCGCGCGGCGCGTCGAAGACGCGGGTGATCGACACCTCCTGCAGAGTCGGCGTGGGGGTGGTCGTGGTCTCGGTCACGTGCTTTCCTTCCTGTCGCTGTGCGGAGGGTGGCCTGTCGCCGGGTGCGGGGGCGGGGCCGAAGCCCGCGGCCGGGAGGCCGGCCACGGGCGTGCGGTCAGTACGGTCGGTGCGGTGAGAGGGGTCAGTGCGCCTCGGCCGGCACCCGGGCGTGCAGGCGGACCGGCAGGCTGCGGTGGCCGTTCATGATGAACGTGGGCAGCGGCTGCAGCTCCTCGGCCGGGACGGCGAGGTTGATGTCGGGGAAGCGCTCGAACAGCGTGGACAGGCCGATGGCACCGACCAGGCGCGCGATGCCGGCGCCCAGGCAGTAGTGCGGGCCGTAGCCGAAGGAGATGTGCTCCTTGTCGGCGCGGGTGATGTCGAACTCGCAGGCGCTCTCCCCGTGCAGCTTGGGGTCACGGCCGGCGGCGAGGTAGTTGACCAGGATCGGGTCGCCCTTGCGGATCAGCACGCCGTCCAGGTCGACGTCGTCGGCGGCGAAGCGCAGCGGCAGGCTGGCCAGCGGAGCCTCGGCCCGCAGCACCTCCTCCATCACGTCGTCCCAGGACTTCTCCCCCGACCTCACCAGTTCGAGCTGGTCGGGGTGGGTGAGCAGGTTGGTGACCGCGTTGCTGAGGAAGTTGATCGTGGTCTCCGACCCGGCGCCCAGGATGGCGAAGATGGTGTCGGTGAGCTCGCCCTCGGTCAGCTTGCCGCCGTCCTCGTCGTCCCGGGCGGCGATCAGGTCGCTGGTGATGTCCTCGCCCGGGTTGGCGCGCTTGGAGGCGATGAACTCCGACATCGCGTCGCGCCAGCCCATGAGGATGCCGTGCGCCACCTCCGGGCTGACCGTGGTGTCCACCATCATGTTGATGACCGGCGCGGTCTTGGCCAGCGCGGTCTCGTCCATACCGATGATGTCGGCGACCAGGCGGGCGGGCAGCGGGTAGGCGAACTGCTGGCGCAGGTCGACGACCTCACCCGGCGGCGTGGCGGCCAGCGCGTCGAGGATCTCGTTGGTCAGCTGCACGATGAGCGGCCGGACGGCCTCGATGCGGCGCGGGGTGAACGCCTTGCCGACCAGGCGGCGCAGCCGCTTGTGGTCGCTGCCCCACGAGGTCGAGATGTTGTCCATCGCGACCCAGCTGATCAGCTCCCAGTCGGGCCGGATCTCGCCGTTGGTGAAGGCCGGCCAGTGGGCGCGGGCGCTCTTGGTGACGCGCGTGTCGGTCAGGACCTTGCGCAGCGTCTCGTAGTCGGTGATCGCCCACGCCGTGACACCGCCCGGCAGCTCGATCAGCGTCGCCGGGCCGAGCGAGCGCAGGTGCTCGGCCTCGGCGTGGATGTCCTTGCCGGTGATATCCAGGGCGACGGGGCAGCGACTCTCCATGAGTGACTCCAAGATCTGGTTCGGAAGAGCTGATCAGGGTGCGCGGGCACCCGTGGGCGGGACGGGCGGGAGCTTCCGGCCGCCGCGGGACGGCCGGCCCGTCGCGCCCTTCCGGGAGCCGCGGGGTCCCGGCCTGGGAGGGAACGGCTATTCGGGGAGCCTGATGGACAGCGCGTGGCGGAACACGTTCCGCGGGTCGTAGCGCTTCTTGACCTGCTGGAGACGGGGGTAGTTGTCCTTGTAGTACAAGGTGTGCCAGGGGACGCCGGAGGTGTTCAGCTCCGGGTCCGCCAGATCGGCGTCGGGATAGTTGATGTAGGCGCCGTCGCTCAGCTCGTCCGGCCCCGGCACGCCGCCGCTGTGGGCGTAGATGTCGCGGAACAGGTCCCTGATCAGGCCCACGTTCGTGTCGTCGTCCGCCTCGCTCGCCCAGGCGCCGAGATAGGCCGCCTTGAGGATGGAGTCGCGCTGCGCGGTCGCCGTGGCGTCGGGGGCGACGGTGTTCACCTGGCCGCCGTAACCGACCAGCAGCACCTGCGCCGGGTTGTACACCTCGCCGGTGAAGTGCTTGTAGACGGCGGCGATCTGCGCATCGCTGTACCCCTTGCGCAGGTACGCCGCCTTGATCTTGAACCGGCGCACGCCCGGGTTGCCCGGGTCGCCGTAACCGGGATAGGACGCCGCGTACAGCCAGGGCTGGACCTCCTGGAACCGCATCGCCGGCTCCACGCCGACCCCGGCCGCCACCTCGTCCAGGAAGGCCGTCATCAGCGCCTCGGCGTCGGGCACGCCTTCGTCGATGAGCGCGCCGACCATCAGGCCGGGCGGGGTGTCCTTGTGCGTGCCGTGGAAGTACGGGAACAGCTTCGCCTCAGGCGTGCCGGCGGCGCTGTTGTTCTCCATCCAGGTGCCGAAGTTGCGCAGCAGCGTGGTGAAGCCCTCCTCCGACATCCCCTCCCACGACCAGATGGCCACGCCGCTGCGGGTCGCCGCCGGCGCCTTCGGCAGCAGCTCGGCCGGATCGGAGGAGAGGGCGTCCGGGCTGCGCATCCAGTAACGGGTCACCACGCCGAAGTTGCCGCCGCCACCGCCGGTGTGCGCCCACCACAGGTCGCGGTGGGGATCACCGGGCTCGCGGGTGGCGATGACGGCCCGGGCCCGGCCGTCCTCGCCCACCACCACGACCTCCACGGCGTACAGGTAGTCGACCACCGCGCCGAGGCTGCGCGACAACGGGCCGAAGCCGCCGCCCGCGAAGTGCCCGCCGACGCCCACCTCGGGGCACATCCCGGCCGGGATCGTGACGCCCCACCCCTTGAACAGGACGCGGAAGACGTGCCCCAGGGTCGCGCCGGACTCGATGGCGAACGCGCGGCGGCCGCTGTCGTAGTAGACGGCCGTCATCTCCGAGATGTCCAGCAGGATCTTGACCTCGGGGTTGGCGACGAAGTTCTCCAGGCCGTGCCCGCCGCTGCGGACCGCGATGCGCCTGCCCGAGGCGACCGCCTCGTCCACCGCCTGCACCACCTGCTCGGTCGTCGTCACCACGCGCACGTAGTCGGGGCTGCCGACGAACCGGTGGTTGGTGCCGCGCAGCATGCTGTCGTAGCGGGGGTCGTCCCGGGTGATGGTGGACGCGCCGAGAATGGTCTGGTGCTGTCCGCCGGCCGTGAACGCCTCGGAGGAGACGGCGGTGACGGCCCCGTTGGGATGGCCGTGACTCTGCAGGTCGGTCATTGTTCGTTCCTCCAGTGGCGGCCGGGCGGCGTCGACGCCATCGCCCGGCCGAGTCATGGTCGGCTCGGCTTCCCCCAGCCTGCTATCCGCGAGAATGCCCATGCATCTTTGGATGTGCTGTGTTGTTCTCGCCTCGCTCCACTCGGCGGCTCGGGGCGCCCTTGAGGCGGCGCTCTTCGTCGTCATCCGGGCTCTCCACTCCCCGAATGCCCGAAAAACGGCTCGGCCGAAGTATCACCCCCGAGCGCTTCGGAACGGATCGGCCCCAAAACCGGCTTGGGGCGCGGCGGTGTTGTGAGGAGGAGAGAGCGAGTGCGAGGAACGAGCGCTCGTGAACGACGACGAACGGCGCCGCCTCAAAGGCGCCCCAAGCCCGCCGAGCGGAGCGAGGCCGATGAACACAGAAAGCGCAAGGGGCGAGATGCGGGGTTTTTGGGGTGGGGGCAGCATGGGGGTTTGGACGCCGACGCGCCGCGTTTGACGGAAAAGGCCGTCCCGACCTCTCGCACGACCCTGCCGCCGCACGGAAGGCGGCCGGGCCGTTCAGGCTGCGCGGGTTCTCACCGCCGTTAATCCGACGAAAGGACGAGCACGTGAGTGAGGCGGACCGCTCCGGGAAAATCGTCATCGACGCCTGGTTCTCCGGATACACCTTCCCGAACTTCCTGGAGCCGATCAAACAGCGGGCACGGGAGTTCGAAGAGCTCTACCCGCGTTATCAGATCAACGTGGGCAGCTCCTACTTCCAGAACCTGGCCGCGGACGTCGCCCAGGCCGCGCAGGAGGGCCGCCCGCCGACCATCGCCTCCTACTACAGCGGCGCCACCCAGCTCGCCCGCGACACCCTGACGAAGGACGGCAGGCCGCTGTTCACCTCGGTGGAGAAGGCGATCGCCGGGCGCACGGAGATCCTCGGCCAGCCCGTCGTGCTGGACGACATGGTCATCGCCGGCCGGAACTTCTACACCATCGACGGGACCTTCGCGGCGATGCCGGTGACCCTGTCGACGATGCACATGTACACCAACCTCACTCTGCTGCGCGCCGCCGGGATCCAGGAGGTGCCGCGCACCTTCCAGGAGGTCGAGGAGGCCTGCGCGGCGATCGCCCGGATGGACGACGCCCCTCCGCACCGGATCAGCTGGGCCAACGACGGCAAGTTCTTCCAGCAGATGCTCGCCCACCAGGGCGGCCTGCTGACCGACGCAAACAACGGCCGCGACGGGCGGGCCACGTCCGTCGACCTGCTGTCGCCGCAGATGATGGCCTTCGTGCTGTGGTGGTCGCGCCTGCACCGGGACGGCCACTTCCTGCACAGCGGCAAGCTCGAGGACTGGGCCGGGTGCGCGCAGGCATTCAGGGAGCAGCGGGTCGTCTTCCGGTTCAGCTCCTCCTTCGAGGCCCCGTACATGGTCAAGGCCGGCCAGGAGCACGGCTTCGAGGTCGCGGTCACCCCGACGCCGTACAACGCCGAGTACCCCTTCGCCGGCAACTGGATCGGCGGCGACGGCATCTGGCTGCGCGACGGCCTCGACGAGGAGACCCAGGACGGCGCGCTGGCCTTCATGCAGTACCTCAACAACCCGCGCAACGCCGCCGAATGGCACAAGGTGTACGGCTCGGCGCCGGTCACCAACGCCGCCGCCGCGCTGCTGGAGGCCGAGGGCTGGTACGACGAGCACCCCTATCACCGGGTGACCACTGAGCAGCTGAACTCGACGACGGGGGTGCCGGGCGCGGAGACGCCGATCGTGGGGCACTTCGCGCAGATCCAGCACGCCATGATGTACGCCCTGGAGGACATCATGGCGCTCGGCGCGGACCCGGTCGAGCGCTTCACCCAGGCGGCCAAGGAGGCCGAGGAGCTGCTGGCGGAGTACGGCCGGCGCTGCCTGGTGAACGGACCGCGGCCGGCGCACTGCACGCTCATCGACAGCTGAGATCCCCCCTTTCGCTCCATCCGCCCCTCCCGCGGCGGGACGGCCGGCGGTCCGACGAGGACCGCCGGCCGTTCGGCGTCCGGGGCGTTCGAGCACGAAGGCGTTCCGGCTCAGGTGGTCGATGCAGGGGCGTCCGGGTTCGCGGGCGTCCGATTCGCGGGCGTCCGATTCGCGGGCGTTTCGCGTCATGGGTGCCGGACGTGCGGAACGGCCGGCAGGGGGTTCCCTGCCGGCCGTTCGGCGGTCGACGATCGCGGGTCAGGCCTAGGGCTAGGAGCGCCCGGCCGGGACGCCGATCTTGCGGCCCTCGGTGTGGTACAGCCACATCTGCACCAGGATCAGGTTGAACACCCAACCGGTCCAGCGCGCCGCCTCCAGCATGTAGGTGAACCCGACCTCGAACGGAAGCCGCATCAGGACGTTGACGATCAGCACGCCCCAGATGTTGTTCATGATGATCGCGAAACTGTAGAGCATGAACCGGCGGTGCAGGTCGATGCGGCCCTTGCGCGCCCAGATCACCGCCGTCACGGTGAAGATGATCCACAGGCTGGTCGCGGCGGCGACGCCGATCTGCCCGACCGGCGGCGCGAAGGGCACCAGGATCAGGCCGACGATGCCGCCGATGACCGCGCCCGCCAGGTACAGGCGGCCGCTCGCGCGGTGGACCGCCGGGTGCTTCTTGCGCAGCCACGGCCACACCTGGAAGCACGCGGTCAGGATGGCCACGGTGCCGCAGATCATGTGCACCACGAGCAGCGGGTAGTAGGCGGGGAAGCCGTCGTGCGGCGGCGTCGGCGCCTTGCTCTCGGGCACGTACGGCGAGATCTGGTAGACCAGGTAGGTCACGACGACGGCCAGCAGAGGGGCGATCCAGGGCCGGCGCCACCACGACGTGGGCGTGCGGGAAGCGGCGGCCGGGGCCTGCGGGCGGGGCGGCGGGTCGGCCAGCCCCGTGGGGACGCCGGCCTTGTCGGTATCCAGTGTCACGGTTGTATTCCTCCTGCTGACGAGGCCCGGCATCGAGCCGCTGAGGTTCTCCCCCCGATGTGGCCGCGCCGGCGCCGCGGTGAGTTTCTCCGCGGTCCCGCCGGCGCGGGGCGCGCCCTAGGGGCGAAGGACGTAGCCGAGGTCCGGCGGCTGCTTGCCGGCGAGCACGTCGCCGAAGACCTCGACGATCGCCTCGGGTCCCTGGGCGTGCTCGATGGTCAGCCACGACGCCGTGCTGGTGAGGAAGCGCTCCTCGGAGGCGGCGTAGCGGGCGTAGTAGTTCTCCGGGCCCTCGGCCTCGGCGACCGCCCACTCCACCGCCGGGGTGAAGAACACCTCGGCCGCGGGGCCGCGCAGGCCGGCCGGCGGGGGCACCTGCGCGCCGGGGTGGGTGAAGCCGATGAGCGTGGTGTTGACCAGTTTGTCGGCGAACCGGTCGGCGACCGCGAGCCGCCAGGTGGCCTCGCCGGTGAGGTCGACGAACACGGCCGGGCCGTCGATGGACACCGACGACAGGTCCTCGTAGGAGGCGACCGTGTCGTACAGGCCGAGGCCGCCGACGAACGCGGCGTTGCGCGCCGAGGTGAAGCCGACCGTCGTCAGGCCGAGGCCGCGCGCGACGGCCTCCTCGACCAGGCCGACGGCCACCTTGCTGGAGGCGCTGGTCAGCACGACGGTGCCGACGCCCGCCCCGGCCTGGCGCTGGAGCATGTCGGCCAGGTTGTAGGCCGCCGGGTAGACCGGGTGGATGAGCGTGCGCCGCTCGTCCAGCGCGTCGGGCTCCGCGGCCAGCTCGAAGTGCCAGTACCAGGGGTGCAGGAAGTGCCGCTGCGGCGTCAGGTCGGCGAAGCCGCGCGGGGTGACCTGCGGGGCCACCACGTGGTGGGTGGACATCGGCAGGTAGCCGTAGTAGCGGGTGCCGACGGCGATCTCCGGGTGGCGGGACTCCTCGACCCTGGCGTGTCCCCAGACGGGCACGCGGCCGTATCCCTCCGGGCCGGGGAAGGCGTCGAAGAAGGGGATGTCGGATTCACCGAAACGCGCGTAGGTGGCGTTGTTGGCCGTCAGGCCGAAGTTCTCCAGCGCGAGCCGGACCTGGCCCGGCTCGAGGCCAGGAGAGGACGCGTCCCGGATCTCGCTCACCGTCAGATCGTCGCGTTTGTAGACCAGATCCCATCTGTCGGGGTGAGACACAGCCATCTCCTTCTTTCGTCGCGCGCGGGCCGGCGGTCGCCAATGGACCGGGGCACCGGGACACCGCGGGATGGGCACGCGGCCCACACCGCCACATCGTTCTCCGCGGGCTTCACACGGCGCATCTTCTGGATTGCGGCCTCCCTTTTCCGCCGCGCGCGGGCGGGCAACTGCGCAATACGGAATATGTGGGCGGGACCGCAGGACGCCACGCTATTGCTACCGGCTCGTGGATGGTGGCCGCCTGACCGTGGTGAGGCCGCTCGGCGCTACCGGTCGATCGAGTCCCAGTGAGCCCGAACGTCGAAAGGCACGTCACATGGTTGATTCAACGTTGAAGCAGGGCGAGGCCCGCACCCCGGTCATTCAACCGCAGCTTCCCTCGCTCACCGGAATGCGGTTCGTGGCCTGTCTGTTCCCCTTCGCCTTCCACGTCCTCTGCACGACCATCTTCGCCGCCAAGGACTGGCACATGATGCCCGTTCCCGGCAACCTCGCGTCGTATTTCTGGGAGGGGAACTGGGCGAGCGTCAGCTTCTTCTTCCTGCTGAGCGGTTTCGTCCTCACCTGGTCGATGCGCCCCGGCGACACGACCGCGAAGTTCTGGCGGCGGCGCGTCTTCAAGATCTGGCCGAACCACCTGCTGACCTTCGTCGCCGCGGCCATCTTGTTCGGCACGGTGATGAAGATGACGTTCAGCCCCTTGGCCACCGTGCTCAACGTCACCCTGCTGCAGTCGTGGTTCGCGCCGCTGGACATCTGGACCGCCTACAACTCGGTGTCCTGGTCGCTGTCCAATGAGGCGCTGTTCTACTTCCTGTTCCCGTTCTTGATCCGCTACATCGTCCGCATCAGGCCCGAGCGGCTGTGGGCGTGGGCGGCCGGCATCGTCGCGGTCATCTTCCTGGTTCCCCTCGTCGCCACCCTGCTGCCGGGCGCCGGCGGGATGTACCAGCCGTGGACGCAGTCGGCGCACCTGGAGTTCTGGTTCACCTCCAAGTTCCCGCCGGTGCGGCTGCTGGAGTTCGTCCTGGGCATCGTCATGGCCCGCATCGTCATCACCGGCCGGCGGGTGCCGCTCGGCGTCGGCGGCTCGGTCGCGCTGACCGTCTTCGCCTACTTCGTCGGCCCGCACCTGCCGCTGACCTACCCGCAGGCGGCGGCCACGGTGATCCCGCTCGCGCTCCTCATCGCCAACGGGGCCATCTCGGATGTCAACCGCCGGCCGAGCTGGCTGCGCAGCCGGGTCATGGTGTGGGCCGGCGAGGTGTCCTTCGCCTTCTACATGTGCCACCTGCTCGTGGTGATCTTCGGCACGATGTGGCTGACCGGCGGCAAGAGCTACAGCACGCCGGTGGGGCTCGGCATCGTCGCGCTGCTGTTCGTGATCTCGCTGGCGATCGCGGCGGCGATGTTCCACCTCGTGGAGACGCCGATCATGCGCCGCTTCGCCACCTCCCGCTCCCGCTCCCGCCACGTCACGGCCGCCGCCCCCGCGACCGCGCCGGCCGCCACTCCAGAGCCCCCCGCCCTCACCGGCGCGGGCGCCTCCTCCTCGCCCGACGCCTGACCGCCCCTCGCGGACACCGGCGCCCTGTCACCGCGTGGCCGGCGCCACCCGCGCCCCCACGACGACGACGCCCTCCTCCACCGGCTCGACCTTCCCGAGCCACTCGAGGAGGGCGTCGTCAAGTCTTGCGTGCCCACCGCACGCGGCCCGCGTCCGCCAGGTTCCTGGAGCGCCAGCTCGACGTTCCAGTCGCGCGACGGAGCGGCCCGCGCCCTTGCGATCCTCGCCCGCCGTGACAACGACCTCGCCGAAGAGGTGCTCACCGAGGAACTGCCGTGGACGACCTGGCTGCCCGACACCGAGCGGCATGTCTGCGTGGCAGAACTGCTCGGACACCTGGTCGCCGGAGCTGACACGGGCGAGCTCGTTCCTTTCAGCCGCGCACTCACCTCCTGGCGATCCACCGCGATCGCCTGGAGTGATCCGGAAGTCGCCCACCATCTGCAAGGCCCCTTCCCCGGCGACGGCGGTGAGGCCACCCGCCCGGCCGTTCCTTCCCCATGACCGGCCGAGGAGACGAGGTGCTCCGCCCCAAACCCTGGGTGGTGCGCTTCGCCGACCGCAAGGCGGCTGAAGGGTGGCAGCACCTGGACGACGAATCGCCGCGGCGTCCTTGGGGGCGCCGCGGCGATTCGCGTTCTCTGGGTCCGTCCGCGCGTGGCGCGCGGCGGGGTGGTGAAGTCAGCCGAACAGGGGCCGGATCTCGATGCCGCCGCGCCAGGTGCCGGGGCTGAGCTTGGCGATCTCGACCGCGTGGTCGATGTCACGGGCCTCGATCACGGTGAAACCGCCGAGCACCTCCTTGGCGTCGATGAAGGCGCCGTCGGTGACGCCGTCGCTGCGGACGGCCTTGGCGGTGGTGCTGGGCTGGAGGGCGTACCCGGCGACGATGCTCGCGCCGAGCTCCTCGATCTTGCCGGCGTAGGCGCCGTGCGCCTCCAGCTCCTCCTGCGGGGCCTCCGACCAGTCGGCGGGGGTGGGCGCGTAAAGCAGAACTGCGAACTGAGGCATCTCAGGCTTCCTCTCGTTGTCGTTTCATCTACAACGAACCGGCTACCACCGCATGGTGATCACTTATTGGTCGATGGTACGGTCCGAGTCTTTCGGCGTCCGGCGATCGACCGGTTCGGCAGATCGCAGGACGGGATCGAGACGGCGTGGCGCGCCCGTGGGGCGCGTGGCGCGTCCCGGTGTCGCCGGGAGCCTCGCGATGCTCCGCCAGGCTCCCGGCGCGAGCGCTAGGACTCGTGTCCGGCCACGGCGACCTGGTCGCGCGACGCCTGCGCACTCGCGTGCGCCTCGCCGTCGGACGCTCCGCCGGGCTGGGCCTCGCCGGCCGCCTGTGACGGGCCGCCGGCCTCGCCGCCGTCCTGACCGGCCGGAGGCTGCCCGAAGGCGGGCAGGTCCTTCAGCACGACGGCGTTGAGGATGGCGACGCCGAGGACGACCAGGGCGCTGATGGCCGCCACCACGTGCAGGCCGCTGGTGAAGGCCGCATGGGCGGGGGCGAGCAACGTATCGGCGACCTGCCCCGGCAGGCCGCCGGCCGCGGCCGCGGCCCCGGAGACGCTCTCGCGCGCCGCTCCGGCCGCGGCGGCGGGGACGCCGGCGGGGATGGCGTCGGCGACCTGCGTGCGGTACACCAGGGTGCCGATGGTGCCGACCGTGGCGATGCCGAGCGCGTAGCCGAACTCGTTGGAGATCTGCGCCAGCGACGACGCCGAACCGGCCTTCTCCGGCGGGACGGACCCGACGACCAGCCCCATGCCCAGGGTGAGCAGCGGGCCGCCGCCGAGGCACCAGACGGCGTAGCCGATGATCATGCCGGCCGCCGAGGTGGAGAAGCTGAGGATCGTCAGGCCGGCCACCACGATGACCAGGCCGCCCGCGATGAGGTGGGCGGGCTTGAAGCGGCCGCCGAGCTGCGGGCCCACGGTGACGCTGACGATGCCGAGCAGCAGGCCGGGGAGCAGGCCGAGGCCGGCCTGCAGGGGCGTCATGCCCGCCACGGTCTGGAAGTACTGGGCGATGAACAGCATCGTGGTGCCGGTGAGCGCGCTGTAGAGCAGCATGCTGCCCAGCTCGGTGTTGAACATCTTGTTGGTGAACAGCCGCAGGTCGAGCAGCGGGTCGCTGAGCGCGCGCTGACGGCGCAGGAACACCACCGCCATGACCAGGCCGAACACCAGGGCGACGAGCGGGATGGTGTTCCAGCCGGTGCGGGCGAGCTCCTTGATGCCGTAGATGACCGGCAGGACCGCCGCGAGGGACAGCGCCACGCTGGTGAAGTCGATCTTGCCTGCGTCGGGGTTGCGGTACTCGGGCAGCAGGATCGGGCCGGCGATGAGCAGCAGCACCATCGGCGGCACGCCCAGCAGGAAGACCGAGCCCCACCAGAAGTGCTCCAGCAGCACGCCGCCGACGACCGGGCCGATGATCGCGCCGATGGAGAAGGACCCGGCCCACACGCCGATCGCGGTCGCGCGCTGCTTGTCGTCGCGGAACATGTTGCTGATCAGCGAGAGCGTGGACGGGCCGAGGGTGGCGCCGGCGATGCCGAGCACGGCCCGCGCGATGATGAGCGTGATGGCGCTGGTGGAGTAGGCGGCCACGATGGAGGCCAGGCCGAACGCCGCCGCGCCGATGAGGAGCAGCTTGCGGCGGCCGATGCGGTCGCCGAGGTTGCCCGCGGTGATGAGGAAGCCCGCGACCATGAACCCGTAGATGTCCACGATCCAGAGCTGCTGGGTGCTGTTGGCGCCGAGCTTCGCGCTCACCTCGGGTAGCGCCAGGAGCACCACGAAAATGTCCAGGGCGACGAGGATGGCGGGCAGGGCCAGCACCGCCAGGCCCACCCACTCCCGTCGTCCGGCCTTCAGCCGCACTTCGTCGGTCACTATCTTGTCCTCTCTTCGTCGGCCGCACACCAGCGGCGTGGCCGCTTGAGCCGGGTGCTGCGCTTTACAGGGCTGTGCTCGCTATCGGACCGGTCTTCCTGCTCCCGGGGGACGGGACCGTCCCGGAGGACGAGGCGTACCGGCCATGGACTTCCAGCAGCGGCGCCCCCTTCCCCAGGGATCCGAGATCGGGTGATCACGCGGGCGGCGCCTGCGGGGTGGGAGGGACCCGGACGAACGGAGCGCCCAGGGAACGCCACCAGAGGACGCGGCGGGACACCGAGCGGCATTCCCGCACACCCCGCCTGAGAAGAGAGAAAGCGAGGAAATCACCGGACCGCCCTGCCGGCCTAACAAACCGGTCAGAGCGCGTCAGGAAAGGACACACCGACACCAGCCGACGCGATTCACTCCAAACTTGGCCACCGGTGGACGCCATAGGGCGAAACCTCCTCGGTAACTCCAAGTCAAGCCGTCTTGTCATGCTGGTCGGCACGCTCCTTTCCGCCGGCGGTGGCCGGGCCACGGCCATCCGCCCATGCTCTCCCCCAGCATTGTCTCCTCGCTCACCGGGCGGCACTTCTTCCAAAATGCTCTGTCATCGGAAACGTCATCGGAAACGCGCCGTTCACGCGGCCCGCAACGGCGCGGGGGCGGCGGCCCGGGCGGCCCGCAGGGGCACCGCGGGGGCGGCCTGGGCGGCGGGCTCGTGAGCGGAGGCCGCGGCCCGCGCGCGGCTCGACGAAGCCGCCTCGACGATGCGTTCGCGCCCGAGGTTGCCCCGGACGAGCAGATCGGCCAGCACGCCGGACGCGGTGGCGCCGCCGGCGCGCAGGGCGCCCGCCGCCGCGGCCAGCTCCAGCGCCACCGCCTCCAGCACGGCCGCGACCGGCTCGGCGTTCTGCAGCAGGATGTCGCACCACAGGGACGGGGCGCCGCCGGCGATGCGGGTGGTGTCCCCGAGCCCCGCCCCGGCCAGCGACAACGTCGTGTCGTCCGCGGCGGCGAAGTGGGCGGCGAGCGCGGCCGAGACCACGTGCGGCGCGTGCGAGACGGCGGCCACCACTTGGTCGTGGGCGCCGGGGGCGACCACCTGGGCCTCCGCGCCGCAGATCTCGACCAGGCGGGCCACCAGCGCGACCGCCTCCGGCGAGGTGCCGGCGTGCGGGCACAGGGCCCAGGGGCGGCCGGCGAACAGCTCCGCGCGGGCGGCGGCGGGGCCCGACAGTTCGCGGCCCGCCATCGGGTGTCCCGGGACGAAGCTCGCCAGGTCGCAGCCGGCGGGCTCCGCCTCGGCGGCGATGCGGCCCTTGGCGCTGGCCACGTCGGTGTAGGCGGCGCCGAGGCCACGGGCCTGCGCGTCGCGCAGGACGGGGACCACGGTGGACGGCGGAGTGGCGATGACCACGACGTCGGCGGGCGGGGTGCCCGGCCGAAGCGGCACGCCCGCGCCCATGCGCACCGCCTGGGCCAGCGAGGCGGCGTCCCGGTCCGACAGCGCCACCTGCACGCCGGCGCCGCGCAGGGCGAGCGCGACCGAGGTGCCGATCACACCGGTGCCGATGACCGTGACGCGGCGGACCGCGGGCGAGCCCGGTGTGCCGGCCGCCTTGACGTGCGATGGCGTGGCGCCCGCGATCGTGGTGATCACCATGACGTCGCTCCCCTTTTCCCTGTTCGTCTTCTCGCCGCTTCGGATGATCGGCCGGGCGGGATTTCCGGAGAACCGTCCCGCATCACCAACTGTGCGCCATCAGGGCGCCGGAGAAGGCGGAGAAGGAAGGCAGCAAGTTGCCGACCGCGATCCATTTCCTGTCACCGTCCCACTGGCCCTCCGCACCGAAATGCCACCCGCGCCCGGCGGAAAAGGAAGACCCGCACAACGACCCCCATGACGTCCGAATGCGCGTCACGAAGAGAGGGAAGGCGAGGGGAATGCCAGGTGCTCGGAGAAACGGGCATGGGAAAGACCTCACCGGCGTCGTCCCGGTGAGGTCTTCTGTGGTCCCGCGAGCGCTACACGGCGGCGGGGGCGAATTGGCCGGCGGTGCGGCCGGTGCCCGCGGGGCCGCGGTAGCACTGGGCGATGTCCAGCCAGTGGTCGGCGTCGGGGCCGACGGCGGTGACGGCGAGGTCGTCGCGGTGGCGGCGCCGGGTGGCCAGCAGGCAGAAGTCCACGGCCGGGCCGGTGATGCGCTGCTCGGCGTCCTCGGGGCCGAAGGCCCACAGCTCGCCGGACGGGGCGGTGAGCTCCCAGCGGAACTCCACCGGCGGCGGGGTGAGCCCGCGCGCCTGGTAGCCGAAGTCCTTGGTCAGGATCGCGAAGATCACCAGGTGCTTGATGCGGTCGGTGCGCTCCAGGGTCGCCCCGACGGCGTCGGCGATGTCCTGTCCGTGGGCGAACTGCTCCATGATGCCCGCGCAGGTCAGGATGATCGGCGGCAGCGGGTTGACCAGCCACGGCACCACCTGGCCGGCGGGGACGCCCGCGAGCGCGTCGACGACGAACGCGCGCTCGGCGCGCCAGCGGGCCAGCAGCACCTCGGGGGTGTCGCCTGCGTAGTCGGCCAGCGCGGCGTTCACCGCGCCGTTGAAGTCGTGCTCGGCGCCCGCGGCGATGGCCTTGAACTTCTCGGGGTCGGCGGCCGCGGTGCCGGCGATGCGGAAGATGAACGCCAGGTGGGCGATCTGGTCGGCCACCGTCCATCCTTCGGCGGGGGTGGGCAGCCGCCACTGGTCGGGGGTGAGGCCGGCGACCAGGTCGTCGAGTTGCTCACCTTCCGCGGTCAGGTCTGCGAGCACGGCATCCAGTTCGGACACGTGTCTCTCCTCTCACTGGTCACTGGTGGGTGGTCGTCGGTCATGCCGGATCACCGTGCGCCGGTCCGGGTGAGGTGGCCGGTGACGGCCGTGCGGACGGCCGGCGCCGCCCGGTCGCCGGTCACGGCGAAGGGGACGGCGTCGTGGTGCGGAGCCAGGCGCCGACGCGGCGGGCCGCGGCGAAGCTCGCCCAGGACGTCAGCTCGACCAGGGCGCGGTCGCCGGGCGTCTCGGCGCGGAAGTCGGCGACGACCGAGGGGTCGATCTGGTAGGACGCCTTGGCGGTCAGCAGCGCGAGCCGGCCGGCCGGGCGCAGGCCGGCCGGCAGGGCGGACACGGCGGCGCCCGCCCAGGCGCGGCTCGGCCCGGGCGGCTCGCCGTCCCAGGCCGAAAGCTCCGCGGTCACCAGCTCGCGGACCGGCTCGGGCACCGAGTGGCGGCCGGCCCGGTCCATCGCGGCGGCGGCCCGCGCGAACGCGCCGGCGATGAACGCGGTGCCCTCCGCCCACGCCAGGTCGGCGGGCAGCGGCGCGGGAGGCAGCAGCACCAGCGACGCGCCCGGCGCGGCGGCCCTGCGGGCGGCCGGGCGCATGACCAGGCCGAACATCCGCATCAACGGGCCGCGCGCCCTGCGGGGCACCTGCGGCGGCAGCAGGGACTCGCCGAGGAAGACGTTGACCATGCGGTTGAGGTACTGGAAGGTCACCGCGACCGCGGCCAGCTCGCGGGTCCGCTCCGGCGGCTCGGGCGGGGCGTGCCCGGCGGCCCCGGCGCGGGTGCCGCCGGCGAGCGCCCACGCGGCCACCCGGCGCAGAGCCGGGTCGGCGATCGCCTCGGCGCGGGCGTCGGCGATCTCGCGCGCCGGCCCGCCCGCCACCAGGCCGTCCATGGTGGCGCGGTGCACGTCGACGCAGTAGGGGCAGGCGTTGGCGGCCGACACCGCGGTGGCGACCGCCTCCTTGACCGACCGTTCCACGGTCCCGGCGGCCAGGAGCGACTCGCGCAGGATCCCCCAGGCGGCGGCGAGCGGCTCGGGGGCGGGCGAGTGCAGGACGATCGGCGGAGCCAGCATGCCGAAGTCCCGCCCGGCCTGCGCGTACACGCGGGCGGTCAGGCCCTCGGCCGCGTCCGGGTGCACCGGCGTGACGTGCCGGATCTGCGCCAGCACCCCGGGCAGCGTCACCCGGGTCAGCAGCTTGCCCATCGCTCCCTCTCTCCGCCCGCCGGGACCCGCCCGTTCACCTGCGCATCAGTTCGGGGATGAGCGGGGCGGCGGCCTTGCGGGCGGCGACGCCGCCGTTGGGTGCCGGGGCGCCGTAGGTGACCTCGACGCCGCGCTCGCGGGCGGCGGCGACGATGCCGGGGATGGCGCGCTCGGCCAGGGCGGAGATGGTCATCGCCGGGTTGACGGTGAGCGCTCCGGGAACGGCCGAGCCGTCGGTGACGAAGATGCCGGGGTGTCCGCGCACCTCGTGGCGGTCGTCCAGCGCGGAGGTCGCCGGGTCGTCGCCGATGCGGCAGGACGACAGCGGGTGGACGGTGTAGGCGCCGACCACGTCGTTGGTCCACGCGGCGACCTCGGCCAGCCCGTCGCGCTCGAGGATGTCCTTGCACTCGGCGTCGGCCAGAGCCCAGGCGCGCAGCGTCTGCGGGGTCGGGTCGTAGCGCAGGCGGCCGACGCCGAGCATCTGCTGCGACAGCCGGTCGGCGTTGCCGCGGGCCGGCGGCGGGCCGAAGACGCCCTCGTTGTTGTCCTCGATCATCTGGAAGATGATCAGCCAGGAGCGCCAGCGCTTGAGCACTTCCTTCTTGTCCACGCCGAACCAGCTCACGCCCTCGGCGCCGGGGACCTGGGCGAGGATGGTGCCAAGGCCCGGCGGGAAGTAGAGCTGCTCCAGCGAGAAGCGCTCGAATTCGGGCAGCGAGCCGTCCAGGCGGTCCCAGTTGGCGACGACCGGCCCTCTGCCGATCTGGTTGGCCTCGTAGGCCAGGCCGTTGCCGCGCTCGAGGCCGAGGACGTCGCGCACCTTGTCCTCGTTGAGTATCGCGGTGTTGAGCCGCTCGCCGTTGCCGGAGAAGTACCGGCCGACCCCGTGCGGCATCGCGCCGAGGTGGGGCTCGCTGCGCTGGAGGATGACGGGGGTGGCGCCGGCCCCGGCCGCCAGGACGATGATCTTGGCGTCGATCGTGCCCTCGCCCGTGGTGAGCCGGTAGTCCTCGTCGTCGACGACCTGGTAGTGCACGCGGTAGCCGCCGTCGTCGGTGCGGGAGATGTGCTGCACCTCGTGCAGCGGGCGGATCTCGGCGCCGTGCGACAGCGCGGCGGGCAGGTAGGTGAACAGCAGCGACTTCTTGGCGTCGAAGCGGCACCCGGCCATCATCCAGTTGCAGTTCACGCACTGGGTCGGGTCGACGGCGACCGGCACCGGGTTGGCCGTGCGGCCGGCGTGGTCGCACGCCGCCGCCCACAGGCCGCCCGCGTAGGAGACGTCGTTCCACCCCTGCTGGTAGATCGGGATGGACTCCGCCACCCGGTCGTACCACGGCTCAAGGGTGTCGCGGCTGATGGCGGCGGGCCACATGCGCCGGCCGATGCTGCCGTGGCGCTCGAACACGAAGCGCGGCGCGCGGGGCATCGCGGCGAAGTACACGACGCTGCCGCCGCCCACGCAGTTGCCGCCGAGGATGCTCATGCCGTCGCCGACGACGAAGTCGAAGGCCCGGGTGTAGGACGAGCCGAGCTTGAAGTCCTGGTCGAAGTCCTTGCCGGTGAGCCACGGCCCCCGTTCGAGCACGACGACCTTGGCGCCGCCCGCGGCGAGGTGGTAGGCCGCGATCGCGCCGCCGAAGCCGCTGCCGACCACGAGGACGTCGGTGCGTTCGGTGCTGCTCATGCGGGGCTCCCTGAGGGGGTCGTGGCCGGGTGCAGGCGGGCCAGCGGCCGGCCGTAGGTGTACTCGTCGAACCGCCACAGGCCGTCGGGGCCGGGCTTCTCGATGCCCAGCGCGATCAGGCCGGGGTGCCCCTGGGCGAGCGCGTCGGCGGTGTGCATGTGCGCCGCCGAGTCGAAGGCCATGTTGCTGAACAGGGCCAGGCTGACCCACAGGGCCTTCTCGGGGTGGCCGGGTGTCGTCAGCTGCTGTACCAGGGCGGTGCGGTGCTCGAAGGGCAGCGCGACGAACGGCGGGACGGACTCGTCCAGGGTGAGGCCGTGCTCGGCGGCGTAGGCGCCGGCGTGGGCGTCGAGGGCGGAGGAGAAGCCGTCCAGGCTCTCGGACAGACCGGTCGCGTCCCACTCCAGCAGCTCGATGGCGCCGGCCTGCACCGCTCCGCCGCCCTCGGCGGCTCCGGCGATGGCCCGGTCGTCCGGCGAGCGCTTCTCGCCGGGGACGATCGTGTCCGCGAACGCTTCGAGCGTCATCGTCCTGGCGTCTTTCCCCTCGGGGGTTGGCGACGGCATACGGGTTCCCTTCGTCGGTCCCGGGCGACGGCTGACCAGTTCAACGTTCAGGCACTCCCGCCCCCGTCGCATCTTCTGAGTTGCTTTCACATTTCCTCCCCGCAGGGGCCCCGAAAAGTGGATATCTGCAGGCAGGGGGGGCTTAGGGGTTGTCGCAGAAGGTTACGGACGCCAATTCTGATGACATGGCCGAGTGCCGTCGATGCATCGTCGTCGAGCGTCGTCTTTCCCGGAAATTCACACGGTGACCGGGTGGGGTCCATTCACTGCAGTGAGGTGTGAGCAGATGACGGAGACTCTCGAGGACGAGTTCTCCCGTGGCGATTCGGGGTCTATTCCGGCAACACCTCCAATGCACGGGAGGAGCAATGGATAGCGCAATCGAACAAGCCGTCCTTCGTGTCGTCAGGAGCATGCACGAAAACCTCGGCGAGCCGCTGACCATCAATGACATGGCGCGTACGGCGATGTTCAGCAAGTTCCACTTCTCCCGCGTTTTCCAGCGGGTCACCGGATTGTCGCCCGGCCGTTTCCTGTCCGCGGTGCGGCTGCAGGAGGCAAAGCGACTGCTGGCCTCCACCTCGTTGACCGTCACCGACATCAGCCACCGGGTGGGGTACTCCAGTGTGGGGACCTTCAGCTCCCGGTTCACCAGCAGCGTCGGGGTCTCCCCGACCAAGTACCGCCAGCTCAAGATCGCCGCGCACGACACGCCGTTCGACGGCCTGGAGGAGCCGCCGGTGACCGAGCAGGTGACCACGACGATCAGAGGGGACATCTTCTCCCCGCTGGAGGACCAGCCGATCTTCGCCGGGCTGTTCCCCGACCGCATCCTCGAAGGCCGGCCCGTCCGCTTCACGGTCCTGCGCCGGCCGGGCCCGTACGTGCTGGAGGACGTCCCGCAGGGCGAGTGGCACGTGATGGCCCAGGCCATCGCGCCGGGCCGCGAGGACGCCCTGGACCACGCCCCCGGCGGGGACACCGCCGTCTGCATCGGCCGCCACGGCCCGATCACCGTCCGCCCCGGAACCCACACCAAGGTCGCCGACCTGTCGCTGCGCCCGATGCGCACCCTGGACCCGCCCGTGCTGCTCGCCCTGCGCGACCTGCTGCCGGTGCAGGTCCCCCAGCTGATCCACTGATCCACCGAGATCCGGTGACCGAGAGCCAGAGAAAGGCGGGCGCCCCCTCCAAGGGGTCGCCCGCCTTTCGTGCGTCCTCCGTCAGGCGGGGTGGACGGTCATCGGCAGGCCGCCCCGCACCCGCAGGGACAGCATGGGCTCGGCGACCACCTCGTGCCCGGGGAGCTGGGTGAGCCGCAGGTCGCGGGCGACCATGGCGATGACGAACGTGGCCTCCATCATCCCCAGGTGGTTGCCGACGCAGAACCGCGGACCGGCGCCGAAGGGGATGTAGGCGTACCGCGGCCGGTTCACCGGCCGGTCCGGGTCGAACCGCTCGGGGTCGAACCGGTCCGGCCGGTCCCAGAACGCCGGATGCCGGTGCAGCGTGTACGGGCTGATCAGCACGTCGGACCCGGCCGGCACGTGGTAGCCGCCGACCTCGTCGTCGCCCTGCGCCTCCCGGGGCAGCATCCACACCGGCGGGTAGAGCCGCATGACCTCCTCGACCACCATCGCGGTGTACCGCAGCCTGGTCAGGTCCTCGAAGACCGGCAGCCGGTCGCCGAGCACCTCGACCGCCTCGGCGCGCAACCGCTCGCGGACCTCGGGGTGCCGGTCGATGAGGTGGAAGGTCCAGGCCAGCGTGCTGGCCGTGGTCTCGTGCCCGGCGAGCAGCAGGGTGACCAGCTCGTCGCGCATGCGCTGCCTGCCGACGCGCGGGTCGGCCTCCTGCCGGGTGGAGCCGATCAGGCGGGAGACGACGTCGTCGCCGAGGCCCTCGGGGCGGGCCAGCCGGTCGGCGACCAGGTGGTCGACGATGCGCTGCAGCTCGGCGCGGGCGCGGCGGAAGCGCAGCTGCTTGGGCAGCGGCACCCACATCGGCACCTTGCTCAGCGTGATGAGCTCGAACATCGCCTGGTCCTGGACGGCCTCGAAGGAGTGGCCGATCGAGCTGAACGCGCCGAGGTCGGCGTCGAGCAGGGTGCGCCCGAGCACACCGAGACTGAGCCAGGTCATCTCCTGCACGACGTCGACCGGATCGCCGCCGGTGTGCGAGCGCAGTCGCTCCACCAGCCCGGCCGCCTCCGCGGCGATGACCTGGTCCATCCGGGAGATCCGCTTGTTCTGGAACACCGGCTGGATCATGCGGCGCTGTTTGCGCCACAGCTCGCCCTCGCTGGTCAGCAGGCCGTCGCCGATGGCGCGCCGTGCCTGGACCAGTCCCACGCCCTTGTGGTAGTTGCCGCTGTTGTCGGCCAGCACATGCTTGGCGTGGTCGGGATGGTTGAAGAAGTACAGAGTCTTCGGCCCGATGCGCAGCCTGGCCGCGTCCCCGTAGGTGGCGGCCAGGTTCATCAGCGCGAGCCGGTCGCCGGCGAGCTTCTTGAACAGCCCCGGCCCCGCCCACAGCGGGGGGCCCGGAGGCACCCGGCGGGCGGACGGCGCCCGCCCGGACGCCTCGCCGCCCTCGCGCGCCGGTCCGGCCTTGGGTCCGGTAAGGGTCACTGCGGCACCTCGCTCCAGTCGGGGCTCATCTGGCGCACCTTGCCCTTGAAGAAGAGCAGGCCGTCCCGGTCGGTCGGCTGCAGCAGGGTGATGACCCTGCCGATGAAGATGGTGTGGTCGCCGCCGTCGTAGGTGCGCCACACCTCGCACTCGAAGCTGGCGAGGGTGCCGGTGAGCAGCGGCGCGCCGGTCTCCTCGCCGGGAACCCAGTCGACCTTCTCGAACTGGGCCGCGCCCAGGGGACGCCAGCGGTTGGCGAAGTGCATCGCCTCGGGCTCCTGGTGCGCGGCCAGCACCGACACCCCGAAGTGGCCGGTGTCGGTGAGGCACTGGTGCATCATCGCGCCCCGGTCGACGCAGACCAGCAGCAGAGGCGGGTCGAGCGAGACCGAGGTGAAGGAGTTGGCGGTCATGGCGTGCGGGACGGCGCCGCCCGTCGTCACCACGGTGACGCCGGTGGCGAACGTCCCGAACGCGCGCCGCAGCGACTTCGCGTCCGCCACCGGGCGGGTCCGCGTGGATTGTTCGACGTTCACGCTGTCCTCCTGGCTGACTGTCGGGGGCCGCGCCTATGAGGCATACGGTTCGAGCGCCCGTGCCAAGGCGTCGGGGACCCTGGACGGGACCGTGCGGGTGTTGGGCCCGCGCATGCAGGCGATCCGCTGGCGGCCCCGGGCGATCAGCACCTCGGATCCGTCGGGGTCGAGCCGGACGTAGTCGAAGCTGAACTCGACCTGCGTCTGGGCGAGCTCCTGCAGCCGCATCCTGATGGACAGCTCGCTGAAGGCCGTGATCTCGGCGAAGAACTCGCAGTCGACCTTCAGCGTGAACAGCTTCAGGTCGTCCTGGAGGTCGGCGAGCACCTCCGGCGCCCGCTCCTTGAGGAACATCTCCCGGCAGCGTCCCTGCCAGCGCAGGTAGTTGACGTAGTAGACGTTCCCCACGATGTTGGTCTCTTCGAAGCCGACCGTGTGCAGGTATTCGTAGTACTTGCCCATCGGGCTAGGACCGCCCTTCCGTGTGGGACCGGGCCGCCCGGTGAGGGCGGCCCTTCCGCGCCGAAACCCCCATGCCCTACGACCGTCCCTCGGTGAGGACGGCGAACACGACCGGGCCGGGGGCGTCCCTGAGGGTCGTGACGAGCGTCGAGACGTGACCGCCTCCGCAGGCGAGCACCGCCCAGGCGCCCCGCACCTCGGGGGTGAGGGTGACCGGCGCGCTCGGCAGGACGCCGGCGGCGCGCAGTGCTCCCGCGGCGGCGAGCACCCGCGTCGCGGCCGTGTCGTACCCTTCGCCGGTCGCGGCGGCGAGCCGCTCGGCGAGGGGCGCGTGCGCGCCCAGCAGTTCGGCCCACTCCTGCGGGGTCCGCTCGGCGACCGGCTCGACGGCGGCGCCGGTCAGGCCCTCGGACACCACGGCCAGGGTGACCCCGGCGCCGTGGGCGGCCGAGAGCGTGCGCCCGCCGTCGATCTCGGGCCGCCCGTCGGCGCCCTGGCGGACCTCGGCGGCGCGCCCGAGGGCGCGTCCCGCGGCCACGGCCGTCAGATCGTCGTCGGCGCCGGACCACGGCTCGACGGCGACCGCGGCGCGGGTCCCGGTCAGGTCCTCCACCGTGCGCTCCAGGTAGGACCCGAGCAGCGGGGCGACCCACGGGCCACGGCCGTCCTTCTTGCGGACCGCCTGCAGGCGCAGGCCCTCCCACCGTTCGACGACCTCACCGGACGCGGTGCGCACGGCGATGTCGTAGATGTAGGTGTCGCCCTCGTGGAACCGCTCGGTCGCGCAGTAGCGCAGTTGCCCCGCGTCGGCCAGGGCCGCGCCGCCGGGCCAGATGCGCTCGATGCCCACCGGCAGCAGGGTGGCCTCGGGGACGCAGACCTGGTTGCCGTGCATGAGCGCGTCGCGCATGCCGGGGTCGCCGAGCAGCAGCTCGCCGGACAGGTACCCGGCGAACCAGTCGCGCGCGTCCACGGCGGCCACGTCGGCGTCGACGTGGCGGGCGGCGGCCCGGTGGTAGCGGCGCAGCCGGTGGAACCGGCCGCCCTGGAACAGCGTGTCGCCGTACATCTCGGTCGCCGGGTCGAGCGGGACGGCCGGCAGGCCCTCGCCGATCTGGGCCGGCGGCCCGTCCGGGGCGGCCTGATCGGTGTAGCGCAGCCGGGCGCGGAAGTGGTCGACCTCGTACCCGGTCTCCGCGCTGCGGATGGCCACCTGCACCGTGTCGTCCTCGACGACGGTCGCGGCGACGCGGACGGTGGTGCTGCCCTCCGGCGGCACGATGATCGGCCGCAGGAACTCGGCCTCCTCGATGACCGGAGCCCTCTGCTCGCCGGTGGCGGCGGAGGCGACCTGCGCCATGGCCTCCATGCCGAACACCGCCGGGAACAGCAGGTTGCCGTCCAGGAGGTGATCGGCCAGGTAGAGGTCGGTGCCCGCGCTCATCTCGGCCTCGGTGACGAGCTCGACGCCGTGGTAGCGGATGAGCGCCTTGTCGACGAAGCGCAGCAGCGGCAGCTCGGGCAGGTCGCGGCGGACGGTGTCGATGCCCTCGGTGCGCCCGCTGATCACCACGACCGGCGGGACGTCGGGGTCGGCGACGAGCCGCCGCATGATCCGCACGCCCTGGTCGGGGGCGATCGGGACGATGCCCTGGCGGGACAGGCCCTCGACGACCGAGAGCTTCTCGCCCATGCCGACCTCCGACCAGACCGACCACTCCATGCAGATGGCGCGGCAGCCCTCGTTCGCCTCCCCCACCTCGCGGGTGAGGCCGGCCATCCAGTCGTTGGCTGTGGAGTAGTGCGCCTCGCCGTGCAGCCCGGCGCGGCCGATGATGCTGCCGAAGGTCACCAGCAGGCGCAGCCGGCCCGGCTCGACGGCGTCCAGCACGTTGCGCAGGCCGTCGATCTTGGGGGCGAAGGTGCGCCGGAAGGCGGCCATGTCCAGCGTGGTCAGCCCGCTGGGCTCGTTGCGGCCGGCGCCGTGCAGCACGGCGGTGACCGGCCCGAGGGCGGCCTCCAGCTCGGCGATCCCGGCGCGCACCGCGGCGGCGTCGGTGACGTCGGCCCTGGCGTAGTGGACGGCGACCCCGGAGTCGGCCATCCTGCGCAGGTTGTCGCCGAGCTCGGCGTCGGCGGCCGGGTCCGAGCGGCCGAGGATGGCGAGCTTGGCCCCGCTGTCGGAGGCGACGGCCAGGGCGCACTCGGCGGTGATGCCCTTGCCTCCGCCGGTGACCAGCAGGACGTCGCCCTCGCCCAGCGGGTGCTCGGTGCGGGCCGGGCTCACCGGCATGGCCCGCAGGGTCGGCACCCGCCGCACGCCCTCGGCGTCGTAGAACGCCTCGGAGAAGCGCGTGGTGGCCGCCACCTCCTGCACGACCCAGCCGACCGCCTCGGGGGTCGCCGGCACGTGCGCGATGGTGGTGCGCAGGTGCGGGGCCTCCAGTTGCAGCGTCTTGGCCAGCCCGGCGGCGCCGCGGTCGTGCTCGACCAGGACGAACCGGGTGCCCGGGGCGGCGGCGACCGCCGACTTGGCGCCGAGCAGCGCCTGCTCCAGGTGTTCCTCCTGGCAGCCGGGCGGCAGCACCACCAGGATGCCGGAGCCGACCTTCCCGCGTTCGAGCGCCTCGCGCAGCGCCCCGGCGAGGGGTGCGTCCCCGGCCGTGTAGAGCTGCCAGGGGCCGTTCTCCTGCGGGGAGGTGCGCGCCGGGAGGGGAAGGACGTCCAGGTCGACGCTGAACGGCCGCGCCCAGGGCGCCGCGCCGGCCACCGCCGAGGCGGGGGCGGGCTGCTCGCCGTCGGCGCCGGCGACCAGCGCGTCCAGCGCCTCCGAAAGCTCGCGCAGGCTCGCGGTGGCGAGGTTGGTCGGGGCCTTGGAGGCGGGCACGCCGAGCCGCTGGGTGGCCTGGTCGATGATGTGCATGACGGTGACCGAGCTGAGGTGCAGCTCGTCCAGCGGCCTGCTGTCCTCGCCGACCATCTCCAGCGGCAGCTCGGCCCGCTCGGCGGCCAGGCGCCGCAGCAGGTCGATGCTCGACTCGCCGCCCTCGCCCACCGGCCCGGCGGTCTCGGAGGCGACCGGCGCCACCGGCTGGGCGACGCGCTGCTGGACGGTGCCGTTGATCTGCACCTTCGGCGCCTGCTCGGTCGGGTTCTGGAAGTAGGTGAACTCGGCGCCGACCTCCAGCGGCCGGACGAGCCGGCCGTGGAACAGTTCGTCGTGCACGATCGGCACGCCGGCGACGTACGCGGCGCCGGCGACCCTGAGCAGGCCGGTCAGCGACTCGTCGTCGGTGTCCAGCGCGAGCGCCGGCACCTCGGTCACCGACGCGGCCAGGCCGCTGAGCACCCGGCCGGGGCCGACCTCGACCAGCAGGTCCAGGTCCTTGGCCGCCGCCTCGACGGCCTGGGTGAACAGGACGGGGGCGGTGATCTGGTCGCGCAGCAGGGCGCGGACGTCGGTGTCGGGCTGGAGCGTCTCCCCGGTCACCGTGGAGACCACCGGACGGGCGACCGGGCCGAACTCCTCCTCGGCCAGGTAGGCGTCCAATGCCTCGGCGGCCGGCGCGACCAGCGGCGAGTGGAAGGCGTGGGACACCGCGAGCTTGGTCCACTTCAGCCCGGCGTCGGCGGCCTTGCGGCCGAACGCCTCGATGGCGTCGAGCGGACCGGCGATCACGGTCTGCTCCGGGCCGTTGTACCCGGCGATGACGACCGGCAGCTCGCCGGCCAGCTCGGTCACCGTGTCCGGCGTCGCGCGGACGCTGGCCATGGTGCCCGAGGCGCTGTGCTCGGTCATGGCCTTGCCGCGGACGCCGGCGACGCGCAGCAGGCCCTCCTCGTCCAGCGCCCCGGCCCAGTGCAGCGCCGAGATCTCGCCGAGGCTGTGCCCGACGGCGACGTCGGCCTCCACGCCGATCGTGGACAGGGCGCGCAGCCCGGCCATCGACCCGGTGACGATGCGCGGCTGGGCCACGGCCGTGGCGACCATGTCGCCGCTGGTCGGCAGCGCCGCCTGGAGGTAGATCTCCTCGACGTCGGGGAAGCGCCGGCGCAGCGCGCCGCCGCTGGTGCCCCGTCCCGACCCCTGCCCGGGGAACAGGAAGCCCACCCGGCCCGGCCCGTCGGCGTGGCCGAAGAAGGCCTTGCCCTCGGGGCTGAACAGGCGGGTCTCGCCCGCGTCCAGGGCTTCCAGCACGGTGCCCAGCCGCCGCTCGGCGTCCTCGGGAGAGGAGGCGATCACGGCGGCGCGGTAGGGCAGGTCGCGCAGGTCGCGCTGGAGGGTGGCGGCCAGGTCGGCGAGCTGGGCGTAGGACACCGTGATGACGAAGCCGGCCAGCTCGGCGACCCGCTCGCGCAGCGCCTCGGGCGAGGCGGCGTCGATGAGCAGCAGTTCGGCGTCCTGGAGCGAGGCGGCCAGGGTGCGGGTGCGCGTCGAGAGCGGCGCGCGCTTCCTCGGACCGGTCTTCTCCAGCACGACGTGGGTGTTGATGCCGCCGAAGCCCATGGCGGTGATGCCCGCGCGCACGGGGGCGCCGGCCGGCCAGGGCTCGGCCTTGCGCAGCGCGCGCAGCGTCGCCCCCTCGTCGGTCAGCACCTCGTGCGGCTCGACGCAGCCGATGGCCGGGGGCAGCACCTGCTCGTGCACGGCCATGGCGGCCTTGATGAGCCCGGCGACGCCGGCGGCGGCCTTGGCGTGGCCGATCATCCCCTTGATGGAGGTGACCGCCGCGCGGGTGGCCGAGGGGTCGGCCTCGGCCCTGGCCTCGGTGAGCGCCCGCAGCTCGGTGGCGTCGCCGACCGCGGTGCCGGTGCCGTGGCCCTCGAACAGCTCGACGGTCTCGATGCCGAACCCGGCCCGCTCGTAGGCACGCCTCAGCGCGAGCTTGTAGCCGCTGACCTCGGGCCGGGTCATGCCGCCCTTGCCGTCGGAGGAGATGCCGTACCCGGCGATCGTGGCGTAGACGCGGCGGCGGGCCTTGACGGCCTCCTCCTCGCGCATCAGCACGATCATGCCGCAGCCCTCACCCGGCCAGAAGCCGTTGGAGTGCCGGTCGTACAGGCGGAACTCGCTCTTGGCCAGGGCGCCGGTCTTGGCGAAGCCGACGATCTCGAACGGGTCGATGGAAAGGTCGACGCCGCCCGCGATGGCCACGTCGATGTCACCGTCCTGCAGCGCCTTGCAGGCCGTCGTGACCGACAGCAGCGAGGAGGAGCAGGCGCCGTCGACGATGTAGCCGCCGCCGTTGAGGTCGAAGTAGTTGCAGATGCGGCCGGCGATGGTGTTGGCCAGACCGCCGGCCAGGGTGTCCTCGTCGATGCCGGGGAAGGGCGCCTTGTAGGTGACCTCCAGGTCGGCGAGGAAGGTGGCGAGCCGGTCGTCGTCCCAGCCCTGCTCCTTGAGCTGGGCGGCGACGGTGCGCTTCACGTACGGCCAGCGCAGCCGCATCACGTTGGCGCGGGTGAACTCGCCGGTCAGGGTGTTGCCGACGACCACGCCGGTGCGCTCCCGCGGCAGTCCCTCCGCCGCGGGGAAGCCCGCGTCCGCCAGCGCCCGGCCCGCCGTGTCAAGGGCGAGCCAGTGCGTCAGATCGGTCGAGCGGTACGTGCTGCCGCCGATCTTGTAGCCGACGCGGTCGAACTCGTACCCCTCGATGACCGCCGCCGTGCGGGCGTAGAAGGTGTCCGGATGCGCCGGGTCGGCGTTCCAGTAGTCCTCCAGCCGCATCCGCACGTCGGGCAGTCTGCGGAAGGCACGGCGACCGGCGATGGCGTTCTCCCAGAGGTCTCTGGGCGACGCGGCGTCCGGGTATCGGCACGCCATGCCGACGATCGCGATCCTGGTCATACCGTGGCGACCTTCTTGTCCGGGGCGGGCACCTGGTCGACGGGGAACTCCGCCACCGCCTTGAGCGCCGCCTGGGCCTCGCGCTCGTCGCGCGCCTTGTGTACGAAGTGGGCCGCCCAGAAGAACCCGCCGCGGATGGCGCAGACGCCGGCCGTGGCGAAGAACAGGGCGTAGGAGATGTGGATCGCGGTCAGCAGTCCGTACAGCGCGGCGACGCTGCCGCCGAAGAGCACCTGCATGGCGGGCCTGGAGGGGCTGGTGCCAGGGTCGGTGATCATGTAGTTGCTGAACAGCACGAACGCGACGCCGGTCATCATGCCGAGCGCGGCGGGGATGGAGGTGCCGAAGATCAGCCCGCGCACGATCGACTGGAGCGCGAAGACGCCGACCCACCCCATGATCAACGGCATCCTGTTGGTCAGCTTGCCGTTCAGCATCGTGCCGCCGAGGATGATGATGCAGGGGATGATCCAGTCGAACCACGTGTCGGTGTGCTCGGTGAAGTGGTACGGCGGGGCGATGCTGGCCCAGGGGAACAGCAGCAGGATGACCGCGATGCCGAAGTTCGACGGGTTCATGTAGTGCCGCAGCCGGCCCTTGACCGGCGCCCGGAGCACCCACTTGGCGCCGACCGCGACGACGATGCCGAACAACAGCACCCAGATCTGGTCGTTGACATACGTAAGCATGTTCATCGCGAGGCTGGTGATGTGCGCCGGGTACAGGAACGTCATCAGGCCCTTGAAGCCGCCGCCCTTGAAGCGCGGCTGGCGTCCCTCGACCTTGGCGCCGATGATCTCAAGGCCGATCTCGGTGGCGTACCCGGTGGCCAGGGCGATGAACGGCCACAGCCAGGGCTGCTCGAAGCCCAGCACGGTGTAGCCGAAGATGTTGAAGACCGAAATCGAGATCGCGAAGTTGCGCAGCGCGGTGACGACCTTGGGGTCGTGGCGCGGCGGCGCGGCGGGCTTGGACTCGGCCGCGCTGGGCTTTGACTCAGCCATGTCGATCACTTCTCCTTGGCCTGCTGGCCGAGCTCGAGCGTGTGCCAGCCCGTGGCGAGCTGGAGGTCCTGGGCGTGTACCTGGCCGGTGCGGTCGCGCCACTTGACGTTCACCGTCAGCGGTCCGGTGACGTTCTGGCCGAGGCCGATGTGCACGTCGGTGGAACGCCGGCCGGAGTGGCCGCTGCTGCCGTCGACGCGGGCGACGTAGGTGCGCCCGTCGGCGGTCTTGACGCAGACCTGCGCGCCGGTGACCGGCGAGCCGGCCGCGGGGAGCGCGCCCGGGGAGGCGGGGGTGTCGCGGAACAGCTTCAGGCCGAGGTAGGCACCGGTGTCGGGGCTCTGGTTGGAGTAGAACACCGGCTCGTCCCACTGGCGGGCCACGGCGAAGTCCAGGCGGCCGTCGCCGTCGGCGTCACCGGTGGCGATGCCGCGGGTCGGCGTGGGGATCGCCAGGCCGAGTTCCTTGGCCATGTCGACGTAGCGGCCCGAGGGGCCCTTGACGAAGAAGTGCAGCGTCTGGTGCCCGCCGATGTCGTCGCCGGCGCGGGCGTTGGGCCACCAGAAGGGGTTCTGCAGGAGCTGGTCGTTGGCGGTGGCGAGCTCCTGGAGCTGCGGCCAGCGGTCGGTCTGTCCCTTGACGAACCCGGTGGCCTGCGCGATCTGCAGGTCGCCGCTGTTGTTGAAGTCCGCCATCTTGATGTCCCAGCCCCAGCCGGACCACGCGGTGCCCGACGGCGCGCTCACGTCCTTGAACGGCGCCACGCCCTCGCTCAGCTTCGCGGTCAGGTCCGCCTGGTCCTTGGCGGTGTTCATGTACTGGAAGTTGCTCTCCTCGATGCCCCACGAGGTGGTGATGTTGCTGACGAACATGTCGTACAGGCCGTCGTGGTTCAGGTCGCCGAAGTCGACGCCCATGCCCTTGAAGGAGTCGTTGCCGACCGTCTTGGACTTGGGGATGATCGGCGAACGGACGCCGGTGACCGGCGAGAGCTTGATGTGCCCGGGGGTGGACCGGTTGTAGAACATCCGGTCGGGGCCGAAGTCGTTGGCCAGGTACAGCTCGGGGAGCTGGTCGCCGTTCAGGTCGGTGGCCGCGGCGCCGAGCTCCCAGCCCTTGGAGGCCTCCTTCGACAGCACGTTGTCGACGCACTCGTAGGTGACCGAGGGGGTGGCGCCGGTGCTGGAGCCGGTCCAGCGGAAGAAGTAGTCCTCGCCGCCGTTGTGGCCGTCGGACATCGAGTGGTTCATGTGCACGCCGCCGTTGGCGTTCGGGTCCAGGACGGGGCTGTCGGCGAAATAGTTGCCGATGAAGATGTCGTCGTGGCCGTCGCCGTCGAAGTCGGCGACGGTGGCGGCGTTGGTGTTCCACTTCGGGCCGGTGTACTTGCCGTTGGTGGAGTTGGCGCCGGGCACCAGCTCGACGGCCTGGTAGGCGGCGGCGTCCAGCTTGGTCGCGCCCGGCTTGGCCAGGTACACGATCGGGGTGCGGCCCCACATGTAGACCAGCAGGTCGATGCGGCCGTCCTCGTTGTAGTCACCGGGGACGCAGCCCATCGGCGCCATCGTGTCGTTCATCGGCAGGCCGGCCGGGTTCAGGGCGAACGGCGCGTACCGGTTGCCGCGCGCGCCGGGCGTGGGCGTCACCACGGCCTGGTCGATGCGCGTGTCCACCAGGCACAGGTCGTTGGACAGCCCGTCGCCGTCGAGGTCGTTCATGGCGATGGCCGCGCCGACCGAGGAGATCCAGGCGTCGATGTGCGTGTAGTCCTTGTTCACCTTGCGGATCGTCTGCTGCGCGTAACCGCTGGGCAGCGCGATGGACAACGGCTTGAACGAGAACTTGCTCGCGATGGTCGCGGTCTCGGCCGCGGAGTAGGACGGCAGGCGGGCTATCGAGAAAACGCTCACGATCAGCACGAGAGCGACGATTCCCGGTAGCTGCCTGCGCAGCCAGCCAAGGGTCGCGGTCACCGGCTAACACCTCCAAGAGAGACAAATTGGTCGGCGATGCGCTGCCGCCACACCTCATAGGCCGGCACATCACCCTGAATCGGCTGGTCGGGACGTGACTCGTTGCTGATGCGCGCCGCCTGCTCGGGCGGGACGCCGCAGAACACGCGCGTGGCGATCTCGGTGGCGGGGACCACCAGGCCGGGCCGCACCCGCGCCTCGGCGGCGAACGCCGAGCCCTGCGCGAGCTGGGGACGGTACGGGCCGGCCAGCTCGGCGAACCTGCGCAGCTCGTCCTCCTCGGCGCCGCAGGCGTAGGTCGCGGCCAGGCCGGCGCCGGCGTACAGGTCGCCGCGCCGCTGCTCGGGGAACTTGGCGATCAGCGAGCTGACGACCTCGACGTCGGTTCCGCCGACGAACCACAGCGCCCGGCCGATGCCCTGGTCGATGACGCGGTTCGCGTACGCGGACGTGCCGTCCTTCGGCCACGGGAAGCGCGGGTCCTGGTACTGCTCGTGCACGTACTGCTGGGTGCGGAAGTAGGCCTGGTGGAAGCCGTATCCGTCCAGCGCCAGCCACCGCAGCAGCGGGTCGGGCGCGTGGATCTTCGACCACAGCACGCGGGGCAGTCGCGCCATGGCCCAGCCGACGCCGACGTAGATCAGGTAGACCTGGGCGTCGCCCCGGCCGGCCAGGCTGGCGGCGACCTTGCCGCTGGTCGCCAGCGGCGTGGCGTCGAGGATGGCGTAGGCCATGCCGGCGCCCTCGTAGGCGAAGCCGCGGAACCGCCGGGGGATCTGCTCCAGCCGCTCCTCCGCCTCGGCCGGCGTACGGGCCTCTGCCGCGTAGGCGTAGCCGGTGAGGAACATCTCGCCGACCGTTTCGAGCAGATCGCGGGCTTCGGCGTTCTTCACATGGAAACCACGCGTCGCGAGTTTCGTCTCGGAGATGTTCGGCGTGATAATTCGTCGCCTCAATGATCTCAGAAGGCTGGCCAATTCCCTCTCCCTCCCCCGGGGGTTTCCCTGCTCCGCGGGATAATCTGTGGTTAAATGTAGCCATATCGGGCTACTTCGGGTCCACTTCAAACGTGCTCACTCGACGTGGCACCATTTCCGTTTCCCGGGCATGCGGAAATGACCTCCGCACCCTTATGGGGTCTGATCCCGCGCATGCGGGAATGACCTTTTCCGCCGGCCGGCGCCGGCGGAAAAGGAGACGACGGCGGCGGTCAGCCTGGGATGCGCTCGCCGGCGGTGACGAAGTGCGCGCGCACCGCGCGCCGCCACAGCTCGTAGGCCGGCACGGCGCCGGGGCCCGCCTCCACCGCTGTGGCGTCGGCCAGCGCGACGGCGGCCTCCATCGACAGCTCGGCCAGCACCGAGGTGGCCGCCTCGGTGTGCTCGGGCACGAAGCCGGAGAAGTCACGCGCCTTGGCGGCGAAGACCACGCCCTGGGCCAGCTCGGGCCGGTACTCTCCCGCGGCGTGGCGCAGCGCGGCCAGTCCCTCGGGCGTCGAGCCGCCGGCGAAGGTCGCGGCCAGTCCGACGCCGCTCCACAGGTCGGCCCGCCGGTGGGCCGCGAAGCCCTCGACGCGGGACGCGATGCCGGGGACGTTGCCGCCGTGGATGAACCACAGGGCGCGGCCGATGCCCTGGTCGACGGCCCGCAGGAAGTACTCGGGGTCGCCCTCCCAGGCGTACGGCGCGGGCACCCGCTGCTGGTCCACCCAGCGGGGGGTCTCGAAGTAGGCGCGGTCGAACCCGTAGCCGTCGACGGCCAGCCAGCTCATCGTGGGGTAGTACGCCGAGCCGCTGAGGTCGGGCATGACCTTCTTCCACAGCGGCCGGGGCAGGCGGGCCATGGCGAAGCCGATGCCGATGTAGGTGAGGAAGATGTGCGGCTGCCCGGGGCCGAGCAGCAGGTCGCGGGTGCGGTGGCCGCGCCCGCCGGCCATGGCGTCCAGCACGGTGAACGCCATCGTCGCGCCCTCGTAGGCGAACCCCCGGTGCTCCTGGTCGACCAGTTCGAGGCGGCGCTCGACCTCCCACTGGTCGCGCGCGTCGATCCCCCATTCGAACCCGCAGATCACCGCCCGCGGGATGGCCTCCAGCCGTCGCGTCGCCTCCGACGGGACGGCTGGAAAGCCGCGCACGCCGAATGTCACGTCGGCCAGCGACGGCGTCAGCACGAGCCTGCGCAATGAACCGAACAGGGTAGGCATAATGCTCCTCGTCTTCGCCGTCAGCCGATGACGGTTCCTCACCTTCAGCTGGACCATTTAATGGTGATATGCGAAGGAGTTTCGCGACATCTCCCGTATTGCGAAGCTAAGTCATGATCTGTAATGGCCTGCCTTACGGGCGCGGGCGAAGATCCTCCGGCAGGCCGTCCCGGCGACCCGGTAGGCGGTGCGAGGCACCGGAAAAGCAGCGAGCCCCCGCGAATGCGGGGGCTCGCGAGCGAGTATGTCGAAAGCGGTCAGCCGGCCCAGCCGCTGACCCGCCAGGCCGCGGCACTGGCGCTCGGAGCCGACGGCTTGCGCGCCGTGCGCGATCCGTCCAGCCACGCCGAGACGGTCTCCGGCGCGTGGCCGGCGTCGGCGGCGCCGCCCTGCGACGGGTGTGCGCCGGAGTCCCCGCCGGTCCGCGAGGCGGCGCGCGCGCTGAGCACCGTGATCAGCGCGGCCAGCTCCTCGGCCGTCGGGTTGCCGCGTACCACCTTCAGGTAGAAGCCCTGCGTCACAGTCGCCGCCCTCCCGGCTCGGATGACCCGCTCTCCCAGCCTCACTCCCACCCCCGCCCGGCGCATCTCCCGCCGTGCTGACCTGCTCGCGCCGGGGACGTCAAGGGGGGGCGGCCTGCAGGAAACGGAAGTCCCCCGGCAGCTTGCTGACCTCCGTACCTCTGTCTGCGGGGACGGGGCCGAGCGCACAGTGGAACGTGCGAGCTCAGTTGGCTGCCGAAAGGATCCGCAATGTCGAACGCATTGGCCCTACCTGTCCGCTCGAACGTGTCCGTCGACCTTGAGTCCCTGCCCCAGACGGCCGGATTGTCCTGTGGGCTGGAATGGCCCGCCCGGCCTCCCCTGGTGCCACTGGGCGCGCCGAGCCCCGAGGAGCCGCACATCGCGCTGAACTCCGACGAACCGGGGATCCGCGGCCTGTTCCGGTACCGCCCGGACGCGGCGCTTCCGTTGAACGCCCTGTCGGAGGTGCTGCTGTGCGGTGACAGCACGCTGACCCGCGGGGAACGCGAACTGATCGCGGCCTATGTCTCGGCGCTCAACCAGTGCCGGTTCTGCTTCTACACCCATGCCGCCTTCGCCGCCGTGCGCTCCCCCGACGGCATGATGCTGGTGGAGCACGTGTGCGCCGACCTGTCGACCGCCCCGGTCTCCGAGAAGCTCAGAGCGCTGCTGGCCATCGCCGCGTCGGTGCAGGAGAGCGGGAAGAAGGTCACCCGGCGGCAGGTGGCCGACGCGCGCGCCGCGGGCGCGACCGACGTCGAGATCCACGACACGGTGCTCATCGCGGCGGCCTTCTGCATGTACAACCGCTACGTCGACGGCCTGGCCACGTTCGCGCCGGACGATCCGGAGGTCTACGCGGCGCGGGCGAAGATGGCCAACGGCTATCTCGCCGTGTTCGCCGAGTCGCAGGCGCAGGCGCAGGCTTGACGGCGGCACCACGACCGCCCGGCCCGCGCCGGCACGAGCCGGGCGGACCGGGCGGTCATCGCGCCGCGGGCCACCGCGAAGAAGGTGGCGGCCCGCATCGCGCCGGGCCGGGGATCCGGGCGCCCCGGGCGCCCCGGACGCCCCGGACGCCCCGGACGCCCCGGACGCCTACGCGAAGAACTCGTCGATGACGTGAGTGTCGTAGGGGAAGCTCCACCGTTCGGTGATCTTGCCGTCCGTGACATGGAAGGCGTGGACGCCGCGCTCGTCCAGTTCCTTGCCGTCGCGGTCGCCCCTGATGCGCAGCAGGGCGGCGACGTGACCGTCGTCGGCCAGGAAGGTGTCGGGGTCGTAGCGCAGTGAGTTCCCGGTGTGATTCGCGAGTTTCGCCAGGTAGCCGAGTACCTCTTCCTTGCCCTTGTACGTTCCGGCGAGCGGGCCGCGGCCGGGTACGTGGAAGGACACCTCATCGGCGAGCAGACTGTCGCGGATGTAATCCAGTTCGCCCTTGGCGATGGCGTCGTAGATCTCGCGGACCGGGTTGACGTTGGGGTGTTCGGACATGGACGGCCTCCTCATGATGGTGCGGATCGTTTGGGGGCGACGTGGTGACGCTACGCCGGGCCTTTACCCGCAAACAAGGGAGTGAGGACATACTTACCATATAGCCATACCGGTGTGGACAACAGGATTTAAGGGGCACCGTCACGTGATTAAGGGATGTCCGAAAACAGCCATTGACAGCCGGGTGGTCGAATGGCGAGCATGAGCGTTTGTCGGATGAAATGCGCACGTGGGGCTGCGTGAAAGGCCTCAACTGCACGACGGCGAGGAAACTGCCATGCCCCACATCACCCTTACCACCGACGAACCCGGAATCCGTGGCCTGTTCCGGTTCCGGCCCGAGACCGCCGGCCCGCTCAACGCGCTGGTCGAGGTGCTGCTGCGGGCCGAGAGCACTCTCACCCCGGGCGAGCGCGAGCTGATCGCCGCGTACGTCTCCTCGCTCAACCAGTGCCGCTACTGCTACAACTCGCACGCCCACTACGCCGCCGCTCAGCTCCCCGAGGGCATGGAGCTGGTCGAGGAGGTGCGCGACGACCTGTCCTCCGCTCCCGTCTCCGGCAAGCTGCGGGCCCTGCTCGGCATCGCCGCCGCCGTCCAGCGCGGCGGGCGCGAGGTCACCGAGGAGCACGTGGCCGCCGCCCGCGCCGAGGGGGCGACCGATCTTGAGATCCACGACACCGTGCTGATCGCCGCGGCGTTCTGCATGTACAACCGCTACGTCGACGGCCTGGCGACGATCGCCCCCGACGACCCGGCCTCCTATGCGGCCCGGGCCGAGCGCATCGTCGCCGACGGCTACCTGGCCCTGCTCGCCGAGGCGCAGCGCCGCTCCTGACGGCCGCGCCGGCCCGCCGGCGGGCCGGCGCCCACGCATGCCCCCCCGCCGCGCGGGGCACGGAGCGCGACGGCCGCGCCCGGCGGCGACCGACCCGACGACCGCGGAGGAACCATGGCCAGCCACTCCAGCGCCTTACCGCACCGGCACGACCTGATCACCTCGCTGAACACCGACCACCACCGGCTCGGCCTGAACGTGTTCCTGTTCATCGTGCTCGCCCACTGGGCCGAGCACGTGGCGCAGGCCATTCAGATCTACGTCATGGGCTGGCCGGTGCCCGAGGCGCGCGGCGTGCTCGGCCTGCCGTTCCCGTGGCTGGTGACCTCCGAGTGGATGCACTACGGCTACGCGCTGCTGATGCTGGTGGGCCTGATCGTGCTGCGCAAGGGCTTCACCGGGCGGGCGCTCACCTGGTGGACCATCTCGCTCGGCATCCAGGTGTGGCACCACTTCGAGCACCTGCTCCTGCTGCTGCAGGCGCTGACCGGCGTCCACTTGCTCGGCCGGCCGGTGCCGACCAGCATCATCCAGCTGCTGGTGCCCCGCGTGGAGCTGCACCTGTTCTACAACGCCGTCGTCTTCGTGCCCATGGTGGTGGCCATGTGGCTGCACCGCCGTCCCCGTCCCGACGAGCGGGCGCGGATGAACTGCTCCTGCGCCACCGTCCCGGCCTGAGCCCGTGGCGACCACAGGACAGGATGGGCGCGTCCGCTATCTGATCATCGGGGCCGGCCCGGCGGGGCTGCAGCTCAGCTACTACCTCAAGAGCGCCGGCGCCGACTACCTCACCCTGGAGCGCGAGCAGGCCCCCGGCGGGTTCTTCCGGCGATTCCCGCGCCACCGCAGGCTCATCTCGCTGAACAAGGTGCACACCACCGAGAAGGACCCCGAGATCCTGCTGCGCTGGGACTGGAACTCCCTGCTCAGCGACTCCTCCGAGCTGACCTTCCCCCGCTACTCGCAGGAGTACCTGCCGTGCGCCGACGATCTGGTGCGCTACCTGGCCGACTTCCAGCGTGAGCACGCGCTGAACGTCCGCTATGGGACGCCGGTCGAGCGCGTCGAGAAGACCGGCTCGGTCTTCCTGGCGCACCTGGCCGGCGGCGAGGTGGTCCGCGCCGAGTGCCTGATCGTCGCCACCGGCTGGGGCGGACCGAACATCCCCGACATCCCGGGCATCGAGCTGGCCATGGGCTACGAGAACGTTCCGACGTCGGGAGAGCAGTTCACCGACAAGCGCGTCCTCATCATCGGCAAGGGCAACTCGGCGTTCGAGACCGCCCATTCGATGCTCGGCGACGCCGCCATCATCCACCTCGCCAGCCCCAGCCCGGTCACCCTGGCGTGGAACACCAAGCACCCGGGCAACGTGCGCGGCCAGTACGGCGCCCTGCTCGACAGCTACTGGTTCAAGACCCTGCACGGCGTCCTCGAGTGCACGGTCGACCGCATCTGGCGCGAGGGCGACACCTACAAGGCCGCCATCACCTACACCCTCGCCGAGGGCGAGCAGGCGCTGCTGGAGTACGACGCGGTGATCCGCTGCACCGGGTTCACCATGGACACCTCCCTGTTCGGCGAGTCCTGCCGTCCCGAGCTCACGCCCAGCGGGCGCATGCCCGCCATCCGCCCCGACTTCCAGTCGGCCAACGTGGACGGCCTGTACTTCGCCGGCACGCTCATGCAGGCCCGTGACTTCAAGCGCGCCTCCTCGGCGTTCATCGACGGGTTCCGCTACAACCTGCGCACCATGGCCGCCCTGCTCGCCGAGCGGTACGAGTCGGTCCCGCTCGACCGGCGGGCGCTGCCGCCCGACCCCGGCCGGCTGACCGCCACCATGCTCGACCGGGTCAACTGGAGCTCGGCGCTGTGGACCCAGTTCGAGTACCTGTGCGACGCCTACGTCGTCGACCAGGACGCAGGGACCGTCACGCACTACCAGGATCTGCCCGAGGACTACGCCGCCGAGCGGTTCGCCGAGCACCCGCTGTGCTTCACCGTCACCCTGCGCTGGGGCCGCGACCGCCACGACGACGTGTTCGCCATCAAGCGGCACCCCACCCCCGAGCGGGCCCACGAGAGCGCCTTCCTGCACCCCGTCGTCCGCGTCTGGCGGCACGGCGAGCAGGTGGCCGAACGCCACCTGCTGGAAGACCTCCTGGCCCAGTGGCGCGACCCCGTCCGGCACGTCGCCCCTCTCAAGGAGTTCCTCACCGGCTACCTGTGACCCTCCTCACCGGAGTCCTCGGCCGGGACCAGGTGGTCGATGAGATGGTCGACGACGTCGGTGAAGCGGCCGCGGCGGGCATGGGCGGCGCGCTGGCGCGCGGCGCCCGTGCCGGTGGCGGCCAGCCGTCCGAGCCGCCGGGTGACCAGGTCCAGGTCGCCGGTGGCCTCCAGGGCGCGGCGCAGGTGCTCCAGAAGGACGCCGGGCAGCTCCGCCGCCGGGCGCAGCCGCCCGGTGACCGGATCGACGCCGTGCCCGTCCAGCCCGTCGCGGGCCGCCCGCCAGTACGCCACGCGCAGCCGCTCGGCGGGCAGCGGCGGCCCCGGGTCGCCCCGCTCGACCCGCTCCAGCGAGACCACGACCAGGGCCCGCACGAGCGCCGCGAGCAGCGCCGACTCCTCCGCGGTCGCCGGGACGTCGGTGACCCTGACCTCCAGGGTCGGCAGCCGGGCCGACGGCCGGACGTCCCAGAAGATCGTCCCCGGGTCGACCAGCGCGCCCATCTCGGTGAGCGCGGCGATGGTCTCGTCGAACTCGCGCAGGGAGCCGAAGTACGGCGGCGGCCCGGCCACCGGCCACTTGCCCCACGACAGCGTCCGCCAGCTCGCGTACCCGGTGTCGCGGCCGGCCCAGAACGGCGAGTTGGCCATCAGCGCGATCAGCACCGGCAGCCAGGGGCGCACGTGGTTGCCCACCAGCACGGCCCGCTCGCGGTCGGGCAGGTGCACGTGGACGTGGCCCGCGCAGATGCTCAGCTCGTCGTGCAGCGCCCGGTAGGTCGCCACGCCGACCCCGTAGCGCGGGTCGTCGTTGATCGGCGGCGGCACGACCTGGCCCAGCACCGCGGTGCCGGAGGCGACCAGCGCGAGGCCCTCGTCGCGGGCCGCCGCGGCCACCGCCGCCCGCATGCGGCGCAGCTGGCCCTCCAGCTCGGCCACGCCCGCGCAGGGGGCGGTCTTCGCCTCCACCTGGAACTTGGTGATCTCGGTGCAGACCCGGTCTCCCATCGTGACGGCGGCGCGCTCGACGATGCGCGCGCCCCACGGGCTGACCTCGCGCGTCGCCGGGTCGACGACCAGGTACTCCTCCTCCACCCCCATCAGCGGGCAGACCGCGTCGAAAGGCACGGGCGGCGGTGCGTCGAGGGTGGCCGTCATCACTACTCCAGGAAAGCTCGGCCCGTCCTGCGGGCTCGTCTGCCGACTCCCGACACGCTACCCATACAGATCTTCCTCCCGCAGACTCAATGGGGTCACCCGGCCCCCCGATCGGGGTGTGAGGCGACCGGCGGCCCCGCCATCGCGAGCAGACGCAAGGCCGTGGGGCACCGGCGTCAAGCTAGGTGACCCATCCGAGTGGGCCGCCTGCCAGACGGGCCTGGTTCCGACCGAGGAGTGGCTTCCGGAGATCTTGCTGTACGGCTCGCGGTCGACTCACGGGCGTGAGCCGTCCTGTTGCCTGGTCCTGATCCGCTGATCGCCTGCCGTGTCGGCTGTCGGGACTTCAGCCGAGCCGGTCGCGAGGGGTGGCCGGTGCCGGACGAGGACATGAACCTAGAACCTCGCATGAACATGGCTGCCCGCCTTAGCCTGAGGTTGTCGAGGCTCCAGGAAGGTCAGGGCTGATGAATGACGCCGGCACGGGGCACATGATTCGGCATCAGCGTGAGCGGCTTGGGATGAGCACCACCGGGCTGGCGACGCAGGCGGGCTGCACCACCCGGCACATCGAGCTGCTTGAGCAGGGCAAGCGGACGCCATCTCTGCCGCTGCTGCGAGAGATAGCCAAGGTCCTTGGAGTGCGGACCGCGGTTCTGCTGGGGGAGAGCCCTCGTGACGACCACGATCCCGGCCGTCCCCAGGTAGGTGCTATCGAGCGGGCCGTCTTCACCTACAAGACCCTGACCCCGGATGCCGAGCCGCCCGACGTCGAGCAGGTGGCCGAACGCATCAGCGCGGCCCGCGACGCCTGGATGAGCTCGCACAACAGATACTCGATTCTCATGCGTGAGGCGCCGCTGCTCATCAGCGACGCCGAACGGCTGGTCTTGGACAACGACGGCCGGCCCGACGCTCGCCGGGCTGCTTGCCGCGTCGCCGCGGACGCGTACATCCTCGCTCGCGGAGTGCTGAAGCATTTGGGCCGCGTCGATCTGGCGCACCTGGCAGCCGACCGGGCGATGCGCTACGCCGAGGAAACCGAGGACCCGCTCATGGTCGCGTGGGCACACTGGAACCTCGGCCAGTCCATGCTGTCGGACGACATGCATGAAGTCGCCTACGACGTCGCGCGGCAGGGCATGGAGGTCTTCGAGCCCGCGCTGGCCGACGGCGACGACCGCCACCTGTCGATCTACGGGGCCCTGCACTTGCTGGCGGCGATCTCGGTAACCCGAGGAGGAGACGACCAGCGGGCGCGGGACCTACTGCGCGGGCCTGCTCTGTCCATCGCGCGGCGGATCGACGAGCAGGGTAACCACTTCGGCCTGGCGTACGGCCCTACCAACGTGGCCATTCACATGGCCACCATCGAGTGCGAGAAGCGGCGCCCGGCAGCGGCGCTTCAGGTCGCCGACGACATCGACCTGACCCGCATCCCCTCGGTGGAACGACGTACCACGCACCTGAGCCAGATCGCGCGAGCCTGCGAGGACCTCGGGGAGGACGCCGCCAGCCTGGTGTACTTGCTGCGCATCGAGCGGGAGTGTCCCGAAGAGCTCGACTACAAGCGCCTGCTGCGAGAGATGGTGCGCGCCCTGGCTCGGCGGGCCCGACCGTCGTGGGCACCTGAGGTGCGCTATCTGGCGAAGCGCCACCGCATCATGCAGTAGAAAGGCGAACTCATAGTTCGGGCTCTACTGTTCGGCCCGATCGCGGAGCGTGAGCATACCGTCACCCGCATGACAGCTCCCCCTGGACAACGACGACATCGTTATGAACCGCCTCCTGGAGGAGGCACAGCGGGAATTCCCGCACTGGCAGTTCCGCCGCGCAGGCGAATCTTGGGCGGCCGTACGCGGCGACATCGAGCGCACTGCGGCGACTATTGCCGAGCTCCGCGCCGGATTGCGCACCGAGGCGCCGGGCTGGCGGGTGTGGAGGTCCGACGCCGGCCGATGGTGGGCGACCCGAGAACAGCCCTACGACGAAGTTGCGGAGAAGGCCGGGGCGTGGCGCACGGTCGACGCCGACGACGAGCTCTCGCTCGCCCGGGCGATCGCCGAGCAGGAGAGCATCGCCGATCTGGCGTCCGCCTCATGACCGACCAGGAGCCCACCGTCCTGGAGCGCGTGGCCGAGCTGGTGGCACAGCAGCTCTCCGTGCTCGGGCAGACCTACCCGGCGTGGCAGATCCGGCGGATTATATGGCCGGACGGCACCCCCGGCGGGTGGTGGGCCACCCGGTACGCCGAGCTCACACCCGCCCAGCGCGCGGCCGGCCTGATCCCGTCGATCGCCCGCCGCGACGCGATCGGACTTATGATGGAGCTCGCCGTTCAAGACGAGATCGCCCACCAAAACGGCTACGCGACCGGCGATGTCAGGGCCGCTTCCCTGTGATCGTGTGAGCGGAAGAAGCTGACCGTGCTTCTCAAGAACTCCGACGAGGGCATCCCCGTCTCCTCGGAGAACTGGAGGGTCGGCGACTACCTGAACTACTGGCTTAAGTACATCGTCCGTGAGGAGCGGCGTCCCAAGACCTACCAGGGCTACGAGAGCGTCGTCCGGCTGCATCTGGTTCCCGACCTGAGCAAGGGGCGACCGAACAAACTCAATGCACAGGAGGTCAGACTGTTCATCACCCGAACCCGTACCGAGTGTCAGTGCTGCAAGCATGGCTGGGAAGCCTCTCGTGAGACTCCCGTCTGCTGCGCGCTCAAGGACAGCGAGTGCTGCGAGTCAGGGCTGTCGACCCGCATGGTTTCAGTCCGTGCGCTGCTCTCGGCAAGCTCGGCGATGCCCTCGGCTCACATCGCACGTACGTGGATGAAGCGTCCCGGAGGTCACCTCCGGGACGCTTCATTTAATAGAGCCACTTTTCGCAATGGCGATGCCTGGTCGGCTCTGGTTCCTCACCGCGCAGCAATGCGAGGCGTACCCGCTGCCGGGCCTTGCGCTCCGCCAGGTTGGCATCTTGACCGATGCCCGAATAGGAGCCGCCCATATCGTGCCTGTAGCGGCGACCATCCTGCTCCTGCAAGCGAAGCGGCATTGTGTTGTCCGTCCTGCTCACGTTCTCATGATCCTGCGTTTGGGCGGGATCGTCCAGGACGGGGAAACCTGGGGTGAAGCAGCGGAGACGTTGCTGTCATTGAAGATCAAAAAGCCCCGAACGATAGTCGCTCGGGGCGTTTGTGCTGCTCAGGTGTTGTGGTCAAGGGCGGGGTCGAATCGCCGACCTTCCGCTCTCACGCTGCCGGCACGGCAGCGGTAGGTGTTGTGAGTTGGTGAAGCCAGCGCGTTCGTAGAATCGCCGAGCGGCCTCGTTGTTCGCCTCGGAACCGCCCGGCGTTGTGGCTTGCCTACCAGACCCGGCAAAGCAGACGTCCCGCCACGGCGCTACTGATCGCCGAACACGGAGTTGGTGAAGGTGAGGAGAAGTGTGGCGGTGCGCGGTGGATCTTCAAGCATGGGAGAGTGTCCAAGGCCGGGGATCAACTCCACTCTGGCGCCCGCTACGGCGCGGTACGAGGCGGCGGATGAGGATCGCCATCTCTGGTCTTGCTCGCCGAAGATCACTAGCAGTGGTTTGCCGAGGGGTGTGAGCCGGTCCGGGAGCGGACGCTGGGTTAGATAGTCGTCGGACGCATGTGACGTGGCGGTGAGCGCGTGGTAGGTCATGCCGCGCGTATCGTCGACCAGTTGCTGCGGGGCCGTGAATCCTGGCGCGAACGCGGTGCTCAGTCCCCGGCGAATGATGCCGTCGGTTCGAAGTCGCCACAGTAGTTGTCCCACCATGGGGACGTCGATGAGCTTGCCGACGGGCCCGTCGGAGACAAAGGCGTCCATGCGGGGTCCAGTGTCGATGAACGCCAGTGCGGTTACCAGGTCGCCTCGTTGTTCGGCGAGGGCGGTGGCGACGTAGCCGCCGGTGGAATGGCCGACCAGTATGGCGTGCTTGACGTTCAGCCGGTCCAACGCTTGCCCGACCCGGTGTGCCTGCTGTGGGATGGCGTAGCCGCCGCCGGCTGGTTTGGCGGATCGGCCGTGCCCGAGCAGGTCGATCCGGATGACGCGATAGGACCTGGTCAACATTGGAACGACCGGATCCCACCAGCGGGTCGAGGCGCCGAGCCCGTGGATCAGGACGAGTGCCGGGGCGTCGCGGGGACCGTCCTGGCTCACGTAGATGCTCCCGCCGTCCAGAGGCAGGGTCGAGTTCCCGGTGGCGTCAGCGTCCTGCCAGGTCACCATCGCCGTGTTTCCCACGAGCACCCCGGCGACTACGAGAAGAATTGTTGAGGCGATGATGCGGCGCCTTCGGCGGCGGAGGCGCCTCACCTGTGGCTCCCGGTCAGGGGACTGCGGATCTGGGTCGTCTGGCTGGTTGTCAAACGCCGGCGAAGTAGTCATGGGCTCACTGTCGCCGTACCTGGGTGCTGGTGGCTTGAACAAATGTTCCGAGTCAGCCGGCCTGCGTAGCATGAGGTAATGCAATCTGCCGTGGGCGAGCGTGACGATGCGGCTGTGTGGGACGTCACACGCCCGGCGCGGCCCAGCCAATTGGCCGGCATCAGCATGGCTGGGTTCCGTGACCGTGGCATAACGACCGTTGGCCACCGGGCGATCCCGCACCCGGCCGTGACCCTGGTTGTGGAGTTCGGCGCCGGGCCGCTCATCGTGGACGATGCCGCAGGAAGGCAGCAGCGGGGAAGTCTCGTCGCTGGACTCGGATTCGGCGCGGTTCGGGTACGGGGCGAGAACTTCGAGGCCGTGCAGGTGCGCCTTTCCCCGGTAATCGCACTGGCGGTTCTGGGCGTCTCCCCGGCCGACCTGGACGGCGCCGTAGCGGCTCTCGACGACCTCTGGGGCCGGCAGGCGTCACGTATCCGTGAGCAACTCAGCGACGCCTCGTCGTGGGGGGAGCGGTTCGCGTTGACCGACGCGTTGCTCGCCCGTCGGCGTCAGGCGGGGTCGCCGGTAGATGCGGAGGTTTCCTGGGCCTGGAACCGGATCCTCGTGAGCCGCGGCCGGATCGACAGTCTGGCGGCCGAGGTCGGATGGAGCCGCAAACGCCTGTGGTCCCGGTTCCACTCCCAGATCGGCCTGCCGCCCAAACGCGCTGCGACGCTGGTCCGCTTCGACCGCGCCGCCCACCGCCTGGCCGCGGGTGTAGAGGCAGCCCGAGTCGCGGCGACGGCGGCTACGCCGACCAGTCCCACCTGTATCGCGACGTCGTGGCGTTCACCGGAGTTACGCCAGCGACCGTGGCCTGCGAACCATGGCTGGCAGTCGACGACATCGCCTGGCCAAATCGCAAGGCCAGCCACCGAACCCCCGCCCAAGACCCACGCCTCTAAGGGGGGCGTTCAGGAACGGCCTGTTCGGCGACGCCCTGTACCGGTCGGACGCCATGGAGGCCTACCAGGAGACCGTCGGGCCCACCCGGACCATTCTTCTTCCCGCGGACTCAATGGGGTGACCCGGCCCCCCGATCGGGGTGAGGCACCAGCCGACGGCGCCGCCGTCACGAGCAGCCGCAAGGCCGTGGGGCACCGGCGGCCAGCGGTCAGGACACCAGGGCCGTGCCGCCGGAGGTCAGTTCGCGCACGACATGCGCGAACCCCCGCACGAGGGGCGCGTCCGCGCCGTCCGCCCAGGCCAGGGCCACCCGCAGCGGCTCGACGTCGGTGAGCGGCACCCATGACAGGTCGGGCCTGGCGTAGTAGATGGCCATGCTGGCCGGGGCGAAGCAGATGGCGGCGCCCTCGGCCACCTGCTCCAGCATCTCCTCCACGTTGTCGTTGGTCGGCCCCCAGCGCGGGGCCGACCCATCCGGCCGGGGGTTGACCGCCCACCAGTCCACCCAGGCGCGCGGCGCCCGTTCGGTCCACATGAGCGGCTCGTCGTTCACCTCCAGGACCGACACGCCGTCCCGCCCGGCGAGCCGGTGCCCGGACGGCAGCCCGACGACCCGTTCCTCGGTGTGCACGACCTCGGCGCGCAGGCCGGCGAGGTCGGCGGGCAGCCAGACGAAGGCCACGTCCACCCGGCCCTCGCGCAGGGCGGCGGCCTCCTGGCCCCAGTCGAACCGCTTGGGCTCCACCCGGACGCCGGGGTTGCGGCGGGCGAACTCGGCCCTGGCGCGGGTGGTGAGCCGCCCCGCGCCGCTGGCCTCGAAGCCGACCCGCAGCACGCCGGTCTCGCCGCGCCGGTGCCGCTCGGCGGCGGCCGTCACCCGCCCGGCCTGGGCGACCGTGCGCCGCGCCTCTGCCACGACCTCCCTCCCGGCGTCGGTCGCGGTCACCCCGCCGGAGTGCCGGTCGAACAGCCGCACGCCGAGCTCGGACTCCAGGGTGCGCAAGGAGTAGGACAGCGCGGGCTGGCTCACGTACAGCGCCTCGGCGGCCCGCCTGAGGTTCCCCGCCTCGTCGATCGCGACCAGGTAGCGCAGCTGCCGTAGCTCCATCCTTCGATGATAAGCGGTGTTTATCGGGTCGCCGATCTTCTGTCTTGGACGGCCGGCCACGGCTCACGGCATAACGGAGACCTCAACAGACTTCTGAGCGTGGAGATGGACGAATGACCGTGGACAACGGAGCCCCCGCCCGCCCGGCGGCGGGCAGGGTATGGCTGATCACCGGAGCCTCTTCCGGCTTCGGACGGGCGATCGCCGAGGCGGCGCTGGCGGCCGGGGACACCGTGGTGGCCACGGCGCGCAGGCCGGAGGCGATCGACGGCCTGGTGGCCGCGCACCCCGGCCGCGCCGCGGCCCTGCGACTGGACGTCACCGACCCCGCGCGCGTCGCGGCCGTGGTCGCCGAGGTCATCCTCTGGTACGGCCGCGTCGACGTCCTGGTGAACAACGCCGGGCGCAGCCAGATCGGCGCGGTCGAGGAGACCACCGACAAGGAGTTGCGCGACCTGATGGAACTGCACCTGTTCGGGCCGGTCGCGCTCGTGCGGGCGGTGCTGCCGCACATGCGCCGCCAGGGCTCGGGCGCCATCGTGCAGATGAGCAGCATGGGCGGCCAACTGTCCTTCGCCGGGTTCGGCGCGTACTCGGCGACCAAGTGCGCGCTGGAAGGGCTGTCGGAGGCGCTCGCCGAGGAGGTCGCGCCTTTCGGCGTCAAGGTGCTGATCGTCGAGCCGGGGGCGTTCAGGACCGGCCTGTTCGGTGACGCCCTGTACCGGTCGGATGCCATGGAGGCCTACCGGGAGACCGTCGGGCCCACCCGGTCCATGGCCTCGGGGGCGGACGGCAAGCAGCCCGGCGACCCCGCCAAGGCCGCCGCGGCCATCCTCGCCGCCCTCCAGGCGGATCCGGTGCCGCTTCGGCTGCCCCTGGGCGACGACGCGGTGGACGCGCTGGTGTCCCACGCGGACCGCGTGCGCGCGGAGCTGCTGGCCTGGGAGCCTGTAGCGCGCGACACCGCGTTCGACTGACCGCCGTCCCGGCGGGGCCGTTCCCCGTGATGTGCCGATCCCCGGACGCACACGCCTTGCACGTATGCCCATATGGGAATACGATTGGGCCATGGCACGAGCGGCGACGACGACGGACGCGTTCAACGCGGTGGCCGAGCCCCGGCGGCGGGAGATCCTGGACGCCCTGGTCGGCGGCGAGCGGTCGGTCGGCGACCTGGTCGGGCTGCTCGGCCTTCCCCAACCCCTGGTGTCCAAGCACCTGCGGGTGCTCAGAGAGGTCGGGCTGGTCGACGTGCGCGACGAGGGACGGCAACGCCTCTACCGGCTCAACGGCCGGCCGCTCAAGTCCATTCACGACTGGGTGCGGGGCTACGAGCACACCTGGTCGCAGCGCTTCGACCTGATGGACGTCGTGCTGGAGGAACTCAAGGAAACGGAGCGACGCGATGGCGACGAAGGCGAGTAGCGGTACGGCGGTGGTCACGCTCCCGGCGGACACCCAGATCTTGATCACGCGCGAGTTCGACGCCCCCAGGCACCTGGTCTACCGGGCCTGGACCACGCCCGAGCTCATCAGGCGCTGGTGGGGCGGCGAACGGGGCGAGGTGACGCTCGCCGAGGTCGACCTGCGCGTCGGCGGCGCCTGGCGCTACGTGCTGACGGCGCACGGCGGGTTCGAGGTCGGGTTCCACGGCGAGTACCGCGAGATCGTCCCGCACGAGCGCATCGTGGCGACGGAGGTATACGAGGGCATGCCCGACAAGGCGGCCCTGGTCACCACCGTGTTCAGCGAGAAGGACGGGCGCACGACGCTCGCCTCGCTCATCGAGCACGACAGCCGCGAGTCGCGCGACGCGCACATCGGCTCGGGCATGGAAGGCGGCATGCAGGAGGCCATGGACCACCTGGAACTGGTCGCCCAGTCCCTGACCTGACCCCGCCACCCCGCCACTTCGCCACCGGGGTCGGTCCGCTCCCCTAAGGCACGCGTCCTCGACAGGCCAAGCCCCGAAGCAGCCCCCGCACCCGACCACGGCGGCGACTTCCCCTTGCCGGCCGACAAGCAGCCCATCCCGCGAGTAATCGGGCCGGCAAGTCTTCCGGCCCCGGACCGCTCTCATCGACGCCGACACAGCGGAAACCAGATCGGTGCATCGGCGCCCTCGTACGGCGGCAAGGCCGATCAACGCCCAACCCCGTCACCGAACCGACAACAAGCCCACCCCGCAAGCAACCGGGGTGTCCAGCCGTTGCTGCCCACCCAGCCCTCCCCCGGCTACACGAGGACGCGGACGGGTGCCCCGAGCGCCACCCAGGCCGGCACACGGACCACCCGTCCCGCCCCGTGCACCCGGGAACGAACCGGGTGGGCAGCAACGGTTAGCCACCCCATCTGCTAGCGGGGTGGGCGACCTCGGTCGGCCACCCCCAGTACTTACGAGGTGGGGAACCGCGGTCGGCCGCCCCGGCTGCTTGCGGGGTGGCGGCCTTGGTGGGCCACTCCAGTAGCGGGGCCGCGCGGGACGGACCCTGGGCTGGCGGGACCGGGTGGCCTAGACTGATCCCATGCATCGTCCGCAGTGCGTGAGCTGGTGGCGCTCCTCGTAGGAGCGGCCACCTCTCTCGCACGCGCAGGGCCGTTCTGACGGACGGCCCTTTCTGGTGTTCTCCCTGAACCACCCGGCAAGGGGGCCGTCCCGGCGGCCGGCGGGCCATCCCACCCACCTCGCCCACCAGGGAGCCACACCATGACCGGCACCACCGACCCGATCCGTTCGCCCCGGCCCTTCATCGCGCCCGCGTCCGGGTCCGCGTCCAAGTCCACGTCCAGGTCCACGTCCGGGTCCACATCCGCCTCCGCGCTCGCGTCCGCAATCCCGTTCGCGTCCGGGCCCGCCTCCACGTTCGAGCCCCCGTCCGAGCCCCCGTCCGGGACCGCGTCCGGGGCCGCGTCAGAAGGGCGTGCGCCCTCGGACGTGCTCGGCGTGCGGGCCGCCCGGCTGCGCAGCGCCGAGCTGGAGGAGCTGATCCGGCGGGACCCGCGCGGGTTCCGGATCTCGACCGGCGACCGTCCGACCGGCCGGCTGCACCTCGGCCACTACTTCGGCACCCTCCACAACCGCGTCCGCCTGCAGAACCTCGGCGTCGAGCTGTTCGTCGTCGTCGCCGACTACCAGGTGCTGACCGACCGCGACGTCGCCGACCGGCTCGCCGAGCACGTGGAGGAGCTCGTGCTGGACTACCTGGCCGTCGGCGTCGACCCGGCCCGCAGCACGATCTTCGCCCACAGCGCGGTCCCCGCGCTCAACCAGTTGCTCCTGCCGTTCCTGAGCCTGGTCTCGGTCGCGGAGCTCGGCCGCAACCCGACGGTCAAGGACGAGATCGCCCATTCGCGCCGGTCGGCGGTCAGCGGGCTGATGTTCACCTATCCCGCCCACCAGGCCGCCGACATCCTGTTCTGCAAGGCCAATCTCGTCCCGGTCGGACAGGACCAGCTTCCGCACCTCGAGCTGAGCCGGGTCGTCGCCCGGAGGCTGAACCACCGCTACGGCGGCGGCAGGGCGGTGCTTCCCGAGCCGGAGGCCCTGCTCTCGGCGGCTCCGCTGCTGCTCGGCACCGACGGCGCCAAGATGAGCAAGAGCCGTGGCAACGCCATCGCGCTGGCGGCCGGCGCCGACGAGACCGCGCGGCTGATCCGGGGCGCGAGGACCGACGCGGAGCGGCACATCACCTACGACCCCGAGACGCGGCCCGAGGTCTCAAGCCTCGTGTTGCTGACCGCGCTGTGCCTGGGCCGCGACCCGCGCCAGGTGGCCGACGACATCGGCGGCGCCGGTGCATCGGCGCTCAAGGCGGCGGCCACCGAAGCGGTCAACGAGCACCTGGCGCCGATGCGCGCCCGCCGCGCGATGTACGCCGAGGACCGCGGCCACGTCCGCCGGGTGCTGCGCGAAGGCGGCGAGCGGGCGAGCGCCATCGCCGAGACGACCTTGAGGGAGGTGCGGGCCGCCATGGGAACCCTGTACTGAACGGCCCTCCCGAGCAGCCCCGAACAACGGGCCCGCGGCCTCCGCACGACAGGCCCGCGGCATCCGGGCGACGAGCGCCTGCGTCCGGGTGACGGGGCCGTGGCGCGGGAACCCGGGCGGAGAGGGCCCGGTCGTGGGGAGCCGTCAGCCGCCTTCGCGGCGCGCTTCCCGGCCCTCGCCCACGGGGTGCAGGGATGCGAGCAGGGCGAGCGACCCGGCGTCCGGGGTGCCCGGCTCGGCGGTGCCGACCAAGAGCTGCTGGCCGGGGGCGCCGCGCACGTCGAAGGTCTGGTAGCCGAGCCGGAAGCGGCCCGCGTCCGGATGGTGGAAGAGCTTGGAGGTGCCGGCGAGGCCGCTGACGGCGTGCTCGCGCCACATCCGCGCGAAGTGCTCGCTCGCGGCGGTCAGCTCCTCCACCGTCGCGGCGAGCCGGGTGTCGTCCGGGTCGAGTCCCGCGGCCAGCCGCAGCGCCCCCACCGTGTCCCGCGCGACGGCCGGCCATTCCGCGAACAGCCGCCGCGCCGCCGGGTCGAGGAACAGCGCGCGCACCATGTCGCGCGGTTCGCCGAGGGGGGCGGTCAGGGCACGGGCCGGCGCGTTGGCGGCCAGGACCTCAAGGCGCCGGTTGACCACGTACGCGACGGCCGTGGGGAAGCCGTCCATCAGGCGGAGCAGCGCCGGGTCGACCTGGTCGGCCTGCTCTGAGCGGAGGTCTCTGGGCACCAGGCCGGCCAGCCGGTAGGCGTGCCAGCGGGCGTCGGCGTGCAGGCGCAGGGCCCGGGCGAGGGCGTCCACGACCTGCGCCGAGGGGTTGCGCTCCCGGCCCTGTTCCAGGCGGGTGTAGTAGTCGGCGCTGACCCCGGCGAGGACGGCGACCTCCTCGCGCCGCAGCCCTGCGACCCGCCGCGGCCCCGCGCCGGGCATGCCGACGTCGGCGGGGTTCAGCCGTGCGCGGCGCGCCCGCAGGAACTCCGCCAGTTCGTAACCGCTCACCAGCGGACTATACGTCGTCCCAGGTCGTGACCTCCCCGCCTCCTCGTCGCGGCCGGCCTTCCGCCGCGTCCGCACCTCACCGGCGGCCGGAGGGCGCGCCGGATCAGTCCCGCGCGGGTGCCGGAAGGGCGGCGAGGGCCAGGTGCCAGGGATAGGCGCCGGTGTGGACGGCGCTCGGGTCGTGCGGCACGAACGCTCCGGCGCCGATGAGGACCTGGACGCCCTCGGCGCGCAGACGCCCGACGCTGTCGCGGAAGGGGGCCCGGCCGGCCAGCGCGCTGTTCACGAACGGCAGCACGACGACCGGGATGCCGAGGCCGGGCGCCTCGGCCAGCAGGCCGAGGGCGTAGGTGTCGGCGATGCCCTGGGCGAACTTGTTGATCGTGTTGTAGGTGGCGGGGGCCACGATGATCGCGTCGGCCCGTGGCGGCTTGGGCTCGTACGGCTTGCGGTACCGGCTGCGGACCGGCCGCCCGGTCCGCCTCTCCAGGGCCGGCACGTCGATGAAGTCGAGCGCGGACGGAGTGGCGACGACCTGGACGACCCAGCCGGCGTCCTGGCCGAGAGAGACCAGCTCGCCGGCGTCCGCGGCCGGACCGGCGGCGCACACGATGACGTAGAGGACCTTGCTCACACGCCTACTCTGCCCCGGCGCGACCGGTGGCGCACCCGCCGGAGCCGCGCACCTCCTCCGCGGGCGCGGGCGCCGTCGAGCGGGTGAGCGGTGAGCGGGTGAGGTGACCGTGTGACCGGGTGAGCGGGTGACGAGCGGTGAGCGGGTGAGGTGACCGGGTGAGCGGGTGACGAGCGGTGAGCGGGTGAGCGGCATTCGGTTTGATGGGCCGGGCTCCGCCGCTATCACGTTATGCCGGTAAATCGCGGCGGTCGTTTCCCGGCCGGCCTCGTGGAGCCGCGGCGACGGACGTCTCGTCCGCCATTCGCACGACGGCGGACCCTGGAATTGACCGGGACCGAAACCCCGATTCGGTGAACCGGAATCCGCAAGCGCGCCGTCGCGGCGTGCTCCACGCCGCGTCCACGAGCGGCGACGCGGATCGGCTCGCCCGCCCATCCCCAAAGGTCAACCCGGACATCCACCCCCGTCATTCCAGATATGTCACCTTTCTCGCAAATCGGGATACCATACATTGACGTCAAAGCGGAACCTCTGCCACATATCTCCTGATTATGGGATCTGCGGCATGCCGCTCATCGCGGATTTCCGGCTATTCATCGACGACAGATACAACAGATCGCCTATATCATCACCGATCGTGGTTGATGGTGACTTTTCCCGCCCATCGTTGGCGCACGATCTGTTCTTCGTCATGCACGACGACGTGACGGGCCGTCCACGGCTGCATCCTCGCCTCGCGAGCCTGGCGCTCGCGGGCGCCGTGGTCGGCGAGTTGATGCTGGCCGAGCGGGTCACCCTCGACCTGGCGTCCGGCCAGGACCGCCTCTACGCGACCGCGCGGCACGCCACCAGCGATCCGCTCACGCACAAGGTGCTGCGCCACATCATCGAAGAGCCGCAGCATCCGGTGACCACCTGGCTCGTCTTCTTCGCCTCCACCATCTACACCGACGTCACCAACCGGATGATCGCCGCGAAGCTCCTCAACCCGCCGGCGCGGCACCTGCTGAAGAAGCAGCCCGCGGCGCCCGCGGACGTGAACGCCGCCGCGTGGCCGCTCGCCCGCCTCAACCTCGCCGTCCAGCGGCGCGAACCGCCCTCCATCAGGGACCGCGTCCTCTACGGGCTCTTCGCCGCCACCGGCGGCGCCAAGCGGGCGCTGTGGGACCACGACCCCGCGTTCGTCACCGCCATGCTCGCCACGCTCTCCCCACCGCTGCAGAGGCTCATCGTCCAGACCGAGGTCGTCGTCGGCCAGGCCGTCATCAGCCGCCGGTGACCCCCTTCCCCATCTCACGGAGTCGCGAATGTCCCTCACAGAGCAACGCCCCAGCGTCGTGTCCGCCGCGCTGGCCAAGGACCGGCTCGGCGTCCCGTCGGTCGTGTTCTTCGTCATCTCCGCGGCCGCGCCGCTGATGGTCGTCGCGGGCTCGGTCCCGACGGCCTACGCGGTGACGGGCGTCCTCGGCGTGCCGTTCGCGTTCCTGCTGCTGGGCGCGGTCTTCGCGCTCTTCGCCGTCGGGTACGTGACCATGGCCAGGCACGTGGTGAACGCGGGCGCCTTCTACGCCTACGCCGCGCAGGGGCTCGGCCGCACGCAGGGGGTGGCGACCGCGTGGGTGGCGCTGCTGGCCTACAACGCGCTGCAGCTCGGCCTGTACGGCATCATCGGCTCGGCCGCCGAGCCGCTGCTGCGCGACTGGTTCGGCGCCTCGCCCGCGTGGTGGGTGATCGGACTGGTGGCGTGGGCGCTGACCGGGCTGGCCGGCCTGCTCCGCGTGGAGGTCAACGGCAAGATCCTGTCGGTCCTGCTGATCAGCGAGATCACCGTCGTCCTGGTGTTCGACGTCGCCGACGTGTTACACGCGGGGCCGGCCGGCGTCACCTTCGACGGGTTCACCCCCGGCTCGCTGTTCGTGCCCGGCGTGGGCGCCGCGCTGGCCACCGTCGTCGCCGGGTTCGCCGGCATCGAGTCCTCGGTGGTCTTCGCCGAGGAGTCCAAGGACCGCGACAGGACCGTGCCCCTCGCCACCTACCTCGGCATCGGGATCATCGCGGTGCTGTACTCGATCTCCGCCTGGGCGCAGACGGTGCCGACCGGGCCGGACGGGATCGTCAAGGCGGCGACCGAGCAGGGGCCCACGCTGATCTTCGGCCAGGCGGCCGCGCACATGGGCGGGACCGTCGCGACGATCGGCTCGGTGCTGTTCGTGACCAGCAGCATCGCGTGCATGATCGCCTTCCACAACACCACGGCCCGCTACATCTTCGCCCTGGGCCGCGAGAACGTCATCCCCTCGGTGTTCGGGCGCACCTCGGCCCGCACCGCCGCCCCGCTGGCCGGGTCGATCCTGCAGACGGCGCTCGGGCTGATCGTGATCGTCATCTACGCGGTCAGCGGCCTGGACCCGGTCACGAAGCTGTTCTTCACCTTCGGCGCGTTCGGCGGCCTCGGCCTGCTGACCCTGCTGACCGTCACCTCGATCGCGGTGATCGTCTTCTTCGCCAAGAACCCCTCGCGGGAGACGGCGTGGCGCACGCGGATCGCCCCGGCCCTGGCCACGCTGGCCCTGTGCGTGATCATCGGGATGACGCTGATCAACTTCGACACGGTGCTCGGGGTGGCGCCGGACTCGGTCATCCGCTGGATCCTGCCCGGCATCTTCGTCGTCGCCATCGTCTTCGGCCTGGTGTGGGGCCGCGTGCTGAAGGCCACCCGGCCGGGGGTGTACGCCAACATCGGCCTCGGCGCCCAGGCCGTCGGCGGGAGCGCCAAGTGACGGCCGAGATCACCCGCCTGACGGACGCGGCGCGGGCCGGCGAGATCATCGCCGGCACGTTCAGCGGCGACGCGATCTCCCGCTGGCTCATCCCCTCGCCGCCCGACCGGCTGCCGATCCAGCGGCGGTTCTTCACCATGCACGCCGAGCACGCGCTCGCCCACGGCCGCATCTACGGGGTCCACGAGTCGGGCGAGCTCGCCGGGGTCGCGGTCTGGTTCACCGCGCCGTTCCCCGACATCCCCGGCCAGGACGAGGCCATCGCCTCCTTCGCCGGGGAGCACGCCGGGCGGTTCGGCGTCCTCGGCGAGCTGATGGACAAGCTCCATCCGCACGAGCCGCACCACTACCTGGCGTTCATCGCGCTGGTCCCGGGACGTACCGGCCGCGGCCTCGGCAGCCTGCTGCTGCGCGAGCACCACCGGCTGCTCGACGCCGAGGGGATGCCGGCCTACCTGGAGGCCAGCAGCGAGGCGAGCCGCCGGCTCTACCTGCGCCACGGCTACGCGGACCTGCCCGAACCCCTGCGCCTGCCGGACGGCCCGCTCATGTACCCCATGTGGCGCGCCCCCTCCCCCGGCGTCCCGGACGCCCCGGCGTGACGGGCCGGCCGTAGCGGAGTGGAGGCCGGCGGCCCGGCCTCCACCCGCGTCCCTCCCCCACCCGTACCCGTCCACCACCCCGTGCCGTCACCACGCGTGACCGACCGCTCATCCCCGTGCCCGTCCTCCACCCCGCTCACCCCGTCCTTCGTCCGGTCGCGTCCGGCCGCCCCTGTGCCGGCTCAGTCCACGTCGACGTCGTCGAGATGCCGGAGCAGGCGCGACAGCACGCGGACGCAGGCGTCGACGTCGGCGCCGGTCACGTCGCCCGCGACCTGGCGCAGCACCGCCTGCTCGCGGCCGGTCACCGCGGCGATGGCGGCCCGGCCATCATCGGTCAGCCGGATGAGGGAGGACCTCCTGTGCGCCGGGTTGGGGATCGGCTCGGCGAGATCCCGCGCGGCCGCATCGTTGATCGTCCGCTGGACGAACTGGCGGCTCAGCGCAAGCGCCCGGCCCATCTGCGGAACCGTCATGGGCCCGTGCTCATGGAGCAGGGTGAGCACGGCCCGCACGCCGACCGGCAGGCCTTCGATGGACGCATCCTGCTCCACCTTGCGATAGGCCCGCCGGTACAGCGGTCCGATCAGGTCGAACACCTCGACGAGCCGCCCGGCCAGCCCGTCCGCCGACTCATCGGCCGCCGGGTCGCGACCTGTTTCGCTCACTCCACCATCATGACGCCTTGGGTGTCATCCTTCCGCACCACAATGACACCTAGGTTGTCATGGCGCGGCAAAGATGACACCCTAGGTGTCATGAATGACGTGTTCTGGCTCGACACCGGCACCGGCCGACCCCTCGTCCTGCTCCACGGCGGCTACGTGGACCACGGCATGTGGGACGACCAGATTCCGGTCCTCGCCTCCCGGTACCGCGTCATCGCTCCCGACGCACGGGGCCATGGCCGCTCCGCCAACGCCACCGAGCCGTACCGGCCCACCGACGACCTCGCCGCGCTGCTGCGCCACCTGGGCACCGGCCCGGCGGTCCTGGTGGGCGTCTCCATGGGGGCGGGGCTCGCCGTCGACACCGCGCTGGAGCACCCGGACCTGGTCGGCGCCGTGGTCGTCACCGGAGCCGGGACCAGCGAGCCGTACTTCACCGACCCCTGGACCGTCCAGGCCATGACCGCGTGGCACGCGGCGATGGCCGCCGGCGACCTGGACGCCTCGGTCGAGGGGTTCATGGCCTTCGCCGCGGGCCCGCACCGCACGCTCGCCGATCTCGATCCGCGGGTCGTGAGCCGGCTGCGCCGGATGGCCAGGAGCACCATGTCCAAGCACGCCGCCGGCGAACCCCACCTGCTCGTGCCGGTGCGCGACACCTGGCAGCGGGTCGCCGAGATCGACGTGCCGGTGCTGGCGATCAACGGCGCCGCCGACTCCCCCGACCACATCGCCATGGCCGTACGCCTGGCCGGCGCCGTCGCCGACGGCCGCGCCGTCTCCATCGACGGAGCCGCCCACTACCCCAACATGGAACGCCCCGCCACCTACCACCAGGCCCTCGAGGACTTCCTCCGCACCGTGTGACACCCCCGGCCACCCCTGCCCGGCGGAGGATCACGCGGTGCCCCCCGGGGCAACGTGGCAGGGCGGCACCCCGAACGTTTCGGGCCGCGCCCAGCGGCGGAGAGCCGTGGGCTGCGGGGACCGCGTGCCCCGTAGCGGTTACGTTCGATAGGCCGGGCATCCCCTCCTCCGTCGGGACGGGGGAGCTGAAAGTTTCAGTACGGTGCAGGTGAGGCGGTGCTTCCTCGCCCAGCCAGACGGCCATGGACCGCGCCCGGCGGCCCGAGGCCCCGGACCCGCGGCTTGACGACCCCGGACGGCGTCGTATTTGCTCCGCCGCATCACCGTAAGCACCGTCGACAGAGAAGGATCAGCGCGGCGACTGCGCTGTTAACGCTCACAAGATGGTTCTTCGAGCATCGCCGTGCGCCCGGCGGCCGCACCTTCCTCCCAGGCCGCGTGGCGTCGTCGCTCGCATGTGAACGCTAACAGCCACCCTTTCTCGTAGAACGCATCCTTGGGAGCACGCATGAAGATTCCCCGCGTACGGCTCTGGCTGGCAGCCGGGGTCGCCCTGGCGATCAGCGCCGTCGGCGCGCTGACCGCGCCCGCCGTCCAAGCCGCGGCGGGATGCCGCGTGGACTACGCGGTGACCAACCAGTGGCAGGACGGTTTCGGGGCGAACGTCACCATCACCAACCTCGGCGACCCGATCAACGGCTGGCGCCTGACCTGGACGTTCGGGGCGGGGCAGACCATCAGCCAGCTGTGGAACGGCTCGGCCGCGCAGTCGGGCGCCCAGGTCACCGTGACCAACGCCTCCTACAACGGGTCGCTGGGCACCGGCGCGAACACGAGCTTCGGCTTCAACGGCACCTGGAGCGGCAGCAACCCGGTGCCGGCGAGCTTCGCGCTCAACGGCACGACCTGCACCGGCGGCGTGACCGGCTCGCCGACGCCCACTCCCACGCCGACGGTGACGCCCACGCCCAACCCGACCCCGACCCCGACGCCCACTCCCACGCCCACTCCGACGCCGCAGGCTTCGGATCTGCCGTGTGACATCTACGCCGCGGGCGGTACGCCGTGTGTGGCCGCGCACAGCATGACGCGGGCGCTCTACCGCTCCTACAGCGGGAGCCTGTACCAGGTCAGGCGCTCGTCGGACAACACCACCCGCAACATCGGCGTGCTGAGCACGGGCGGCGTCGCCAACGCCGCGTCCCAGGACTCCTTCTGCGCGGGCACCTCGTGCGTCGTCACCATCATCTTCGACCAGTCCGGACGCGGGAACAACCTCGGCTACCAGGGGTCCGGCGGCGTCGGCGGCGCCGTCTCCCCCGCGAGCGCGACCAAGGAGTCGCTGACGGTCGGCAACAGCAAGGCCTACTCGCTCTTCATCCCCGGGTCGAGCAGCTACTGGCGGGACGGCCACACCACCGGCATCCCCACCGGCAGCGCGCCCGAGGGCATGTACATGGTGACCAGCGGCACGCACGTCAACAGCGGATGCTGCTTCGACTACGGCAACAGCGAGACGACCAGGAGGGCCGACGGCGCCGGCGCCATGGACGCGATCTACTTCGGCACCAGCTGCTGGTTCGGCGGCTGCTCCGGCTCGGGCCCCTGGGTGCAGGCCGACCTCGAATACGGGCTCTACCCCGGGGGAAGCAGCTCCTGGAACCCCAACCAGCGGGCCTTCACCAGCAAGTTCGTCACCGCGACGCTGAAGAACAACGGCACCTCCCGCTTCGCCATCAAGGGCGGCAACGCGCAGTCCGGCGGCCTGACCACCCTGTGGGACGGCTCGCTGCCCAGGGGATACAGCCCGATGAAGAAGCAGGGGGCGATCATCCTCGGCAGCGGCGGTGACTGCTGCATCGACAACAGGAACCAGAGCGTGGGGACGTTCTACGAGGGGGCGATGGTCGCGGGCTATCCCTCCGACGCCGCCGAGAACGCCGTGCACGCCAACATCGTCGCCGCCGGCTACCGCTGAGCCCGGCACGGCCCGCCACCACCGGACACCCGGGGGCGGGCCGTGGCCGGCGGCCGCGCCCGACCGGGCACCCCCCGGTCGGGCTTTTTCCGTATATGTACGGACGTCGCTACGTATGTACGGCTCGGTGGCGGGGTTCTACCGTCGCGCACAAGGAGAACCGCCCCTCGGAGGTCAGGAGCGTCGTGCAACGTCGTAGCCGTACCGGCGGTACAACCTCACTCCGCGCCCGGGGAGTGCCGGCGCCGCGGGAGTCTCGGCCACCGACCGGCGTGTCCGGCGCACCCGGCCCATCCGGCGTGTGAGCATTCCTTTTCCCACCCCCAGTTCCACCTCCGCGCCGTTTCCGCTGTCCGTGACGGCGCGATGAGCGCTGCCCGCGTCCACGGCGCGGGCGCGGCCGTGGGACGCCGAGAAAGGAAGATCCGCATGAGGCGCACCGCTGCGCTCACGGCGATCGTCGCCATGGCCCTGATCGGCCTGCTGTCGTCCACGACCCCCGCGACCGCCCAGGCGCCACCGGGAAGCACCCGGAACGGCGCACCCGCGAGCGCCCCCGTCACCGCCCTGGCGCCTCCCGACGTCAGCCTGCAGAACATCAAGGCCCATCTGAGCCAGTTGCAGAGCATCGCCGACGCCAACGGCGGCACCCGCAGGTCGACCGGTCCGGGCTACACCGCGTCGGTCGCCTACGTCGAGCAGCGACTGCAGGCCGCCGGCTACACGACCCGGCGCGTGACCTGCACCCCGGGCTGTACCAGCGGCGCGGGGCCCGACCTGATCGCCGACTGGCCCGGCGGGGACGAGAGCCAGGTCATCATGTCCGGCGCCCATCTGGACAGCGTCTCGGCCGGTCCCGGCATCAACGACAACGGCTCGGGGTCGTCGATGCTCCTGGAGGTCGCGCTGACCCTGGCCGCGCAGCGCCCGTCGATGAGCAAGCATGTGCGGTTCGGCTGGTGGAGCGACGAGGAGCAGGGCCTGCTCGGCTCGCGCGCCTACGTCACCTCGCTGAGCTCGGCCGATCGCTCGAAGATCAAGCAGTACCTCAACTTCGACATGGTCGGCTCGCCCAACGGCGGGTACTTCATCAACAACATCACCACCGCGGCCGCCGCCGACCTGCGCGCGTTCTACACCAACCTGGGCCTCGCGCCGGAGGAGAACACCGAGGGCGCCAACCGCTCCGACGACGCCTCCTTCCGCAACGCGGGCATCGCCACCTCCGGCGTCGCGGCCGGCGCCGGCGCCACCAAGACCTCGGCGCAGGCGGCCAAGTGGGGCGGCACATCCGGACGGGCGTACGACTCCTGCTACCACCGTTCGTGCGACACCACGGCCAACATCAACGACACCATCCTGGACCGGGCCGGCGACGCCCTGGCGTACGCGATCTGGACCCAGGCCGTGGGCACCTCCACCGGCAGGGACTTCTCGATCGGCGCCGCCCCCGCCTCGGGTTCGGTGCAGGCGGGCCAGACGGCCACGACCACGATCAGCACCACCACGACGTCGGGCACCGCCCAGACGGTGAACCTGACGGCGTCCGGGCTGCCGGGCGGCGCCACGGCCACCTTCGGCCCGGCCTCGGTGACCTCCGGCGGCTCCTCGACGCTCACGCTCGCCACCTCGTCCTCGACGCCGAGCGGCACCTACGCCATCACCGTCACCGGCACCGGTGAGACCGCCACCCGCACCACGACGTGGACGCTCACGGTCAGCGGCACGAGCGGGAGCCGGACCTTCACCAACGACGCCGACTACACCATCAACGACCTGTCGACGATCAACAGCCCGGTCACCTCGACCGCGACCGGCGGTGCCGTCTCGCCGGTCCAGGTCAGGGTGACGATCTCGCACACCTGCGCCGAGGACCTGCGGATCCGCCTGCGCGGCCCGAACGGGACGTACTACACCATCGACAGCAGCGGCGGCACGTCCTGCACCTCCTACGGCACCCGGACCTACTCGGTCCCGGTCAGCCAGACGGCCGCGGGGACCTGGACGCTGCAGGTGACCGACGACTACCGGCTCGACACCGGCTACCTCGACACGTGGAGCATCACCGTCTGAGGCGGGCCGGGACGCCGCGAACCGAGCGGAACGAGCGGCACCGGCACGGCCGGGGATCGGCATCCCGCGGCCGGCGGCTCCGCCGGAGGATCTCCGGCGGAGCCGCGCCGGCCGTGCCCCGCCGTCCGGCGGCGGGCGCCGGTGTGAACGTTTCATCACCGCGCCCCGGGCGCGCGGTGCGGCCGTGCGTCGTCCGCGCAGATGACGCGCGACGGCCGGCGGACGGCGCCGGAAACGGCCGGGACCGGGGTGTTGACGAGATCGGGCCCCGTCGTATTTGCTCGCGCAGCCGCCACCACCTCCACGGCGAGGCTCCCCATCCCCATCTCGCCCGGAGATCCGGCGGCGGAATTGTTAGCGCTAACAGCGTCGGCCGGCCCCCGGCGGAGCCTGGTACCCGAAGGAGCTACGGATGCGACTACGCAGAGCCGCACGGCCACCGTCCCGCGCCGCCATCACGAGCGTCCGGTTCCGCCCGGCCCGCCTCGGGCTGCGGCTGCTGGTCGCCGCGCATCTGGCCATCCTCACGGTGGCATCGGCCGGATGGGCGCTCGCCGACACGGCGCACACCACGGGAAGGGCGGACACCACGGACGCAGCGCAGGCGGGAGCGGCCGCCGCCGCGTCCCCGGTGACGACGCCGCCGATGGGCTGGGCATCCTGGAACACCTTCGCGGCCCAGATCAACTACAACGTGATCAAGGCGCAGACGGACGCCATGGTGTCCTCGGGGATGAAGGACGCCGGCTACCAGTACGTCAACATCGACGAGGGCTGGTGGCAGGGCACCCGGGACGGCTCGGGCAACATCACCGTGGACACCAATGAGTGGCCCGGCGGGATGAAGGCGATCGCCGACTACATCCACAGCAAGGGTCTCAAGGCCGGCATCTACACCGACGCCGGCCGCGACGGGTGCGGCTACTACTACCCCACCGGGCGTCCGGCGGCGCCGGGCAGCGGCAGCGAGGGCCATTACGACCAGGACTTCCTGGCGTTCTCCCAGTGGGGCTTCGACTTCGTCAAGGTCGACTGGTGCGGCGGCAACGCCGAGGGCCTGGACTCCCAGCGCACCTACCAGGCCATCAGCGACGCGATCGGCAGGGCCACCGCGCAGACCGGCCGGCCGATGGTGCTGTCGGTCTGCAACTGGGGCAACCAGAGCCCGTGGAACTGGGCGCCCGCCATGTCCACGATGTGGCGCACCAGCGGCGACATCATCTACTGGGGGCAGAGCGCGTCGATGGACCGCGTGCTGGCCAACTTCGACTCCGCCCAGCACCCGAGCGCCCAGAGCCCCGGCCGCTACAACGACCCCGACATGCTCATCGTCGGCATGCCGAGCTTCACGGCCGCCCAGAACCGCACCCACATGGGGCTGTGGGCGATCTCTGGCGCGCCGCTGCTGGCCGGCAACAACCTCGCCACGATGAGCGCCGAGACCAGGGCCATCCTGACCAACCGGGAGGTGCTGGCCGTCGACCAGGACGCGCTCGGCCGGCAGGGCGTGAAGGTGGCCGAGGACCAGACCGGGCGCCAGGTGTACAGCAAGGTCCTGTCGGGCACCGGACGGCGGGCGGTGCTGCTGCTCAACCGCACCACCTCCGCCGCCTCCATCACCGCCCGCTGGTCCGATCTCGGCCTCACCGGCGCGGCCACCGTGCGCAACCTGTGGACGGCGACCGACGCGGGCACCTTCACCGGTTCCTACACCGTCACCGTCCCCGCGCGTGAGGCGGTCCTGATCACCGTCACCGGCGGCGGGAGCACGCCCTCCCCGACCCCGAGCGCGACGCCGACCGCGACGCCGACGCCGACGCCGACCACCGGCGCGGGGGCGATCAAGAGCGTGAGCTCGGGCCGGTGCCTCGACGTTTCGGGCGCGTCCCAGACCAACGGGTCCGCGGCCCAGATCTGGGACTGCAACGGGCAGGCCAACCAGCAGTGGACGCCGACCGCCTCCGGTGAGCTGCGGGTGTACGGCGGCAAGTGCCTGGATGTGTCCAACCGGGCCACGGCCAACCGCTCCCCGGTGGTCATCTGGGACTGCAACGGGCAGAACAACCAGCAGTGGCGGTTCAACTCCGACGGCACCATCACCGCCGTCGGCGCGAACAAGTGCCTGGACGTGCCCGACAACGCGTCCGCCAACGGCACGAAACTCGTGATCTGGGACTGCAACGGCGGCGCCAACCAACGCTGGACCCGCACCTGAGCCCACCCCGCGTCCCGCCTCGCCCCCGCCCCCACCGGCGCGGGGGCGGGCGCGGGCCCCGCGGCGCGAAACCATCGACCGGCCGCCGGCCGTCCTCGCGGCGACGCCGGCCATGCCACCGGTCGCTCCATGCTCCGGGCGCCGGAGGCCCCGCGCCCCTCCGGCGGCTGACGGCCGGGAGGGCGGAGGCTATAGAGTCTGGCCGGAGTCAGCGCGACGCCGGGCCGAAGGAGCGGGAATGCCTATCACGCCGCTGTCCCTGCCGCAGCCGCCCGCGCGCGCGCCGGAGTACGGGCAGGACGCGCTGATCGTCTGCGAGAGCCTGGTGCGCATCTACCAGTCGGGGTCGGTCGAGGTGCAGGCGCTGCAGGGGCTCGACCTGGCCGTGGAGGAGGGCGAGATGATCGCCGTCGTCGGGGCGTCCGGGTCGGGCAAGTCGACGTTGCTGTCCATCCTCGCCGGCATCGACGCCCCCACCGCCGGCCGGGCGCGCGTCGACCGGTGGAATCTGCTGGCGATGTCCCGTGCCGACCGCGTGCGCTACCGGCGGCACACCGTGGGATTCGTCCGGCAGCAGACGGCCGCCAACCTCATCCCCTACCTGACCGCGCGGCAGATGGTCGACCTGCCGATGACCGCGGCCCGCACGCCGGCCAGGGCCCGGCGCGCCCGCGCCGCCGAACTGCTGGAAGCCCTCGGCGTCGCCGGCTGCGCCGACCGGCGTCCCGCGCAGATGTCCGGCGGGCAGCAGATGCGGGTCGCCATCGCGGTGGCCCTCGCCAACCGGCCCCGCGTCCTGCTGGCCGACGAACCGACCGGCGAGCTGGACACCGCCACCTCCGCCGAGGTCTTCGCGACGCTGCGGGACGTCAACCGGCGGCTCGGGGTCACCGTCGTCATCGTGACCCACGATCCCGAGGTCAGCGGCCAGGTCGAGCGCACCGTGGCGATCCGCGACGGGCGCACCAGCAGCGAGGTGCTGCGCCGCACGGCCACCGGCACCGACGGCGGCACGCGGGTGATCGCCGAGGAGTACGCGGTGATGGACCGCGCCGGGCGGGTGCAGGTGCCGCGCGACTACCGCGAGGCGCTGGCGCTGACCAGACGGGTCCGGCTCGCGCTGGAGGCCGACCACGTCGCGATCCACCCCGACCTCGGCGCGGACGCGTGAGCGCCGTTCCCGGCGCCGGGCCGCTGCTGTCGGTGCGCGGCGTCCACCGGCGCTTCGGCACCGGGCCGGCCGCCGTCCACGCCCTGCGCGAGGTGTCGTTCGACCTGGCCCCAGGCACCATGGCCGCCCTCATCGGCCGCTCGGGCAGCGGCAAGACCACCCTGCTCAACGTCATCGGCGGCCTGGACCGCCCGGACGCCGGCACCGTCCTGGTCGACGGCGCCGAGGTCACCGCCCTGGACGAGGACGGCCTGTCGCTGTTACGGCGCGAGAAGGTCGCCTACGTGTTCCAGACGTTCGGCCTGATCCCGGTGCTGTCGGCGGCGGAGAACATCGGCGCCCCGTTGCGGCTGGCCCGCGTCGCCCCGGCGGAGCGCGAGCGCCGCGTCGAGCTGTTGCTGGAGCTGGTGGGCCTGGCCGGCCACGCCCAGCAGCGTCCGGACGAGCTGTCCGGCGGCCAGCGGCAACGGGTGGCGATCGCCCGCGCCCTGGCCGCCTCGCCGCGACTGCTGATCGCCGACGAGCCGACCGGGCAACTGGACGCCGAGACCGGCCTGTCGGTGATGGCGCTCCTGCGCGGGGTCGTGGAGTCCGAGGGCGTCACGGCGCTGGTGTCCACCCACGATCCGACGATGATCGCGCTCGCGGACAGAGTGATGCGCATCAACGACGGCCGCCTCGACGAGCGGGAGGCCTCGTGACCGCCATCGCGCGGGCCGTCGCGATTGAGCCCTCCACCGCCGGGGACGCGGCGGGGTCGCCGGCCGTCCGGCTCGGCGCGGGCGAGATCGTCGGCCGGACCGGCGCGGTGGTCGTGAGCCGCCCGTGTTGAGGATGCTCCTCCCGCGGGCCCGGGCGCAGTGGCCCCTGCTGGCGGCGCTGCTGGCGGTCGTCATGATCGGCCCCACCGTGCTCGGCACGTGCGCCCTGCTGGTCACCCGCACCGCCGAACAGGCGCTGGAGGTCGCCGCCTCCCGCGCCGCCCCCGACGAGGTCCAGGTCACGGCCTACGCCGTCACCGTCCGCGGCCCGGACGCGCGGTCGGTCGCCGACGACACCCGGGGTGTGCTCACCTCGGCGCTCACCCCGTTCGCCGCGACGACGGCGGCGCGCGCGTCCTCGGTGATGCGCTCGCTCGCGCCGGCGGGCGGCGGGCGGAACGGCGTACCGGCCGAGGGCTATCTGTCGGGTGTGGAGCGCCTGCCGGCCCAGGCCGAATTGGTCGACGGCCGCTGGCCGCGGCCCGCGGCCGGCGCCGCGGCTCCGGCGGCGCCTCTCGAGGCCGTGGTGTTCGAGCCGACCGCGCGGCTGCTCGGCCTCGCCCTCGGCAGCCGCGTCCGCCTCGGCGCCGAGCTGTCCAGCGACTCCGCCCCGCCGGTCGAGGTGAGCGTCGTCGGCGTCGTGCGCCCGCGGCCGGGCGCCGGCTGGGAGCGCGATCCGCTCGCCGCCGCCGGCTACGACCTCGCCTACAACGACGGCCGCTCCCAGCAGCCGGTCCACGCCTACGGGCCGTTCGTCGTCGACCTGGCCGACCTGCTCGCCGGCGGCTCGACGATCGACCGGCTGGAGATCACCGCCCACCCCGACCTGTCCGCGCCCACCAGCCGCGACCTGGACACCGTCGCCGGATCCGTGCTCGGGGCCGACCGCCGGCTGGGGCGCGTCCTCGGTGACCGGGTGCAGATCGAGCGCGTCGCCTCCCGGCTGCCGTTGACCCTGCGGGCAGCGCGGGAGCAGCAGCAGGTCACCGCGGCCACCGTGCTCGCCGTCGCCGTCCTCGCCATCGCCCTGACCGCGGCCGCCCTCGCCCTGGCCGGCCGGCTCACCGCCGGCGTGCGCGCCGGCGAGACCGCCCTGCTGTCCGCCCTCGGCGCCGGTCGCGGCCGGCTCGCCGGCGTCGCGGCCGCCGAGGCCGGCGCGCTGACCGTCCTCGCCGTCGCGCTCGCGGTCCCCGCCTCCTCCGCGCTGCACGCCGGCCTGACCCACCTGCCGCCGATGGCGGGCGCGGGGCTCGCCGCCTCCGTGGACGTGACCGGCGCACAGGTGCTCGCCGTTACCGGCGGCACGCTGGCGCTCGCGGTGATGCTCGTCGTCCCCGCGCTCCGGCCCGCCGCCGCGGCCGGCGAGGGCCGCCACCGGCGGGAGCTGCTGGCCCGCTCCGGCGCCGACCTGGCGCTCGTGGCGTTCGCCGCCGCGGGCTGGTGGCAGCTGCACTCCCAGCCGGCCGGCTCCGATCCCCGCGCCGACGCGGTCCGCGTGCTCGCTCCGGCGCTGCTTCTCACCGCGGGCGCCGCGCTGGCGCTGCGCCTGGCGCTGCCCGCCCTGCGGGTCGCCGACCGGCTGGCGCGGCGGGCCCGCGGGCTGGTGGTCCCGCTGGCCGCCTTCGAGGCCGCCAGGCGGCCGCAGGCGGTGGCCGCGGGCCTGCTGGTGGGCCTGGCCTGCGCGGCCGGCACCTTCGGCACGGCCTTCGAGGCCACCTGGCAGCGCTCGCAGCACGACCAGGCCGACCTGTCCGTCGGCACGGACCTCGCCCTCGCGCTCACCGCCCCGCCGGCCGCCGGGCAGGGCGCCGCCGTCGCCGCGGCCACCGCGGGAACGGTGAGCCCGGTCACCGACCGCGGGGTGGCGGTCGGGCAGTGGCTGGGCAACGCCGGGGACGCGTTGCGGCTGGTCGCCGTGGACACCACCCGCGCCGAGGCCCTGCTGCGCGGCCGGCTCGACGACGGCCGGAGCTGGCGGGAGGTGGGCGCCGCCCTCGCGCCGCGGGAGCGGGCCGCCGGCGTCCCCGTCCCGGCCGGCGCGCGGTTCACCCTCACCGGGACGGCGAGCGGCGGAGCCCGGCTGAGCGTGACGCCCTGGGTGCTGTTGCAGGACGCCACGGGGCTGCGCACTCCCTGCACCGGCGCCCCCGTCCCGCTCGACGGCCGTGCGCACCCGCTGCCCCCCTGCGCGACGGCCGCAGGGCAGCGGCTGGTCGCGGTGTCGCTTCCGTTCACGCCCGGCCAGGACGGGCCGGGCGGCATCAGCGCCTTCGGCTACGCGGTCGAGCCCCCGCCCGGCGAGAGCCGCGTCGCCGTGACGCTCACGATGCCGGGGGACGCGTCCTCCGCCGGCGCGGCCGCCAGGTCGTCCTGGACCGCCACCTCCGCCGAGCCCATTCCCGGGCAGCTCGGCAACCCGGCCGCCGCCCTCACCGCCACCTCCGAGGGCGCCCGGCTGACGATGACGACGACCGTCACCTTCCGAGGGCCGCCGGAGGCGGCCCGGACGCTGGTGGCCACCGCCTTCCCGGCCCCTGGGCCGGTGCCCGTGGCCGTCTCGGGACGCTTCGCCGGGGAGGCCGGAGCCCGGCCCGGCTCACGGCTCAGCCTCACCATCGGCACCACGGCCGTCCCGATCCGCGTCACCGAGGTGCTGCCCACCGTTCCTTCCGCCCCAGGGGCCGCCGCCATCCTGGCCGACCTGGACGCCCTCTCCCGCGCCCTGGTGGTCGGCGGCGACCTGGTATCCCCGGTGAACGCCTGGTGGGTGGGCCGCCCCACCCACGGCGACGCCGCCGCGCGCGCCTCCGCCCTGAACCTCGGCACCGTCACCACCCGCGCCGCCGAGACCGCCCGCCTGGCCGGCGGCCCGCTGCGCGCCGGAGTGCCGGCCGCGCTCCGGCTGCTGGTTTTGGCCTCGGGCCTGCTGCTGCTCGTCGGCGTCGTCCTGCACGTGACCTGCGACCTGCAGGTCCGCGCCGTGGAGGTGGCGCGGCTGCGGGGCATCGGCATGGTGCGGCGCGAGATCCGCACCATGCTGCTCGGCCAGCACGTCGGCGTCCTGCTGCCCCTGATCGCGGCCGGCGGGGCCGTCGGCGCGCTCGCCACCCACGCCGTCGCACCTCTGCTCATCCGCTCCGACACCGGCGCCGCGCCCGTCCCGGACGCCCTGCCGAGCTGGCCGTGGCCCGCCGAGGCGGCCCTGCTCGCCCTGCTGCCGGCCCTGTGTGCGCTCGCGGTGACCGTCGTGGTCACCGTGCAGGCCCGGCGCGCCGACGCCGCCCACCTGCGGGTGGCGTCGTGACCGGCCGCACCGCGCAGCGGCCGCCGGACGCGCCGCCCGCGCGGCGGCGCGCCGCCCGCTGGTGGCCGCCGGGCCTGCACTGGCCCAGCGTCCGCGGCCGTGCCCTCGCCGACGCCGGTCCCCTGCTGCTGGCCGCCGCCGTCGTGGTGGTCGTCACCCTGCTCGCCGGCGCCGTGCCACCGCTGCTGCGCGCCACCGCCGACGCCGCCGTCCGGGACGCGGTCGGCCGCGACGCCGACGACGACCTGGTGGTGCGGGCCCGCTGGGAGGACGACGGCGGCCCGAACGGCGGCCGGGTCCGCCTTCCCCGGCTCGCCGAGGACGTCGGCGACTTCCGCGACCGGGCCGCCGACGCGCTGACTCCTCGCCTGCGCGCCGCGCTGCGCCCGCCCCTGGCGACCGTCGCCAGCACGCCACTGAAGATCACCGATGGCAGCGTGCTGCGCACCTTCCAGCTCGCCTACCTCGCCGCGGGCGACGGCGAGGACGGCGGGCCGCGCGTGACCTGGATCGCGGGCCGCGCGCCCGAGCCGTCCACCCGTTGGGGCGACTACACCGAGGTGGGCTACGACTCGCCGCCGTGGCCGGTGCAGGTCGGTCTGTCGGAGGCCGACGCCGCGGCGCTCAAGGCGCGGCCCGGCACGCGCATCCCGCTCGCGGACGAAAACGGCCTGGTCAAGGACGTGCGGGTCAGCGGCGTCTTCCGCCCGGCCGACGCCGCCGATCCCGCCTGGGCGCGCTTCCCGTGGCTGCTGCGCCCCGTGGCCGGCGCGGACGGCATCGGCACGACCCGGCTCGCCGGGCTGCTGTCCCCCACCTCGCTGCCCGACGCCCGCCTCGCCCTGGACCAGGACCAGTTGCAGCGCGCCGTCCGGTTCACCCCGGACGCGCCGAAGTTCTCCTGGGACTCCACCGAGCCGATCGCGGCCTCCGTGGTCGCCCTGAAGGCCGCCTCCGGCTCCTCAGGGGCCCGCGACGTCTCGCTGAAATGGGAGACGCGGCTCGACGCCGTGCTGTGGAAGGTCCAGACCCAGGTGAACGCCTCGTTCGCGCAGGCGTCGGTCCTGCTCACCGGGGTCGTGGCCGCCGCGATCCTGGTCCTGCTGCTCGCCGCCGACCTGCTGGCCCGCCGCCGCGCCCCGGCGCTGGCCGCCGCGCGGCGACGGGGGGCGGCCCTGCCGGTCCTGTGCGCCGAACTGCTGCTGGAGTCCGCGGTCGTGGCGCTGGCGGCCGTCGCGGCCGGGCTCGCCCTGGCACACGCGATCGCCCGCGATGCCTCCTGGGGGTGGGCGGTCCCCGTCGTCCTGGCCGCTGCCGCCGCCGGCCCGGCGTTCGGCACGCTCGCCGCCGCCCGGGCCACCCGCGATCGGCGCGTCCCGGCCAACCGGGCCGCGCGCCTCTGGGTCCGCCGCACCGGCCTGCTGCGCCGCGCCACCTTCGAGGCCGCGGTGGTGACCGCCGCGGCCGCCGCCTTCGTCGCGCTGTACCAGCGCGGAATCGTCCCTGCCGGTGACACGGCCGGTGCCGCGGCCGGCGCCGGGTCGGCCTCAGACGGTGGGCTCGCGCTGCCCGCGAGCGCGCCCGCCCTTGGGATAATCGCCGTCACACTTCTGCTGCTGCGGCTGCTGCCCGCCGGGACGCGCTTCGCGCTCAACCGGGCGCTGCGCTCGCGCCGCCCGCTGGCGGTGTTCGGCGCCGCGCGGGCCGCCGCGGCGTCCGCGCGCCTGCTGCCGCTGCTGGTGCTGGTGACCTCCACGGCCCTGGCGTCGTTCGCGCTCATCCTGGAGGCCACCGCCTCCCAGAGCCTGACGGACGGGGCGTGGCGCACCGTGGGCGCCGACGCCCGCCTCGACGTCTCCTCCTCCGCCGCGGCCTCCACGCCCGCGCTGGTCCGGCGCGTCGCCGCCGCGCCGGGGGTGCGGCAGGCCGTCGCCGGGCGGGTGGACGACACGACGCGCGTCTCCGCCGACTCCGAGATCGTCCTGCCGCGCCTGGTCGTCGTGGACGCCTCCGCCTTCCAGCGGCTGCTGGCCGCGACCCCGCTGCGGGACGACGCTTCGCAGCTCTCCCGGCTCACGGCGCCGGGTCACGCGGGCGTCCCCGCGCTGGTGCGCTCGGGCGACGGCGGCCTGCGTCCCGGAATGCGGCTGGACCTGCTCAGGGACGCCGCCCCGGCCGTCCGGCTCACCGCGGTCGGCACGGCGCCCCCCGCCGGCGACGCCGACGACGTGGTCATCGTGGACGCGGGAGCCCTCGCCGCCGCGGGGATGCCGTCGGTGCCGAACACGATCTGGGTGAACGGCCCCGGGGCGGCGCGGGCGGTGGCCACCGGCGCCGTCGCGGCCAAGGCCGTGGTGCGCGCGGAGGTGGAGCGCGCGCGCCGCGCGGCGCCGCTGACCTCGGGCCTGCTGTGGTCGGCGTGGGCCTCGGCCGCGACCCTGCTCGCCCTCGGGTTGCTGGCGCTGGCCCTCGGCGCCGCCGCGAGCGCGCCTGATCGGTGGCAGACCCTGACCCGGTTGCGGACGCTCGGTCTGCGGCCGCGGGACGCCCGCTGGGTCGCCGCGGGCGAACTGCTGCCGCCGGTGGTGGTCGCCGCCGTGACCGGCCCGTTGCTCGGGCTGCTGGTCGCGCGTCTCGCGGCCGGCCCGCTGGCGCTGCGGCTGGTCACCGGCCAGGCCACCGACCCGGCCCCGGCGCCGCCTTGGTGGCGGCTCGGCCTGCTGGCCCTCGCGCTGACGGCGGCGGTCACCGCGGTGGTGCCGATCGAGTCGGCGCTGCGACGCCGCCGGCGGCTGGGCGAGGTCCTGCGCGCGGGCGAGGGATAGCCGCCGGCGTCCTCCGCGCGGGCGACGGACGGCCGCGGGCAGGCGGGCGGGGCGCGGCGTCCGGCGGGTTACTTCAGCCAGTCGGTGTAGTGGGTGGGGGCGATGCGGGCGCCGGGCTTGGTGGTCAGGACGTCGCCGTGGACGGCGGCGAACATGCCCGCGGTGTCGTCGGTGGTCACCGACCGCTCGTCGCCCTTGATGCGCAGGGTGAGGCGGCCCAGTTCGTCCAGCGAATAGGTGTCGGGCCCGCCGACGTTCAGGGTGCCGTTCAGCGGGGTTCCGGCGGCCACGTCGGCGACGGCCGCGGCGACCTCGGCCGCGGCGATCGGCTGGATGGGGGTGCGGGGAAGGCGGACGGTCTTCTCGTCGGCGGTCCAGGACAGGACGGCGTCGACGAACTCCATGAACTGGGTGGCGCGGACGATGGAGTACGGCACGGGCCCGGCCTTGAGGAGGTCCTCCTGCAGGACCTTGGCCCGGTAGTAGTCCAGGTCGGGCACCTGGTCGGCGCCGACGATGGACAGGATGACGAAGTGCCCGGCGCCCGCCTTCGCGGCCGCGGCCAGGAGGTTGTCCATCGAGGTCTGGAAGAAGGCGAGGGAGGCCTCGTCGAAGGTCGGGGAGTTGGTCAGGTTGACCACCACGTCGGCGCCGGCCAGCGCCTCGTCCACGCCCTGGCCGGTGAGGATGTCGACCCCGGTGGACAGCGAGTGCGGCACCGCCTGGTGCCCGGCCGCGTTCAGGTCCTGGACGACCTGCGAGCCGATCAGCCCGGTTCCGCCGATGACTGCGAACTTCATGATATTTACTACCTTCCTAGATGGTGATCCGCTGATCCGGGGCGTGGGCGCTCAGTCGCGTCCCTCCAGCGCCTCGACGGCGCCGAGCAGCCCTCGCAGGCCGATCTCCTCACGCTCGGCCTCGGCCGGGTCGAACAGCCAGTCGGTGACCGGCAGGTCCAGGGCCTCCTCGGAGTGGCTCTCCTCGACCAGCGTCACCTCCTCCTCGATCTCGATCCGCAGCTCGTACAGGGATCGGTTCTCGCCGCTCGAAGTGCTCATCTCGGCTCCATGCGTGGGTTGCCGTCCGGTCGGCAGCTAAGACCGGCCGGCCCCGGGCCCTGTGACAGCCTCACCGGTATTTCTTCCGCGGGCCCCGCCGCGGGTGACGGTGACGGCGACCAGCAGGACGCAGGTGCCGGCGATCGCCGCGATCACGGCGGCCACGCCGATCAGGGACGTCGCGAGCGGCAGCGCCAGGATGACGATGACGCAGCCCGCGACCGCGACGGGGTTCGTGACGGGTCGCGCCATGACCAGCGCGTGCACCGCCCACAGCAGCGCCAGGCACACCCCGACCGGGACGGCGACGGCGTAGCCGGAGGTCAGCGGCGAGACGGCCGCCTCGTGGCCGGTGCGCTCCACCGCCACCTCCAGCCCGGCGCCGAGGGCGGCCAGGGCCGCGAAGATGCCGTAGTGGCCGTAGCCCCACAGGTAGGACCGGTGACGGCGGTCGCTGAGCCCTTCTCCCGCCTGGACGAGGAAGTACAGCCACCAGAGCGCGAACAGCAGCACCAGGCCGGAGAAGGCGATGACCACGAAAGGAGTGCCGATCTCCCCCGCCTCGAGCGCCCCTCCGACTCCCCGGCTGGCGGCCAGGACGCTCTCGCCGAGCAGGATGATGGTGAACAGTCCGTAGCGCTCGGCGATGTGGTGCGGGTGCCAGGTGGTGGCGCCGCTCCGCTCGGCCCATCGCGGCACCGCCAGCTCCACCAGGGCCAGGGCGGCGAAGAACGGCAGGCCGAACGACGAGGGCAGGACGCCGGTGTCCATGAGGAGGTAGCGCAGTATCCACCCCACCTGCGCCAGGCCGATGCCCGCGGCGTAGCGCAGCCCGGTGCGGCGGCGCGCCGGGTCCTCCAGGCCGGCCCGCAGCCACTGGCCGACGAGCGCCGTGCGCATGATGAGGTACCCCAGCGTGACGACACCGTAGTCGGCGTGGTCGGCCGCCGCCGGCACACCGGCGGCCAGCACCAGCACGCCGGCCATCTGCACCATGGTCAGCAGCCGGTAGGCGACGTCGTCGGTGTCGTAGGACGATGCGAACCAGGTGAAGTTCATCCACGCCCACCAGATCGCGAAGAACACCTGGAGGAACGGGATCACTCCCGCCAGGGCATGGCCGTCCGCGACGCCGTGCGCGAACTGGGCGGTGAGGGCGGCGACCGCGACCACGAAGGTGAGGTCGAACAGCAGCTCGAGCTGGCTGGACACGCGGTGCGGCTCGTCGATCGGACGAGCGCTCATCCGGACCCGGATCCGCATGGTGGTGCCGGTCGGTGGCAAGGTCTGGCTCCCGTCGCTCCGTACGTCCCTGGCGCCTGAGACCGGACGGCCCGCCGATCTGTGACACCGTGCCGTCGCGAGCGCCGTTCCCCCAGCATTGTCACAGGTCGCGGCGGTGTCCTGTCCTAGCTGGCGACCGCACCGCGACGAAGGCCGATTCGCCGCGACGCCTCAGACGAACGGAGCCCCACGTGACCGTCCCGCCCACCGGCCGCCTTCAGGACCGCGTCGCGATCGTGACCGGAGCGGGGTCCGGGATCGGCCGCGCCACCGCGGTCGCCCTCGCCCGCGCCGGCGCGCACGTGCTCGGCGTCGGACGCCGGGCCGAGGCCCTGCGCCGGACCGCCGGCGAGCACCCCGGCATCGTCCCGCTGCCCGCCGACATCACCGCCGACGGCACGCCGAACGCGGTCGTCGAGGCGGCCATCGGACGATGGGGCCGCCTGGACGTCCTGGTCAACAACGCCGGAGCCACCGAGGTCATGCCGCTGGCCGACACCGACGCCCGGCGCGTGGCCGCACTGCTGGCCCTCAACGTCACCGCGCCCAGCCTGTTCGCCCACGCCGCCCTGCCGCACCTGCGCGCCGGCCGCGGCACGATCATCAACCTCTCCAGCACCTACGGCCACCGCCCCCTGCCGGGCGCCGCCCACTACGCCGCCACCAAGGCCGCCGTGGAACAGCTGACCCGCAGTTGGGCGCTGGAACTGGCCGCCGACGGCGTCCGCGTCAACGCGCTGGCCCCCGGGCCCACCGAGAGCGAGGCGCTGGCCGCCGCCGGACTGCCCGACGCCGTCGTCGAGCGGATCAAGCGCGACGAGATCGCCCGCATCCCGCTCGGCCGCCGGGGCACGCCCGAAGAGGTGGCCGCCTGGATCGTCCACCTCGCCGACCCGGCCGCCGCCTGGGTCACCGGCCAGGTCCTGGCCGTGGACGGCGGCCTGAACCTGGCCTGACCGGCCGGGACGGTGACGCGGGGCGTCGTCGGAGGCGGTGCGCCCGGGCTCAGGACTGGGTGCGGCTCCACTGCTGGTTGGCGCCGCCGCCGCAGGTGTACTGCTGGATGTCGGCGTTGTCGGCGGTGGAGGAGCTCACCACGTCCAGGCACTTGCCGCTGTGCCGCGCCCTGAGCTGGAAGTAGCCACCGCCGGCGTCGACCCACTGCCACTGCTGGTTGGTCCCACCGCCGCAGGTGTACTGGATGATGTTCGCCCCGTCGGCCGTGGAGGCGTTGGCGACGTCCAGGCACTTGCCGCTGCCCACGCTGACCACCCGGTAGTAGCCGCTGCCGGCGTCCTGGAACTGCCAGCGCTGGTTGCCGCCGCCGTTCCAGGTGTACTGCCGCACCTCGGCGTTGTTCGCCGTCGACGCGTTCGCCACGTCCATCACCTTGCCGCTGTGCCGGGCGGTGAGCCGGTAGGAGGTGACGGCGCCGCTGCCCGAGATCTCGCCGGTGGCGACGTCGACGGTGATCTGCGGGTAGTAGGTCAGGCTCATGCTGGTGTCGGACGGGAAGCTGATCGGCAGCCAGACGTACTGGGAGTCGTTCACCGGCCCGCCCCAGGCGCCGGCCCAGCGGTCGCCCATGTAGAGGTACCCGGTGGTCGAGGAGCCCTGGATGGGCAGGACGTAGGCCGGCTGGGAGCTGTAGGTCGTGCCGTCGCCGACGTTGGTCCAGCCGGTCCACGGCCCGGAGATGCTCGGCGCGGTCGCGTAGCGCGCCTGGTTCGGGCTCCAGCCGGTCGCCGCCGAGCTCAGCATGAAGTAGACGTTCCCCCGCTTGAACAGGGCCGGGGCCTCGCGCTTGGCGTCGTTCCAGAAGTTGCCCACGACCGAGCTCACGTTCAGGTAGTCCGAGGTGAGCCGGTAGATCATCAGGTCGTTGTTCTCGTCCGCCGCCGAGATCATGTAGGCGGTGCCGTTGTCGTTGTACAGCGTGATGTCGCGCGACATGTACTGGCCGAGCGGGCGGAAGCTGCCGTGGTAGGTGTAGTCGCCGTCGACGGTCGCGGAGGAGGCGACGGCGGCGCGCGCCTCGTTGTAGTTGGAGCCGTTCTCCTTGTGCATCCACATGACGTATCTGCCGGTGGAGGCGTTGTAGATGACCTTCGGCCGCTCGATGTTGGAAACGTTGAGCTCGGACGCCGACGACCGGGTGAGCACGTCGCGGCGGAACTCCCAGTGGCTCAGGTCGGTGGACCGGTAGGCCGAGACCGCGCGGAAGGTGCCGTCGGGATTGCGGTTCTCACCGAACCAGTAGTAGTAGTCGCCCACCTTCAGCACCCCGCCCCCATGGGCGTGCAGCACGTTCCCACTGGTGTCGCGGAACTGGGTGCCGTTGGTGACGGTCACCGCGGCCGCGCCGGCCGGCGCGGCGGGGCCGACGAGGGCGGCGGCGAGCAGGACGACGGCCGCGACCACCCGCCACAGGCCCGGGCCGCGAACAGCGAGCCTGGGGGGGAAGCTCATGTTCATGCTGATCGGCATCTCTCTGTCCGGGGGCGGAACGGTTCGACTGCCGAGAGTGTTAACGCTCTCATCCAAGGCTGTCAACGTCCGGCCCCGCGGCGTGACCCGCCCACGACGGCCATGAGCAGGACATGAGCGAGATGCCGCCGCCGCCGCGGAAGGAAAGATTCATGACGGCCTGCCCCCCCCTGCCACGGGCCTCAGGGGGGCGAGATCAGGACGAGCGTGTCGGTGGTGGAGACGAACGGGGTCCGCCGCACCTGTCCGTCCGGCGCGACGAAGGTGAAGCGATGACAAAAGTCGCGCACCTTCGGGTCGCGCAGGGCGATGTGGGCCTGGGTCGTCGTGGTGTGTGATCCGGGCAGTTCGACGCGCAGCTCACGGTGGTAGCCGGAGGCCGCGTCGTCATAGGTCAGCTCGACGAAGACCGTGCGCACGCCCGCGCCGCCGTCCCAGGAGGGGACCAGGAGCAGGTCCAGGCGCCCGGGGAACGGATCGACCACGGCGACCCGCGTCTCGGTGGCGGTGCGCGGCTCCACGGCGATGACCGATCCGTCGACCAGGGTGTGGGTGAAGGAGTAGGTGTAGGCGCCGGCCAGGCGCGTGTCGGAGCGCACCCGCCAGTGCTGCGTCGCGCCGTCGGGCCGCACGACGAGGGTCTTCTCCTGCGTCCACCCGTTCGGGTCGCGGTAGGCGAGGTGCACGTCGGTGAAGGCGATCGCCCCCGGGTCGAGGTCGGCGGGTTCGACCGTGACGTCCAGGAACCCGAGCCGCAGCGAGGGGTCCAGGTCGAGGGTGCGGTCCTCGGTCTCGCCGGCGAACCGGTAGGCGGTCTCCCGCGCCGCCCACCCGGCCTCCCCCCGGAAGTTGTACTCGATGACGTAGCGGTAGGCCGTGTCCAGCGCGGGGTTGACGTAGACGCCGAAGCCGCGGTCGGCGGAGTCGTTCGCGTCGAAGACGAAGGTCGCGCGCTTGGGCCCGCCGGGGTCGGTCGGCCGCCCGTACTCCAGGGCCACGCTGATGCTGCGCAGACCCAGGGCGGTGAAGTCGACGCCGCACTGCATCGTGACCGTGAACTCGCGGAAGAAGGGGTCGTCCAGATCCACCTCGACGAAGTGGCCAGGACCCGCGAGCGTCCCGGCGAGCAGGCCGAAGAAGCCCTGCGGAGCGTGGATCCGCTGGACGGCCTCGGCCCGGTCGAGCGTCAGCGTGACCCGCTTGAGCTCCTCCTGGCGCACGTAACGCAGCTTGCACGACACCAGCGCGGGGTCGGCGCCGCCCGCGGCCGCCTGAGCGCCGGCCGGCGAGGTGCCCGCGAGTGGTGCGACGGCCGGTGCCCTGCCCGGTACGGACGCCGTGGCGCCGGTCCCCGGCGGCGGAGGAGGCGGGGGCGGCGGCGGTTGCACGGCGCCCGGCCCGCCCGTGGGTGGCGCACCGACGGGCGGGGGCGGAGGGGGCGGTCCTCCCGAGGCGGTGGGCGAGGACCCGGCAGGCGGCGCTCCGGCGGCGCCCGCGGGAGCGGCGCCCATGCCCGCCGGTCCGGCACCCGGAACACCGCCCGCCGGAGCGGCCGCCGCGCCGGGCGGAACACCGCCACTCGTGCCCGTCCCCGCCGGGCTCCCCGGGACGCCGGCGGTCCCGGACATCGGATGCGTGGCGGCCGGCGTCCCGGACGAGGACGACGGGGCCGTCCCGGTGGTGGAGACGGGCTGGCCGGACGGGCTGAGCGAGGGCTCGAACCACTCGGCGAGCAGCTTGTCGCGGAAGAAGTCCAGAGCCCACTGCTCCTGCTGCGCGCGTTCGCCGCCGGGCACGAAGTCGGCCACCTCGATCGTGATGACCCCGTCCTGCACGAGCTTCTGGAAGGCGGCCTCGATGCCGGCCCGCACCCAGTACACCTGGACGTTCAGCCCGAGCGACAGCTCCTGGTAGACCCGCGACAGCTCGGCGCTGATCCTGACGTGCAGCGCCGGGCGCAGCGCCGTGAAGCGCAGCTTGTAGATGACCCCGACCGGCGCGCCTCCCTGATCGAACACCTGGCGCATGACGGTGGCCCCGGCGGTGGACAGGGTGAGGCTGAAGATCGCCTTGTTGTCGCCGAACAGCGAGGGCACGGCCGCGCCGAGGATCTCCTCCACGGCCGCGAACGCGCCGGTGTCCCGCGTGCCCGCGGGTCCCTGTACGTTGAGCGCCACGCACTGCACCTCGCCGTCGTCGAACGGCACCGGGCTGAGCACCGGTTCGGGGGCGAAGCGCCGCAACTCGCCGAGGATCCGGCGCCGGACGTCCTCGTCCAGGCGCAGGTCCACCTCGAACATCAGGAAGCCGCCGCCCTTGGCCCCGCCCGCCACGGCGGCCGGCTTGTAGACGACGAGCGTGAACGCCGGCTCGTCGTCGCCGGGCCGCTCGGACAGGCGCACCGGGGCAGGAAGGTACCAGAACAGACTCGGGTCGGCGTGGTCCCGGAAGACCGTGACGCCGTCGATGACGAGGGAGCTCGCGCCCAGCTGCAGCATGCGGCCTCCAGAAGATCAGTCGAAGGTGAGCGCGAGGACGGTGGACCGCGAGCCGCTCCAGTCCACGGTGCGGACGCGCCCGTTGGTGTAGCGGACGAGCGCCTGGTAGCGGTAGGCGGGGTCGGCCGCGTCGAAGTGCAGCTCCTGGGGAGGACCGCCCGGGGTGAAGGTCAGCTCGCCCAGCGGGGTGTCCGCGCCGGGCGGTGCGAACGTCACGGCCACATCGCGCACTTTCGCGCCAAGGGCGGCCCGGACCAGGACCACCTGGTGGGGCGTCATGCCGGGGTCGACGAGCAGGGTGGGCTCGGTCGTGGCGGAGGGCCCGACCCGCACGGCGCCTCCGTCCGCGCGCAGCACGATGGCCCGCCACTCGATCCTGCGCAGGTAGGGGTCGCGCAGGTCGACGCCGAAGGTCCCGGTGGGCGACATGCCGGACAGTTGCAGGGTCCGTTCCTCGCGCACGCCGTTCGCGGCGTCCTCGTAGGTTATTTCGACCAGGACCTGGGTCACCTCGGCCCAGGCCACCTGGGCGATGACGAGCAGGGCCCGCTTGGCCGGGAACGGGTCGCGCACCCGCACCTCGGCGACGGTCGTGGTGGTCCAGGCGGTCTCGTGGTCCTGGCTCCCCTTCGCCACGTACCGCAGGCGGTGGTCGAACGCGGGTGAGGCGCCGGCGGGGACGTACAGCGGGTAGTCCCACGCCGGGACGCCGCTGGTGAGCCTGATCGTGGCGGTCTGCTCTACCCCGTGCTCGGGGGCGCGGTGGCGCAGCGACACCTCCACGGCCGACCAGTGGTCCCAGGGCACCTCCTCGGCCCTGATCTGGACGGTCACGATCGCGAACAGCGCGTCGGTGAAGACCTCCCAGACCTCGCCCTCCACCACCTTTGGCGGAAGGGACAGTTGGGAGGGCCTGCGCAGGTTCTCGACCTGGCCGAGGTGCACGGTGGCGGTGGCCCGCACGGGCATGACCATGCGGTCGCCGTCGACGACCGAGGGCCAGTCGACGTCGGCGTCGGCCTTCCCCGCGTCCAGGACGACGTTCTTGACGCGGTCCCCGTACCGTAGTTCGGCGTCGACCGACACCACGTGGCCGCGCGGGAAGTCGACCCGGGACAGGACGCGCACCTTGCGGCGCTGGAACCACGGATGCTCGGTGTCGACGTCCATGACGAACTCCCCGATCGGCCTGCCGGACGCGCGGATCGCCTCGCCGATCCCGGCGAGGTGCGCCTGCGGGTTGATCGTGCGGCGGACGGCGGTGCGCTCGCTCATGGTCACCGTGAGCCGTTTGGCGTCGAGGCGGGAGTAGTGGGTCTTGTTGTAGGTGAACGAGGGGAACAGCCCGCCTCCGGTGACCGCGCCATGGTGCATCGAGTCCAGGAACGCCGTCACGTCGCTCACGTCGCGCGGCGGCCGGGAGGGGTCGATCGACGGGGTGAAGAAGGCGTCGGTGATCATGTCGCGGACCTCGGCCAGGGCCTGGTCACGGCGGGTGATGACGCCCTTGGCGTCGGCGCCCTCGGGAACGAACAGGTCCGACTCCAGCGTGATGGCGCGGCTCTCGACCAGCGAGTCGACGCACTCCAGGATCTGGGTCGAGTAGAAGATCTGGTCGCCGGTGAACTCGGTGTCCAGCCGCTCCTGCACCCGGTTCCAGTCGATGTTCAGCCGGACGGCGTAGGCGGGCCGCAGGGCGAGGTAGTCCAGGGAGTAGACCACCCCGACGGGCATCAGCTCGCCGTCCAGCATCCGCTTGATCATGACGGCGCCCTCTGAGTCGAGCAGCACCGAGAAGACCGCCCGGTCGTCCCCGTAGAGGCTGGGCTTGGCCGAGTGGACGGCGTTCACGACGAACCGGGCGGGCGCGCCGGCCGGCACGGCGAGGTCCTGGCCGATCATCATCAGCCGGACGGTGCCGTCCTCCAGGGGGACCGGCCCCAGCCGTGGCGTGCCGGGCAGCCGCATCGTGCGCTGGATCTCGTCGGCGACCGCCCGCAGCAGCGCGTCGTCCACCCGCAGGTCGACGTCGAAGTTGAGCAGCCCGCCGGTCCGCTCGCCGCCGGAGCGGAACCACAGCAGGGAGAACGCGGGGATCTCCCGCCCGTCGTCGCCGGGGCGGACCGAGACGCGGGGCTGGAGCGGCAGGTAGTACCACTGGAGCGGGTCGGCGTGGTCGCCGAAGACCGAGACGCCCTTGACGATGAGGTAGGGCGGGTTCAGGTACAGCATGCGGGCGGCACCTCAGGCGGGAGGAAGGGCGGGCAGCACGAGCTGCGCGTTGTCCGACGAGCGCTCAGGGACGGCCCGTTCGGTCTGGTCCTTCATGTAGTAGGTGGCCGACCAGCGGTACCGGCGCTCGGACGGGGCGGTCAGCTCGACACGCCAGGGCTCCGGCCTGTCCCCCGGGCGCAACAGGACGTCGTAGAACTGGTCGTCGCCGTACCGCAGCTCGACCGTGACCAGCGCCACCTGGGTGAAGTCCACCCGGTCCGGGACGATCCTCACCTCCATCAAGGCGCCGAAGCTCTCGCCGACGACGAAGCTGCCCCCCGCAAGGACCGTGGGCGGGATCCGCTCGACGGAGCCGTCGTAGCGGCGGATGTACCCGCTGTAGGTGATCTCGCCGGCCTTGAGGTCGATGACCGGCACCTCCCAGTCGAAGCTGGTGTCGCCCTTGCGGAGCTCGACGGTCTCGGCGACCGAGTAGTCGTTGCCCGCGTCGGCGTAGGAAAGGTCCACCGAGATGGTCTCGATCTCGGCGGTCAGGTCACCGGTGGCGCTGATGTGGACCTTCCTGAGCTCGTGGAAGGGGGTGTTCACGTAGATGCGCCGGACCGTCTCCAGCCAGGTGGTCGTGAGCGTCCGGCCCTCCGCGTCGTGGTACTCGATGCGGTACCTGACCGGCCCGCGGCGCGGCTCGTAGATGGGCTCGCGCAGCGAGTACTTCTTGTTGTCGGCGGTGACGGCGTACTGCTCCTCGATCTCCGGGCCGGTGGACGGCGTGTAGCGGACGGTCACCAGGGCGAGCGGGAACTTGGCCGGCTCGATGGCGCCCGCCTCGATATCCACCATCAGCAGGCCGGTGTCGTCCACGTTGAGGGTGATCTCACCGCCCTTGCCGGGCAGGTTCGGCGGCGACTCGTACGCCCGTGCCGCGCCCTTGAAGTTGACCCGGTACTGGTAGGTGAACTCGTCGGGGCCCCCGTCCTTGAAGCAGGTGAAGGTCTGGACGTCGTCCTCCTTGGCGAAGTGCATGTCGCCGCTGTGCCTGCCCTGGTAGTCGATGTGCAGGTCCACGCTGTGGATGGACAGCGCCTCGAAGTCGGCGTTGACCCGCGCCTTGACCTCCAGCCTGCGGAAGAAGGGGTGGTCGAGGTCGATCTCCTTGAAGTACTCGTTCAGGGCGCCGGGCCCGACGATGGAGACGATGTTGGGCAGGGTGCCCTGCGGGTTGGCGGGCCAGAGCGCGGCGGCGTTCTCCGTGATCGTGTAGGAGAAGCTGTCGATCTTGATCTTGTGGTACTCGCGGCGGATGGTCTCGTAGTCCTCGAGGACCGTCTGGTCGCCCTCGTAGCGGCCGAGCTGCTCCAGCATCTTCTTGGCGGTGGTGTCCTCCAGCGTGCGGATGAGGCTCTGGCGGATCTGCTCCTTGGCGCGCTCGTCGGCCCCGCCGCCCGAGGTGATCGTCACATTGAGGATCTCCTTGCTCCAGATGCTCTCCCTGATCTTGTTGAGGAACTCGTCGCTTCCGCAGCCCGCGTCGTCCTTGGCCTCCTGCACGAAGTCGTAGTACTTGGCGGAGTCGAAGCCGGCGGTGCCGGTCAGCGGAGGCAGGCGCGCCCACGCGCTCATCTCGTAGGAGACCTGGACGACCCCCCCGAGCCCCTTCATCGCCGCCTCGAACAGCACGGCGCCGTCCTCGGTGAGCTCGACGGTGAACGGCGTGATGTTCTTGCCGAACAACGACGGGCCGGCCGGGTTGGACACCGACGTCACGAACCCGCCGGCGGAGCCGGCGAGGTTGAGCTTGGCCGTGCCCTTGGCCCACTGGACGGCGCCGAGGCGCACCAGTTCCGGCCGGCCCCTGGCCGCGGTCACCTGCCGCCTGAGCTCCTCCAGGACCGCCTCGCGCTTGGCGTCGGTGAGGCTGAACTCCACGTCGAAGGTCGCGAAGCCTCCGCCGAAGGTCCCGTCGGGGCGCTTCCTCGGAGACCGGTAACGCTGGAACAGGAACACGAGCTTGCCGTCGTCGTCGACCCGGAACCTCGGCTGGTCCGGAATCGCGTAGAACACGTGCGGGTCGGTGTCGTCGCTGTGCACCTCCACGCCGGCGATGGTCTGCACCAGGTCCGTCCGCATCATGTCGGGCCTCCGTGGGTCGGGTCAGAGGGACTCAGGGTGGGTCGGGGCGGCCGGGGAAGCCGGTGCCGGCTTTCAGAGGACGAGGTCGGGTGCCGCCGATCGCAGGAAGGACGGCGCGGCGAGCGTGGAGGGCGTCACGTTCAGCCCGGTCACCAGCAGTTCGCCGGACAGGCCGGGGGCACGGCTGACGACGTACCAGGAGGTGGTCCAGCCGTCGTCGCCCAGTTCGATCGTGCGGCGCTCGGAGGTGCCCTCGCCGCTCGGCTGGTAGTGGACCTCCGCCTCGACCCGCGTCGCGCCCCGGTCCCGGAGTGCGGTGGCGTCGACGCTGACCTCGGCCAGTCCGAGGTCGGCGGCGGTGAGGGTCCAGCCGGAGGCGCCTGCCCGCACCGCGCACCTGTAGGCGGGGCCTCCGGTGAGGTAGGAGGTCACCGCCGTCAGCTCCCCGTCGCAGACGATCTCGGCGGGCCGATCGAAGGGGGGCGGCAGCACGGCCACGGCGTCGCCGCAGCGCGCCTCGATCTGGGCGACGGGAGCCCGCGAGGCGTCGAAGCCGACGCCGACCGGCTTGGTCCCGGGCGGGGCGGCCTGGCGCTCCTCGGGTTTCTCGTACTCGTAGACGTGCCCCTCGGGGGCGCCGCGGATCCAGGCGCCGACGTCGGCCGTGCGGGCGAGGGGGTCGGCGGACGGCTGCCGCACGGTCGCGGAGACCCGCAGGACGACGTCGGACGCGGGCCCCGCGGCGCGCGCCTCGGCCAGCCGCGCCTCGGCCAGCCGGTCGGCGGCGGCGATGACCGCGGGGTCGCAGCCGGGCAGATGGAGGCGGCGCCGGGTCACCTCTCCCCCGGGCGCGGCGGCCAGCACGGTGGAGGCGGTGTGCCCCCGCGCCAGCTCGCCGCTCAGCCGCACCGACAGCAGGCCGGGCTCCCCCAGGCAGGCCCTGCGCACCGCGCCGAGATGCTCGGCGGGGACGTTCACGGACAGGGCCGCGGAGAAGGGCGGGGTGCCTGAGGGCGTGACGCGGCCGAGTTCGTGCTCGGAGCCGTCGCCGGCCCGCACCCAGGCGGACACCGACAGCGCGGTCAGCGCGGCCGCGGTCACCCGCAGCTCGCCGGGGGATCCACCCAGATCCGCCGCGACGGCGGCCAGGCCGGCGGACAGCTCCGCCTCGCCGGGCCACCACACCGTGCCTAGGGTGAGCAGGCCGGTGTCGCCGGAGGCGATCAGCGTCACCATCGGGGTGCCCGAGGGCGTCATGGCCGGCTGGAGATCTCCCGGCACGACGTGCACGATCGCGGAATCGGCGTCGTCCAGGAAGAAGGCGTTCGGCACATCGCGACGATCTCACCCGCCATAAACACACGTCAAGACAAATAGCCACGCCTGTATATCGGTCCAAATCTGAGACCTCATATCCCGCTAATTAGCTTGTTGGACCCCGGCTCCGGCGTCTACAGTCGCCCCAACGATCGAGGCAGGGGGGTCGTTTGCTGTCGCTGCCCGCATTGCCGCTCGGGGGAGCGGATCTTGTTTTCGCCGATGACCATGATCGGTCGGTCTATTACTTCGTACCCGCGATTCCCGGTGTCCGTCGCGGGCCGGATGGATCATCCTGCTTCTCATTTATGAAATATCGGACAAATAGTGGTAATGGGGGCAGCTTTCTCAGCCTGCAGACCGAACTGGCCGGCCCGGGCGCCGCTTTGGCCGACCGGCTGCGTGCGCACTCCGGCGGCCTGACCCCCGACATCCGATCGCCGCGGTTCGTCGACGGCAGGGCATGGCTCACCGTCCCGGGCCAGGCACCGATCTCCGTCCGGCCCTCGCTGATGGACGGCTGCACGGCCACCTTCGAGGCCACCCTGACGGCCGAGGCGGCCACACTGGTGTGGGAGCAGGCCCGCGGCACCACCTCCCCGCTGACGGTGGCCTACGACCTGACCTTCCTCGCCCGGCTACCCGAAGGCAGGGTGCGCCTGTGGTCGGCGGGCGGCGAGGCGGGCGTGGACGTCCTCGACCGCGACGACGAGCGCGACACGTCCTTGGAAGAGTTCCGGCGGCAGCTCGCGGAGTGGGCGGCACGCGACCTGGCCGCGGACGGCGCGGACTACGACGTCGTCCTGTCGGCCGGCGCGGTCATCACCGGCAGGGCGGGCCCGGGCGGGAACCTCACGCTGCCCGCGGAGGGGTGGCACGAGTCCGACCTGAGCGCGCCGATCTTCCGCACGCTGCGCGTGGAGACGCAGTGCGACGCCGACTTCGCCGGTGACGACCTCCACTCGGTCCGGCTGCGGCTGCGGTGCGGATCGTTCCGGCACGAGGCCCTGTTTACCGACAGCGCCTCGGTGGACGTCGCCGAGACCGTCCTGCCGCCCGGCGGCGAGCCGGTCTACACCTACGACGCGGTCGTCCAGTTCGCCGGCACCGCGGCCACCGCGACCCTGCCCGAGGCCACCTCACGGGGCCGCTACCTGCTGCTGCGCGTGCCCGCCGCCGGGCGGCTGCGCGTGGAGGTCGAGGGCACGGCCGTGGACTGGGGGCCGACCGAGTCGGTGGAGATCGGGCTGCGGTACGACGGGGTGGTGGACACCGTGCTGCTGCGCGAGGACCTGCGCCGCGCGGTGTCCGAGCGGCGCGTCTCCACGCTGATCGACCGGCCCTGGGAGCACCGGGTGCGGTACAACCTGCGCACGGGCCGCCGCGTCGAGCGGCCCTGGACGCCGGGCCGGGGCGACCGCCTGGTGCTCACCGGCCCCTACGACCGTTTCCTCGCCGTGCGGCTGCGGGCACCGGGCGGGTTCGGCACGGCGACGGCGCACATCGTCCAGTGCGAGCACACCGGCACCGACGGCCGGGTCACCCGGGAGACCCTGGTGCTGCGGCCCGGCGCGGAGACCGCGACGTGGACCGTCGGCCTGCTGCCCGGCGAGCCGCCCGGCTTCCGGTACAAGGTGGCCAGCACCTACGCGAACGGCGAGCAGCGCGCCGGAGAGTGGGTCGAGGCCTCCGGGTCCCAGGTCGTCGAGGTCGGAGACATGCCCGAGACGGTGCTGACCGTCACCGTGGCCGACGACCTGGTCGACTACGCCCAGGTCAAGCTCGTCGTGGTGCGGCTGACCGGCCCCGGCGCCACCGCCTCCCTGAGCTTCTCCCCCGCGCAGCGGGGCGCCCGCGCCTGGACCGCGCCGGTGCCCCCGGGCGCGCCCGCCGCCTACACCTGGACCGCGACGTACTACCTGGCCGACGGGACGCGCAGGACCGTGCCGGACACCGCCTCGGACCACAAGATCCTCGTCCTGCGACTGCCACCCCCGTAGGGAGCGGAGATGCTCAACCTCTTCAACAAGTTCATCGTCCCCGGCGTCGACCATGTGGAGATCTATCAGGACGACGAGGACGAGCTGCAGTTCTGGATGGTCAAGGGCAAGCCGTCGCTGGCCCTGACCGACGACGGCGGGCCCTCCATCTCGTTCATGGCGTTCGCGCGCGATCTGAGCCTCATGGCCACGGCGGCGGAGCAACTCCCCAAGGGCGAGACCGAGGGCGGGTTGCTCAGCATGACCCTCGAACTGGTCGTCAGCCAGGAGGACCAGGAGAAGATCATCGACTACATCACGGCCGACGTCCTGAACGGCGGGATGACGGCCTCGATGCACGAGGGGGCCGTCGCCTACCGCCGGCGTTCCGGAGCCTCTGGCACGCCCCGCCTCTCCTACCCGACCTGGGTGGACGGCACGGTGAAGTTCGTCATGATGCCCAATACCGGACCGACGTTCCTCAAGGGCTACGAAGGGTCGGACAAGCCCTCCCTGACCACCGGCAACCTCGCGAGCTTCACCATGCTGCTCGGCCAGGAGGGCGCGCGCCTGCTCCGCGAGTCGATGAAGAGCGGGGTCTCGCCAGGGGGCGTCTACTACAGCCTCAGGTACCAGGCCAGGCTGCCCAACATCCACATCTCTATCACCGGGAACTCCGAGGACGTCTACAACGAGCTCAAGGAGCACACCACGGTCGAGGAGAAGAAGGGTGATGTGGTCGTCCGCAGATATCCGCAGATATCCAGCCTCACAGAGCTGCAGACCAAGATCGCGAGCCTGCACGTGACGTTCGACAAGGTCAACTTCCCGGCCATGGACGGCCAGGGCCAGGCCGAGGCCGATGAGGCGTCCAAGCAGCTGGAGAGCCTCGTGCTCGACATCGCCCAGGGCTACCTCAAGAACCGCTTCTTCACCCCCGGGTTCACCCCCGACCTCAACAAGGACAAGCTCGGCACCGACCCGCTGCAGAACTTCAAGCCGGCGGGCACTCCCGTCCTCGGCGGCAACCAGCTCTGGCTCAAGGACTTCACCCAGTCCATGAAGGGCACCATCGACTTCACTCTGGACGGCCGGGTGTCGCAGCCGGTCAGCGTGCACCCCAACGCCAAGCTGTTCGAAGTGATCGACCCCGGGGTGCTGAGCGCGCTGACGGTGGAGGCCGACCTCAACACCCCGATCTTCCACCGCCTCGACGTCCCCGTCCGGGTCACCGCCGAGTTCGAGAAGGACCCGATCCACACCATCCAGGTGCACCTGGACTACCGGCAGACCGACGACCGGCCGGGCCACGCCGAGACCAAGGCCGCCTCGCAGACGTTCGACTTCACCACCGGCAAGGAGGTCTATTACTTCCGCACGTCGATGGCCAAGGCCGCGGACGGCACCCCCAAGGACACCTTCACCTATTCGAGCACGCTCCACTACCGGGCCTCGCAGAACTCGGTGCACGTCCCGCCCGTCCAGACCAACCTGAAGAGCCTCGTCATCGGCTACGACGCCCTGAGTTGCGTGCAGGTCACCTGCGTCAGCGGGAAGATCCCGTGGGAGGTCGTCAAGCGGGCCGACGTCACGTTCCGCTACCCCGGCCTGAACTCCCCCTCCGCCACCAAGACGGTGACGCTGACCTCCGGCGAGAGCGAGGGCAGTTGGTTCACCTACACCGACGGCAACCCGTCCCGGGAGTACGAGTACCAGGTCGTCCTCAGCCTGCTGGACGACAGCCGGATGGAACTTCCGCCCGTGCGCTCCACCGAGCCCCGCCCGGTGATCGACACCTCGTTCGACGACACGCTCACCGTCACCTTCACCCCGCAGGGGGCCTTCCCGCCGATCTCGTCGATCGTGCTGTCGGTCCGCTACGAGGACCCCGCCAACCACTATGAGGTCGACGCCGTGCACGTCTTCGAGGCCCACGACGACCCGTGGGTCTGGAAGGTGTGGCTGCGCGACCCCGACCGGCAGGAGTACCGGTACAAGGTCGACGTGGCCTACGCCGACGGCGCGGCGAGCATCGGCGAATGGCAGACCGGCGACGAGCGCGCGCAGTTCGTCGGCGAGGTGACCGGCGCCACCCTGAACGTCGAGGTGCAGCCGGCGCTGCTGGACATGTCCAAGTGGCGGCTGGTCGTGGTCCGGCTCAGGCACACCGACCCCGCCACCGGCCGCACCACCGAGAAGACCGTCCAGTACACCCCGGGAACCACGCCCGCGAGCCAGACCTGGACGGTCCCGCTGCGGGACGCCTCCGCCGCCCGGTTCACCTACGAGATCCAGGGCTACGGCGTGGACGGCGTCAAGAAGGTCGTCGGCCCCGTCACCACCGACGACCCGTTCCTCGTCATCGAGCTCTAAACGGCAGGACAGGAGAACAGATGGAAGGCGAGTTCCCGGCGAACGCCGCCGGACGCGTGCCGCTGTTCCTCGGCGACGACCCGTCGGTGCTCACCCGGTTCACCGGCGCGGTGGCCCAGGCGGAGGCCGAGGCCGCGCCGGTGCTCACCGCGCCGCCCTCCCGGGTCCACCTGCCGTGCGCCGGCGTCTCCGGCCAGACGTACTACGTGCCGGTGGCCTCGATCCCCCGGCGCACGCCGTCCTCGGCCACGCCCGCGGTCTTCCTCGCCAAATCGGGGGACGCCTGGGAGCTGCGGGTCACGCTGGAGCTCGGCCGCCACCCCGCGATCCCCGCCGGCGCCGCGCCGCTGCCGGTGGAGGAGGTGAAGGTCGCCTTCACCACCTCCGTCCCGGGGGTCTCCGTGGTCTTCGGCGAGGTCCACGAGGAGCCCGCCGGCGGCACGGGGGCGGCGCGCCGACTGGTCGCCGTGGCCCGGCTGGACGACGCCGCCCGGGTGGCCGCGGTGCTGCAGAAGGACCAGACCGCGGCGCTCACGGTCACCGGCACCGTCCACTGGCGGCTGGCCCTGCCCGAGCCGGAGCAGGACGATTCCGGCGACGGCCCCGACCCCTTCAAGCTTCCCCCCAAGGAGATCGCCATCGACAGGGGGCCGCTCAGGCCGCACCCCATCGAGCTCACCCCGATCATCGACCAGGCCGACCCCGCTCTCGTCGAGTACCACCCGGTGGAGGTCACCTTCACCGCCGCGGCCCTCGTGGCCGAGGACGTCCCCCTCGCCCCGCGAATCCAGCGGCTCGATCGCCGGCTGTTACGCACCCCCGACCAGTGGGTGCTGCGGGTACCGGTCCCGGCATACCGGTCCGAACCGCACGAGGACACGCTGGCGCTCGCGGCCGACCAGCGGGGGATCTCCATGTGGTTCCCCACCGAGTCGCACGCCAACCGGCCGATCTACGCGCTGGTCAACAGCGCGATCGGGTTCGACCCCGACACCGTGTGGATCGCCGGGCCCGCGGGGCCGTGGAAGGCCTCCCCCGTCCCCAACCAGTACTACGTGCTGCCCACCGAGTACCGGCTGGCGTTCGACACCGCACGGCGCATCCCGGCGGTGACGGCGCTGCTGCGCGAGCAACCGGTGCCCGAGGGCCGCCCGCCGAGCGCCGCCTACCGCGTCCGGGTGCGGTTCGGGCTGACGCCGTGGTTCGCCCCCGAGCCGCTCGAACGGCTCCGCGCCACGATCGCCGAGGCGGAGAACCTCGCCTACCCCGAGTTCGTCGTGGGGGGTCTGGAGAAGACAGAGTTCCGCCCGTCCTCGCTGTTCACCGGCCTCGGCGGCGACGTCGTGGAGCAGCCGGACGGGTCGGCCGTCGACCCCGCCGGGTTCGAGCTGGTCTACGACTGCAGCCTTGAGTTCTACACGCTGCTGTGCCGCATGCTCGCCCCCGCGCAGGGGCCCGCGACCGGCATCGAGGCCGCCGTCCGCCTCACGCTCAAGACCTCGCCCGAGGACGCCGGCACGGTCAGGGAGATCCCCGTGCGGATCAGGCTGGACAACCCCGGCGACGAGTTCCTGCAGGTCGAGCCGGACGGCGCCGGCGCGCTCACCGCGCGGGTCAAGAACCTCGCCGCCGGGGCCGCGACCGTGCGGCGAGCGGTGGCGACGCTGCTGGTCATGACCCCGGCCGGGCAGCAGCCCGTCGACGCCGTCCCCGCGGACCTCTCCCCGCTGCCGTTCACCGTCCCGCCGGGCGGTGAGACCTCCGTGACCCTGACACCCCGCGAGCCGGTCGACCCGCGCGTCGTCGGCCGGATGGCCTTGGACTTCGACCGCGTGACGCTGGAGGTCACCGCGGCCGACGTGCTGGAGCGCGTGCACGAGCTCGCCGCGACCGTGAACCTCGACACGACCGTGCGGGTGCGGAGCTTCCAGCTCCAGCACGCCGACGGCCTGCCGCCGGCGCTCGCGGACCTGGAGGGCCTGGAGGTCCAGCTCAGACGGGGCGGCACCGAACCCGTGACCGTCTTCCTGACCCGCGAGGAGTACGAAAAGACCGTGCGCCTCGCCTACACCCTCGCCGACCTGGTGGCGGGCATGTCCCCCGACGCGCCCCGGTTCGAGTGGCGGCGGCGCAACCTGACCAGGGCGGGCACCGGCGCGTTCTCCGCGTGGGAGCCGATGACCGGCGGCGACCTGTACGTGCCGCCCGTCACCTGACCGGGCGTGCTCACGCGAACAGAACGGCACACGGCAGTCAAGGGGAGCAGCAGATGACAGCGGCACGCAGCACCGTCGTCACGGTAACCAACGCCACCGGCCAGGTGCTCGGCAAGGCCTGGCAGGACCTGCCGCACGGCATCTGGAGCGGCGGCATCGAACCCGCCTGGACGATAGGCCCCGGCGAGACCGTCAGCTGGCGGACCGAGTCCAACGGCGTGCTCACCGGCACCGAGGGCCGGGTCGGCTACCACATCGGCGACGCCGGCCCGATCGCCGAGCTCCACTGGGACAACCCCTACGGCGGGAGCAACAGCTACGACGAGGTGTGCCCGCCCGGCTGGGCGATGCTGCGCGGTGGCGGAGCCGGCGCCACCACCACCGTCACCTGGCTGCTGGAACCGGCCCAGTGGCACCTGACCCCCTTCCGGCCCAGCACGCACGGCTTCCGGTTCCCCAACAGCTGGCCGGCGGGCACCACGGACACGACCATCGACCTCGGCCTGGCCCGCCTCCCCATCGGCGACGCCTCCAACGGCCTGTGCGGCGGCATGGTGTACGCCGCCCTGGACTACTACATGGCCGGCCGGAGCATCCCCCCGCAGGTCGTGGCGCCGCCCGGCCAGGGAGACCCGCTGTTCGACTTCCTGGTGAGCCGGCTGTTCGACTCCTTCGACATCCCGAACCTGCCCGCCCGGCTGTTCGCCATCATGGAACCGGCCTACCCCGACACCGACGGCGGCGTGCTGGAGCCGGTCGGGCTCATGTCGGGCCGGTCCGCCGTGATGATCAGGGAGGCGTGGCCGAACATCAAGGAGTGGATCGACGCGGGGGTGCCCCGGCCGATCTGCCTGGTCAAGCTCAAGAGCCTCAACCCGGGCGACCTCGGCCGCAACCACCAGGTGCTGGTGTGGGGCTACTACGTGAACGGGACGGGCGTCGCGCTCGCGCTGTACGACCCGAACGACCCGCGCGACGACACGTGCTCGCTGTGGTTCGACGCCGCGCGCACCGACGTCGTCGTCGGCGTCGGCACCAACCCGCCCGATCTCGGCCCGGTCCTATGTTTCCTGACCACCGCCTACACGCCTGCCCAGCCGCCCCCGGGAACCTGACCCACCCGCCGCCGGGTGCCGGTGCGTCTAGCATTTCCCGGGTGACGACTTACGACGATGCCGACCTGTCCGAGTACCTGGACTCCTCGGTGCTGCCGCGGCGCCAGCAGCGGATCCTGGCCGTGATCCGCGACTGGGTGGTCAGGTACGGGTATCCGCCGAGCACGCGTCAGATCGCCGACGCGGTCGGGCTGCGGTCGTCGTCATCGGTGTCGAAACACCTGAAGAGCCTGGAGGAGAACGGGTACCTCCGCCGGAGCGCCACGATGACCCGGCCGATCGACGTGCGCCTGTTCCTGCGGGCATCGGCGCCGGAGTCGGCCGGCGACCTGGTGAGCGTGCCCGTGGTCGGGGAGATCGCCGCGGGCACCCCCATCCTGGCCGACCAGCACCTGGACGAGACGCTGACCCTGCCCCGCGACCTCACCGGGCGCGGCGAGGTGTTCGGTCTCCGCGTGCGGGGCGATTCGATGATCGACGCCGCGATCTGCGACGGGGACATCGTCGTGGTACGGCGGCAGCCCGAGGCGCACTCGGGCCAGATCGTCGCCGCGATGATCGACGGCGAGGCCACCGTCAAGGTGTACCGCCGGCGCGGCGGGCACGTCCTTCTCGAACCGCGCAACCCCGCCTACGACGTGATCGACGGTGACGCCGCCGTGGTGCTGGGCATCGTGGTCTCCGTCCTGCGCAGCGTCTGACCTCCCCGCCCTGCCCGGCGCCTCTGCCCGGCGCCTCTGCCCGCGTCCGGTGAGGTCGCGCGTTGGCCCGCCTCGCGGTTCGATGCCTGCCTCGGTGCCCGGTGGCCGTTCTCGCTGGTGGCCGGGGGGTCGCCGTTTCCCTTCTCGCCCTCAGGGCATACGCCGGGGCATGGACCGATCGCGGGGCCGGAGGGTCGCGGCCGGGTCCTCACCGCGATCGCTCACGGCGGCGGCGAGGGCGCATGTGCCATCCGGCGTCGCCCAGGCGGGCGACGCCGGCTTCACCTCCACGAAGGAGCCACCATGACTTCCAAGTCATGTTCCAATCGCGTTTTCACCGTCGTGTCGGACCGGCGGGACGATGCCGTCGTCGTCCGCGCCGCCGGCGCTCTCGACCTGGACTCCGCTCCCGTCCTGCGGAAGGAACTGCACCACATAGAGGGATCGCCCGAGGTCCGGGTGGTGATCGTCGATCTGGAGGCGGTCACCTTCTGCGACTCGATCGGGATGAGCGAGCTCGTCCTCGCCTTACACCGCGGTGAGGCCCAGGGCAGGAGGTTCATGCTCGCCGGCGTCCCCGCCGCCCTCACGCGACTGCTGGCCGTCACCGCCCTGGACAGGGCGTTCGACATCCACCCCACCCTCGACGACGCCCTCCGCGCGGCGACCGCCCCCTGAGGCCGGCGAGCCCACCGCGCCGCCGCCTTCTGCCCCGGCCGGGGACCCGCCCCCGCGAGGTCCCCTGGTGACCTGCTCCGCCGGAGATGCGCGCCCGGCCGACTCGATCTTGCTCCGGAGAGGGCCAGGAAGTTCAGACGCCGAATCCGACCGCGAACGCCCGTTGGAGGTAGTCCCAGACCTGCGCGGTCAGCACGCCCTGGGTCGCTTCCTCAGGCCCCTTCCGGGCGATCCGGGCGTAGATCGACGACATCATGGCCGGATCCCCGTCCGCCATGTCCCGGATCACCGAGGTCCATCGCCGTGCCAGCTCCTGTACGGCGGGATCGGCGGGGTCGGTTCCGTCGGCGGCGTGCGCCTGGAGTTCGGTGACGATCTGTCCGCCCTGTCGTCGCCATTCGGCGAGCCTGCCGGGGAACCCGGGCTCCAGGTGCCGCCGTTTCGCCTGCTCCGATTGCTCGGGCGTGAAGTCGTTGGCCCGCACCAGTGCCTCCATGGTCTCGATGAGCTGGTCGATGGACGGTTCGGTGGCCCGAAGGATGGCCTGGAGCAGGGCCGTGAGCCGCACCCGCAGCCGTTGGTGCGCTTCGATGGTCCGCTCGACGTGCGCGAGCTGGGCGCCTGCCGCCAGGCCGAGGTCCCCGGGGTCACCCTCGAGCGACTCGGCGATGCGGGCCAGCGGCATCCCGAGCTGGCGCAGCGCGAGGATCCGGTACAGCCTGCGGACGTCGCCGCCGGTGTACATCCGGTGCCCGGCCGGCGTGCGCAGCGTCGGAACCAGCAGGCCGATCCGGTCGAAGTGATGGAGAGCGCGGACGGTGAGGCCGGTCGCCGCGGCCAGGTCACCGATCTTCCAGCATCGTTCGTCCATGTGATCACCCCGGTCGACGCTATTACCTGACGCGACGTCAGGTACAAGGCCCGGTAGCGCCGAGTTCTCCCGGTTGCACCTGACGCGACGTCAGGCGGCACCATCCCTGGCGGGGTCCGCTGCGCGGGCCGGCGGGCAGCCGCCGTGCCGTGGGCCCGTCCCGACCGCACCCGACAAGGAGAGCCGTTCATGCATGCGCGGACATTCGGCGGACGAGTTCTGCGGACGATCGCCGGGGTCGTCCTCGCCGTCGCGCCGTCCACCGCCTTCACCGGTCCGGCGCACGCCGGAACCACCGGGCCACTGCACGCCCGAACCACCGGGCCACTGCGCGCCGGGACGCACCGCACCCCGGTCGTGACCGAGTTTCCCGTCACGCCCGGCTCCGGCGCGACCTTCCTGGCCGCCGGCCCGGGCGGAGCCGTGTGGTTCACCGAGCTCACCGGCGACCGCATCGGGCGCGTCCGCGGCGATGGCACCCTCACCGAGTTCCCGGTCCCGACGCCCGACAGCGCTCCGCTCGACGTGACCGCCGGACCGGACGGAGCCATGTGGTTCACCGAGTTCCTCGGCAACAAGATCGGCCGGATCACCGGTGACGGCGGTGTCACCGAAGTCCCGATGCCGACCCCCGGCAGCCGCCCGGAGGGCATCGCCGCCGCCCGGGACGGAAGCCTCTGGTTCACCGAGGGAGCGGCCGGCAAGATCGGGCGCCTCACCCCCGCGGGTGAGATCACGGAGTTTCCGCTGCCCACCGAAGGCGGTTCCCCCCACGCCATCACGGCCGGCCCGGACGGCGCGATGTGGTTCACCGACCCGGGCGGCGACCGGATCGGCCGCATCACCCTGACCGGGCTGATCACCGAGTTCGTCCTTCCGACCCCGCGGAGCGGCCCGCACCGCATCGTCACCGGCCCGGACCATGCTCTGTGGTTCACCGAGCGCGCCGCCGACCGGATCGGCCGCATCACGCCGAGCGGCCGGTTCACCGAGTTCCGGCTCCCCGAGGGTCGTCAGCCTCTCGACATCACCCGGGGCCCGGGCGGGGACCTTTGGTTCACCGAACGGGCCGCCGGCTGCGTCGGGCGGATCACGCCGGCCGGGAGGATCACGCGCTTCGCGGTGCCCACCCCCGCCGCGGGTCCTCTCGGCATCACCGCGGGCGCCGGTAGGACCATCTGGTTCGCCGAGGGCACGACCGACGCGATCGGCCGCCTTCGCGCCCCGCGCCACGACAAGGGCTCCACCGGCTGCCCGTGAGGAAGAGCGATGATGGCCGGGCCGCTCGCGCCCGGCCATCCGGGCCGCTCATCCCGGTCGCCGGGGCGCGGGCTCCGCCATCCGGGTCGCCGGGGCGCGGGCCCGGCCGTCCGGGTCGCCGAGGACCGGGCTGGGCCGGTCGCACCCGGCGGCGGGCTGCCGCGCGGCCGGGTGCCATGATGTGGCGGTGGATGCCGAGAAAGTACATGAGGCGGTCGCCGACGGCTGGGACGAAGACCTGATGTCCAGCCTTTCCGGGCTGGTGGCGATACCCGCGCTGTCGGCCGCCTACGACGCCGGCTGGGAGCGCGACGGCCACCTGCGCGCCGCCGCCGACCACGTGCGCGATTGGATCACCTCACGTGGCCTGCCGGGCGCTCAGTGTGAGGTCGTCCAGCTCGACGGCCGTGCCCCGCTGCTCGTCGCGGAGATCCCCGCGACCGACGGCGGCGCGGCGGGCGGCACCGTCCTGCTCTACGGTCACCTCGACAAGCAGCCCCCGCTCGGCGACTGGTCCGACGGGCTCGACCCGTGGCGGCCGGTGCTGCGCGGTGACCGGCTGTACGGCCGCGGCTCGGTCGACGACGGGTACTCCGGCTACGCCGCGGTCAGCGCGCTGGCCGCCGTGCGGGCGGCGGGCGGCGACCACGCACGGGCCATCGTGCTGCTGGAGACCGGCGAGGAGTCCGGCAGCCCGGACCTGCCCGCCTACCTGGAGCATCTGTCCGGCCGTCTCGGCGAGGTCTCCCTGGTGGTCTGCCTGGACGGCGGCGGCGGCGACTACGAACGGCTGTGGCTGACCACGAGCCTGCGCGGCGTGGTGCAGGCGACCCTGACCGTGCGCGTGCTGGAGACCGCCGCGCATTCCGGGATCGCGAGCGGCATCGTGCCGAGCTCCTTCCGCGTCATGCGGCGACTGCTGGACCGCGTCGAGGACTCCGAGACCGGTGAGGTCACCATCCCGGAGATGAACGTGCCGATCCCGCCGGACCGGCGGGCCGAGGCCGAGGCGCTGGCCGCGCTGGAGCCGGGGGTCAGCGCGCGCCGTTTCCCTCTCGTCGGCGGAATGCGGCCGGTCTCGGACGACGACGTCGAACTCATCCTGAACAACACCTGGCGGCCGACCCTGTCGGTGATCGGCGCCGCCGGCCTCCCGGACCCCGCGGTGGCCGGAGCCGTGCTCCGCGCCTCGACCTCCCTGCGGCTGAGCTTCCGCACTCCCCCGACGGTCGACGCCGGGGCCGCGCGGGACGCGCTGGTGAGGATCCTCACGACCGACGTGCCCTACGGCGCGCAGGCCGAGGTGCACGACTTCATGCTGCTGGACGGCTGGCAGGCGCCGGCGTCCGCCCTCTGGCTGACCGCGGCCCTGGACGAGATCGGCGACCAGGTGTTCGACGCGCCGTGCCGCGGCTTCGGCCTCGGCGGCGGAATCCCGTTCATGGAGATGCTCAGCCGACGCTACCCCGGCGCGCAGTTCGTCGTCACCGGCGCGCTCGGCGCCGACTCCAACATGCACGTACCGGACGAATGGCTGAACATCCCCTTCGCCAAGCAGGTGACCGAGGCCGTCGCCCACATCCTCGACGCCCACGCCCGCCACTGACCGGTCAGGACGACTGCCGCAGCGACATCACCGCCCATGGCCCGAGTTCGACGTCGAGGGTCAGCACCCCGGTGTCGGGCACGGTCAGCGTGTACCTGAGGAGGGAGTCGGCGACCTCGCGCAGGTGCTCGGTCTCGGCCCGCGACGGGTTGAGGGGCGAGCCGAGGCGGTACCAGGCCTCGGCGACGTTCCCGTGCTCCCAGTCCATGATCTCGACCAGGAACGTGGTGCCCGGCTCCAATTCGCCGATCGTGTGGTGAATCCTGCGGGCCGGCCCCATCTCGGCCCGCGCGCGTGTGGCCGCGTAGGAGTTCTCCGAGCCGACGCCCTTCATGGCCATGTCGTCGGGGTAGTTGAAGAACACCGCCGAGGTGGCCGAGGTCCGGCTGTCACGGGTCACGACTCCATCGGGCGTCGCGAGGAGCAGGCGGTCGCCGAGCCGGCTGAGCATCGCGAACGCGTGCCACGTGGGCTTGTGGATGCCGTTCTCGTTCACCAGGCCGAACCCGCCGTGGAACGGTCCGATGCCGGCGCCGCCCTCCTCGAACACGTCCGTGAAGGTCCAGTAGGCGATGGAGTCGGCGAGGGTGGCGCACTGCAGGAACGACCGGGTGATGGAGGTCGCCGCGAACAGCGTGTCGTGGATGAAGTCGCGGGCCGACGGCGAGGTCGACCACTCGGTGATGTGGATCTCCGCATCAGGGTAGGGGCTGTTCCTGACGAGCTTGCGAAGCAGGGTCAGGTCGTCGAACGTCGCGTCGGCGTACCGGGTGATCGCCACCGCCTGGTCGTCGGCGCCGTAGGCGTAGTCGGTGGGGTAGGTGTGGGTGGAGACGAAGTCGACCGGCAGTTCGCGCTCCGCGCACCAGGCGATGAAGTCCTCGATCCACACCGGGCGCCAGTCGAGCGCGTCCACGTCGGCCGCGGCGGCCGTCCCGCGCATCGCGGGGCGGTCCTCCACTTCGCCCTTGTAGCGGTCGTCGGGCACGAAGACGCTGGTCGCGGGGCCGCCTACCTTCAGCGCGGGATCGATCTTCTTGATCGCCGTCACGGTCCGCCGGTAGAGCTCGAAGTACTCGGTCTTGGTCCCGGTCCAGAAGTGCGGAACCAGGTTCGGCTCGTTCCACACCTCGAACCGCCACCGCCGTACCTCCTCCAGGCCGTACCGGTCGACCCAGTGCTCGACCGACCGGGTGACCAGTTCGACCCAGCGCGCCATGTCCTTGGGGGGACTGCAGTGAGCGCCCCACCAGAACACCGTCTCGGTCGCCGTCGCCAGCTCGCGCGGCATGAACCCCAGCTCGACGAACGGGCGGACACCACAGTCGAGCAGGAAGTCGAACACCTTGTCCACGTAGCTGAATGTGTACACCGGCGCGTCGAGAGGCGTGTCCGGGCCGAACCCGCTGCCGTAGCTTCCCCGGTAGACGAACATGTCGTCGTGGAAGACGCCGTGGAAGCGGATGTACTCGATGCCGAACGCGGCGGCGGCCTCGGCGAACTGCCGTTGCCAGTCGGCGCGCAGCGCTTCGTTCGCGCGGCCGGCGCCGATGCACTTGGCCCAGACGTGCGGGAAGGCGCTCTCGTCGCACGGCCGGCCGTCGATCCGGTACCGGGGTTCGTACACACCGTCGCTGGTCATGGTCTCACTTCTCTAGGCGGGATGGTGCGCGGAAGAACGGCCGGCGCCGGGGGCCGGCGGCGTGTCGCTCTCAGCCCTTGATGGCGCCGAGCGACAGGCCCGACTGCCAGTACCGCTGCAGGCTGAGGAAAGCGACGATCAGCGGGATGATCGTCAGCAGCGAGGAGGTGATCACGAGGTTCTGGATGAGGGCGCCGTTCCCGGCCGTCGAGCCCAGCTTGTTCCACTGGTTGATCCCGACGGTCAGCGGATACCAGGCGGGATCCTTCAGCATGATCAGCGGCAGGAAGTAGTTGTTCCAGATCGACACGAAGGAGAAGAGCAGGACCGTCACGCTCGCCGGGGCGAGCAGCGGGAGCGCGATCTGGACGAAGGTCCTGAACTCCCCGGCGCCGTCGATCTTCGCGGCCTCCAGCAGGCCGCTCGGCACGGCCTCGGCCGCGAACACCCACATCAGGTACAACCCGAACGGGTTGATGAAGGACGGGATCAGCACCGCCCAGGGGGTGTTGGTCATCCCGAGCTGGGCGAACAGCAGGAACTGCGGGATCGCCAGGGCGATGCCGGGGACCGAGATCGACCCCAGCACGACGAACAGGAACACCCGCTTGCCCGTGAAGTCGAGCTTCGCCAGGGCGTACCCGCCGAGGGCGGCCAAGAAGGTGGACACGGTCGCACCAACGACGACATAAGCAACGGTGTTGAGCAGCCACCGGGAGAAGATGCCGTCCTGGTAGGTGAACACCCCGACGATGTTGTCCCACAGGGCGAACCCGCGGCCGGGTGCGAGCCCGAACGTCGAGACGAAGTCGGCCTGCGACTTGGTCGCGTTGATGACCAGCCACACCAGCGGCAGCAGGCAGTACAGGGTGAACAGGGCGGTCATCACCGTGAGGACGGTGCTCTTCCTGGGGTTCTCGATCGTGTAGAGCCGGCGGCCACGACCGGGATGGCGGATCGGCGTGCCGGAGACCTTCCCGGCCCCGGTTCGCCGGCTACTGGTCGAACGCATTCCTCAACCCTCTGATCTGGACGGCGTAGGCGACGGCGATCGTGATCGCCGCCATGACGAGCGCGAGTGCGGCCGCATAGCCCTGCTGCGACCCGGTGAACGCCAGGTTGTAGGCGTACAGGTTGGGCGTGTAGAAGGTGGTGACGCCGCTGTTGGCGACCATCGAGGGCAGGATCTGCGGTTCGTTGAACATCTGGAACGTGCCGATGATCGAGAAGATGATCGTGACGACCAGCGATCCGCGAAGCGCCGGCAGCTTGATCGCGAGGAACACCTGGAGCTCGCCGGCTCCGTCGATCGCGGCCGCCTCGTACAGCTCGCGCGGGACGGCCTTGAGGACGGCGTAGAAGATGAGCATGTTGAAGCCGGTGAACGCCCAGGTGACCATCACCCCGATGGAGGTGAGCGTGGTGCCCGGGGTGAACGGATCGAAGTCGGTGCCCAGAGCGTCGTTCAGGCTGCCGAACAGGCCGTACTTGACGCCCATCAGGAACCCCCACATGAGCGTCGCCACGATCGCCGGCACCGCGTAGGGCAGGAAGATCGTCACTCGCATGAACCTGCCGCCGTGCACGCGCAGGGAGTCCAGCGCCAGCGCCAGTGCCATGGCGACGATCAGCATGATCGGCACCTGGACGAGCGTGAACCGGACGACGCGTCCCACTCCGTCCCAGAACTGGGGGTCCTGCACCAGCTTGGTGTAGTTGGCCAGGCCGACGAACGCGTTGCCCCCGATGAGCTTCTGCCGGAAGAGGCTGAGGTAGGCGGCGTACAGGATGGGCACGATGAACACGAGCGCGAACAGCGCTGCGAAGGGCGCGATGAACGCCAGTCCGATCTGCGACCTGCGGCGCCGGCGAGGCGGCGCCGGACGCCGTGCCGCGGCCGGCGACGCCATGGCCGAAGCGCTGACGTCGAGCCGACGTTCCTGGTCCATGCCCGTGTTCCTTCCGATCCGTTGCGTCGCCCGGCGTTCCTCGCGCACCGGCCGGGGGGGGGGGGGGGGGGGCGGCGGCCCCCCCCCCCCCCCCCCGCGGCGGGGGGGGGGGGGGGGCCCCCCCCCCCCCCGCCCGGGGGGGGGGGGGGGGGGGGCGGGGGGGGCC
>NZ_JBEXGS010000029.1:0-116855 GCF_040607455.1 Sphaerisporangium sp. NPDC005289
CCGGTGATGTTGGCGTCGATCTGGTCGATGCGCCAGCCGGGGTGTCCCTCGTGGTCGTGGTCGCCGAGGTTGCCCGGCCCGTTGAACTGGGATCCAACGAAGTCGATCGTGTAGCGGCCGGAGGCCAGGCGCTGCCACAGCCCGATGCGGTATCCGCCGGGCACCTGAGTGCCCTCGGTGATCGAGTCACCCAGCGGCATCACCCGCACTCCGCCGTTGGACTCGGCGCTGGCGACGCCCATCCCGGTCGCCGTTCCCGTCGCCACCACGGCGACGGCCAGCAGCGCGGCGGTCAGCCATCGCTTCCATGCGTACATGCTTCGATCTCCCGACGTCAGCAGGTGAAGGTGGTTTGAGCCGGCAGGCCGTGCCGCCAGGGCGGTGGGTCGTGGTCGCCGCCGAGGCCCATGCCTCGGTAGAGGTGCCGGCCGATCGTCCGTCCGGCGCGGAACGGCCGTCGGGACCTCGGCGGTGCGACGGCCGATGGGTATGAGCCGAACTCAGGCGTTCTGGCCCAGGAGCACAAAGATCGCGAATGCGATGTTAGCGTTAACATCCGCTGGAGCGCGCCCCTTCTTCTCAGCCGGGGTGAGAGGTGTGGTGCGGCGGAGCCAATACGACGCGCCGGGGTCGCGTCAAGTGGCGGTGCCGCCGCCTCCACCCGCTGTGATGAGGCGTCATCGGGGCTTGCTGGCAATTGCCCGCGCGCGGCCGCACCGGCCGGGATGGACGGTGCTGAAAATTTCAGGCATGTGTCGGGCGCTGTCGCAGGCGGAGATCCTGCCCGCCAGCCCCGTGAGGACCCGCCGGCGAAGGTCGTCGAAACTCGCGGTGGCGCGGCATGGCGTCCGCGCCGCACCCGGCTTTCCACGCGGAAGAACGGCCGGGACTATCCGGTCGCGTCCGCGTGACCGGGCGACGTCCGTCGGTGGGCGGCCGGGTCAGTGGGTGAGGAAGGTCCGCAGGTCGGCGAGGGCGGGCTCGATGTCGACGCCGCGTTCGGCGAGCCAGTCGTCATCGTCGTAGGTGCACCGGTAGCGCTCGCCGCCGTCGCAGATGAGGGTGACCACGCTGCCCTGCTTGCCGTTCTCGCGCATGCTCCTGATGATCTGGACGGCGGCCGCCACGTTGGTCCCCGTGGACCCGCCGACGTGGCGGCCGGTGACCTCGCGGACCCACCGCATGGCGGCGATGGAGGTGGCGTCGGGCACCTGGATCATGCGGTCGATCACCGAGGGCAGGAACGACGGCTCGACGCGGGGCCGGCCGATGCCCTCGATCCCGGAGCCGGAGGCGATCATCCGGGAGTCGCCGGCGACCCAGGCCGGGTAGAAGGCCGACCCCTCCGGGTCGACCACGGCCAGGCGGGTGGCGTGGCGGCGGTAGCGGATGTAGCGGCCGATGGTGGCCGAGGTGCCGCCGGTGCCGGCGCCGACGACGATCCAGGACGGCTCCGGATGCCGTTCCAGGGACATCTGCTGGAAGATGCTCTCGGCGATGTTGTTGTTGCCCCGCCAGTCCGTGGCGCGCTCGGCGTAGGTGAACTGGTCCATGAAGTGGCCGCCGGTGTCCTGCGCCAGGCGGCGCGACTCCTCGTAGATGGCCCGGGCGTTGTCCACGAGTTGGCACTTGCCGCCGTAGAACTCGATCAGCGCGATCTTCTCGGGGGAGGTCGAGGCGGGCATCACCGCGATGAACGGCAGGCCGAGCATGCGGGAGAAGTACGCTTCGCTCACCGCCGTCGAGCCGCTGGAGGCCTCGATGACGGTGGTGTCCGGCCCGATCCAGCCGTTGGCGAGCCCGTACAGGAACAGCGAGCGGGCCAGACGGTGCTTGAGCGAGCCGGTCGGGTGGACCGACTCGTCCTTGAGGTACAGGTCGATGCCCCATTGCGGCGGAAGGGGGAACACGTGCAGGTGGGTGTCGCAGCTGCGGTTGGCGTCGGCCTCGACCGTACGGATCGCTTCGGCCACCCACGCCCGGACTTCCGGATCATGCCTATCCACGTACTTCATGGGCATACGTTAACTTGTGGTCCCTCTATGTGACCCTTACCACACTTTCCCGTGATTTGTCCGTTGTCTGTTACTATAATGAGACTTGTCCGGCCTGGAGGTGTGTCGACGCCACTCCGAGCCAGCTACCGATGAACCCCAGCTGACCTGCTTGGACCCCTAACGTCACCCTTACGAGTGAACCGCAAGCATGTGATCAGCCGTCGTACGGAGTAAAGCGGTTAGAGAGCCTGCATGGGTTCATGTCGGATGGGTAACGGGGGACAGCAGGCATGAGGGGGATGAGATGATCTCGATGACCGAACAGCAGCGTCAGGCATGGTTCGAGCGCGATGTCATGCCCGTGACGAGCCAGCTTTACGCGTCGGCCATGCGCCTCACCCGCAACACGGCCGATGCCGAGGATCTGGTGCAAGAGACCGTCGCCAAGGCCTACACCTCCTACCACCAGTTCCGGCCTGGCACGAACCTGCGGGCGTGGCTGCATCGCATCCTGACCAACAATTTCATCAACGACTACCGCAAGCAGCAGCGCTCTCCCAAGCTGTCCGCCGCCGAGGACATCGAGGACTGGCAGCTCGCCGCCGCCGAGTCGCACATGTCCACCGGTCTGCGCTCGGCGGAGACCGAGGCGCTCGAACTGCTGCCCGACAGTGTCGTGATGAACGCTTTGCGCTCGCTGCCGGACGACTTCAAGGTCGCGGTCTACCTGGCCGACATCGAGGGTTTCGCCTACAAGGAGATCGCCGAGCGCATGGGCACTCCGATCGGCACGGTCATGTCCCGGCTGCACCGCGGACGCCGCCAGCTCAGGACGATGCTGGAGGGCTACGCGCACGAGGAGGGTGCGCTGCGCGCGCCCGCCCAGTTCCAGGCGGCCTGATCCAGGGACGACGTCCGAAGGCCGGCACGGCGTCCGCCGAGGCGGCCTTCACGCGTTTCGCTCCGCCCCTGGTGGACGTACGCCTCGCCGTCTGCCTACGGTCTCGCCATGCAGACTCGCAGATTGATCTCAAGTGGTTCCACGTTCGAGCAGGCGGTCGGGTACTCGCGGGCGGTGGTCGACGGCGACTGGGTGCACGTCGCGGGGACGACGGGGTTCGACTACACGAGCATGACCATCGCCGAGGGCATCGTGGAGCAGGTCGAGCAGTGCATGAAGAACATCGGCGCCGCGCTCGAGGAGGCGGGATGCTCCTTCGCCGACGTGGTCCGCGTCCGGTACATGCTGCCCGACGCGGATGACTTCGAGCCGTGCTGGCCGGTGTTGCAGCGGTACTTCGGCGAGGTGCGGCCCGCCGCGACGATGTTCGTCTGCGGCCTGTCCGACCCGCGAATGCGCATCGAGATCGAGGTGACCGCCCACCGGGTCTGATACGACCGGGACCAGGCGCAAGGGGCGGGGTGGCCCTCGCCGGGCCGAGGCGCCGAGAGCGTGGCTTCCGTTACGCCGAGGCGATGAGGGCGTGGTGTTCGCTACGCCGAGGCGATGAGGGCCACCGCGCCGAGGGCCAGCCCGACCCCCGCGGCCTGCAGGGCGCTGAGCCGCTCTCCGAGCACGTACCTGGCGAGCAGGAGGGTGCTGGCCGGGTAGAGCGAGGCGAGCACCGCGACGACGGTCAGCAGGCCGCGCTGGACCGCCATCAGATACAGCACGTTGGCGAGCATGTCGAGGATCCCGGCGGTGACGATGGCCGGCAGGGCGCCCTTGCCGGGCCTGACCGTGCGCCCGCTCGCCAGGGCCAGCGCGCCGGCGGCGACCGCTGAGGCGAGGCGGGCGCCGAACAACGGCCACAGGCCGGCCTCGGCGGGCACCTGCTTGAGCAGGACGAAGAAGGCGCCGAACCCCAGGCCGGACACCAGGGCCTGGACGACCGGCGCCAGCGCGGCCCGGCTCCGGCCCGTCCCGGGCTCGCGGCTGACCAGCACCACGGCGGCCAGCGCCAGGGCGACCCCGCACAGGGCGGCCGCCTCGGGGCGTTCGCCCATCGCCAGACCGGCCAGGACCGGCAGCGCCGCCGAGGTGGTGGCGGTGGTCGGCGCCACGACCGACATGACCCCGGAGGCCAGGGCGCGGTAGAACAGGACCACGCCCACGCCGCCGCACAGTCCCGCTGCCATGCCCCACCCGAGCGCGGCCGGGCTCGGCGTCCCGGGCAGCAGCGGGAGCAGCGGAAGCACGAAGACCAGGCCGGTGAGCTGGGTGAGCATCACCACGGCCAGGACGCGGGAGCGTCTGGTGGCCAACCCGCCGAAGAAGTCCGCCGTCCCGTAGACCACGGCGCACATCGTCGCGAGCATCACCGCTGCCATGTCCGCTCACCCCCAATGAATTGCACTGTTAGTGCAATATATTGGGGTCAATGCGTTGTTCACAAATGCCACTAGACTGCACCTATGGCTGATCCGGGGACCGTCACGGCGGCGATCGCCAACAACGTCCGCGCTCAGCGCGCCCACCGCGGGCTCACCCTGGACGCGCTCGCCGCGCGGTCCGGCGTGAGCCGCGGGATGCTCGTCCAGATCGAGCAGTGCCGCACCAACCCCAGTGTGACCACGCTCACGCGCATCGCCGACGCCCTCGGGGTCACCGTGGCCCGCCTGGTCGAGGTGTCCGACACCCCGGTCGTCCGGGTGGTGGCCGCCGCCGACGCGGCCACCCTGTGGCGCAGCGACCAGGGCGGCTCGGCCCGCCTGCTGCTCGGCTCCGACGCCCCGGCCATCCTGGAGCTGTGGGACTGGACGCTGCAGCCGGGGGAGTTCCACGACGGGGACGCCCACCCGCCCGGCACGCGCGAGATGCTCACGGTGCTGTCGGGCGAGCTGACCCTGTCGGTGTACGGGAGCAGCCACGTGCTCAAGAAGGACGACGCCGTGCTCTTCAGCGCCGACCGTCCGCATCGTTACGCAAACGAGGGCGGCGAGGCGCTGCGCTTCGTCATGGTCGTCACCGAGCCGCGCGAGGCGCTCGACCGGTGACGACACCGCCGGTCACTCCGCCGGCCGCGGGGAGATCCGGCTTCTTGACCGGCCTCTGTCCACTCCAGTAGGTCACGTCTCGACCACGGGAGTGCAAAGGCGCGCCCATCGGGGGTACATCACCGGTGTGTGCTTATCGCTCTGGCCCGCTGTGGCCCTACTGGGGGTGGATGGGTGACTGAGGCCCGCGCGGCTCTGGCGAAGCTCCGGGTGGAGCTCGTCAGCCTGGGGGTGACCGACGCGTACGACGTATGCGATGACGCGATCCTGTCTGTCTGGATTGGCCTGGTAGTGACCTTCCGCGATGGTTTTTACCGTTGGCAGGAGGGTGTGGTGAAACGTCGCCATCTGGGTACGGATCCGGTGGGTTGCGCCATTCGCGTGGCGCGTCGTTACGCCGAGTTGCAGGCCGATGCTCCTCCCTGGTGGGACGAGCTGGCCAAGGCTCTGCGGGGGGAAGCGGCCGATCACTATCCGTGACCCCTGCCGCTGTACGGGGGGAGCGCGCGGTGGCATCGGTGCGGGTGGTTCTGCTGTGGCTGGCATGCTTGTTCGGGCTGGTCGTGGCCTTGCCTGGCTGCGGTCAGGTACGGGCGCCAGTTCGGGGAGGGTCGAAGGATGAGGTCATCCGGGTGCGGTCGTCCGCGCCGGTCAGGGCCGTTTCCGATCCGGCGCTGCTGGCCCTGCGGGTGATCGGCCAGCAGCCCGGCTGGCCGGGCACCCGGCCCGTCGTGGCGCCGGCCGAACGGTCCATCGCCTGCGCGCACGCCAAGTGCGTGGCGCTGACCTTCGACGACGGCCCCTTCGACTACACCGGCGCGGTGCTGGACGCCCTGGCCCGGCACAACGCCAGGGCGACGTTCTTCGTCGTCGGGCAGATGGTGACGCCGACGACCGCGCCCCTGCTGCGGCGGATGGTCGCGGAGGGCCACCAGCTCGGCAACCACTCGTGGGACCATCCCGCCCTCACGTCGCTGTCCCGCGACGGCCTGCGGGGGCAGCTCGACCGCACCCAGCAGGTGGTCAGGTCGATCACGGGGGTCACCATGCGGCTGATGCGCCCGCCGTACGGGTCGACCGACGGCAAGGTGGCCGAGGAGACCGGCAGGGCCGGCCTCGCGCAGATCCTGTGGGACCTGGACACCCTCGACTGGCGCGACCGTGACAGCGCCCTGGTGGCGCGGCGGGCCTCGGCCGCCCGGCCCGGCTCGGTGGTGCTGCTGCACGACATCCACCGGACCACGATGGAGGCGCTGCCCCACCTGCTGGCCGACCTCAGCGCCAAGGGGTACACCTTCGTGACGGTGTCGGAGCTGTACGGGGCGCGTGAGCTCGTGCCCGGCAAGCGCTACGCCGGCGAGACCGGCGAGCGCCAGGACCAGAGCACGAGCCCGTAGCCGTCGTCAGTTGCCGCGCTTGGCGCGGGCGGCCGAGCGGCCGCGGGTGGCCGCGTCCAGGACGACCTTGCGCAGGCGGACGTTTTCGGGAGTGATCTCCACGCACTCGTCCTCGCGGCAGAACTCCAGCGCCTGCTCCAGCGAGAGCACCCGCGGCGGGATGACCTTCTCGGTCTCCTCGCTGGTGGAGGAGCGCATGTTGGTGAGCTTCTTCTCCTTGGTGATGTTGACGTCCATGTCGTCGGAGCGGGAGTTCTCCCCGACGATCATGCCCTCGTAGACCTCGGTGGTCGGCGAGACGAACAGCGTGCCGCGCTCCTGGAGGTTGAGCATGGCGAACGCGGTGACGGCGCCGGCGCGGTCGGCCACCAGCGAGCCGTTGTTGCGGGTGCGCAGCTCGCCGAACCACGGCTCGTAGGCCTCGAAGACGTGGTGCACCAGGCCGGTGCCGCGCGTCTCGGTGAGGAACTCGGTGCGGAAGCCGATCAGGCCGCGGGCCGGGACCACGAACTCCATGCGGATCCAGCCGGTGCCGTGGTTGGTCATGTGCTCCATGCGGCCCTTGCGGACGGCGAGGAGCTGGGTGATCGCGCCGAGGTACTCCTCGGGGGCGTCCACGGTGAGCCGCTCGACCGGCTCGTGCACCTTGCCGTCGACCGTCTTGGTGACGACCTGCGGCTTGCCGACGGTCAGCTCGTAGCCCTCGCGGCGCATCTGCTCGACCAGGATGGCCAGGGCCAGCTCGCCGCGGCCCTGGACCTCCCAGGCGTCGGGCCGGTCGGTGGGCAGCACGCGCAGCGACACGTTGCCGACCAGCTCCTTCTCCAGGCGGTCCTTCACCATGCGGGCGGTGACCTTGGAGCCCTTGACCTTGCCGACCAGCGGGCTGGTGTTGGTGCCGATCGTCATCGAGATGGCGGGCTCGTCGACGGTGATCAGCGGCAGCGGGCGCGGGTCATCGGGGTCGGCCAGCGTCTCGCCGATCATGATGTCCGGGATGCCGGCGATGGCGATGATGTCGCCGGGGCCGGCCTGCTCGGCGGGCTTGCGCTCGAGGGCGTCGGTCATCAGCAGTTCGCTGATCTTGACCCGCTGGATGGTGCCGTCGGTGCGGCACCAGGCGACCTGCTGGCCCTTCTTGATCGTGCCCTGGTGGACGCGGCACAACGCGATGCGGCCCAGGTAGCTGGAGGCGTCGAGGTTGGTGACGTGCGCCTGCAGCGGCGCGGAGGGGTCGTACACCGGCGCCGGGATGGTGTTGGTGATCGTCTTGAAGAGCGGCTCGAGATCCTCGGAGTCGGGCATGCCGCCGTTGTCGGGACGGTTGAGGCTGGCCCGGCCGGCCTTGGCCGAGGCGTAGACGATCGGGAAGTCGATCTGCTCCTCGGTGGCGTCGAGGTCGATGAACAGCTCGTACACCTCGTCGACGACCTCGGCGATGCGGGCGTCGGGGCGGTCGACCTTGTTGATGCACAGGATGACCGGCATCTTGGCGCCGAGCGCCTTGCGCAGGACGAAGCGCGTCTGCGGCAGCGGTCCCTCGGAGGCGTCGACCAGCAGGACGACGCCGTCGACCATCGACAGGCCGCGCTCGACCTCGCCGCCGAAGTCGGCGTGGCCGGGGGTGTCGATGATGTTGAGGGTCATGCCGCCGTGCTTGACCGCGGTGTTCTTGGCGAGAATGGTGATGCCCTTCTCGCGCTCCAGGTCGTTGGAGTCCATGACCCGCTCGTCGACATCCTGGTTGGCGCGGAACGCCCCGGACTGCCACAGCATGGCGTCCACGAGCGTGGTCTTGCCGTGGTCGACGTGCGCGATGATCGCGATGTTCCGCAGGTCGTCGCGGCTGTTCAAAGGCATGATGGAGTCTCGCTCTGGGTCGTGGAGGCCGGCCGCGGACACTGCGGCCTCCACCATTTTAGTTGATCGGGGTTACCACCACGTGCCGCGCCCGCGCAAAGCAAACATTTCTGGCAATGTTCACAAATTCGTGATGCGGTCGTCCACTAGCGCCCGACCAGCGGAGACGACCCGCCGGCCCGTCCGCCGGACCGCCGCCGGCGGGCCGCGCGAGCGGCTCCGGGACTAACAACGGCTCGCCCGGGAAGACATGCCAGCATGGTGGACGAAGGACTCATGCGACCGGCCGCCTCCGTGCACCGGGTCACCGACTCGGCGGTGGACCTTCTGACATGCAGGCGGCGCAAGGGCGAACGGTGCCGCATCGCCGTCTGGGGCCTGGTCATGGGCGCGTTCGTGGTCGCCTGCGTCACGCCGGTGGCCGCCAAGGCACAGGCGCTCGGGGCGCAGGCCCCCACGGCATGGGCCTCCTCCACCTGCGCGCCGGGCGTTCCCCATAAGCTTTTTCCATGCCCCTTGCCGCAGCATTCCCCGCGACGCTGATGACCAAGGACGGCGTACGGATCGACGCCGCGCACACCCCCTCCCGGGGCGACGCCGATCTCGGCATCGTCCTTGCCCACGGGTTCACCGGTTCCTGGCGAGAGAGCGCGACACGGCGCATCGCGCACGTGCTGAGCGGCTACGGCGGGGTGGTGGCCTTCGACTTCCGCGGCCACGGCAGGTCGGGCGGCCGCTCCACGGTCGGTGACGTGGAGGTGCTCGACCTGGACGCGGCGGTGGCGCACGCCCGCTCCATCGGATACACGCGGGTCGCGTCCGTCGGCTTCTCGATGGGCGCCGCGATCGCCGTCCGGCACGCCGCCCTGCACAGAGGCACCGACGCGGTGGTGGCCGTGAGCGGTCCCGCCCGCTGGTACTACCGCGGCACCCGCCCCATGCGGCAGGTCCACTGGGCCATCGAGCGGCCCTCCGGACGGCTGGCCGCCCGGGTGGCCAAGCGCACGCGCATCCAGTCCGGCACGTGGGACCCGGTGCCGCTCGCGCCGCACGAGGCGGTCGGGCGCATCGCGCCCACGCCGCTGCTGATCGTGCACGGCGACGCCGACGCCTTCTTCCCGCTGGAGCACGCCCACCAGCTCTTCGACGCGGCGCGCGAGCCGAAGGAGCTGTGGATCGAGCCGGGGTACGGCCACGCCGAGTCCGCCGCCACCCCCGGCCTCATCAGGCGCATCGGATCGTGGATCACGGAGGTGCCGCGGTGATCCTGGTGATCAATTCCGGGTCGTCCTCGGTGAAGTACGAGCTCATCGACGTGGAGGGCCCCACCCGTCACCAGGCGGGCAAGATCGAGCGCATCGGCGAGCCGGGGTCGCCGTACCCCGACCACGCGGCCGCGCTGGAGAAGGTCGCCGAGGAGGTCGCCCCGCACGCGGGCGGGCTCACCGCCGTCGGCCACCGCGTGGTCCACGGCGGGGCCGCCTTCACCGGTCCCGTCCTGATCGACGACGACGTCGTCAAGCAGATCGAGGAGGCCGTGCCGCTGGCCCCGCTGCACAACCCGTCGAACCTGGCGGGCATCGAGGTCATGCGCCGGCTCCACCCCGGCCTGCCGCAGGTGGCCGTCTTCGACACCGCCTTCCACAGCACGCTCCCCCCGGCCGCCCGCACCTACGCCATCGACCGCGAGGTCGCCGAGCGGGCCGGCGTGCGGCGCTACGGGTTCCACGGCACCTCCACGGCCTACGTCTCCCGTGTGGCCGCCGAGATGGTCGGCAAGCCCGACATGGCCAACGTCATCGTGCTGCACCTCGGCAACGGCGCGAGCGCCTCGGCGGTGTCGGCGGGCCGCTGCGTCGACACCTCCATGGGCATGACCCCGCTGGAGGGGCTGGTCATGGGCACCCGCTCCGGCGACGTGGACCCCGGGGTGATCTTCCACCTGATCCGGGGCGGCATGACGCCGGACGAAGTTGAGGAGATGCTCGTCCACCGCAGCGGGCTGTACGGCCTGTGCGGCGACAACGACATGCGGACGGTCCTCGACCGGGTCGCCGCGGGCGACGACGAGGCCGCGCTGGCCTACAACGTGTACTGCCACCGGCTGCGCAAGTACATCGGCGCCTACACCGCGGTGCTCGGCCGGGTGGACGTCATCGTGTTCACCGGCGGGGTCGGCGAGAACTCCGCCCCGGTGCGGCGCAAGGTGCTCTCGGGCCTCGCGCCGATGGGCATCCGCCTCGATCCGACGCGCAACTCCTCGGTGCGCGGCGCCCGGCTGGTCTCCGCCGACGACTCGGCCGTGGCGGTCGCCGTCGTGCCGACCGACGAGGAACTGGAGATCGCCATCGAGACCGCCGCCGTAGTGGCGCGAACCAATTCGGAATAAATGTCGTCTACCTCCTCAGGAGGTATGAGGTCCACCAGGGGACAGCCTTTACCCGGGCAGTACCTCTGACGGGGGCGACCTCGGACATCCTTGTAATGCGGGGCCGTCGCCCAGCGACGCGGGGGCGCGCTGGGCGGCGGTTGCGCACGACGTCGGCCGTGGTGGGCAGGACATCGGCCGTGGTGGCACGACGTCGGCCGTGGTGGACGGCCTCAGCCCAGGCGGGCGATCGACTTGTACTCCAGGTATCCGGCCAGGCCCTCGGGGCCGAGCTCGCGGCCGACGCCGCTGGCCTTGAACCCGCCGAACGGCGTGGACGGCTCCATGGTGTTCATCATGTTGACGCCGTAGGTGCCGGCGCGGACCCGGCGGGCGACGTCCATGCCGTGGTCGGCGTCGGCGGTCCACACCGTGCCCGACAGCCCGTACTCGCTGTCGTTGGCGATGCGGACGGCGTCCTCCTCGTCCTGGTACTCGATCACCGAGAGCACCGGGCCGAAGATCTCCTCGCGGGCGATGCGCATGTCGTTCGAGACGCCCGCGAAGACGGTCGGCGCGACGTACCAGCCGCGGTCGCGGGGCCGGTCCAGGCCGCCGAGCACCGGCTTGGCGCCCTCCTCGATGCCGATCTTGATGTAGCCCTCGACGCGCTCCTGCTGGCGCTTGGCGACCATCGGGCCGATGCCGGTGGCCGGGTCGGCGGGGTCGCCGACCGCCTGCCCGGCGACCATGTCGGCGATCGCCTGGACCACCTCGTCGTAGCGGGAGGCGGAGGCGAGGATGCGGGTCTGCGCCACGCAGGCCTGGCCGTTGTTCATCAGCGAGGCGATGGACAGGAACCCCATGGCGGAGGGCAGGTCGCAGTCGTCCAGGATGATCGCCGCCGACTTGCCGCCCAGCTCCAGGCTGCAGCGCTTCAGCTGCTCGCCGCAGATGCCGCCGATGCGCCGGCCGGCGGCGGTGGACCCGGTGAAGGCCACCTTGTCGACGCCCGGGTGCGAGACCAGGTGCTCGCCGGCCTCGCGCCCTGCGGCCACGATGTTGACCACGCCCTCGGGAATGCCGGACTCCTTGACCATTTCGGCCAGGAGGTAGGAGTCGAGCGGGGTCTCGGGGGCGGGCTTGACGACGACCGTGCAGCCGGCGAGGAGGGCGGGGGCCAGCTTGGTCATGATGACGAACTGCGGGACGTTCCACGGCACCACGGCGGCGACGACGCCGACCGGCTCGCGCCGGACGGTCACCGGGCCGAACAAGCCGGGACGTTCCTCCTCGATCGCGAAGCTCTTGCCGAGCTCGCTGTAGTACTGGAGCATGCCGAGCGGCTGCGGGGCCTGGGCGAGCTGGGAGAAGGTGATGGGCGAGCCCATCTCCAGGGTGATCAGCTCGGCCATCTCGGCCTGCCGGGCGGCGTACAGCCCGGCGAGCCTGCCGATCACCTCGGCGCGCTCGGCCATGGACATCCGCGGCCACGGCCCGTGGTCGAAGGCCTGGCGGGCGGCGGCCACGGCGCGGTCCATGTCGGCGGGGGCGCCGTCGGGCACCCGGCCGACGACCTCCTCGGTGTGCGGGGAGACGACGTCGATCGTCGCGGTGCCCGAGGGAGCCACCCAGTCGCCCCCGATGAACAGACGGTCGTGCTGGAGCATGAGACTTGCCTCCTGGTCGGGCGGGGCCTGGTCCGGTCTGACCGGACGCCCGCTGGACGATCATGCCGCGAGGGCGCCCACGGGCGGTCCGCGGTGTCCGGTGGATACGACAGAACCATGTTCTACACAACTCGACAAGAGCCGGGGAGCGGAAGGCCCGGCGCGGCGCCCCTCGCCGGCATCGCCCGGGCCGGTCCGCCGGCCGGCGCGGGCCGTGGTCACCGGCAGTGGGCGCGGTGGGCATCGTGAGGTGCCGCCGGTCGTCGGCGTGTGACCCGGGGCCCAATTACCGGGATTCCCGCACCCTGCGTAGTCGCGAAGTGGTAGATACTTCGCCAATGGTGTATAGGTTCCTCCGATCGTGTGACAGGCCCGAAGATCGGCTTCTATAGTTTCGGGGCGTCGGGAATGGGGAGGGCTGATGCGATCAGGCCGTGCGGTCGCGCTGGCGGCCGTCCTCCTGGGCCTGTTCACCGCGCTGGTGATCCCGCCCGCCGATGCCAAGCCCACCCCGCAGTCCCAGCTCGACAAGCTGACCAAGCAGGCCGCCGATCTGCAGAAGGCCTACCGCGGTGAGATCCAGAGCCTGCAGGACACCCGCGACGCGGTGCGGAAGGCCGGGCAGCGGGTCAAGAAGCTCCGCGGCGACCTGGTCGACGCCGAGCGCCGGATGGGGCAGTTCTTCGCCACCTCCTACATGGCAGGCTCGGTCGACGGCCCGCAGGTCATCAACTACACCGGCGACCCCGACGCGATCCTCGGGCAGGCCGCCACCGTCACCTACCTGGCCGAGGAGAAGAACCAGCGGCTGAACCGCATCTCCGGACTGATCAAGGAGTCCAAGGATGCCAAGAAGCAGGCCGACGGCAAGATCGGCGACCTGAAGAAGGAGATCGCCCGGCTGGAGGACAAGAAGGCCGACGTCGAGCGGCTGCTCAAGAAGTTCGGCTTCCAGACCCCCGACGCCGGCAGCGGCCTGACCTCGCGCATGGTGAGCATCCGCAACGTCATCATGCAGAACTTCCCGATGCCGTTCGGCGTCGGATGCCTGCGCGCGGGCGACCCCGGCGAGCACGGCAAGGGCCGCGCCTGCGACTTCATGATGAGCACCGGCGGCCGCATGCCCGACGCCGCCTCCAAGGCGCGCGGCGACGCCCTGGCCCAGTGGTGCATCGAGAACGGCCGCCAGATCGGGATCATGTACATCATCTGGCAGCAGCGCTACTACGACATCCGCACCGGAGCCGGCTGGCGCATGATGTCCGACCGCGGCGGCATCACCGCCAACCACTACGACCACGTCCACGTCTCGGTCTTCTAGGGCGCTGTCCACGAACGTTCACCGGCTCGGGCGCCGTGGCAGGCGTCGGCATCGCCGTACCACGACCCGCCGACCCGGCGCCGATCACTGCGGCACGTGGCCGGGGGTGGAGATCTGCGCCCGGTGAACGTATGTGGTCACCGCACTGACCCCGACGGCTCGCCTGCCGTACCCCGCTCCGGGCGTCTCGCGTGCTCCGGTGTTCTCCAGACGGGGGTGTCCTGTCGCGGCGTCCGGTGGAGAGCTCTAGGCCGGCGTCCCGTGGTGGTGTTCGGCGGCGAGGCGGTTCTTGAGCCAGTGGTAGGACGCCTTCGGCGTGCGCTTCTGGGTGGCGAAGTCGACGTGGACCAGGCCGAACCTCTGGTTGTACCCCTCGGCCCACTCGAAGTTGTCCAGGAGCGACCAGACGTAGTACCCCCGCACGTCCACCCCCTCGGCCATGGCCGCGCGCAGCGCCGCGATGTGGCCGTCCAGGTAGGCGATGCGCGCCTGGTCGTCCACCACGCCGTCCGGGCCGGGCTCGTCGGTCTGCGAGCACCCGTTCTCGGTCACGTACACCGGCGGCAGCGCGTCGCCGTAGCGGGCCCGCAGGCCCGTGAGCAGCTCGCGCAGCCCGTCCGGGACGACCGGCCAGCCGAAGGCGGTCGTCGGGTGGCCGGTGACGCCCGCGTCCACGAACGGCAGCCCACCGGTGTCCGCCCCGGGGACGGGGGCGGCCACGCGGGTCGGGTTGTAGTAGTTGACCCCGAGGCCGTCCAGCGGCTGGGCGATGACCTCGAGGTCGCCGTCGCGGACGGCGTCGAGCGCGGGCACGCCGAAGGCCGACAGGTCCGGGTAGGAGCCGAGGAGCACCGGGTCGTTGAACAGCCTGTTGTGCAGGGTGTCGTAGGCGTCGGCGGCGCGCGCGTCCCGCTCCGCGTCCGAGGCGGCCCAGACCGGCGTGCAGTTGTTGGTGACCAGCACCCGTCCGGCGCCGTTCGCGCGCAGCGCCTGGGTGGCCAGGCCGTGCCCGAGGAGCTGGTGGTGGGCGGCGGGCAGCGCGTCCAGGAACAGCGCCCGGCCTGGCGCATGTGTGCCCAGGGCGTAGCCGAAGACCATGTGGATGAACGGCTCGTTGAGGGTGATCCAGATGGGCACCCGGTCGGCGAGGCGGGCGGAGACGGTGTGGGCGTAGTCGGCCAGGCGGTGGGCGGTGTCGCGGTTCAGCCAGCCGCCCCGGTCCTCCAGGGCCTGCGGCAGGTCCCAGTGGAAAAGCGTGGCCGCCGGGGTGACGCCCTGGGCGCAGAGCCCGTCGACGAGGCGGTCGTAGAAGTCGAGGCCGGCCTGGTTGACCTCCCGGTCACCGCGCGGGTGGATTCTCGGCCACGATATGGAGAAGCGGTAGGAGTTCACCCCCAGATCCGCCATGAGCGTGACATCCTCTGACCAGCGGTGGTAATGATCGCAGGCGACGTCTCCGGTGTGGCCATCGCGCACGTTGCCGGATTCATGGGCGAAGGTGTCCCAGATGGACGTTCCCCGGCCGTCCTCCGCGGCGGCGCCCTCGATCTGGTAGGAGGCGGTCGCGGTACCCCAAAGGAACATGGTGACCTCCAGCAATATGAGTGATTCTCATGTTAAGCGCAGCAACCGGTTTCGGGAGGATGATGGGGAGATGATGAACGTCTCCGCAGGGACGCTTCGCCGCCGTCCCGCCCAGCGCCGCAGCCTCGAGCGGGTCGAGCGGATGCTGGACGAGTGCGCGCGACTGCTGGACGAGGTGGGCTACGACGGGCTGACCACCAAGGAGGTCGCCCGCAGAGCGGGAGTGCCCATCGGCACCTTCTACCAGTTCTTCCCCGACAAGCAAGGGCTCGTGCGGGCGCTGGCGCTGCGCAACCTCGACGGCTTCCTCGACCGGTTGACCATCCGGCTCGGCTCCGCCGAGATCACCGACTGGACCGACGCGGTCCACCTGGCCGTGGACGAGTTCGTCGCGATGAAGCGCACCACCCCCGGGTTCGCCATCGTCGACTTCGGCGAGATCCTGTTCTCCCCGGGCGGGCCGGCGCTCAAGGGCACCAACCGCCTGCTGGACGCGGCGCTGGAGAACAACGTCATCGTGGCCGACCGGCTTAGGGCGCTCACCATCGACCTGCTCGGCGCGCCCCGCGGGCCGGGTCTCGACCGCGCCCTCGTGGTGGCCGTCGAGGCGGCCGACGCCGTGCTCAAGCTCGCCTTCCGCCTGCACCCCGACGGCGACCCCGACCTGATCGCCGAGTGCAAGAACCTCGTCCGCCGCTACCTGGCCGACCACCTGCCCGAACGCTGAGGCCGCCGGCCGGGCGGGGCCGCCGTACGGGAGAGGGCGGCGCCACCGGAGGCTTGACCAGGAGCCCACTCCAGGTGGCATTCTCGGCGGGTGAGCATCTACACACCGGGACAGGTCGCGGAGGAGACCGGCTTCAGCCTCGACACCCTCCGCTACTACGAGCGCATCGGCCTGCTCGAGCCGATCGAGCGCAACTCCGCCGGGCAGAGGCGGTTCAGCGAGGAGGACGTCGGCTGGCTCGGCATGGTGCGGTGCCTGCGCGACACCGGGATGCCCATCGCCGAGATGCTGCGGTTCACCGCGCTCGTGCGGGGCGGGCGGCAGACCATCGGCGAGCGCATCACCCTGCTCGAGGCCCACGACCGGGAGGTGGAGGAGCAGATCTCCCGGCTCAGGGAGCGGCAGGCCGCCATCCAGCGCAAGATCCACCACTACCGCGACCTCCTCACCGAGCAGGCCGACCCGGCCCCCTGCGCCCACCCCGCCGCCCCCGGCGACCACGCCGCCTCCAACTGACCGGGCACACCCGCTCCCGGTCACCTCGGCAGGCGGCCGCGGCCGCCGGCTGGCGTCGTGGCGTCATCCGTCAGGTCGTGCGCGGTCAGACGGCGTTGGTGGGGGCTTGGCGGTCGTCGTGGGCGCGGCCGTAGGCGCTGGCCTGCAGGGTGTAGAGGTCGGCGTAGATGCCGTCGAGGGCCATCAGGTCTTCGTGGGTGCCCTGTTCGGCGACCTTGCCGTGGTCGAGCACGTAGATGCGGTCGGCGTACCGCACGCTCGCCAGGCGGTGGGTGATCAGCAGGACGGTGCGGCCGTCGGCGTGCCCGCGCATGCGCTCGAACAGCGCGTGCTCGGCGCGGGCGTCCAGGGCGGCCGTCGGCTCGTCGCAGATCAGCAGCGGGGCGTCGCGGTGGAAGCCGCGCGCCACCGCGATGCGCTGCCACTGGCCGCCGGACGGCTCGTGCCCGTCCTTGAAGCGCCGGTCGAGCAGCGTGCGGTAGCCGTGCGGCAGCTCGGCGATCACCTGGTCGGCGCCCGCGACCTCGGCGGAGGCGCGCAGGGCCGGCTCGCCCCTCTCAAGGCCCATGCCGATGTTGTCCCGCGCCGTGAGCGGCCAGCGGGTGTGGTCCTGGGCGATCACCGCGATGTTGCGCCGGAGCTCGTCCGGATCGACCTGGGCGATGTCCACGTCGTCCCACAGGACCCGCCCTTCGGCCGGGTCGTACAGACCCGCGATGATCTTGGCCAGCGTGGTCTTGCCCGAGCCGTTCTCGCCCACGAGCGCGACCACCTCGCCCCGGTCGATGTGCACCGAGACGTGGTCGAGCGCGGGCTCCTCCTTGCCCGGATAGTTGAAGGTGACGTCGTCCACGGCGATGCGGTCGAACGAACCTGGCGCGTGGCGCTCGCGCGGCGGCTCCGTGCGCCGGCCGGCCTGTTCGCAGAAGTCGAGGAAGTCGGTGAAGTACAGGCCCTCCTCGTACAGCCGGTTGGTGGCGTACATGAGGTTGGAGAGCGAGCTCTGGCCGGAGCGGATGGCGAGCACGGCCGTGCCGGCCACGGCCAGCGGCACGGCGCCGATGGCGAGCAGAACGCCCAGCGCCACGTAGACCAGGGCGGTGCCGGCGCCGCCCAGGGCCTCGCCGATGACGCGCGCCACCGCCTGGCGCCGGGCCATGCGCAGTATGGCGTCCTGCTCGGCCCCGGCGACCGCGTCGTACAGGCGGGTGAGGAACCGCCGCATGGTGAACGAGCGCACCTCGGCCGCCGTCGGCCGGGCCGCCATGAGGTCGCTGAGGATCCATTTGCGGCGTCGGACCGGGATCAGGGTGTACATCGTCGTGTAGCGCATGCGGGCCGCGCGGACGGCCGCCCAGGCGTCGGGCAGGACGGCCAGCAGGAGCAGGGGCAGCAGCACCGGGTGGAGGATGCCGAGCACGCCCGCGGCGGCGGCGATGCCGATGACGCCGGTGAGCAGGTCGATGGCGGAGTTCACCACGCTGTCCACCATGGACACGCCGCGCTGGCGGGCGCGTTCGAGGGCGTCGTGGAAGTCGGGGTCGTCGTAACGGATGAGGTCGACGCGGCTGGTCAGCTCGTAGAGCTTCCGCTCGGCGATGCGCTCGACCTGCGGTTCGAGCCGGGCCTGCGCCCAGCCGGCCCCGGCCTGCAGGGCGGTGCGCAGCGTCGCGGCGGCCCCGACCAGCAGCAGGCTCGGCACCGCGGCCCTGACCCGCTCGGGCGTCGGCCCCGCGGTGAACAGTGCCTGGAGCACGCCGGTGGTGGCGAGCAGGCCGAAGGCGGTGAACACCCCGCCCAGCACGCTCAGCGCGATGGTGGCCGCCGTGTCGCGGCGGCTGGCCTGCCAGGCCAGGCGGACGGCGTGGCGGATGAGGGCGGGCAGCCGTCGGGCCACGGTGAGGAACCCGACGCCGGTCATCTTGTCGGCGTGGGCGTACCAATCGCCGAGGGTGACCTCGCCGAGCTCGATCGACGCGTCGCCGGGAGCGAGGGCATCGGCCTGGTGCGGTGCTTCGTCGAAAGCCGGGCGATCGGCCTGGTGCGATGCGTCGTCGAAAGCCGGGACGTCGGCCTCGTGCGGGGCGCTCGCGGACGGGGACGGGGCGCTCGCGGACGGGGAGGCGTCGGGGGGAGCGGTGACAGGGGCGGGGGTGTCGTGGGCGGGCTGGGGCGGGGCGCTCTTCGGCGTGGAGCCGTCCGGAGCGGATGGTTCCTGAGGAAGGTCGGCCATGCTCGCAGTGTGACCGCCGCCACCGACAAATTAAAGCGGCGGTGGTAAAGCATCACTTTTAAGTTGAAAGCGCAATTATTGCAGTAGGCGACTTATGTCCGGGCCGAGCGGCCGCGGGGCGAGCGCGGCGGCCCGCCGGGACGCGGCTCGCGCCGGCCGGCCGGACCCGCCGCGGGCCCCGGAAGGTCGGCGGCGAGGCGCTCGGCCTCGTGGTGCAGCGCGGCTATGAGGAGGAGTTCGAGGCTCAGGTCTTCGAGGTCGACGGTTTCCATCTGCGTCTCCCGACGTGAGGTGCCTTGCCGGCCCGGAGGTCGTCCGCGAGGTCGGCGCTCGGGGAATCTTACCTTCCGTGATGGCAGATCGCAGTCGTGGCCAGGGTAGATCACTCTTTGTAGGTAACGGGCGAACCGAAATCGGCGTTTGAGCAGGCAGGTTGCCGGGAGCGCCGGAGGAAGCGCCTGGCCCCGTCGTCGCTCCGCCATCGATCTCCTGCCGTCCGGTCGTCCGCCACTGCCCGGCTGATCGTCTCTCGTCCCGGGAACGTGCCAAGCGGAGGTGGCCCGCATCCTGGCCCGGCGTCTTCCCTGTACGTGATCAGAGCAGGGTAACCAATACGGTCACAATTACGGAAGGTGGTATTTCGTGAAAATCTACCTATTCGGCGACGGGTGCCAGGGTGCACGGTGGCCTTGACATGCCTGCATCGGCCCACTGCCAGGAAATCACGATTCTTCCCCCGAAAGCCTGTTGTCCCGAAGCGCGGCGTTCGCCAGCCTTCATACATGCGAATCGTGACGGGAAATGAGCGGGACGCGGTGCTTGGTGGAACACTTGCGTGTTGGCCGAGCCCTCTCGCCGGGGAGGCGAGAGCCGCCGGCGGGTGACCGCCGGGCGTGCGGAACGTCCCCGGCGGGGCCTCATCGAAGGCCGGCCGCCACGACGGCCCGTGTCCCGCGTGATGGGCGAGGTCACCTCGGAGGGGTGGAGACCGGACCCGGGGACATGCGGCCCGCGAGCTCGGGTCCCGGCGCCTATGGTGCCGACGACCCGGGCTCGCCCCCGCCGTGGACCACGGGTCAGCCGGAGCGCACGTCCAGCCCGAGGGCGGTGGCGATCAGCACCGCCTGCGCGAGGTCGACCACGGCCCCGCGCAGGTTGACGCTCAGCGGGTCGAGCGAGGACAGGTCGCTGCCGCGAAGGTCGCATCGGGACAGGTCGGCGAGCCGCAGCGAGGCGCCCGACAGGTCGGCCCGCTGGAGCGTGGCGCCCTCCAGCCGGGCGCCGGTGAGGTCGGCCTCGCGCATGCGCACGTCCGTGAAGGAGACGCCCCGCAGCTCGGCGCCGGACAGGCGGGCGAACGACCAGTCGCCGCCGTCGACCTTCAGCAGGTCGAAGGAGCAGCCGTCGAACTCGCTGCCGACCATCTTGCACCCGGTGAAGGCGGCGTCGAAGAAGTTGCACCGGGTGAAGGTGCAGTTGAGGAAGGCCGCGTCGGTGTGCCGTGAGGCGTTGAACCGCACGCGCCGGAAGGCGCAGCCGGAGAAGACGGCGCCCTGGTCGATCATCTCGGTCATGTCCACGTCGACGAAGGCCACCTGGTCGTGCCGCTCGCCCATCACGTCCCGCCCGTCCCAGTCGTCGGACTCGATGGAGGTGAGGATCTCGGGCGCGGGACGGTCGCCGGTGGTACGGGAGCTCATGGCAGTGCCTTTCCGTGTGGTTCGCGCGGTGGCGGGGCCGCTATATGGAGACGTTATTCGCACACCCTTGACGGTGCGGGTTGTGAGATGGGTTGATTGCGTACTGACAACGTTGTCACCTTGGGCCTGGTACACGGGGGCGGGCTTACGTGCGACAGCTCCTCGAACCGTGAAGGGACCAGAGCAATGCGACGACGCTGGATGTCGGCCGTCGCGGTGACCGTGGCAGGCCTCCTGTCCCTCGCCGCCTGTGGCGGCGGTGGTGACGAGAAGGGCACCGGCGCCGATGGGAAGACCGCGAACAAGCAGGTAGAGGTCTTCTCCTGGTGGACGGGCCCCGGTGAGGCCGACGGCCTGAAGGCCATGCGCGAGATCTTCCAGAGGCAGAACCCGAACCTGTCGTTCTTCGACGCCGCCGTGGCCGGCGGCTCGGGCGACAAGGCCCGGGCGCTGCTGTCCAGCAAGCTGCAGGCCAACCAGCCGCCGGACACCTTCCAGGGACACGCGGGCGCCGAGCTGCAGGGCTACATCAAGGCCGGCAAGCTGGAGCCGCTGAACTCCCTCTACGACGAGCTCAAGCTCAAGGACGTCTTCCCGCAGCAGCTCGTGGACCAGATCACCTACGAGGGCAACGTCTACTCGGTCCCGGTCAACATCCACCGCTCGAACGTTCTGTGGTCCAACCCCAAGGTGCTGAAGGACGCGGGCATCTCGGCCGCGCCCAAGACCATCGAGGAGTTCATCGCCGACCTCGAGGCCGTCAAGAAGACCGGCAAGATCCCGCTGTCCATCGGCTCGGAGTGGACCGTCGTCCACCTGATGGAGAGCGTGCTGCTCGGCTCGCTGGGCACCGACGGCTACAACGGGCTGTGGGCCAAGGGCGCCGACTGGTCGGGCCCGAACGTCACCAAGGCGCTCACCGACTTCAAGACGATCCTGTCCTACGCCGGTCCGCCGCAGGACGACTGGCAGCCCGCCGCCAAGCAGGTCGCCGACGGCGCCGCCGCGTTCAACATCATGGGCGACTGGGCCTACGGCTACTTCCACAACGCGCCGGACGGAGGCCTGGGCAAGAAGTCCAAGGAGGACTTCGACTGGGCCGCCTCGCCGGGCACGGACGGCACGTTCATGTGGCTGTCGGACAGCTTCACCCTGCCGAAGGGCGCGCCGAACAAGGACGGCGCCCTCGCCTGGCTCAAGGTCGCGGCGAGCAAGGAGGGCCAGGACGCCTTCAACCCCAAGAAGGGCTCCATCCCGGCCCGCAAGGACGCCGACAAGAGCCTCTACCAGGACTACCTGGAGTGGGACCTCGGCCAGTGGGCGAACGACAAGCTGGCCGGCTCCATCCAGCACGGCGTGGTCGCCAACGACGCCTGGAAGACGGCCATCACCGAGGCGGTCGGCCTGTTCCTGCAGAGCAAGGACCCGGCCAAGCTGCAGCAGGCCCTGGTCGAGGCCGCCAAGACCAACAATCAGTGAGTTGATCTCTTACGGCTCGCGCCCGCGTCGCTCTTCAGGCGCGGCGGGCGCGGGCCTTCGCTGGGGGTAAGTGTGTCGCGCGTCCGCAGATGGCTGCCGGGTCTGCTCCTGGTCACGCCGTCGATCATCGCGATAGCGGTCTTCGTGTACGGAATGCTCGGCTGGAACTTCAAGCTGGCCATGACCGACCGGCACGACGAGATCTCCGCCGGGAAGTTCGTGGGCCTGACGAACTTCGTCTCGTTGTGGGACCAGGAACGCTGGGGCATCTCGGTCAGGCACGCCATCGTGTTCACCGTCGTGTTCGTGGGCGGCGCCCTGGCGCTCGGCTGGCTCCTGGCGTTCCTGATGGAGAAGGGGATCAGGGGTGAGGGCGGCTTCCGCGCCATCTACCTGTTCCCGATGGCCATCTCGTTCGTCGCCACGGGCGTGGTGTGGCGCTGGCTGATGAACAGCGGCCAGGACGCGCAGGCGGTGGGGCTGAACCGGCTGTTCGACGCCGTCGGGCTGGGGTTCCTGCAGAACGAGTGGTTCCGGGGCCAGGACTGGGGGATGGCGGCGATGGCCATCCCCGCCGTCTGGCAGATGTCCGGATATGTCATGGCATTGTTCTTGGCCGGGTTCCGCGGTGTGCCGGACGAACTGCGCGAGGCCGCGCGGGTGGACGGCTGCAAGGAGTGGCAGGTCTACCGCTACATCGTCTTCCCGTTCCTGCGGCCGGTCACCCTGTCCGCCCTGATCATCCTCGGGCACATCTCGCTCAAGGTCTTCGACCTGATCGTGTCGGTGTCCGGCAAGCAGATCATCACCGACGTGCCCGCCGTCTTCATGTGGGTCGCCGTCTTCGACGCCCACGACCCGGCCAAGGGCGCCACGATCGCCGCCTACATCGTCCTGACCGTCGCGGTCTTCGTCGTGCCCTACCTCGTCTGGAACGCCCGCAGGGAGAAGCGCTCATGAGCACGGCCGTCGCGGCCCCGTCCAAGACCCGGCACCAGGCGCCGCCGGCGGCCCGCCGGGCCCGCTGGCCGCTGTACCTGCGGTTCGCGCTGCTGCTCATCTTCGTCCTGGTCTTCCTGATCCCGATCTACGTCCTGCTGGTCACCAGCTTCAAGCCGCTGACCGAGGCCGATCCGAGCCAGGCGTGGAGCCTGCCGAAGGTCTGGACGACCGAGGCGTGGCAGGTGGCCTGGGAGAAGCTCAAGCCGGGCATCGCCAACAGCTTCCTGCTGGCGGTCCCCGGGTCGCTCATCTCGGCCGCGCTCGGGGCGATGAACGGGTTCGTCCTGTCCAAGTGGCGCTTCCCGGGCGCCGACGTGGTGTTCACGCTGTTCCTGTTCGGCATGTTCATCCCGTACCAGGGGGTGATGATCCCGCTGGTCCAGCTCATGGTGGATCTGGGGGTGTACGGGGGCATCCCCGGGCTCGTGCTGGCCCACGTCGTCTACGGCATCCCGATCTGCACGCTGATCTTCCGCAACTACTACGTGACGATCCCGGACGAGCTCATGGAGGCGGCCAGGGTCGACGGCGCGGGGATGCTGCGCACCTTCTGGTCGATCGTGATCCCCGTCTCCGGGCCCGCGGTCGCCGTGGTGATCATCTGGCAGTTCACCTCGATGTGGAACGACTTCCTGTTCGCGGTGTTCCTCACCGGGCCGACGTCCTGGCCGACGACCGTGATGCTGAACAACATCGCCGGCGCGCAGACCGTCCCCTACAGCCAGCAGATGGCCGCCGCCATCCTCGCCTCGATCCCGACGATGGTGGTCTACGTGCTGCTCGGCCGCTTCTTCATGCGCGGCCTCATGGCCGGCGCCCTGAAGGGCTGACGCGGTGTAAGTGGCATTGCCGCTTGAAGACCCTTACGGATAGGGTCGGCGTGTAAGTGGCGAGAGCCGGTGCCGATCCTTACCGGAGGGCGCATGACCGCGCATGCCGATCCGGCCGGGTCCACGCTGCGGCAGCTGATCAGGCTGGCCTTGCCCGCCCTCGGCGTCCTGGCCGCGGAGCCGCTCTATCTGCTCGTCGACACGGCCGTGGTCGGCCATCTCGGCGCGGTGCCGCTCGCGGGACTCTCGGTCGGCGCGATCGTGCTGGCGCAGATCGCCACCCAGATGACGTTCCTGTCGTTCGGCACGACCGCGCGCGCGGCCCGGCTGCACGGCGCGGGCCGCCGGGCCGACGCCGTTGCCATGGGCGTGCAGGCGACGTGGCTCGGCGCGATCACCGGGCTGGCGCTGGTCGTGGCCGGGCAACTGCTCGCCGGGCCGATCGCCCGTCTGCTCACCGGTGACGACCAGGTGGCCGAGGCCGCGGTGAGCTGGCTGCGCATCGCCCTGTTCGGCGCCCCGATGATCCTGGTCACCATGGCCGGAAACGGCTGGATGCGCGGCGTGCAGGACATGCGGCGTCCGCTGCGCTACGTCCTGACGGGCAACGCGATCTCCGCGGTGCTGTGCCCGGTGCTGGTGCACGGGCTCGGCTGGGGGCTCGACGGCTCGGCCGTCGCCAACGTGGTCGCGCAGCTCATCTCCGCGAGCCTGTTCGTGCGGGCGCTGGTGAGCGAGGGCGTGCCGCTCGCGCCGGTGCCCGCCGCGATGCGCGCCCAGCTCGGCATGGCCCGCGACCTGGTGCTGCTCGGGCTGGCCTTCCAGGCGTGCTGGGTGTCCGCCACCGCGGTGGCCGCGCACATCTCCACGGCGGCGGTCGGCGCCCACCAGGTGGTGTTCCAACTGTGGATGTTCCTGGCCTTCGTGCTCGACGCGCTGGCCATCGCCGCGCAGGCGCTGGTCGGAGCCGCGCTCGGCGCGCGGGACGGAGAGCGGGCGCGCCGGCTGGCCTGGCAGGTGGCCGGCTGCGGGCTCCTCTTCGGGACGGTGCTCGGCGTCGTGTTCGCCGCTCTGGCCGGCACCCTGCCCCACGTGTTCACCGCCGACGCGGCCGTGCTGGCGGAGATGCCGCGCGCGTGGTGGTTCTTCGTCGCGCTGCAACCGGTCGGCGGCGTCGTGTTCGCCCTGGACGGCGTGCTGCTGGGCGCCGGCGACGCGGCGTACATGCGCACCGCGACGCTGTGCGCGGCGGCGCTGGGGTTCCTGCCGGTGGTGTGGGCGTCGCTGAGCCTCGGCTGGGGGCTGGTCGGGATCTGGTCGGGGTTGTCGCTCTTCCTGCTGATCCGGATGACCACCCAGCTGGCCCGTCTCCGATCCGGCCGCTGGGCCGTACTCGGCGCGATCCGCTGACCCGCTCCCGGACGGCGGACGGCGGGGGACGGACGCCGGGGGACGGACGCCGGGGGACGGGGCCGCGGGACGGGGGCCGGTCAGGCGCCTTCGGACAGCGCGTCGCCCAGCGGGGTGCGGTGGTACAGCACCGAGCGGCCCACCCGCGTGCCGGTGATCAGACCGGCCTCGCGGAGCGCCGCCACATGGTCGCCGGTCCCGCCGACGCTCATGTCGAGCAGGGCGGCGAGCTGCGTCGTGGTGGCGGGCAACCGCAGCAGGATCGCCGTCCGGGTGGCGCCGATGAGCCGGGTGAGCCCCCGCGGCGCAGCGTGCTCCGCCGCGATGCCCCGGGCCTGGTAGACCAGCGCGTACGGCCAGGCGTCCTCCAGGTACGCACCCACCCCCGGTCCGAAGACGGTGGGGACCAGCAGCAGCCCCCGGCCGCCGAGCCGGTGCCGCTCGTCCTTCCCCGCGGCCTCCATCCGCACCGCGATGTGGCCCGGGCCGTCGGCGGCGCACCAACGCACCCGCGGGTCGAGGTCGTCGAGCGCCGCCGCCCACCCGTAGGCGGCCAGGCGCCCCGCGCGGTAGGCGACGTCGCGTTCGAGGATCGCCTGGAAGCGCGGCCAGCCGGGCGCGAGGATCTCCTCCCACGTGGCCCGCAGCACGTCGGCCAGCAACTGGACGATGTCGGGCCGGTCGAGGACGGCCAGCGCCTCGGGGGAGGGCGCAGGGCCGCCGTGCAGGTTCCTCGCGATCTCCTCGCGCGCTTGGGCGAGGGGCGTGGCCCGCATCACCGCCAGCTCGTCGTCGAAGGCGACGTTCACCCCGGCCGGGGGCGGGGCGATGAAGTCGGCGTTGTACTCGCCCCGCCGGAACAGCGGGACCAGCGCTCCGAGCGCGGGCAGTCGCGCCAGCAGCCGCTCGTAGGCAGGCCGGTGCCGTTCCACCCACGGCCGGTGCACCCCCGCCTCGTACCGGCCGGACAGCAGCCACAGGGCGTGCATGGTCTCGATCAGCCGCGAGACCGCGAACCGACTGGTCATCACATCCTGCGGACTGACCTCGACCCGGATCACCCTCCCCACGTCACGTCCCCCTCCCACGCCCGTTCGATGACCTTTCGGTTATTTCCGAAACCTTAGCCATGGGCTGGCGGAGGCCGCAGCATCGTGGCGGGAGGTGGCGGTGACCGGGACAGACCACACGCGACGGGCGACGTTCGGCCAGGTGTTCGCCGTGCCGGAATTCCGCGTGCTCTTCGGGAGCTTCGCGTTGCTGGTGGCGGGCGACACGGTCAAGATGCTGGCGTTCGCCGCGCTGGTGTACGGACGGACCGGTTCGGCCGGTCTGTCGGCGCTCGCCTACATGAGCGGGTTCCTGCCGTACGTGCTCGGCGGGACGTTCCTGCTCTCGCTGGCCGACCGGATGCGTCCCCGGCGGCTCATGATCGCGGGCGAACTGGTCCGTGTCGCGGTCTGCCTGGCCCTGGCCTCCGGCGGGATGCCCGTGTGGGCGATGCTGCTGCTGGTCGTGGTCACCGGGACGCTCAACCCGGTGTTCGGCGCCGCGCGCACCGCCACGCTCCCGGAGTTGCTCCCCGGGGACTCCTACGTCCTCGGCCGCTCGGTGCTCACGATCACCTCCGCCGGCGCGCAGATCGGCGGCCTGGCCGCCGGGGGCGCCGTCCTGTCCCTGGCCGGCCCCGGGGGAGCCCTGCTGATCACCGCCGCGCTGTCCGGGGCGGGCGCCGTCCTTCTGCGGCTGGGCCTGCCCGACCACCCGCCCCGCGCGGCCGTCCCCACCGCCGTCCCCTCGTCGCCGAGCAGGGCCGAGACCGCGGCGAGCGGTACGGGAAGCGTTCTGGATCGGCCGTCGGCGGAGAGCACGGAGATCAGTGGCGGCGGGGCGGGGGTCGGTGGCGGCGGGGCGGAGGCCGGTCGCGGACGGCACGGGGCAGGGCACGCAAGGCGGGACCTGGGGGCGGCCGGGGGGAACGCGGTGCGGGCGTCGCTGCGGGTCAACCGCCGGCTGCTGGCCGACCGGCGTGTCCGCGCGCTGATGCTGTGCAACTGGATCCCGGTGATGTTCGTGGCCGGCGCCGAAGCCCTCGTGGTCCCCTATCTCAACGAGCGAGGCGCCCCGTCCCAGGCGGGGTTCGTGCTCGCGGCGTTCGCGGTCGGGATGGCGCTCGGAGACCTCGTCGTCGGCAGGTTCGCCGCGCCGGCCATGCGCGAACGGCTCTCCTTCCCGCTCGCCGTGGCCTCGGGGGTGCCGCTGGCCGCCTTCGCCGCGCGGCCCTCGCTTCCGTGGTGCCTGGCGCTCGGCGTGCTGACCGGGGCGTGCCTGGCCTACAACCTGGGGCTCCAGCGCCGGTTCGTGGACGCCGCGCCGCCGGACGCCCTCGGCCAGGCGTTCGGCCTGTTCACCTCCGGCCAGATGACCACGCAGGGCCTCGGCGCCGCGCTGGCGGGCGCGATCGCCTCGCTGCTCCCCGCGCACCTCGCCATCGCGGTCATCGGCGGCGCCGCCGTCCTCGCGGCCCTCGCCCTCGCTCGCCACCTCCGCCCCGAGCACGCAGAGCCGGCACGGTCCGCGGAACCCGGACGACCCGTGGAGCCTTCAGGGCCCGGACGACCCGTGGAGCCTTCAGGACCCGGACGGACCGCGGGGTCCTCACGGCCCGCACGGTCCGATCAACCCGCGGACGCCGCCCCGCCCGTCCAGGCCGGTGAGGGTGGGGCCGCGGTCATCGAGGTTGGGAGAGGCTGAGCCGGGCGCCGAGACAGGTGAGAAGTTCCAGCTGGTCGTAGTAGATGCAGTGCATGGTGATCAGGCCGTTCCGGAAGGCCCGCGTACTGCACCCGCGGATGGTCACTCCCCGCCCGGTGGCTTCGATCACCTCGCCGTCGGGCATGAGGAACGGCCCGTTGTGAGTCCCGGTGAGGATCCATTCCATGATCACGCAGTCACCGCAGAGCAGCTTGTTCCACGGGGTCAGCTGGAGATCGGGGAAGGCGTCCAGGAAAAGGGCCCAGAAGGACCCGATCTCGTCGCGGCCCTCGCCCTTGCCGCTGGGCGACATGTAGAACGCGTCCTCGGTGTAGCAGCGGGTCAGCGCGCCGAGGTCGTGCTTGTTGATCGCGTCGACCATCCGGCTGGTGACTTCCTCGAAGTCGGACATCGCGAGCCCCCTTTTCCTCGCGTCACCTGTCACGGTACTCCGCCCGCCCCGGCGCCGCCCGACGGGAAGACCCGCCACCGCCCCCTTGGGCAACCTCATCGTGAACCTCAGGCCACCGGTGGGAAAAGCCGCTCTCGTGAACCTCAGGGCAGCAGCAAAGCCTTGCCGGGGACCTCGCGCGCCTCGATCGCCGCGTGCGCCTCGGCGGCCCGGACGAGGGGGAAGGTGCGGCCGATGACCGGTTCCAGCCGGCCCGCCGCCGCCTCGGCCATGGCCCGCTCGGCCAGCCGGTTCCGCTCGGCAAGACCGAGCTGCACGTCCTGGATGCCGCGAACGGTGATCTGGCGCCGGCCCGCCTCCGCCGGATCGATCGCGCTGAAGCCGCCGCCGGCCGCGCCGTGCGCCGAGAAGCGGGCGCCCGGGGCGGCGATCGCGAACGCCGCCTGCCCGATCCGGCCGCCCGCGCCGTCGAACACCACGTCGGGGCCGCCGCCGGTCACCTCCCGGACGTGCTCGGCCCAGCCGGGCTCGGTGTAGTCGACGACGACGTCGGCGCCCATCCGCTGGGCGAGGTCCAGTTTGCGCTCCCCGCGCGCCGCCGCGGTCACCCGCGCCCCGGCCGCCCGCGCGAGCTGGACGAGCAGGATGCCCATGCCGCCGGCAGCCGCCGTGATCAGCACCCGATCACCCGGCTTGACCTCGGCCGCGTCGAGGACCGCGAGCCCCGTCACGCCGTCGTGCATGAGGGCCGCCGCCCACATGGGGTCCAGGCCGTCCGGGACGGCGAGCAGCGCCTCCGCCGGGACGGCCACCCGCTCGGCGTACCCGCCCTGGGAGTCCGGGGTGCAGGCCGCGACCGTCCGGCCGGCCCAGGCGGCGTCCACGCCCTGGCCCGTGGCGCTCACCCGCCCGGCCACCGCCCCGCCCGGCACGTACGGCGGCTCGATCGCGAACCACTGCCGGGCCGTCCCGGAGCGGATCTGCGTCTCGACGAACAGGGTGTCGGCCGCCGCGACGTCGATCACGACCTGTCCCGGCTCCGCCACCGGATCGGGCACCTCCGCCGCCACCAGCACCTCGGGGCCGCCGAACCGCTCCACTCTTACAGCGCGCATGCCGCCACTCCCTCTCATGGGACGACCGTCGTCCGAGGGGCAGTCTCGAACTTCAACTCAAGGTGAAGTCAACTCCGCCGTCGCCTCGGCGGGCGCTCGGCGCACGTCCGGCAGCGCGAGCACGGCCAGATTGGCCGCGGCGACCAGGACCGCCCCGGCGACCAGCGGCGCCGCCGTGCCGGTCACGGCCGCGACCGGCGCGGCGACGGCCAGGCCGAGTGGCCGGGCGGCGAAGGAGATGAGCCCGTCGAACGCTCCCACGCGGCCCAGGGCCTCCTCCGGGATGCGCTGCTGCAACGACGTCTCCCAGAGGGGGGTCAGCACGCCGAGGCCGAACATGGCGACGCAGTAGGCTCCGGCGACCACCGCCAGCGGCATCGGCGGGCCGAAGGCCGCCAGGGGGAGCGCGTAGGCGGCGGCGCCGACCGCGACGGCCGCGAGCGGGCGGCGGACCGGCAGCCGGGGCGCGGCGTAGACGCCCACCAGCAGGCCGACGGTGCCGAGCTGGGTGATCAGCACCCACGAGGCCTCACCGCCGAGATCGCGCACGGCGATCAGCGGGCCGAGCGTCAGCAGGAAACCGGCGGCCAGGTGCCATACTCCGTGGCCGAGCACGCTGGCCAGGAACCACGGGTGCCGGCGGGTCTCCACCCATCCTTCGCGCAGGTCGGCGAGGAACGACCCGCGCGGGCCCCGCCGGACGGCGCGGGCGGGGCGCAGCCCGCCGAGCGTCAGCGCGGAGACGGCGAACAGCCCGCCGGTGAGCAGCGAGGACCAGCCCGGGCCGAGAGCGAGGACGAGCGCGCCGGCCGTGGCGGGAGCCACCACCTGGGCGAGCCCCTGGGCCACGCCGATGCGCGCGTTCACGCGCAGCCGCTCCTGATCGGCCACCACGGCCGCCACCAGCGTCCGCACCGCGGGCGTCCCGAGGGCCAGGCCCGCGCCGGTGATCGCCGACAGCACCGCGATGTCGGGGATGCGGACCACGCCCGCGAGCAGTTCCGCCGCGACGCCGAGCTGTGCCGCGCCGCGCACCAGGTCGGCCGCGAGGACGACCCGCTGCGGAGGGAAGCGGTCGGCGACCACCCCGGCGACCGGGAGCATGAGCAGCATCGGGATCATCTCGCAGGCGAGGACGAGCCCGAGGTCGCCGGCGGAGCCGGTGGCGCGGACGACCGCGAGGGTCAGCGTCGTCGGGATCAGCGCGGTCGCCAGGGCCGCGATCGTCCGCCCGACGAGCAGGCGGCGCACAGGTGAGCTCATGGGCCGAGAACATATTTCGCTAGCTAATCTTTTGTCAACGAAATACTTGTCGGCGTAGCATACTTACGGGATGGAGGACTCCGTCGATCGGCATCTGGCGCGGTGGCGCGACAAGGCGCCGTTCGACGAACGGGTCGAGGCGATCATCACGCGCATCCAGCTCCTGGGACGCCACGTCGCGCACGCCAAGGACCGCGCGCTGGCCGAGGTCGGCCTTCAGGGGTTCGAGTTCGAGACCCTGCACCGCCTCGTGGCCCGGGGCGAGCCCTGGCGGGCGACGCCGTCCGAGCTGGCCACCGAGCTGATGGTCTCGCCGGCCGGCATGACCGGGCGCCTCGCGACCCTGGAAAACGCCGGCCTGGTCCGCAGGCTGCGCGGCGTCGAGGACCGCAGGCGCGTCGACGTCGAGCTCACCGAGCAGGGGCACGCCCGGTGGTACGCCGCCATGGAACTGCGCGGCACCGCCGAGGACGGCATGGTCCACCCCCTGACCCAGGCCGAGCAGGACACCCTGATCGCCCTCCTTAAACGCATGCTCATCCAAGCCGAGTCCACCCGCTGACCCACCGCCCCTTCGACGCGAGCCTGACCCTCGACGCCCCCCCACGAAGGTGCGGCCGGTGTCAGAACTTGACCTCGCACCAGACGGCCCGCCCGTCGGCGTCCTCGTCCACTCCCCAGCGCTGCGAGATCTGCTCCACCAGGAACAGCCCCCGCCCACCCTCGCCAGAGAGGTCCTCGGAGACCCTGGGCGTGGTGTCTGCTCCCGCGTCCCTGACCGTCAGTCGGACTGTCTGATCTCGCTGTGCCAGCGTGATACCGATGAACCCGCCATGCCGCGAGTCGGAGTGAACGATGGCGTTCGTTGCCAGTTCCGACGCCAGCAGGGTGACATCGTCCAGGGCGGGATGTCCGTCTCCCAGCGTCGCCTGCACGAACGCCCGCGCCACCGGCACGGAAGCCTCCGTCCCCACCAGATCCAGTGATCCCCACGATTCGGGTACGTCGTCCGCGACCATGATGAACCTCGTTTCGCCGTCGAGGTGACACGTGGACTCCCTCACGCCTTGTGGGACTCCCTGTGCCATCTGCCGATTCCTCCTCCAGGATTGGCCGGGTTTGATTACCGTGTGCATTCAATCGATTGCACTTTGAACACACGATCTGGTGCGTCGTGGGTGCCACGTCGTAAGGAGGCAAGATCATGCCGCTGCCGGTCGAGCTGAACCCAGAAAGTTCGCTATTGGCCCGTTTTGGCTATGAAGTGCGGCGGCAGCGATTGGCGGCAAATCTCACCCAGAGGCAACTGGCGGACAAGGTCATGTTCTCGACCAGCATGGTGGGAATGGTGGAGCGGGCGGCGCGTAAGCCGGAGAAGGCGTTCGCTCGGCGATGTGATGAGATCTTCCAACTCGACGGCGTCCTCATGGGGTTGTGGCTCATGGCCTACAGATGGAAGGACGCCGCTCCTCTGTGGTTCCGCCATGGCCTGCAAGCCGAACAAGAGGCGACGGCCCTGCGGACGTGGGATCCGCTTCTCTTCTTCGGTCTCATGCAGACCGAGGGCTACGCGCGTCACGTGCTGGCCGGGGAGCCGGGGATCACTGCCGAAGTGCTGGAACAACGCCTCGCCACACGACTGCAGCGCCAGACCGTGCTGTCGAAGTCTGAGCCTCCCCATCTTTGGGCGATCATCGATGAAGGGGTGCTGCGCCGCCCTATCGGCGGCCCGAAGGTGATGCGCGAGCAGTTGGCCTATCTGCTGGAGCTGGCCGAGCGTCCGAAGGTGAGCATTCAGATACTGCCCTATTCGGCCTCATCGACGTGCGGGCTGTTGAGCGCCTTCGTCATAACCGAGCTTCCTGGAGACTGGACAACCGTATGGGCGGAGTCTTCTATACAGGGCAAGGTGACCGACGAACCTGACATAGTGCGATCGATCACCACTCGGTACGACGCCTTGCGGGTGGAGGCGCTTCCCCAGTACATGAGCTTGGGGATCATCAAAAGGGAGCTGAAGAGATGGACTGGAGCACGGTGGTGTGGCGGAAGTCATCGAAATCCGGGTCGGATGGAGGGTCGTGCGTAGAGGTCGCTACAGGGCCGATCGGGACGATGGGGGTTCGAGACAGCAAAGTCGCCGGGGGGCCGGTCGTGGTGGTGACCGCCGAGGAGTGGCGGGTGTTCCTTGCCGGGGTCGTGGCCAGATGGAGTTGAACGCGGCTGTATGGCAGAAGTCATCACGATCCGGTTCGAGCGGCGGACAATGCGTGGAAGTGGCTGGCCTGGTCGGGCGGGTGGCGGTCCGGGACGGCAAAGTGGCCGGGGGGCCGATTGTCGTGGTGAACCCTGAGGAGTGGCGAGTGTTCCTCGCCGGGATCAAGTCCCGGTAAGCGAGGTCATGCTAGTGGGGGGAGTTCGCCGGAGCCTCGGGGGATGAGGGTGGGGAGGCGGATGCGTTCGACCGGGCCGGTCTCGCCGGTGAGGCGCCGGAACAATAGTTCAGCGGCGGTGCGGCCGAGGCCGGCCGGGTCCTGGGCCACCACCGTGATCGCCGGGTTCAACAGGTCGGCGAGCCCGAAGTCGTCGAAGCCCACGATGGCCGACCGGACGCCTCCGACTTGCATTCGATCAGTCCGGGCATGAAACGGGTAGATCGTTATTGTGGCCGCAGAAGGAGTACGCCATGGCGATCCGCAGAGTCCGGTCGCGTCGATTGGAGACATAGTCGACGAGGAAGGCTGAGCTGTAACCACTGGCGTCGCCGGTCTGGTGGGAGAGCTGTAGCACCAGTTCGGTTCGTGGCTGTACCGATGAATGCCCGGACGAACACGTCTGGGTGACTTGACGGTTGCCTTCGGACAGGCCCATGTGCCGGAGGGTCGCGGGATCTCCGCCGTTTCCAAAGGAATCGTCGTTCGACGAGCCGTCGTGGGGGAGGAGCGCGAAATCTTCGAGCCGTATCCCCCCTCGCGGGTTCTCTAGGCGCACATTTCTCACTGTGATCGGTCCAGGCCGGTCCAGGCACAGGCGGAGACCTCCATATAAATAAGGTCGCCCGGGTGTGCTCGTGTGCATACCTTCGCCAATGATGCTGCCTCCTTCGCCGAGCCATCTGAGCGGAGGTCTTCCCTGATTGACGTCCGCAGAGCCTGATGTCGCGATCAGTGCGATGCATACCAGAGCCGTGCGGACGTTTCCCATGTGCAGTGACTCCTTCAGCCGCCCCATAAAGTATTGTGCCGAGGATCGGCCGTCGCATCTTGTGTATCGCGATTCTCGCGGAGTGGACGACGTCGCTGGGGGGCTTGACCTTCGGACTCCAGGGGTACGTGATGGGGTTGTAGTCCGCAATGGCAAGGCGTACAGGAGGCCGGCGGGGGCGCTGGGAAGTAACGGGTCCTATGCGGACCGTGACTCGTTCCCGCCGAGTTGGAACGTCAGCGCCAACAAGCGCGATTTGAATCGCGTCCGTTCGGTGGTGAATCGCTTGGCATCTTCGTGTCCGTCCCATTCGAGCAGACGGTAGGGGTCCTTGGGGGAGTCATAGGCACGATCCGCGGCCCTCGGTGTCGCCGACGATCGTGAGAAGCATGTGACGCAGGGCCTGGACCTGGTCCTGGCCGAAGCCGTCCAGGACTGAGGCCTCGACGGCGGCGCAGGCCTCGGCCACTTTCGAGCGCACGGCCTCGCCGTCGTCAGTGATCACGGGGATGCGAAGGCGGCGGTCGCGGGCGTCGCTGTGGCGCACGATGAGGCCCCTGCGTTCGAGCCGATCCAGCTGGCTCATCAAGGTGGTCTTGTCCAGCCCGAGGGATTTGCCGAGTTCGCCCTGGGTGAGCCCGGGGGCCTTATCGAGGGCGCTCAGCACGATGTAGTCGCGCAGCGAGAGCCCGTGCTGCTCGGCCACTTCACCGGTCGCGCCGCGCATGCGCTGAGCCGCCCGGTGCAGCAGCCAGGTGATCTCGGATTGGACGGAGGGGCTCGGGCCGACGACCTCGGTCGCCGACGACGGCAGGCTTCGCATCCAAGAACCGTACGTCTTCAACGGGACCGCGCCGCGGCCTCGGGTGTCAGCAGAGGGATGCCGTCGTAGCAGCCGAGGTCATGCGCGGGGACGATCCGCATCAGGCCGTCCAGGGCGATCATGCGGAGCAGGTCCTGGCGCAGCTGGTCGGGATCGCTGTCGGCGAGTCTGCTCAGCAGCCACGGCCGTTCGACCCGCCGGCGGATGCCGTCGATCTGCCAGGTCAGATCGCCGATGAAGGCGTACCGCTCGCCGGACGGCACGGTCACGAATACGATCACCGAGCCGGTCGTGTGGCCTCCCGCGAGAACGATGACCACCGAGCCGTCACCGTACACGTCGTAGCTCGACGGGAATCCGAAGTAGGACCGGCCGTCGAACCCGTACTCGTGTATCTCGTGCCCCGGCGACACGTGGCGGTAGACCTTCCCGTCCGGGTCCTCGGCGGCGTACCGCCGCTCGTTCGCGTTCATCCAGACCGGCGTGCCTCGCAGGCTGTCGAGGCCGCTCGCGTGGTCCCAGTGCGAGTGGGTCAGCAGCACGCCCAGCAGTCTGCCGCGGTCGTAGCCGGCGGCGTCGAGCTGCTCGCTGACCGTCCGGCCCACCTGATAGGGAGCGCGCACGAACCGGGGAAGCATCGCGACGTGTGCCGCCACGTCCGCGCCGAAGCCCGCGTCGATCAGCAGATCCCCTTCCGGGTGCCGCACCAGGACCGCGGACGCGGCGAAGTGGCGCTTGTCGCGGAACGATCCGCCGCGGAAGGCGAGGGCCGCCCGGGTCTCGTACGTGCCGGTGGGCAGGTGGTAGACGGCCATGTCTGCGGGTGGGTGAGCCTCGGGCAGAGGTCGCGTCCAGGTGGCGGGCTTGGCGAGAGATGGCATGCCGAGATCGTATGACTCAAGAAAGTCTGAGACAAGAATTTCTTCGTGGCAAACTTCCGGGCTGAGACGATCGCGATGGTCCTCGACATCACGGTGCGGCAGTGTGCGCCCGCCGGCTCTGCTCGGCGGCACCTGACGACTTCACCGAGGCCTTGGGCAAGGCCGGGTGTACGGAGTCAGGGGGGCGGAAGTTCGCCTGAACCTCGGGAGATGAGGCGGGTAGGGAGCCGGATACGCTCGACCGGGCCGTTCTCGCCGGCCAGGCGGCGGAACAGCAGCTCGGCGGCCGTACGGCCGAGGCCGATCGGGTCTTGGGCCACCACGGTGATCGCGGGTGTCAGCAGGTCGGCGAGCTGAAAGTCGTCGAAGCCCACGATGGCCGGACGCGGAGTCCCTCCGCCGTGCTGCCCTCCGCCGTGCTGCCCTCCGCTGTGCCGGCCTTCGCCGGGGTGGGTGACGTCGCGGTGGAGGCCGGATGGGGCGGCGAACAGGGTGGCCAGGGCGCGTAGGACGGCCACGGTGAGCTGGCCGTTTCCGGTGAACAGGGCGGTCGGCGGGTGGTCGAGCGCCAGCGCGCCGGCCAGGGCCGCGGTCACCCGGGTCTGCTCGGGAACGCCCATGGAGACCAGCGCCGGGTCGTAGGGCAGGCCGGCGGCCTCCAGCGCCTCGCGGTAGCCGCGCAGCCGTTCCTGGGCGGTGAAGATGGCGGGCTGGTCGCCGAGGAAGGCGATGCGGCGGTGGCCGTGCGCGATGAGGTGGGCCACGCCCGTCCTCGCGCCTCCCTCGTTGTCGCACAGCACGGTGTCCACCTCGACGGCGGGGCCGGGGGGACGGTCGGCGAAGACGGCGCGGATGCCCGCGGCCAGCTCGGGGGCGAGGTAGCCGTGGTCGTACCCCGCCGGCACGATGACCAGCCCGTCGACGCGGCGGGCGCAGAAGGCCAGCACCAGTGCGCGCTCGCGTTGCGGGTCCTCGCCCGAGGAGCCGGTGAAGACCAGGGAGCCGTTGCGCAGCGCGACGTCCTCCACGGCGCGGCTCAGGCCAGAGTAGAACGGGTCGGCGACGTCCTCGATGATGAGACCGATGCTGGCCGTGCGCCCTCGCCGGAGCACCCGGGCGCCGTCGTTGCGGCGGTAACCGAGCAGCTCGATGGCCTGGCGCACCCGTTCGGCGGTCGCCGCGTTGACGCCCGGCTCGTTGTTGACCACGCGGGACACCGTCTTGAGCGCGACGCCTGCCGTGGCCGCGACGTCGTTCATCGTGGGCCGCCCGCGCCTGGTCTCTGCCACGCTCCGCATCATTCCGTATCGGAGCGCGATGTGACAACGTTGTCACGAGCTCTGACCGGGGCGTCAGACCCCGAAGTGACGTCGCCGCCGGGGTCCGATGGTGCCGGGATGTGGGAGGTTCAAAGGGCCGAGGGGTGGGGGCCGGTGGTGGTGTGCAGGTCGGCCTCGACGCGGGCGGCGGTGGCGAGCAACGGGGGAAGCAGGTCGCGGCGGGCGGACTCCACGGTGGTGCGGCTGGCGTGCGAGGAGAGGTTCACGGCCGCGACGACCTGGCCCGCGCGGTCGCGGATGGGCGCGGCGATCGAGCGCAGGCCCTCCTCCAGCTCCTGGTCGACCATGGCCCACCCCTGGGCCCGCACCCGTTCGAGTTCGGCGGCCAGCGCGTCGCGGGAGGTGATCGTGCGGGAGGTGCGCCGTTCGAGGTCGGCGGAGGCGAAGTAGGCGTCGAGGTCGGCGGGCGGCAGCCAGGCGAGCAGAACCCGTCCCATCGAGGTGCAGTGTGCGGGGAAGCGCGTGCCGATGCTGATGGTCACCCGCATGATGCGCGTGGTCGGGACCCGGGCCACGTACACGATGTCGCCGTCGTCGAGCACCGAGACCGAGGCGGACTCGTGGACCTCGGCGACCAGCCGTTCCAGGTGGGGGAGGGCGACCTCGGGCAGCGACAGGCCGGACAGGTAGGCGTACCCGAGCTCCAGCACGCGGGGGGACAGCGCGAACAGCCGGCCGTCGGTGCGGACGTACCCGAGCTCGACCAGCGTGAGCAGGAACCGGCGCGCCGCCGCGCGGGTGAGGCCGGTGGAACGGGCCACTTCGCTCAGCGTGAGCTCCGGATGCGCGGCGTCGAAGGCCCGGATGACCGCGAGCCCGCGGGCCAGCGACTGGACGTACTCCTCCGCCATGGTCAGGTCCCCTCTCGCGGTGACCGTTATACCAGCAGGCGTACGCGCGGCCGCTCATACCAGCGGATGTCGGGGCGGCCGCAGGGGATGCGGCGACGGTGTGCGGGGCCGATGGTGGTGCGGGTGGCCGTGGGCGAGGTGCGCGGTGGCGGGTGCCGAGGTGCGCGGTGGCGGGTGCCGGGGTGCGCGGTGGCGGGTGCCGGGGTGCGCCGGGCGGCGGGGCAGGGGTGTCCGTGGTCGTTCGTGGTTCGTCGTTCGGGTGCCGAACGCATGTTCCGCGCTTACGGCGAGCATCTCCTGCGTAGCGACCGAAAGTGCGGTGGCGACGGGTGTTTTCGGACATTGACGCGGTTTGGTCGCAGGGATAGCTTGCACTGACACGTTCGTTCTGCGGAATCCATGTTCGCAGGGCGAACGAACGTTGACGGCCCCTTGGAGCGCCTGCGGCGGGCGGCGGTGCCGGCTCAGCGACAGAGCACCACGGAAAGGCGTTGACCATGGAATTCCTCGACCCGAAGATCTGGTCCGGATCGGTCTACGGCGGCAGCGGCTGGACGGGCTCCCAGGCCGGCGACGCGGCGGTGATCGAGCCCGCCACCGGCAAGGAGATCGGCCGCGCCGGGATCGCCGGTCCCGCCGACATCGCGACGGCGGCAGGGCAGGCCGCGCGGGCCCAGCGCGCGTGGGCCGCCGCCTCCTTCGAGGAGCGCGCGGCCGTCCTGCGCAGGGCCGGCCGGCTGTTCGAGGACCACGCCGCCGACATCCAGCACTGGCTCGTCCGCGAGTCCGGCTCCATCCCCGGCAAGGCCGCCTTCGAGACCCACGTCGCCGCGCAGGAGTGCTACGAGGCCGCCGCACTGGCCTCCCAGCCGCCCGGCGAGATCCTGCCGACCGCGAAGCAGCGCCTCAGCCTGGCCCGGCGCGTGCCGGTGGGCGTGGTGGGGGTGATCGCGCCGTTCAACGCGCCGCTGATCCTCGGCATCCGGTCGGTCGCCCCGGCGCTCGCGCTCGGTAACGCCGTGGTGTTCAAACCCGACCCGCGCACCGCCGTCTGCGGCGGCGTCGCCATCGCCCGCGTCTTCGAGGAGGCCGGACTGCCGGCGGGCCTGCTGCACATGCTGCCCGGCGGCGTGGACGCCGGCGAGGCGCTGGTCACCGACCCGCGCGTCCGCGTCGTGTCGTTCACCGGCTCGACGGCGGCCGGACGCAAGGTCGGCGAGCTGGCCGCGCGGCACCTCAAGCGCGTCCACCTGGAGCTCGGCGGCAACTCCGCGCTCATCGTCCTCGACGACGCCGACGTGGACCTGGCCGTCTCGGCCGGCGCGTGGGGCTCGTTCTTCCACCAGGGGCAGATCTGCATGACCGCGGGACGGCACCTGGTCCACGCCTCGGTCAAGGACGAGTACGTCGAGCGGCTCGCCGCCAAGGCCGACCACATGCCGGTCGGCGACCCGGCCACCCAGCAGGTCGCCCTCGGCCCGCTCATCGACCGGCGGCAGCGGGACAAGGTCCACGCGCTGGTCACCGGCAGCCTCGACAGCGGGGCCCGCCTCGCGGCCGGCGGCACCTACGAGGAGCTGTTCTACCGCCCGACCGTGCTGACCGACCTGACGACGTCCGCGCCCGCGTACGCCGAGGAGGTCTTCGGCCCGGTCGCTCCGGTGATGCCGTTCTCCTCCCTGGAGGAGGCGGCGTCGCTGGCAGGGGACAGCGAGTACGGGCTGTCGCTCGGCATCCTTACCCGCGACGCGATGAAGGGTCTGGCGCTCGCCGACCTCATCCCCACGGGCATCGTCCACATCAACGACCAGACCGTGGACGACGAGGCGGTGGCGCCGTTCGGCGGCGTCGGATCCTCCGGGACCGGGTCGCGGTTCGGTGGCACCCGGGCGAACATCGAGGCGTTCACCGACACCCAGTGGGTGACCATGCAGGGCGACATCGCGCGCTATCCGTTCTGATGGCCACCGATAGGCTCCGGGGTCTATGAAGCCCCCGGCCGCCCCCGGCCCCGGACCAGAACGCGAGCGGACGCCGGACCCCACCCCGGTCGGCCCCGACGCCGGACAAGAAGGCGAGGGGACGCCGGAGTCCACCTCGCCCCCCGGTTCCGGACAGGAACGCGGTCGGGGGTCCGAGTCCGCTTCGACGCCCGGTCGCGGACCAGGAGAACGCGAGCGGACGCCCGCCCCGCCGGCCGGGAGCGGGCGTCCGGCGGCGGGTGTGCTGCTGGTGGCGGGTTTCGTCCTGGCCGCGCTGAACCTGCGGCCCGCGCTCGCCGGCGTCTCGCCGCTGCTGAGCGAGATCATGGCCGACCTCGGCCTGACCCCGGCCGCCGGCGGGGGGATCACCACGGTCATGGTGGTCTGCCTCGGCCTGCTGGCTCCGGTCGCCCCCGCCCTGGCGGCCAGGGCCGGGCTCGACCGCACGCTGCTCATCGGGCTGCTCATCCTGGCCGCGGGCACCCTCGTGCGCGGACTCGGCGGCGTCGTGACCCTCTACGCCGGGTCCGCCATCGCCGGCACCGCCATCGCGATCATGAACGTGGTGATGCCCGGGGTGGTCAAGCAGCACTTCCCCGACCGCGTCGGCCTGTTCACCGGCGTCTACGTCTCGGGCCTGGTGACCGGCGCCGCGTCGGCCTCGGCGCTGATGGTGCCGATCGAGCAGCGGTACGGCTGGCGCGTGGCGGCCTGCTCGGTGGCCGTCCTGGCGCTGGCGGCGGCACTGCTGTGGGCGCCGCAGGCGTTCGGCCGGCTCGCGCGCGGCGGGCGCGCCGGCGCCGGGCACCGGCCGTACGCCGCGCTGCTGCGCAGCCGCGTGACCTGGTACGTCATGACCTTCATGGGCGTGCAGTCGCTGACCTTCTACATCCTGCTCGCCTGGCTGCCGACGATCTTCCGCGACTCCGGGTTGCCGGCGGACCAGGCCGGCTACCTGCTCGCCCTGACCAACCTCGCACAGCTCGCCGCCACCCTGACGGTGCCCTCGCACGCCGGCCGGGCCCGGTCGCAGGCGCCGCACATCGTGGCCGCCGCGCTGCTGACGGCCGCCGGGTACGTGGGCGTGCTGTTCTGGCCGGCCACGGTGCCGTGGCTGTGGATGATCATTCTTGGGGTGGGGCAGGGAGCGTCGATCGCGCTCGCGCTGCTGATCATCGCGCTGCGGGCGCCCGACCCGGCCTCGGTGACCGCGCTGTCGGCCGTGGCCCAGTCGTCGGGCTACCTGCTCGCCGCGCTCGGCCCCTTCCTGATCGGGCTGCTGCACCAGCTCTCGGGCGGCTGGACGGTGCCGCTGGCCGTCGGGCTGGCGGCGTGCGGGCTGCAACTGGTCTCGGGCGTGCTGGCGGGGCGCCCGCCCGCGCCGCTCACGGATTCGTCGGGGCCAGGTCGGCGCCGAGGGGGACGGCCGGGTTGAGGCTGTTGTCCACGACCATCATCTCGTAGGGGAACCGTCCGACGCCCCTCTTCCACTGCACCCCCACGGGCTGCTGGACGGCGACGCCCGGCACCGGCCCACGGGAGAAGTCCAGCACGCCGGACATGCCGGAGTAGTTCAGCGTCCTGAGCCGCGCGGCGACGGCCTGGCGGTCCCGCGGCGAGTCGACCTTCGTGAACGCCTGGTGGGCGATCTCGAACAGCGAGTAGACCGAGCCGAGGGTCTGCAGCCACTGCCGGCCGCTGGCCGACTGGTAGGCCTCGGCGAGGCTCTTGGCGCTCTCGCCGTCCAGCGAGGAGGTGTTCGGCATGTAGGGGCCCCACCAGGAGTCGGTGGCGATGTTGTCCACCAGGCCGCCCAGGGGCAGCGTGTCGGAGGGGAACAGCAGGACCTTGGCCACCGTGGCCAGCCGGGGACGGAACCCCTCGCTCGCCGCCTGCCGCCACATGCGGTTGAAGTCGGGGGTCAGCGGGGCGTTGATGAAGATCTCGCACCGCTCCCGCCGGAACTTGGCGATCATCCGGGCGAAGTCGCGGCCGTCGTTGTAGGCTCCGCCGTCCACCCAGGTGTATCCCGCCTTCTCGATGATCGCCGGCCAGGCGCGCCGGAAGGCGTTGCCGTCGGCGTCGTCGGGGAACATGCCGGCCACCACCTTGTTGGTGGGGACCCGGTTCCACATCGGGACGAAGCACCCGCCGAACTGGTCGACGCCGAGGAAGAACATCGTCGTGTACGTGAAGGGGCGGGGGTGGGCGGCGTCGGCCTGGCGGGAGAAGTACCAGGCCTCCCAGGGGACGACGGTCGCGACGCAGGGGATGCCCTGGGCCTCGCACACCGACGCCACCGGGTTGGTCGTCTCGGGGGCGGAGCTGGTGAGGACCATGTCGGCCCGGTGGTGCGCGATGAGCTCACCGGCCGCCCGCGCGGCCAGCCGGGGGTCGGACACGCTGTCCTTCACCACGATCTCCACGTCGTACCTGCGGCCGCCGACGGTGAACCCGTTGGCGTAGGGCGGGGTCTGGCGGACGCGGTCCACGACGAAGTCGTCTCCGGAGGCGAAGCCGGCGAGCGCCCCCGACCGGGGGCTGACGAAGCCGATCACGATCTTTCCGCTGTCGGTCCGGATCTCCTCGCCGGGCGCGCCGCAGGCGGCGCCGGCCGCGGCGAGGGCGCCAAGGCCCACGCCCTTGAGTAAGGCGCGGCGGGGGAGGGACGATCCGTGCATGCATGCCTCCGATATCGGTGCGGCCCGCCCGTCCGTCGCCGGACCCGGCGCGGGACGGCACCCGTCTTTCTGAAATGTCGGGATGATCGCTGTTCTGTGCAGATGATTACCGATAACGGAGCACGGTCGCTGGTGATCCTCCATAGTCGTCGTCCTCCGCCCACCGCGGTGCGCGTGTCATGCGCGAGGGAAATCCTCTGACCAGGCCTAACATCGAGCGTGACCTGCGTTCGATGGCCTGCGGCCGGCGCGCTGGCGGGCCTGCCGGCCCTGCTGTCTCTGCTGTCCCCGCTGCCGGGCGGCACCGCCTCCACCGCCTCCGCCGGCGCCTCGTCCGACATGTCCTCCCTCGCCTCCGTCGCTGTGGCCGCCCCACGGCCGGCGTCGCGCGAGGGGTCGCGGTCGTACCCGGTCGTCATCGCGCACCGGGGCGCCTGCGCGTACCGGCCCGAGCACACCCTGCCGTCCTACCGGATGGCCATCGCCATGGGCGCGGACTTCCTGGAGCCCGACCTGGTGTCCACCAAGGACCATGTGCTGGTCGCCCGGCACGAGAACGAGATCTCCCAGACCACCGACGTCGCCCGCCACCCCGAGTTCGCCGCGCGCAGGACGACCAAGGTGATCGACGGACGCACGCTCACCGGCTGGTTCACCGAGGACTTCACCCTCGCCGAGCTGCGCACCCTGCGCGCCGTCGAACGGCTGCCGGCCCTGCGGCCGGGCAGCGCCGCCTTCGACGGCCTCGCGCCCGTCGCCACCTTCGAGGAGATCGTGGCGCTCGCGAAGCGGTCGGGCGTCGGCGTCTACGCCGAGACCAAGCACCCCGGCTACTTCGCCTCCATCGGGCTGCCCCTGGAAGGGCCGCTGCTCGCGACGCTCGGCCGCTACGGCTGGCGCGAGCGGGCCGACCCGGTGTGGATCGAGTCGTTCGAGACCGCGAACCTGCGGGCGCTGCGCCACCGGACGCGGCTGCGGCTGGTCCAGCTCCTGGAGGCGGCCGGCGCGCCCCGCGACCTGGTGACCAGGGGCGACCGGCGCACCTACCGCGACCTGGCCACCCCTGGAGGGCTGGCCGAGATCGCCACCTACGCCGACGCCGTCGGCGTCCCCACCGATCTGGTGCGGCCGGTCGACCGCCACGGCCGGCTGGGCGCCCCCACCCCGCTGGTCGCCGACGCCCACCGGCACAATCTGGACATCCACGTCTGGACGGTCCGGCCGGAGAACGCCTACCTTCCCGCCCCGTTCCGCCTGGGCGACCCGGCGGCGCCCGGGTACGCGAGCGCGCACGGCGATGTGACCGGCTGGCTCCGGACGCTGTACGGGCTCGGCGTCGACGGGGTGTTCAGCGACGACCCGGGCGTCGCCCGGCAGGTCCGCGACGAGGTCGTCCGCGGCGCCGGCCTCGTGCACGGGGCGAGCGGCACAGCAGGCTCCCCCGCTGAGACGCCCGACGAGGAAGCGCCCAATGCTCAGGCGTCCGGCGGGGGAGCCCTCTACGCCCGGGCGGCCGGTGAAGGCGGACCCTCTGCTCAGGCCTCCGGTGAAGGGGGGCCCGTGGCCGGGCGCCCCTGGCAGGCGGCGCCGGTCAGACCAGCGCCTCCGCGTCCGCCGGGCGCAGCTCGTCCGCGTAGCTCACCGAGGCGCGGCGCATGACGCCGTCGTCGCTGATGGAGTACTGACCGAGGCGCCACAGCGGGGGAGAGTAGGCGTGGATCGACACGGTGGCGGGCGCGTGGCCGTTGATCCGGTGGATGTGCTCGGGCCCGAACGACAGCGCCTCGCCTTCGGAGACCAGCGTCTCCAGCGGCTCGCCCCCGATGCGCGGGTTGGACTCCTTCAGCGTGCCCGCGACCACTCGGACGGCGCCGGAGGAGACGTCGTGGTCGTGCCAGCCCGTGTCGTCCTCGGGCCGCCAGCAGATGACCCAGACGTCCACGAAGGAGTCGCGGTGGAGGGAGGCGTAGTGGCGCGCCTCTCCGCTGTCGCCGAAGGCGACGTGCGGCGCCCACACCTCGGGACGCGCCGCGAGGTCTTCGACGAGATCGCGCAGTTCGCGCTTGTCCAGGTATCGGTCGGGCAATGACTCCCAGGTCATCGGTGCACGGCTCCTTCCAGAGAGAGCAGGCGCGTGGGGTTGGTGAGGGATATCTGCTGCTCGATGGCCTCGCCGAGCAGCGTGCGGGCGGGCTCGGCGTAGGGGGCGTCCGAGCCGAGCACCACGACCTCGACGCCGACCACCCGGGTGATCGCGTCGATGGCCTGGTGGCCGTAGGAGGAGGTCTCGAGGTAGGCGTCGGGGTCGACCGAGCCGCGCGCCGAGCCGCCCCGGGCGATGAGGCGCTCCACGTGCAGCGGGGCCAGGCCGGCGAGCAGCGCGAAGCAGACCCGCAGGCGCGGGTGCCGCGGCCGGCCGAACGTGCGGAAGGCGTACCAGGCGGCGTGCATCTGCTGGACGTAGGGCACCAGCGCCGGCCACCACGCGGGCCCCTCGGCGGCGCCCGCCGGGCCCGGATGGACGAACAGCGGCAGGTCGCGGTCGTGGAGCAGGTCGAGCAGCGGCGCGACGCGGGCGAGGCCCTCGGCGTCCAGCAGGGCGGTCGCGGGGAGCTGGAGCCCGGCGAAGCCGCGGTCCAGCGCCTCTGCGGTGCGCGCGGGGTCGACCGCGCTGACGCAGGCGGAGGCCCAGGCCCGGAATGACGGCGGCAGGCTCAGCGCCCCCTCGTGGTAGGCGTCGAGCAGCGGCCAGGCGTCGCCGGGCGGCAGGTGCTCGACGCCGAGCGGGCTGGACAGCGACACCAGCGCCAGGTCGATGCCGTGGTCGCGGTTGAAGCCGAGCCGGTGGCGGAGGTCGTGGTCGCGGGGGTTCACCTCGTACGGCGCCTCGCCGTCGAGGTGCAGCGTCCAGCCCGACAGGAACGGCGGCGTGGCCCGCCGGCGCAGCGCCTCCACGAACCCGGCCGTCCAGATGTGCTGGTGCACGTCGATCCCCATGTCACCTCCTCGCCGACCAGCTCACCCTATATTACCTACTCGCTTTATAGGCTTCTTCTCGGGAATTGCGCTGAATCGATTCACTGATACGTTTCAGTGAAACGCTTCACCTCGGCCTCCGTCAACAGCGGGTCCATGCTGCGAGACGAGGGGGAACGTTCCGGACCCCACCCGTCGCGCGGGTTCGGCATAAGCTGGCGAGATGCCGCGTTCCCAGCCGCGCAAGCGGGCGACGATCCGCGAGGTCGCGCAGGCGACCGGACTGTCGCCGGCGGCCGTCTCCTACGCGCTGCGAGGCATGCAGGTCTCCGAGGAGACCATCGAGCGGGTGCGCCAGGCGGCCGCCGAGCTCGGATACGAGGCCGACCCGATCGCGCGGGCCCTGGCCAGCGGCCGCACCGGCATGATCGGCGTGCTGTGCGGCTCGCTGGAGGACCTGTGGCAGCAGTCGCTCGCCGTCGGGCTCGGGCGGGCCCTGCGCGACAAGGACCGCTACGCGCTGATCCTGGACGCCGCCGGCGACCCGGCCCGCGAGCGCGCGCTGGCGCTCCAGCTCCGCGACCAGCGCGTGGACGGGCTGATCGTGCAGCCGGTCGACCCGGCGGCGCCGTTCTGGGCGCAGCTCGCCGACGGCCTCCCGGTGGTCGCCATCGGCGACGCGCTGCTCGACGCGCGCACGGCGGGCGAGGTCGTCTTCGACAACCGCAACGGGGTCACGCTGGCCCTTGAGTACCTCCGCAACAAAGGCCACGGCCGCATCGCCGTCCTGACCCCCACGCGGCCGAGCACCCCCGACCGGCCGGCCGACGTCCACGTGACCGCCGAGGCCGAACGCCTGAAGCTCGACATCGAGGTGACGACCGCGCCGCACGGGCTGGCCGCCACGACCGCGGCCGCCCGTGAGCTCCTGGCGGACGACGCGCGGCCGAGCGCGGCCTTCTGCTTCTCCGACTCCATCGCCTACGGCGTGTACGCGGCGGCGGCCGAGCTGGGGCTGTCCATCCCCGAGGACATCTCGGTCATGGGTTACGACGACCATCCGATGTCGGGGCTGCTCACTCCCGGCCTCACCACCGTCAACTGGGACATCGGCGGCATCGTCCGCGCGGCCGTCCGCCTGGTCGTCGCGGCGGCGGACGGCCGCAACCGCAGGCGCAGGATCATCCAGGAGCCCGAACTACGCGAACGCGGCTCGGTCGCCGACCTCGGCCTCGGCTGACGCCGGGCTCAGTCTTCGTTCAGGCCCAGCACCATGTCCAGGATCCAGGTGATCACGCCGACGAGGATGGCGCCGAGGAAGGCGGCCCAGAAGCCGTCCACGTGGAAGGGCAGGTCGAGCTGCTCGGCGATCCAGCTGGTCAGCAGCAGGAGCAGGGCGTTCACCACCAGGGCGAACAGTCCGAGCGTGAGCACGTAGAAGGCGCAGCCGAAGGTCTTGATGATCGGCTTGAGCACCGCGTTGACGATGCCGAAAATCAGGGCGACGGCCACGAGCGTGCCGGCGGTGCGCGTGGAGGTCGCCCCGGAGACGGTGATGCCCGGGATCAGTTGTGTCGCCGCCCACAGCGCGCCCGCGACGATAAGGATCTTGATGATGATCTTCACGCTCTCGATGGTCGCACCAGTCACGGGCGGGCGGTAGAGGCTGAGGACCTGGGGCACGCGCTTTTCCGGCTCGCGGGACCGGTCGCCCTGGACCTCCGTGACGGCCGTTCGCGCGAACGATCTCCCAGGCGTTCGAACGTGCATATCCCTGTTATCGGGGGGAAAGTGGCTAAAAGGGGGTGAGCCCGTATGGACCGGGACGAGCTGCAGTCGCTGTCGCCCAGGGAACTGCACGACAGGGCGGTGCACTATGCGGTCACGCACGGCGACTTCGGCTTCCTGTGGGACCTGCTCAAGGTGATCCCGGCGGCCGAGGCGGCGAGCGGTCACTCCGAGGAGACGGCCAACGACCTCAGCAGGGTCTCGGCGCTTCTCAGCGACGCCATGGCCTCCGGCGAGGGAGAGCTCGGCGAAGCGCTGCGGCCGGTCTACCTCTCCTACCTGTCCAAGCACCCCGACGCCTGAAGACGCCCCGCCTGCTCCTAGGCTCCAGGCATGGCATCGGTGAATGTTGAGCGTACTGAGAACGGCTTCGTGGCCCGCAACGGGCGCGGAGCGGAGATCGTCATGGGCAGTGGCGACGACGAAGGCGTCTTCACCCCGGTCGAGCTGCTGCTCGCCGCGGTGGGCGGCTGCAACATCGTGACCGTCGAGCCGCTCACCGCCAAGCGCGGCCACCGCCTCGTGCGGCTGGCGATGACGGTCCAGGCCGAGAAGGTCGAGCCCACACTGCTCGGCCCGGTCACGATCACCTACGACGTCGAGCTCCCCGAGGGCGATCCCGAGGCGGACGAGGTCTTCCGCGCCGTCGCCCACCGGGTGCACGAGCGCCACTGCACCGTCAGCCGGTCGCTGCAGAAGGGCACCGAGGTCGTCGTCGAACTCCCCGAATAGCCGCTCGTCCCGCCGGGTCATCCCGTACCCGGTCATGCCCGCGACTTAGACCGAATCTATACCGTGCGATGACGAGCAGCTCAGGCCCCGGTATGTAGTGTTAAGGCAGGTCAAGGGGGATGCGACCAGCGCCCGAGGGGCGCAGCGAAGCTTTCACCATAAGGACGCGGTGGGGGACCGTGTCCGAACAGCGGGACCGCCCGATGCGTTTGGGGGAAGGCATCGGCGCTGGACCGTGAAGTGGTCGGGGCCGGACAGGCGGGGGACTGTCCGGCCCCGACTCATGTCCACCCCCACTTCGCGGCCCTCCCTTCGCCCCCGCTCCGTACGGCCGCCCCACCTCTGCTCGTCCTCGTCTTGGGCCGCCTCGTCTTGGGCCGCCTCGTCTTGGGCCGCTCCTCCCTTTCGTAGCCTCGGACCGTTCCTCGCCTCTGCCGCACCCTAGGGCCGGGGCGGCCACGCTCTCGCCCCGCCTCGGGCCGCTTCCCCTTCCGCCGCCTTGGGCCGTCTTCATCGGGCGCCGGCACGGCGGGAAGCGGGTCGGTGGCGTCGGCGCCCTGTTACGGCGACGGGCCCGGTCAACTCTCCGGCCGTCGCCGGTCATTGCGGGTGCCTCTGGGGGGCGGCAGCGGGGCGACGCAGCGGGTTCGTCCGGGCTCCGTGGGCGCCCCTTGGCCGTGGGCCATGAGGAGTTGTTTACCTGTGGCGGCTTTGCCGGGAGGGGTGGAGCTTGGGGGAAGAAAGGTTTTGCCCAGGCGGTGGTGCACCTCACAGGTCACAGCAGTAACACGGGTATCGCCTGTCAGCCTCGTCGGCCTTCTCTGGCGCATAAAATGCCCGATATGTGGGGCTTACGGCATGATAGGTAGATCTTCTGATGCTTTGTACAAACATCGTTTGCTTTGTCCTGACTTGACCGGTAACGTCTTGTACCAGATCGGACGGTGACCTGGTCTTCAGCCGGAAGGCCGCCGCCCGAACGTCGAGTCCCAAGGGCCTGAACCCGGCCCGCGGGAGCCGGGGACCCACGTTCTTCGGGGTGAATCCGCGTCAGCGGTAGGGCGAACTCCACGCCCGAACCCGTCAGCTAACCCGGTAGACGTCGTTGGAGAGGAGACTCGAGTGGACACACCGCCCCACTCCGTCCTCCGGGCGACCCTAGGCCCGGATCTCGCCGTCAGAAGCGGCACAGCAGTCGGCTTGTAGGAGCCGGCCGGGCGATTCGCAGCCTTGCGACATGGTGGCCGTCCAGCGCCACCGCCCGAAAGACCCACGTAAGAAAAGCGCTCGCGCAGCGATGGACCATGCCCTTGTCCACCCGCTTGTGCCTCAGAGAACGCTTTCCTCTCCCGGCGCCGAACCCTCTTGACCGAAGTCGGAGCCCGGGTCCCTTGTCTTCTGATGAAAGATCCTGACCTCCCATGTCTTTTTTCACGAACACCCCCAAATGTCGTGTGGTTTCGAGCATCATCGGTGCCGCGATGATGTGCACGGCGACGGTCGGCACGGCCACCGCGGCCCACGCCAACTCGCCCGAGCGCAAGGACGGCGTCGCGGCGGCGACCACCCAGCGAGTCATGTTGAAGGGCTCCACCACCGCCTCCTACTTCTGGGACGACGCCTCCGGGCGCGCCGGTGACACGGGCATGCCGGCCATCGGCAAGCCGATGCAGAAGGGGCTGTTCGCCAGCCCGTGCTGGCCGCTCGGCACCGAGGGTTACGTGATGTACAACGGCAAGAAGGCGCCGTTCTTCATCGGCGACCGCGGCCCGGGCATCCCCTCCGAGAGCGGCGTCATGCTCGACATCGACGGCAAGACCTTCGCCGAGCTGACCGGCGGCGACTTCAGCGACTCCAGCCTGATGGTGACCGGCTTCGGCGCCGGCCACATCAAGGTCGACTACGTCATCACCAAGTGGGGCAGCGGCCCGGGCAAGAAGAACGAGCCCGTCCCGTTCTCCGCCGGCGCCTGGGGCGTCTACGACAAGGACCCGGCCGAGCCGACCCTGGCGCTCACCTCCGCGCCCTGACCCGCGCGCACGCACCTGCGGGTTCTTCCACCAGCTTCCCCCGGGAAATGGGCGTGCCGGTGCTTCCCCCTGGCACCGGCACGCCGCCCCGGCGCCGATGTGCGTAGCTTCGCCGGGACTGCTAAAGTCACCGTAGTCAACGCGCCGCTAGCTCAGTTGGTTAGAGCAGCTGACTCTTAATCAGCGGGTCCGGGGTTCGAGTCCCTGGCGGCGCACCACGGTTAACGCCGATGACCTGGGCATCTTCCCCGATGGGGAGGGTGCCCACAGTCGTTTTCCGACCTGTGTCACCTCGGCGCGGGCTGCGGTCGGTTCGAGGTAGCCAGTTGAACGGCCATTTGACGATCATGATTCGCCCTTCGGATAGTGGTCCACATGGTCAACGACAACCCGTTCGACCGGCGCCGCTTTCTGGCCGGGTCAGGAGCCGCCGGGCTGCTCGCCCTGGTCGCCGCCTGCTCGGGCGGCGCGGGCACGAGCACCGGCGTGAACGCCGGGCCGTCCGGCTCCCTCCCGAGCACGCCCAAGCGCGGCGGAGTGCTCCGCGCGGGGTCGTCCCCGCCGCCCACGGCGGTGGACCCGGTCACCATGTACGACGGAACGGCGATCGCGATCGCCCAGCTCGTCGCCGACTACCTGATCTGGCTGGACAGGGACTACAAGCTGGTCCCGCGCCTGGCGGAGGCGTGGTCCGCCAAGGACGGCGGCAAGATCTGGTCCTTCACCCTGCGCGAAGGCGTGGTCTTCTCCGACGGCACCCCGCTGGACGCCGAGGTCGTCAAGGCGTCCTTCGACCGGTTGCTCGACCCGAAGAGCAAGTCGGCCGCGCTCTCGGCCTTCGACACCGTCCTCGCGCAGGGCGGCGTGCGCGTCAAGGACCCCCGGACGGTCGTCTTCACGCTGGAGCGGCCGTTCTCCGACTTCCCCTATCTGGTGTCGGCCGGCAACTACAACGCCCTGATCCTCAAGAAGGACTACGCGGGCGACTTCACCGCCAAGCCCATCGGCACCGGCCCGTTCGTGCTCGCCTCCTACGACCCGGCCAAGGGCGCCACCTTCACCCGCAATCCGAGGTACTGGGATCGGGGCAAGCCGTACCTGGACGGCGTGGAGGTCAAGTTCTACGCCGATGACCAGGCGGATCTGCTCGCGCTGCAGGGCGGCGACGTAGACGCCCAGCTTCTCAGCATTCCCGCCCTGGTCAACCCGCTGAAGGGCGTCGGGGACATCACCGTCGACCGGGTGGAGGGCACTGGGTTCACCGCCCTGACGCTGCGCGTGGACCAGGCGCCGTTCGACAGGAAGGAGGTCCGCCAGGCCGTCGCGTACGCCCTGGACCGGCCGGGTGTGAACGCCACCACCTACGACGGCATCGGGGCGCTCGCCAACGACCACCTGTTCGCCGCGCTGTTCCCGGCGGCGCCGGCCGACATCCCGCAGCGCGCCAAGGACCCCGCCAAGGTCGCGTCGCTGCTCGCCGCCGCCGGAGTGACCAAGCTGTCCTTCCCGCTGACCTTCGACCCGCCGGGCAAGGACTACGCCCTGGTCATCCAGAACCAGCTCAAGCAGGTGGGCATCGAGGTCACGCTGGACCAGCGCACCTCCGCCGACTTCTACGGCGGCGACCAGGAGAAGGACACGCCGTGGCTGTTCAGCCCGGCCACCCTGGTGCGCTGGGCCGGGCGGGCGGTGCCGAGCCAGTTCATCATCCCGATGGTGAAGAGCGGCGGGGTGTGGAACGGGTCCAAGTACGCCAACCCGGTGCTGGACGCCGCCGCCACCGCCTACGACGGGGCGACCACCGACACCGCGCGCAAGGCCCAGGCCGAGATCATCGCCAGGACGCTGTACGAGGACGTCCCTGTGATCATCAGCGTCTGGGGCGGCAGCGTCCGGGCCTTCAACGGCGGATTCGCCGGGATCCAGGCGCATCCCTCCAGCTACGTCGACTTCACGTCGGTGTCCCGGATCTAGGGCGGCCCGCGATGAGACGATTCCTGCTGCGGCGGCTCGCGGCGATCCCGCTCACGCTGCTGGTGGTGTCCGTGCTCGTCTTCACGGCCACCGAGCTGATCCCCGGAGACGTGGCCCGCACCATCCTCGGCCGTGAGGCGAGCGAGGCCGCGGTGCGCGACCTGCGCTCCCAGCTCGGGCTCGACCGGCCGCTCCCGGTCCGGTACGCCGACTGGCTGCACGGCTTCCTCACCGGGCAGTGGGGCGACTCCTCCACCCTCCGTGTCCCCGTGCGCGACCTGGTCCTCGGCCGGCTCGGCGCCTCGCTGCTGCTGGCGCTGCTGGCCTTCGCGCTGCTGGTGCCGGTGGCGGTGACGCTCGGCCTGGTCGCGGGGGTTCACCACGACCGCCCGGCGGACCGGGTGATCAGCGTCGCGGGCCTGGCGTTCGGCGCGACGCCGGAGTTCGTCACCGGGGTGGTCCTGCTGGTGGTGTTCGCGGTGAGACTGCGCTGGTTGCCCGCGTCCGCCCAGATACCGCCCGGGGCCACCCCGGTGCAGGCGCTCGGCCACCTGCTCATGCCGGCGCTCTCGCTCGTCCTGCTGTGCACCGGGTACGTCGCCCGCCACGTCCGCGCGAGCACCGTGACGGCCGTGGAGAGCCCGTACGCCCGCGCGGCGGAGTTGCGCGGCCTCACGCGCGTGCAGGTGGTGCGCCGGCACGTGCTGCGCAACGCCACGATTCCGGCGACCAGCGCCCTCGGCGTGCAGCTGCAGTTCCTGCTGGGCAGCCTGGTCACGGTCGAGCTGCTGTTCAACTATCCCGGGATAGGGGCGCTGCTGCTCCGGTCGGCCGTCGACAAGGACCTGCCGACCCTGCAGACCACCGCGATGGTGCTCGGTTGCCTCTACATGCTCATCTTCCTCGGAGCCGACCTGGTCTACCGCCTGCTCGACCCGCGCGTCCGGCTGGGGTCCGCCTCATGACCGGCCTGGCGCTGACGGGCACCGCGCGCCGTGCCCGCATCGCGGGGCGGTCCCGGGTGGCGCTGGCCATCGGCGGGTCGATCATCCTCGCCTGGGTGGCGATCGCGCTGCTCTGGCCGCACCTTGTCCCCTACGACCCCGACCTGCAGGACCCGCTGCGGCGCTTCACGCCGCCGCAGGCCGGGCACTGGCTGGGCACCGACCAGTTCGGCCGCGACACCTTCTCGCGGATGCTCGCCGGGGCGCGTCCGGTGCTTTCCGTGGCGCCGCTCGCGACGGGCCTCGGCACCCTGGCCGGAACGGTGATCGGGCTGGTGGCGGGCACAATGGGCGGGCTGGTCGAGGAGTTCACCATGCGGGCGCTCGACGCGGTCGTGGTGTTCCCGACGATCATCGCGGTCGTGCTGTTCGTGGCGCTGGCGGGCCGGTCGACGACGGTGGTGGTGCTGGTCATCGCCGCGTCGTTCACCACGATCGTGGCCCGCAGCGTCCGGGCCGCGACGCTGGTCGAGCGGGAGAAGGCCTACGTCGAGGCGGCCCGGCTGCGGGGCGAGCGCCGCCGGTCGCTGATGCTCCGCGAGATCCTCCCCAACCTCGCCCCGACGGTGCTGGTGGAGGCGACCTCCCGGTTCGGCGACGCGATCTTCGCGGCGGCGACGCTGTCCTTCCTGGGGCTCGGCCAGCCACCGGGCTCGCCGGAGTGGGGGGCATCGGTGTCGGACAACCGGACCTGGCTGCAGCTGGCCCCCTGGACCGTGCTCGCCCCCGCGCTGGCCATCGCCTCGCTCGTGGTCGCGACGGCGCTGGTCGCCGACGCCCTTCGCCACCGCCGGGAGGCTCGGTGAGACCACAGAGCGGCCTGCGGGTCGAAGGGCTGAGCGTGGCCTACGAGACCGCGCGCGGCCGGGTCGAGGCGGTGTCCGGGGTGTCCTTCGAGGTCGCTGCGGGCGAGACCTACGGATTGGTGGGCGAGTCCGGCTGCGGCAAGACCACGCTGGGCCGCGCTCTGGGCCGCTACCTGCCCCGCGGCGGCTCGATCACCGGCGGCCGGGTGGAGGTGGACGGGACCGACGTGCTCGGCCTGACCGCCGGCGGCCTGCGCCGCTGGCGGGGAAGTTCGCTGGCGGTCGTCCACCAGGAGGCGGGGAGCGCGCTGGACCCGACGATGCGGATCGGCGCGCAGCTCGCCGAGGCGCTCAGGTTGCAGGGGCGCACCCGCGCAGAGGCGAGGCGGGAGGCGACGCGGCTGCTCGACCGGGTCATGCTGCCCGACCCCGCGGCCATCGCCCGGCGCTACCCGCACCAGCTTTCGGGCGGGCAGCAGCAGCGCGTGGTCATCGCGGCCGCCCTGGCGGCCCGGCCCCGCCTGCTGATCCTCGACGAGCCCACCACGGGTCTGGACGCGACGGTGCGGCACGAGATCCTCGGCCTGATCGAGGCGCTACGGGCCGATCTCGCCGCCGCCGTCGTCCTCATCAGCCACGACCTGGCCATGGTCGGGCGGCTGTGCGACCGCGTCGGCGTGCTCTACGCGGGCCGCCTGATCGAGCAGGGCCCCGCCGCGGAGGTCCTGGCCACGCCCCGGCACCCCTACACCGCCGCCTTGATCGCCGCGGTCCCCCGGTTCGGCCGGACCTGGCGTGATCGCCCGCTCGCCACCATTCCGGGCCGTCCCCCCGCACCCGGAGAGAACTGCGCCGGGTGCGCCTTCGCCCCCCGCTGCCCGCACGCCGACGAGACATGCCGGGCACGTCGTCCGGCGCTGGAAACCGCCGGCGTCCACGACGCGCACACAGGGCGCTCCGTCCGCTGCCACCACGCCGCCGAGCTGATCGGCCGGCTGGACCCGGCCGAGGAGGGCCAGGACCCGGCCGGCGACCTCCGAGCATCCGCGCGGCCCGGCGTGGCCGGGCCGTTGCTGGAGATCCGGGCGCTGACCCGCCGCCATGCCGGGATCCCGGTGCTGCGCGACGTCGACCTCACCATCGGGCACGGCGAGGTACTCGGCCTGGTCGGGGAGTCGGGGAGCGGCAAGACGACGCTGGCGCGAGCCGTCGTCGGCCTCGGTCCGGAGGGGAGCGGGACCATCCGGCTCGACGGGCGGGAGCTGCCGGCCGCCGTGGCGCGGCGAGACGCGGGGGCGCTGCGGCGGATCCAGATGGTGTTCCAGAACCCCGACGCGTCGCTGAACCCGAGCCACACGGTGCGGACCGTGCTCGCCAGGGCGCTGCGCAGCCTTCGCGGCGGCCTCACCCCCGAGCGGCTGGCCGTCCGCGCCGGACTCGGGGAGCATCTGCTGGACTCCCGCACCGATCGGCTGTCGGGCGGTCAGAAACAGCGTGTCGCGATCGCCCGCGCCTTCGCGGGCGAGCCTGATCTGGTGGTCTGCGACGAGCCGGTCTCGGCCCTCGACGTGAGCGTGCAGGCGGAGGTGCTGCGGCTGCTCGCCGACCAGCGGCGCCGCACCGGGACGTCGTACCTGTTCATCTCGCACGACCTCGCGGTGGTGGGCTACCTGGCCGACCGGATCGCGGTCATGTACCGCGGGCGGATCCTCGAACAGGGACCGGCCGCGGACGTCCTCGCGGGCCCGCACCACCCCTACACCGCCTCGCTGGTGACGGCGTCGCAGGCGTCGCTCGGCGCGTCCGGCACGGCCGCCGCCGGCGACCAGGCCGCGCCGGGGCCGGCCGGTTGCCGGTTCGCGCACCGGTGCCCGCTCCGCGTCGACGGCCTCTGCGAGAAGGAGGAACCGCCCGTGCTCGCCCTCGGCGGCGACCACGCGGTGCGTTGCCATCTCGACGTGACCGCGCTTCCGCGGTCCGGCGTGCCGGTGGCCGCGTCCCGAGCCGCACCCGCGGAGGGGGCCTGAGCCGTCCAGGCCCCGGTCAACGGCCTGACGCGTGGCCGAACTCAGGCAGGCGGCCCCGCCCCGGCCGGGCACCTCGCGGTCTCGCGTGGTGCCCGGCCCTCCGGTCGCCCGTGATCGGCGGCCGGAGGACCGGAGAGGGATGGCCTACGACCAGCCTTGCAGGCCGGCGCCGTAGGGGTAGAGGGGGTTGCCGTAGGTGGTGGGGACGGTCTGTCCCGCGTCGATGCGGGACCTGATCTCGGAGCGCTGGGCGGCGGTGGCGCCCAGGTCGTAGGGGAGGTTCCAGTCCTCGGCCGCGTCGGCGACGACGTCGGTGCCGCCCGGCACGAGGATCTGGTCGAGGCTTCGCGGCAACTGCCAGGGCAGCCGGCCGCTCGGGGTGTAGTCGCCGAACAGCAGGGACGCCGTGGCCGGGCCGACCTCTTCGCCGCCGCGGTAGGTGACCACGATGGCGTCGGCCAGGCCGTTCCACTCGCTGATCACCGTGGGGCGGGGCAGGGTCAGGAGCACGACGACCGGAATGCCCTGGTTCTTGAAGTTCTGGATGATCGCGAGCTGGTCGGCGGGCAGTTGGGGCCGCTCCTTCACCCAGGCGGTCGCGTGCGTGTAGGTCGGCTCGCCGACGGCCACGACGGCGAGCTTGGGCGCGGGACCGGTGTCGGGGTAGACGTTGACGCCGGCGGTCGCCGCCCGTGCCTTGATCGCCTCCAGCGTGGTCAGTGAGCCGTACTCCTGGTGGAAGTAGCTCGTCCAGATGCAGCAGGACGTGGCGTCGGTGGCGCGCGGACCGGCGACGACGATGTTGTCGCCCGCCTTGAGCTTGACCGGCAGGACGCCGTTGTTCTTCAGCAGCGTGATGGACTTGCGGGCCGCCTGGTTGGCCAGCGCGACGTAGGACGGCTGGTGGAAGCGGTAGGGACCGTTCACCGGGTCGCCGTAGGGGTGGTCGAACACGCCGAGGGTGAACTTCAGGCGCAGGACGCGGGTCACCGCGTCGTTGATCCGCGCGATCGGGACGCCCGCGAGGAAGCCCGCCATGGTGAACCCGGCCGCGCCGGGGTCGGCGCCGCCCATCACGTCGGAGCCGGCGTTCGCGGCCTTGACCCAGACGCCGGACGGCAGCCAGTCGGTGGTGATGAGCCCGGTGTAGCCCAGGTTGTTGCGCAGGTAGGCGAGGATCGGGGCGCTGTCGCCCGCGCCGGAGCCGCCGGGGTCGAGATAGGAGCTCCCGGCGTAGCCCGGCATGATGTTCACCGCGCCGGCCTCCATCGCGGCCCGGAACGGGATCATGTGGTACTTGATCGTCACAGCGTCGTAGGTGATCCCGGCCTCGCCGCCCGCGCCCTCGCCCGGCCAGTGCTTGACGGTCGCCAGCACCGATCCGGGGTTGAGCTCCGGTCCGCCCTGCAGCCCGGCCACCAGCGCGCGGACCTGCGCGGCGGCGACGTCGGCGTTCTCGCCGTTGCCCTCCTGGATGCGCGGGTACAGCACCTTGGTGCCGACCTCGGCGAGCGGGCCGAGGACGCCGCGCGCCCCGACCTCCAGCTCCTCGCGGCGCTGCATGTCGCCGAGCTTGTAGTCCAGCGCGTAGTCCTTGCCGGCGGCCAGCGTGCTCTGCAGCGGGTAGGTGGTCTGGTACCCGGAGATGGTGTCGCCCGCCGAGACCGGCGGGATGCCGAGCCGGGTGCCGGACGCGCTCAGCAGCACCTGGTGCAGGTCGTTCGGCTGCGCCGGGCCGAAGTGCCAGCCCGAGAGCGGGTAGACCTGGGCGTTGTAGAACATCTGGTACGCCTTCTCCTCGGCGGTCATCCTGCCGAGAAGGTCGCCGACCCGGGTCTCGATCGGCAGCCGCCAGTTCTCGTACGGCTCGATCGTCCCGTTCTTGTTCAGGTCGCGGGCGCCGTTGACGACGTTGACGCCGTCGGCGACCTGCTCGATGTCGGGCAGGTACAGGCTGAAGGTCCGGATGGCGGAGGTCGTCCGCGTGCCCGAGCCGCTCACCGCGACGACGTACCACTTGTAGGTCCACCGGTCGGGGATGTCCCAGGACGGCGTGTAGGAGGTGCCGGTCGGCTCGGCGACCTTGGTGTAGAGGTCGATGAGCCTGCCCGCCGCGGTGAAGTCGTAGTCGGTGCGGCTGACGTTCAGCCAGACCTCGTAGCGCGCCGCGCCGGAGACGGCCGCCCAGGAGAACGCGGGTCGGCGGGTGTCGGTGACCATGGCCTTGTCGGCGGGCGCGGACAGCGCGAACTGCCCGGTGGTCGCCGGTGCCCTGGTCGGCGCGGACAGCAGGGGAGCGGTCGTGGCCCCGGTGTCGACGGTGCCGAACACCTGGAACTCCCACAGCGAGTAGCCGTAGCCGGTCGCCCGGGCGGTCCCGGTGAAGCGCACGTAGCGGCCGTCGCCCGTGAGGTTCAGGTTCTCGACGCCGCCCCTGCCGGTGGTCGTCGCGTACAGAGAGGTCCAGGACGTGCCGTCGGCCGACACCTCGATCCGGTAGGCGGTGGCGTAGGCCGACTCCCAATTGAGGGTGATCCCGGTGATGTGCCCGGCGCCGCCGAGGTCCACCCGCAGCCACTGGGCGTCGGAGAACTGGCTGGACCAGCGGGTGTTCGTCCGCCCGTCGAGGGCCGCCGCCGGAGCGTTGCCGCCCTCGAAGGAGGAGGCCGTCACCTGCTTGTAGGCCGAGATCGGCGTCCCGCCGGAGGGAGGCGGGTCGGTGGACGTGGTGCCGTAGACCTGGAACTCCCACAGGGAGTAGCCGTAGCCGGTGGCGCGGGCCGTGCCGTACAGCCGCACGTACCGGCCGGACCCGCTGACGGCCAGGTTCTGGACGCCGCCGGCCCCGGTGGTCGTGGAGTAGAGGTCGGACCAGGCGGCGCCGTCGGCCGACACCTGGATCTTGAAGGCGGTGCCGTAGGCGGCCTCCCAGTTGAGGGTGACCTGGCTGATCGTCGAGGTGGCGCCGAGGTCGACCTGGAGCCACTGCGGGTCGCCGAACGCGCTGGACCAGCGCGTCCCGGTGTTGCCGTCCACCGCCGCCGAGGCCGGGGTGCCGGCGTTCTCGGCGGAGGAGGCCGTCGCGGGCCTGCCCTGCGAGAGCAGGACGGGCGCGGCGTACGCCGCCCTGGGCGGCACCGCCAGGAAGCTCGCGATCACCGCCAGCATCACCGTCAGGACGGTGAGGGGCAGGCGCCGTCGCGGAAGGGAGGGGTTCATGGGCTCTCCTGTGCGGACGGGCGGCTACCAGCCGACGGCGACGAGCAGGTACTGGGGGTTGCCGTGCGAGATGAACGACGACTGGTCGGCGTAGTCGTCGTAGGGGAAGCCGTAGGCGCGCTTGCCGATCGCGTGGTCGTGCCAGAACTTGGAGTAGTAGTTCGCCGGGGCCGTCTTGTAGTACTGGCTCGAGTCGGACTGCTGGGCGTCGGACAGCCCGGCGACGTGCCGGTTCAGCGCCGCGCACAGCTTGGGGTTCTCGGACAGCGGGCCGGCGCAGCCGGTGACCTGCGAGGTGGTGGCGTTGACGCCGTTCTGCGAGGCGTAGCCGGTGAAGTAGTTCGCGTACTGCCCGCCGGGCTGGAAGACCGCCGCGCTGCCCGGAGCCGGGATCCGGTAGGGGGCCTGCACCTGCGCCAGCGGCTTGAACTCGGCCGGCACCTCGTTGGTGAACCGCTGGAACGTCGCCGAACGGGACTCCTGGAAGGTCGCGTAGTCCTCACCCACGGCCACGTCGTAGCCGTCGCGGGCGTGCAGGCGCATGGCGAGCTTCAGGCCGAACGCGTCCACCCGGGTGGTGTTGCCGTTGAACACCGACGGTCCGACGGTGAACTCGATGAAGTCGTAGTACTGGCTGTTGGGCGAGCCGAGGTAGAAGTACATCCGGCCCGCGGTGTTGGCCGGCATGTCGAAGTAGGGCTGCTCGGCGATCGAGTGCGCCTGGCCGTTGTAGCTCCAGTAGACCTGGGAGTCGGGGTACTGGCCGTTGGTCCGGTTGAGGATCTTGACCATCACGACGTTGCGCGGGGCGGGGATGGTGGAGGTGTCACCCCAGAACGCGTCCGGCGCCGTCGGAGTCGGAGTCGGCGTCGGTGTCGTTCCGCCGGCGACGCGGACGGCGAAGCTCCACAGCGAGTAACCGTAGATCGTCGCGCGCGTGGTGCCGTACACGCGGATGTAGCGGCCGGAGCCGGCGACGTCGAGGGTCTGCGTGCCGCCGGCGCCGGTGGTCGTCGAGTACACCGGCGTCCAGCTCGTCCCGCTGGTGGACACCTCGACGCGGAAGGCGCGGGCGTAGGCCGCCTCCCAGGTCAGCACGACCTGGCAGACCGACTGGACCGAGCCGAGGTCCACCTGGAGCCACTGCGGGTCGCTGAACGCGCTGGACCAGCGCGTCCCGGGGTTGCCGTCCACGGCCGCCGAGGCGGGGGTCCCGGCGTTCTCGACCGAGGAGGCCGTCGCGGTCCTGCCCTGCGCGGCGTCGGTGGTGCCGCAGGCGGCGGCCGAGCCCGGGGAGGAGGTCAGGCCGACGAGGAAGGCCGCGCACAGCGTCATCGCGGCGAGCAGCGGCGTCAGATGGGTGGATGGACGAAGTCTCATGGGGCGCTCCTGGAAGAGGGGCCTTCGCGAACCTCGCGCACAACGCGCTCGTCGCGGCGAGCTTGTGCTTGCTGGGAGGGGCGGTCGGCGCCGCCCCTCCGCGGGTCCGGCCCGCGGCCCCCGCCGGCGGCGCGCCGGGGCATGGTGTGCCCGCGGCGCGGCGCCGTCCGCGGTGCCGGGGATCAGGGGTAGCTGACCAGGTTGCTCGGGACGGTGGCGGTGCCCTGGGCGGGTCCGCCGGTGTTGTTGATCACGTGGGCGATGGTCCCGTTGCCGCCGAGGGAGACGGTCAGCAGGTCGTGGAACCGCACGCCGGACGTGGTGGGCGCCTCGAAGGCGCGGTCGGCCACGATGGAGGGGTCGACGTTGAAGTAGCAGTAGCTGCCCAGGCCCCAGCCCTCGTGGCTGGTCACCGAGTCGGCCACCTTGTAGGCGGCGTAGCCGCGCGTGCCGCCGTTCATGAACGCCGCCTGGTTCGGCGGGTCGTAGGGCATCTCGTTCTGGAAGAAGATCGTGCGACCGCCCTGGCCGTTCCAGATGACCTCGTACTTCTGGTAGTGCTCGACGAACAGGCCGTAGGCCGTGACGTTGTTGCCGTTGACGATCAAACCGGTGTCGGCGGGGTTGGTGGTCCAGCCGACGCCGGCGCCGTGGTCGGCACGCCAGGCCCAGATGTGGTCGATGATCGTGTTGCTGGTGTTGACCACCAGGCTGGTGGTCGCCCGCCCGGCCCCGGCGCCGCCGATGCGGAAGAAGACGTCCTGGACGGAGGCCGGGTTGGACGCGTGGCCGGCGGCCGAGGAGCCGTTCGGGCCGACCTGCAGCAGCACCGGCGAGTTGACCGTTCCGGCGTCGAACAGCAGCCCGGCGATCTTGACGCCGTCGACGTCGGCGGTCGACATCGCGGTCACGCCGTTGTCGGGGATCAGCGTGGGGTAGCCGATGCCGAGGACGACGGTGTTGGCCCTGGTCACGTTGAGCGTCTGGTTGAGGTGGTACACGCCCGGGGTGAACAGCAGGTTCAGGCCCTGGGTCAGCGCCTGGTTGAGGGTGGCGGCGCTGTCGGACGGCTTGGCGACGTAGAAGGCGCTGAGCGGGAGCGACGAGCCGGGGGTGGACCCGCCCGACCACGAGGCGCCGCTGGTGTTCTGGCGCAGTGAGGGGACGAACACGTTGTAGTTGCCCGCGGAGTCCACGTACAGGTAGGGCTTCTCCCTGGTCACCGGGCTCTGGCCGATGGTGGTGTACGGCGGGTTCGGGAAGCTCTGCGCGGGAGCGCCGACCACGCCGGAGAACACCATGTTCCACACGCCGTTGGTCCAGCCGCCGATCTGGCTGTCACGGGTGAGCCACTGCTGCTGGGAGTACGGGCCCACGGTGCCGTCGATCTTGCTGTCGGAGATGTAGCCGCCGCTGGCCCAGCCGTAGCCGGAGGGCGCGAGGTTGAGGTTGCCCCGCACGTGGATGCGCCGGAACGGCGCCGCCTGCGACACCGCCCAGCGGTTCTCGCCGCCGGTCGGGGTGATCGACAGGTTCTCCGCCGACCGCCAGAAGTTCTGGGTGGCGTTGCCGCCGAACCAGCCGGCGTCGACGGTGACGCCGCCGTTGATCGTGACGTCGTCGGGGTTGCGGCCGAGGCCGGCGATGGAGGTGTAGAAGCCGATGTTGGCGTTGACGTTGTAGCTGCCCGGCTTGAACAGCAGCGCGTAGCGCTGGGTGCCGAACTGGTTGGACTCCTGGGTGCTGAAGACGGAGTTCAGCCTGCTCTGGATGGTGGAGCTCGCCATGGACGGGTCGAAGACGATCACATTGGAGCCGAGGTCGCCGCCGCCGGGCAGGTTCGGGCCGCCACCGCCGGTGCTGCCGTACACCTGGAACTCCCACAGTGAGTAGCCGTAGCCGGTGGCCCGGGCGGTGCCGTACATGCGGACGTAGCGCCCGCTGCCGGAGACGGCCAGCGTCTGGGTGCCGCCGGTGCTTGTGGTGGTGGAGTAGACGTCGGTCCAGGAGGCGGCGTCGCCGGAGACCTGGATCTTGAAGGCCTTGCCGTACGCCGCCTCCCACCGGAGCACGACCTGGCTGATGGTGGCGGTCGCGCCGAGGTCGACCTGGATCCACTGGGGGTCGCTGAACGCGCTCGACCAGCGCGTCCCGGTGTCGCCGTCGACCGCCGCGGTGGCGGGCGTGCCGGCGTTCTCGGCGGACGAGGCGGTGACCGGCCTGCCTTGCGACAACAGGGTGTCGGCCGCGGCGGCCGGCCCGGTGACCATGAACGACGCCACGAAGGCGACGAGGGCGAGAAACGTCCCCGACAGGACATGCCTGCCGGAGCGCCGGGACAGGTGCACTGCTTCTCCTCACGACATGGGGGGTGCGCCACCGAAGTGGCGGGGGTGCGGAGAGCGCTCTCTCGCAAGAGCGTGCACATGTGCGGGCCGTAGTGTCAATGCTTAATTTAACTTCTATGACATAGTGCCGACAGGAGCGGGAAACCGCGCGTCCTGGAGGAACTGCTCGATGACCAGGGTCGCCGCGCCCATGGCGACGGCCTCCGGGCCGAGGCGTCCCAGCACGATCGAGGTGGTCTTGTAGGGCTGGAGCAGGGTGTTGGCCGCCGTCGCGGCGCGGATGTCCACCAGCAGGCTCTTCCCGAGCATCAGGCCGGCCCAGCCGCCGATCACGATGCGCTCGGGGTTGAACAGGTGGATGAGGTTGGACAGCCCGACGCCGAGCAGTTCGACGGTCTCGTCGAGCACCGGGGAGCGCGATTCGAGCAGCCGGGCCAGCGCGGTCTCCTCCTCGGCCGAGTCGGCCACCACTCCGGCACGGTCCAAGATGGCCTCGGCGCCGACGTAGGCCTCCAGGCAGCCGCGCCCGCCGCACTTGCACAGGCGCCCGCCCGCGACGATCTTCAGGTGCCCGATCTCGCCCGCGGCGTGCCCGGCCCCGCGGTAGATGCCGCCGTCGGTGACGATGGTGCCGCCGACCCGCGAGCCGATCAGCATGACCACCGTGTCCGACGTGCCGCGCCCCGTGCCGAACCACAGCTCGGCCTGGCCCATCGTCTTGGCGCCGTTGTCCACCAGCAGCGGCAGCGACGTGCCCGCCCGCAACATCGCCCCGAGCGGGACCGCCTGCCAGCCGAAGGTCTCGGCCTGGACGAGCGCGTCCGGCCCCGGCTCGACGATGCCGGGCACGCCGACGCCGACGCCGAGCACCTGACCGGGGGACACGCCGCCCTCGCTGATCACCGAGTCGATGCCGACCAGGATGTGCCGCGCGACCAGCTCGGGATCGTGCCGCGCCGAGTGGACCGCGTACAGGGCCCGGGCCCGCTCGTTCATGTCCAGGTCGAACAGCTCGACCCTGACCTGCGTCTCTCCCACGTCCACGCCGACCACGAAGCCGAATTCGGGGTTGACGCGCAGCAGCACGCGGGGCCGGCCGCCGTCGGAGTCGACCAGCCCGGCCTCGACCAGGACGTTGTCGCCGAGCAGGTCGCCGGTCATCGTGCTGACCGTGGCGCCGCTCAGACCGGTCGCGTCGCACAGGTCGTTGCGGCTGGCGGCCCCGCCGAAATACAGGGCACGCAGGAGCATGGCCCGGTTCCCCCGCCGCACGTCTCGCACGGTTCTGCGCTCCGGCCTGCCCATTGGCCCCGCCTCCCTTGATTCCCGGTCATGTTAATTCAAGGCCCGAAACCCCTGCGTGCGAGCGCCGCGCCGGTCGCGTTACCGAAGCGTGTCCTTCGGTGCGACGACTTTGTTCAAGGCTTAGATTATGCTCCGGGAAATCCCTCCGGGCGAGGAGAGGAGACCGGCCATGGCCGAACCGGTGTCCGGGAGGCTACGACAGGGCGGCGGAGGTGGTCTCCAGAGCGTGGAGCCTGGCCCGGACGTCGTCGGCGCCCCCATGGCCCAGCTCGTCCAGACCGGCCAGCGCCCGCCGCAGGGCGCCGCGCGCCTTCTCCCGGCGGCCGGCCGCCAGGTGGGTCTCGCTCAGGCGGGTCAGCGTGTCGGACTCGGCGTACCGGATGCCGAACCGCCGGTACAGCTCCAGGGCCCGCTCGTAGCTCGCGGTCGCCTCCTCGTAGCGGCCCAGGTGGTGCAGGGCATAGCCGATGCTGTCCAGCGTGTCGGCCTGGGCGTAGTGGTCGCCGAGACCCTCCAGCAGGGCCAGGGCGCGCCGGCAGTGGATCAGCGCATGCTCGTGGCGGCCCAGCAGGGCGTGGTACCACCCCACCGCGTTGAGCGAGGCGGCCTGGCCCGGACGGTGGCCCGCGACCAGGAACAACTGGTGGGCCCGCTGGGCGTGGATCAACGCGCTCTCGTACCTGCCGCGCAGTTCGAGCACCCAGCTGAGGATGCGGTGGGTGTGCGCCTGCGCGACGACGTCCCCGGTGTCGGCGAACAGCTCCAGCGCGCGGTCCAGGTGGAGCATCGCCTCGTCGTGGCGGCCGAGGTGGGCCGCCGCGCGGGACAGGCCGCGGTGGGCGTGGGCCATGCCCGTGCGGTCGCCGAGGCGCTGCGCGGCATTGAGGGCGATGCGATGCGAGGCGGCGAGATCATGCCAGTGCCCGCGCCGGCCGAGGAAGTGGGCCAACGCCCAGGCCAGCCGCCAGGCCGAGTCGTCCAGACCGGCGTCCGCGGCCGTCGCCACGACGGCGAGCAGCCCGATGTGCTCGATGGTCAGCCAGTCGGACGCCTCCTCCAGATCGGCCGGCTCGTCGGGGTGCACCCCGGGCGCGGGCGGCGGCAACGGGATCGCGTCGCGGTGCGAGGTGAACAGCCGGGCCGCCCGGTGCGCCGAGTGCAGGTAGTGGTCCACCATCCGCCGGACCGCCGCCCGCCGGTCGGCCTCGGTGTCCTCGGCCTCACCTCGCTCGGCGGCGTACGCGCGCAGCAGGTCGTGGCCGGTGTAACGGCCCGGGACGTGCTCGGTGAGCAGGTGCGCGCGGGTCAGCTCCGCCAGCGGCGCACGGGCCCGGCGGACGGGGACCCCCGCGAGCGCGGCGGCGGCCGAGACGCTGACGTCGGGGCCCGGATGCAGGGCCAGCAGGCGGAACAGCCTCGCCGCGGGCGGGGTGAGCGCCTGGTAGGACCAGGAGAACACCGCGCCGACGTCCGCGCCGTCCGCGCCGGTGAAGGCGTCCAGGCTGCCATGGGCCGCGCGCAGCTCGGCCGCGATGGCGGCGAGCGGGAATGCCGGGTTGGTCGCCGCCCGCGCCGCCGCGATGGCCAGCGCGATCGGCAGGCGGGCGCACAGCGCGGTGATCTCCCGCACCGCCGCCGGCTCCGCGCTCACCCGGCCTGGGCTGAGCCGCAGCGCCAGGAACTCGCGGGCCTCGGCGTCCGACAGCGCCTCCAGCGTCAGCGAGCGGGCGCCCTCCCCGGCCACCAGCCCCGAGAGCCGGTGGCGGCTGGTGACGATGGCCAGGCAGCCGGGCGTGCCGGGAAGCAGCGGCCGGACCTGCTCTGAGTCGCGGGCGTTGTCCAGCAGCACGAGCACCCGCCGCTCGGCCAGCAGGCTCCGGTACCGTGCCGCGAGGACGTCCAGGCCGCTGGGCATGTCGCGCGCCGAGACGCCGAGCGCCCCGAGGAAGTGGCGAAGCACCTCGGAGGGGTCCTGTGGCCCGCCGGGGCTGAAGCCGCGCAGGTTGACGTAGAGCTGGCCGTCGGGGAACCGGTGCGCGACGCGGTGGGCCCAGTGCACGGCCAGCGTGGTCTTGCCGATGCCGGCCATGCCGCCGATGGTGCTGATCACCGCGGTCGCCGGGGGGCCGTCCCCGCAAGGGAGCAGGTCGTGCACGCCGGCCAGTTCGGCGCGCCGCCCGGCGAACGACGGCAGGTCCGCCGGCAACTGCGCCGGCCGCACGATCTCCCCGGCCTGCCCTGGTTGCCCGGTGGGCCCGGCCTGCCCGGCCTGCCCGGCCTGCCCGGTGGGCCCGGCGTGCTCTGCCTGCCCGGCGTCCCGGCCGGCCACGGACCCGCCGCCCGCGGAGGACGCGGGCCCCTGGTCGCCGGCGGACGCGCTCGCGTCCGGCCCGGTCGCGGACGCGGGCCCGGCGGACCCGCCGGGAGCAGCGGACCCGGCCGGCGGGGCAGGCCCGGACGACAGGGGAGAGCGCGCCGAGGCGCCGGGCGAGGGGGCCTGTGTCTCCTGGAGCACCCGCTCGTGGGCCGCGCGCAGGTCGGGGCCCGGGCTGATGCCGAGAGCCTCGTCCAGCCGGGTGTACATCGCCCGGTACACCTCCAGCGCTCCCGCGCGGTGGCCGGTGGCCGCCAGCACGAGCAGCAGCCGCGTGTGCAGGGGCTCGTCGAGCGGGTTGGCCTCGGCCGCCTGCTGGAGCCGCGGGACGAGCCGCGCGACCGAGCCCGTCCGGAGCGCGGTGTCGGCCGCCTCCTTGAGCACCTCCAGGTACTCCTGGTCCAGGGCCGAGAACAGCGGGTGGACCCGTACCTCTTCGGAGACGCCGTCGGCGGCCGGCCCCCGCCACAGGTCGAGCGCCTCGGTCAGCAGGCTCGCCGCGGTCTCGTCGTCGGAGGCCGCGCGCGCCCGGCCGGTCAGGGCGCGGAAACCGAGCAGGTCCAGCGAGCGCTCGTCCAGATCGAGCCGGTAGCCGCCGCCGCTGCGCACCAGCCAGCGTCCGACCGCGCGCCGCGGCAGGCCGGGCTCCAGCAGGCGCCGCAGCGCCCCGATGTGCCGCTGGACGACGTTGACCGCACTCTCGGGCGGGTCGTGTCTCCAGAGGATGTCGACGATCTCGGTCAGCCCGGTGGGACGGCCCGCCCGGGCGAGCAGGACCGAAAGCACCTCGCGCTGCTTAGGCGGCCCGAGCGCCATCTCTTCGTCACCCCGCCAGGCGAGTACGGGCCCGAGGACCGCGAACCGCACCCGACCGCTGGGCGTCATCTCCGATTCCAATGGCACAGTACCCCTGACCTGCCACGTTCTTGACGATCATCATGGACGCGGCCATGCGCGCCACTTTCGTCAAGTATGGGAGATGGAGGAGTATGGCCGTGCAGAAAGCGATTCGGATTCGGTAGGAACGGCCCGGGGCTATCCCCCGGCGGGCAGGAACCGGAACGTCCCGCTGATCGCGTCGAACAACGCGTAGACCTCCGCCTCCAGCGGGAGGTTGGGGCTGGCGCAGGTGATGATCAGATAGTCGCGCTCGGCGCCCGGAAGCGGTACCACGGTGTGCATGGTGAGCATCCGTACGGAAAGTTCGGTGGTGAAGGAGGCGTCCTCGGTGCCGGTGATCCTGGCCACCTGCCCGATGTCAGGCAGGGTGACGGTGGACACCTTCCGGTCGGCGGGCGTCCTGTCGGCGCCCGGCCCGGACGCGCCGGGCGCCAACTGGGCGGTCAGCACCGGCAGCGTCAGCTCGCGGCCCGGCGGCACGGTGACGGCGAAGACCATCGTGTACCCCATGAAGAGCCCGTCGTCGAACATCGTCGCCGTGCCGGCGGCGAACAGCGCGCCGCGGCGGCGCGCGGCCCTGGCGACCTCGCGGGCCTGGCGGAACAGGTCGTTGATCGCCGCCTTCTCCCGCACACCGTTGGTCATGGCGAGGGCGGCGGCGCGGGTCTCGGCGAGCGCGTCGCCCGAGACGTCGAGATCCGCCCAGGAGTCCGGCACGTCGAGGACGAAACGGTCGACGGGGGCGATCATTTGGCGTCCAGGTGGGCCACGGCCTTCTGGTCGGTCTCGTTCATCTGCTGCACGATCTGGTCGACGGCCTTCTTGATCGTCTCGCACTGGTGGTGGAGCTGGATGCGCCCGTCCTTCCAGCGCTTCTCGAAGTGCTCGCCCTGGTCGATCAGCGGGGAGCCCAGGGCGCGATCCAGGTCGATGCCCGACTTGTCGGTGTCGATGTGGTCCAGTACCGAGCCCAGCGCCCGCGACACCTGCTCCAGCTCGTCATCCGGAATATCGATTTTGGCCATCGTGCCCCCCAGGCGGATCTCTTCTCCTCGGTACCGCGTACCGTCTGCTCCACTGCACACGTAGCCAGGCACCCGGAAGGTTCACACTCGGCCACCGTTTTGAACCCTTCGGACCGTTCGCCTCGTGTTCCGCGAGTGAGATTCCAAAGCAACCCCCGCCCGGCCGGCCGGGCGGGCGTCCGCGCGCTGGCCGTGGCCGTCGCCCTGTGCGGCCTTACCGGCGCGGCCGGCTGTGGCAAGGTCATCAGCATCGGCGACGCCCCCGCCTCCTCCGCCCCGGCCCCCGCCCCGCCGGCCTCCTCGGCGCCGCCCGCCGCTGACCCGGCCCCGTCCGCTCCCGCGGGCACGGGCGACACCGGAAGCCAGGAGTTCGGCTCCGGCGACCCGCTGCAGCTCGTCAACGGATCGGCCGCGGACAACGGCGCGACCGGTGACGGCGGGACGGTGACCGGGGCCGCGGTCCAGGAGCAGCCCCCGGTCTGGGTCCAGCTCACCGGCGTCCGCTCCCGCACACTGGACGCCCACGTCGTGGACGTCAACCAGTCGACCCTCTACCGGTTCGACAAGGATTCGGCGGACCCGTCCCGCTCCACCTGCGAAGGCGACTGCGCCGTCACCTGGCCGCCCGTCACGATCAAGCTGGGCGGCAAGGTGTACGTCCGAGGCGTCCGGCCGGAGGCCGTCGGGGCGATCCGGCGCGGCGACGGCCGTATCCAGCTCACCATCGGCGGCTGGCCGGTCTACCGCTTCGCCAAGGACCAGCGCCCCGGCGACGAGAAGGGCCAGGGGGTCGGTGGCACCTGGTTCGCCGTCGCCCTCGACGGCTCCAAGGCGATCCCCGTCAAGTGAGACCCCGGCCGGTGCCGCGAGAACGGGCCGGCCGCGACATGGCGGTGGGGCGGGTCAGGGAGATCGTCCCGGACCCGCCCCACCGCGATCGACGGGCGGTTCGCGCCGCCGTCAGCCGGCGGGCGCCGTATACGGCGCCTGCACGGTGGTCAATGTGCCGTCTCCGAGGTGGAGCAGGCCGCGCCCCGGCTGCGGCGCGCGGCCGACCAGGCCGCGGGTGAGCCGCACCCCGATCACTTCGCCGTCGCTGAGGCCCTGCGGGGACAGCAGCATCCCCGACCGGTTCCGCTTGACCTGCCCCACCCAGCCGGCGAGCCCGAGTGACAGCGCCTCGGCGTTGCCCGCCAGCACCAGACCCCAGCCGTTCCCCGCGCCGCCACGGGCGAGCAGCGACAGGTCGGCGTCGATCTCCGACTGCATGAACAGCTCCGCGTCGTCCACGATGATCACCGCGTTGTCCTCCGGGACGTCGCCGAGCGCCGCGCGGAAGTCCGCGACCGTGACCTCCGCGTCGGTGAAGACGGCCCGCACGCCCGGCGTCCCCGCGAGGTCGCGCAGCGGCGAACGGCGCGGCGCGAGGATGATCACGCCCGTCCCCTGTTCCAGCAGCGAGCGCGCCACGGTGAGCAGCGCGGTGCTGCGGCCGGTCCGGGGCGGCCCGGCGATGACGAACGTCGGGACGTCGGCCAGGTCGGGGCCGAGGGCGGTCAGCGTGTCCCCGCCGATGGCGACGAGCGGGCGCATCGGCCCCGGGGCGGCGCGCAGCGCCGAGGCGCTCTCGTAGGTGATCCGGTCGGGCAGCAGGTCCAGCCGGATCGGCCGCCGTGACCACGGGACGTCGGCCTCGCGGGCGGTCAGCTCCTCGCCGAGGGCCGTGAGGATGGACGCCTGGGCGGTTCCCGACAGGTCGGGCCCGAGGACGGCGATCTGCACCTCGCTGGTGTCCCGCACCCGGATGCCGCGGCCCGGAGACGGGTCGGAGGGCGCCGACCGGGAGCTGAGGCCGACCGAGGAGTAGTCGGCGCGGTCGTTCAGCCGCAGGACGATCTTGTCCTCGGTGGTGCCCGCGTACCGGCCCGAGCCGAGGATACGGTCGCCGGCCAGCACGACGTGCAGCCCCACCCCGGCGCCGTCGCGCAGCAGACGCAGCATGCGCTCCAGGTAGCTGCCGTTGTCGTAGCTGTTGAACTCCCGCTCGAACACCTCGAACCGGTCGACCATGAGCACGATGTGCGGCGGCCGTTCGCCGGGGGGCGCCATCCGCCGGTACTCCGCCAGGTCGGCCGTGCCGCGGGCGCCGAGCAGCGACTGGCGGGCGGTCAGCTCCGCGGTGAGCCGGTCCAGCAGGCGCCCGAGACGCTCGATCTGGTTGCGGTCCACGACCGCTCCGCAGTGCGGCAGCGCGGTGAGCGCGTTCAGGGCGCCGTTGCCGCAGTCGATGCCGTACATGTGCACGTCGTCGGCCCCGTGGGCGGAGGCCAGCCCGGCGGCCAGCGTGCGCAGGGTCTGGGACCGCCCGCTGCGCGGGGAGCCGATGATGTGCAGGTGCCCGGAACGGTCGAGGTCCAGCACCAGCGGGCGCCGCGCCTGGTCGGCGGGCAGGTCGATCAGGCCGTAGTTGACCGGCGGCAGCACCGCGTCCCGGTCGTCGCGCGGCTTGGGCCCGGCGGGCGGCGCCCACTCCAGCACCTCGGGCAGCGGCGGCAGCCACGGGCTGGGCTGGGCGGGCACACCCGTCGCCCGCGCGGCGTCCGCGATGGTCCTCACCAGCACGGCGAGGTCGGTGATGGCCTCCTGCGCGTCCGCCGCGTTCTTGGCGCGGACGGCCGGCGGCAGCGGGCCGCCCAACTCCGGCCAGCCGACGCCCCGCGCGCGCACCCTCACCTCGGTGGAGGCCACCACCGAGCCGGCCGGCCGGCGCCCGCCCACCCGTCCCGCCTGGAACGGCAGCAGCGCCGAGGGCCCGAGCCGCGCGAACGCGCGGCCGGGCGTGCCGGGGGAGATGGCGCCGGAGTCGGGGGCGTCGATGATGTCGCGGCTCTCGGTGCCGTCGGTCGTGCGCAGCGCGATCCGCAGGTTGGTGTTGGCGCGGATGTCGGCCGTGACCGCCCCGCTCGGCCGCTGGGTGGCGAGCACCAGGTGGATGCCGAGCGATCGTCCGCGCTGGGCGATGTTGACCAGGCCGGAGACGAAGTCCGGCAGTTCCCTGGCCATCGAGGCGAACTCGTCGATCACCAGGAGCAGGCGGGGCAGCGCGGCCAGGACATCGCCGCCACGGGTCCGCTTGTCCAGATAGTCCTCGATGTCCTTCGCGCCCGCCTCGGCCAGCAGATGCTCCCGGCGACGCAGCTCCGCGCCCAGGGAGACCAGAGCGCGTTCCACCAGGTGGGTGTCCAGGTCGGTGACCAGGCCGACCGTGTGCGGCAGGTCGGCGCACTCGGCGAAGGCGCTGCCGCCCTTGTAGTCGACCAGCACGAACGTCATCTCGTCCGGGCGGTTGACGACGGCGAGGGTGGCCACCAGGGTCTGCAGCAGCTCGGACTTGCCGGCGCCGGTCGTCCCGGCTATCAGCGCGTGCGGGCCGTCCCGCACCAGGTCCACCGAGAAGTCTCCGTCGTAGCCGGCGCCCAGGACGGCCCGCGTGCTCCGCCCCGCCAGCGCCCACCCGGCCGAGATCGCCTCGGACGTGGGCGGCTCGATGCCCAGCAGGTCCAGCAGCCGCACCGAGCCGGGAAGGGCGCTCTCGTCGGTGTCGCCGACGCCCCGCAACGGCGCGAGCGCGCGGGCGAGCAGCTCGTACCAGCCACGCTCGGGAAAGTCCACGCGCACGTTCTCCGGCGCCGCGCCCTGCGCGGTCCGCACCCGGACGCCGTCCTCCTCGACGGCGACCACCGCCGCGCACTCCTCCGGCAGCGACCGCTCCTCGCGGTCCACGCAGATCGTGTAGACGCCGACGGCGGGGCCGTCACGCAGCAGGCCGACCACTCCGGGAAGCGAACGCGCCCGGCGGGCCTGGTTGAGGACGACGAGGATGTCGGGCGAACCCGCCGCCCCGCCGCGCTGCGCGTCCGCTCCGGCCGCCGCGCGCGACGCCACGAGCTGCCCGAGCTCGCCGATGCGGCGGGCCATCGAATCGCTGGTGGTGCCCACCAGCGCGTAGGCGTCCTCGCCCTGCGGCTGGCAGTGCGGCAGCCAGCGCACCCACGACCAGGCGTCCTCGCCGTCCGGGCCGGCCAGCACGACGATGCGCAGGTCGGAGGGGCTGTGCAGGGCCGCGGCCTGCGCGGTCATCCAGCCCGCGAGGTTCGCCGCGTCCTGGCCGGCGACGCCCGTCACCCCGGAGCCGCGCAACGGGATCGCCACGGGCACCTGGGTCAGCCAGGGCGTCGTGGTGCGGCGGTACTCCTCCAGGGTCGGATCCTCGACGCTCAGCGAGGACGGCAGATCGGCGGTGCCCACCCGCACGTCCAGGAAGTCGGGGTCGCGCCACCTGCGCTCCCACAGCCGCTCGGACGGCGACGAGGCCGTCTGCAGCAGCGACGCCGGGTCGGGCAGCGACAGGCGCAGCGCGTTCTGCTCGCGCAGCACCGCGTCGTCCACGGCGGCGCGCACGCGCGCCATGGACGCCTCGTGCTCGCGCAGCTTCTCCTGATAGCTCGCCTGCGTCTGCTTGCGCCCGCCGAACTGGGTCAGCAGCGCGCCGAGCGGCGACAGCAGGGCGAGGAACACGAACGACCAGCGGCCGGTCGTCAGGATGGCGACCAGCGCGCCGCCCACCGGCACCAGCAGGATCGGCAGCAGCGGGATCGGCCGCTTCTCCGGCTTGGTCGGCGCGGTGGGCAGCCGGAACCGTCCGCCGCCTCCGGACGGCCGGAACCGCGGCGGCCGGTTGAACTCAAGGCCCAGGCCGTCCGCCGCCGGGGTCAGCGGCACCCGCCTGCTCACCGGGACGGCGAGCTCCAGCAGGCTGTCGCCCGCGGTGAGCTGACTGCCCTCCGGCCAGGTCGCCGTCCCCGACAACTCCTTGCCGTCGAGCGACGCCCGGCCGTGCGCCGTCACCTCCACGGTGCCGTCCACCCGCACCCGCGCCCGGGCCGCGATCGGCGGCGCCCCGGCCGACAGCCGGACGCGGCAGGCGGCCCCGCCGCCGATCTCGTAGTCGCCGGGCGGCAGCCGGAAGGACGTCCCGGCCGCCGGCCCGCTGACCACGCGCAACTCGGCCAGGCCCTCGGGCTCCCGCTCCCCGGGAACGGGGACGTCGAGCCCGAGGTCCATGCCGTCACGGACACCGGCCGCGTACAGGGTGGCCGCCGGATCGACCGGCTCAGCGCCGATGTAGAGCACCGGGCCCGCCGTCCTGGCGTGGCCGCCGAGGTCGACGGCGTTCGCCAGTTCCGCGGCCAGTCGCCCCACCGGCGCGGAAGGGTCGGTGTCCACGGTGACGGCCGTGGAGACGTCCATGTCCAGTGGGGTCCGGACGCTTACGTTCAGACGCACGGTGATCGAGTCCCTTGTGCGAAGCGGACGGGTGAGGGCCGGCGGTGGCCGGCCCGGGGCGGGGCCGCCGCGGCATGGCGCCGTGGCGGCCGGCCGTCAGGACAGGTTCGAGCCGAGCTGGTCGTCGGTCTGCGAGAACGCCTCGCCGACGGCCTTCACGTACTGGCCGATGCCCTGGAGCGACTGGTTCACCGAGTCGAAGCCCTTGGCGAACTCGTCGAAGAAGGGCTGGAACTTCTGCTGCGCGGCCGGAGTGCTGTACCCCTGCGCCAGCAGGTTCTGGATCTTGCCGCGAACCTCGCTGAGCTTGTCCTGGAGCTGCGAGAAGTCGTTGAGCAGCGCCGCCGAGGTCGAGGCGGTCTCGTCGGAGTTGACGGTGAAGTTGGGCATGGTCTCTCTCCTGAACGGTCGTTGTCATCCATCCACCGAAAGGTGGCGGTCTCGTGGGGCCCGTCCGAGGCCGGCCGGGCCGATGGGGTCAGGGGGTGGCCGGTGGCGGCGGGAGGGTGTCCGGGGTCTCGGACACCGTGGGTGACGGCGGAAGCGGCGTGTTCCGCGCCTGCGTGCTCGGCGACGGCGGGGGCGCGTCACCGGACGACGAGGCGGTGGCGCCGGCCGGGGAGGCGGTGGCGCCGGTGGGAGACGGCGGGGGTGTGCCCGGGGCGGTGGCGCCGGTGGGCGACGACGGAGGTGTGCCGCCGCCCGTCCCAGAGGCGCCGCCCGTCCCGGACGCGCTGCCGGTCCCGGACGCGCCGGACGTCGGCGTGGCCGCAGTGTCCGCGGCGGCCGGGGCCGGACCGGTCGCGGAACTCGGCGCGGACCCCGAGCCCGCCGCCGTCCCGGTGGAGGTGGCGCCCGCGCCGCCCGCGGAATCCGGACCCTGACCCGCCACCGGAGAGGCGGGCGCGGAACCAGGGCCCGCGGCCGGTGATGAGGCCGCCGGGCCGGTAGCGGCGGTCGGAGAGGCCGGCGCGGCATCGGGGCCCGTGGTGGGGGAGGAGGGGCCGGTGCCGGTGGTCGGTGACGCTGGTGGGGAGGCCGGAGCGGTGGTGGGGGAGGCCGGAGCGGCGTCGGGACCCGTGGTGGGTGTGGAGGGAGTGGTGTCGGGCGAATTGGTGGACGGTGTGGTGCCGGGGCCGTTGTCGCCGGTGGTCGGGCGGGGAGTGCCCTTGGTCGGGAAGATCGAGTCGATCTTGTCGGCGATCGGGCGCTTGCCGACCGAGCCGACGGTCTTCGGCAGGATGTTGCCCGCCTCGCCGGCGATCGCCTCCTTGGGATCCGCTCCCTCGCTGATCGCGACGCCGACCTTGACGGCGGCGGACGCGCCCTCCGGGATCAGCTCCTCGGCCTGCTGGATGGCATTGTCCTTGAAGGTGGGCTTGGGCGCGGCGGCGCCGGAACCGGCCGCGCCGGCGGCGGCCGGAGCGGGGGTGCCGGGGGCGTCCGGCCGGGGGGTGAAGGCGCCCCCGCCGAAGTCGCCGCCGCGGCCGGCCTTGACGCCCTTGAAGATCCCGCCGCCGACGGCGGCGGCGGCCGCGCCCCCCAGCAGGTTGCCCGCGGTGATCTCGTCGCCGTTGAGCTTCTTGACGACCGCCTCTTCGCCGACGCCCTTGCCGAACTGGCCGATCGTCCCGGTGATGAGCTTGCCGCCTGGGCTGTCGAAGGCGATGGTGAACGGCTTGCTGGTGGTGAAGGTCTCGCTGATCTTGCTGATGTTGCCGGAGACCGTCTGGAAGAACCCGCCGGACTCCGCGCCGCCCTTGAACAGCCCTGGCGCGATCTTCGTGCCGACGGCGCTGATCCCCCGCCCACCGGCACGGAGCACGGATCCGCCGGGCACCAGGGCGATCAGACCCGCGGCGAAGTCGCCGAGTTTGAAGTCGCCTGTCGCTAATTGCTGGATCGTCTGGAACGCGAACAGCGCCGCGCCGAGGACGAACCCGATCACCGGGAAGAAGATCGCGACGACCGCCACGAGGATGTCGAGAAGGATCTTCACGAACGGGAAGTCCTTGAAGAAGTCCGCGATCTTCTGAAAGAAGTTGCGTTCGGGGATCGCCTTCGCCGCGGCGTCGTCCAGCTCCCGGCCGGCCCGGCTGGAGGCCTGCTCGCGCAGGCTCCTGGCCTGCTCGGCGAGGCTCCGGGCGGCGGACATGGTCTGGTTGGCGGCGTTGATGCCGTCTTCCTGCTTGCGGGCCGCGTCCTTCTGCTCGTCGCTCGCGTCCGGGGGCAGGGACGGCGCGCTCTGCCCGGCCGTGCCGGCGACGGGTCCGGCCTGGTCCATCGCGCGGTCCACCTGCGACTGCGCCTCCTGGAGCTGAGAGGCATAGGTCTTGTAGGCGCTCGCGGCCGACTCGAAGGAGTCGCGAGTCTTGGCCAGCTTGTCCGGGAGGGACTTGAGCTGGGCGCGCAGGGCGTCCATCGCCTTGCCGGTTCCCCGCTCGACGGCGCCGCCCTTGCCGAGGATCTGCGCGGCGGTGCTCGCCTGGTCCGCGATCTCCTGGTAGCGGTCGGCGAGTCGCCGGATCTCGTCCGGGTCACCAGGTGTCGGATCACCCGACATCCCGAGCACGTCGAAGCCCGAGGTATGCCGTCGTGCCACGTGGTCCCCCCGAAGTGATGGCTCCTGTCGCCCGATACACGGGGACGGCGGACCGAAGGGTTCATGGTCGGATGGAAGAAATTCAGGTCGAACTTTCTCCCCTTCCATCACGTGTGCCGGGAAGAGGCGCAGGTCCGAGTGGACCCCGCATGACGTGAGGCCGGCGGGTGCCGTGCCGGGAATGGGTGGGCCACATGGTGGGCGGTCGGTGGGAGAGGGCGCGGCGGGCGGCCATCGTGATCCCGGCTCTGTGGGCGATCTTCTTCTCGGCGTGGACGCCGCCCGCGGCGAACGCCTCCACCGCGACCGCGGTCCCGCCCCCGAGGACGGTCGCCCCGACCGCGGTCTTGTCCGCGAGGACGGTGCCCGGGTCGTGGGCGATGGGCGCCGTCGTCAGCGCGAGGAGCCTCCCTTCCCGCGCGATCTTCTCTGCGACCTCCGCGCGGGACGGCGACGACCTGATCAAGGTGTACGTGGTGCGGACGGCGGAGCGGAACGGCGGGCGGCCGGACTCGCTCACCGCCATCGCGGCGCGCACGCTGGGCGACGTCAACAGGGCCGGTGAGATCTTCCAGCTCAACGCCGGGCGCCCCCAGTCCGACGGATCGTCGTTGCGGGATCCGCGCGAACTGCGGCCGGGCTGGATCCTGCGGCTGCCCGCCGACGCCAACGGCCCCGACGTCCAACTCGCCCGCGAGACGGGCACCGGCTCCGGCCAGGGGAACGGTGCCGGCCAGGGGAACGATTCCGGCCAAGGGAACGGCTCCGGCCAAGGGAACGATTCGGGTCAGGGCACCGGTTCTGGCCAGGGTGACGGTGCCGGCCAAGGGAACGGTTCTGGCCAGGGTGACGGCTCCGGTCAGGGGAACGGCTCTGGCCAAGGGGACGATGCCGGTCAGGGGAATGGTTTCAGCCAGGGGAACGGTGCCGGCCAGGGTGGCAGCTCCGCTCAGGGGGACGAGTCCGCTCCCGTGGGCGGCTCGCCCGCCGCGAACGCCGTCGTGCTGCCGCTGCCCATCGTGCTCTCCGTGCTGGGCGCGCTGCTCCTCGGGCTGCTGACCGCGGCGATCGTGGCCAGGCGGCGGCTCCGGCGGGCGTTCGCCTGGGTTCCGCGACTGATCCGCCGCCTCGGCGAGCCGGCCCGCCGTGCGCGCCGGCTGGCCTACCGCAGGTCGCTGGCCCAGGCCTTCGCCGGGGACGCGGAGGCGCCGCGCCGCGCCTACGCGGCGCTCTCCGAACTGACCGGCCCGGAAGGGTACTCCGTGCACGCGATGTCGGTGGACGACGCGGGCGTCACCGCGTGGGTGGCGACACGGGACGAACCTCCGGCGCCGTGGCGTGACCTGGGCGGGGCGCGGTGGCGGCGTCCGGCCGACGCCCCCACGCCCGCCGCCCGCCGCGCCCACCCCGCCCCCGGAACCCCGACGCCGTTGCTCGTGCGGGTCGGGGTGGACGACCAGGGCGGCAAGGTGTTCGTGGACCTCAGCCGGCTCGACGGGGTGCTCAGCGTGACCGGCGACCGTGCCGTGGCCGGCGACGTGGTGCGGGGACTGCTCGCCGAGGTGGCGCGGACCGCGCCGGCCACGCCGGTCGCCGTGCTGCCGCGGCCGGGGGCCGAGGCGGTGGCGGTGCCGGCCGGCCTGCCGCGGGTCGAGGCGCCGAGGCCCGGCTCGGCGCCCGTCCTCGCGGGCGCGCGCGGCACGGGGACGCTGCGCGCGGCGGCTCAGCGCCGCCTCCTGCGGGCGTTGCTGGTGGTCCCCGGGCCGCCGACGGGGGAGGAGGCCGCGGACCTGGCCGCGTTCTGCGACCCGGCCACCGGATGGACCGCCCTGGTATCCGGGGACGCCGACGGCGCCCACTGGCGCTGGCAGGCCCTGCCGGACGGCTCGGTCGAGATCCCCGTGCTGAACCTCACCGTGTCGGCCCCCGCGTGAGCCCCAGGCCGTGCGAGCCCTCGGTCGTGCGAGGGCGGCGGGTCAGGCCATGCCGGACGGCTTGGCGGAGACCCCGTGCCGAGTGTGAGCGCGCCGGCTTCCGCGTGAGCCCCCGGCCGTGCGAGTGCGGCGGGTCAGGCCATGCCGGACGGCTTGGCGGAGACCCCGTGCCGAGTTCGAGCGCACCGGTTTCCGCGTGAGCCCTCGACGGTGTGAGCCCGGGTCAGGTCAGGGCGGGGGAGGGCGTGGGGCGCTCGCGTCTTCTGAGGTGGTCCAGGGCGTAGTGCTGCCGGGACTTGGCGGTGCCGACGGGGATGCCGAGGTCGTCGGCCGCCTCCCGGAGGGTGCGTCCGCGCAGGTAGGTGTGCACCAGCACCTCCCGGTGCTCCGCCGACAGCGAGCCGAGCATCTCCGCGACCGCCACCGAGGCCACCACGGCGTCCGCGTGGTCGCGCTGGGTGGGGTCGAACATGTCGGCGCCGGTCACCTCGTGCCGGTGGAACCCGCTCCTGGACCGGTCGATCACGAGGTTGCGGGCGACCGTGAGCAACCAGCCCCGGACCGACCCCTCGCCGTCGCGCAGCCGCTCGGCGTTGTGCCAGGCGCGGACCATGGTCTCCTGCACGATGTCCTCCGCCAGATGGCGGTCGTTCAGGAGCTTCTCGGTGTAGGCCAGCAGGGCCTTCTCATGCTCTCGCACGAGGGTGCCGAGATGGCGTTCCCGTGTGCCCTCCGCATTCTCCTGCGGCGCGGCCGACGGGGTGCGCGATTGGGACGTTCTCATATTCCCTTCCAGAGGGACCACAGGCCGATCCGTGGCGGATGATCGCGCCGCCACGTGGGGGGGCGCGCGGCCGGGGCCGTGAGCCGGGCAGAGCTTAGGTCGACGCCACTGCCGAAAAAGTGCTGAAATCGGTCATAGGGACGTTCCGCCGTGTCGGTCGGGTGGTGAGGCCATGGATTGGCGTGACGCCGGGCTGATCGGAGTCCTGTACGACGTCGGGATCGAGCACAGGTGGCTGGGCCTGATCGGCGGGCGTGCGGTGTGGGGCGCGGACCTGCGGCGCCACTACCGCGACATCGCCACGCTCGGCTCGTCGGCGGGCCGCGGAGCGCGGGTGCTCGACGTCCCGTGCGGGGGAGGCGTCGCCTTCCGGGGCATCCCCCGGGACGGCTCGTGGCGGTATGTCGCGGTGGACCTCGCGCCGGTGATGCTGCGACGGGCGCGGGCCGTCGCGGAGCGTCACGAACTCGCGAATCTCGCCCTCACGCAGGCGAGCGTGACGGCGCTGCCCTTCGCCGGCGCGACCTTCGACCTGTGCCTGAGCTACTTCGGCCTGCACTGCTTCCCCGACCCGGCCGCGGCGCTCGCGGACATGGCGAGGGTGCTGCGGCCGGGCGGGCTGCTGAGGGGGACGTCGGTGGTGCGCGGTGGCGGTCGGCGGCAGGACGCGGCGATCGCGGTCCTCCGGCGCTTCGGCGTCTTCGGCGAGGTGGGGACGGCGGCGGACCTGGCGTCCTGGCTCGAAGCGGCGGGACTCGGCGAGATCGCCGTCGACCGCGACGGCGCCGTCGCGTACTTCACCGCCCGCCGCTGACCGTCCTCGCGTGCCGGAGGCCGCACCTGATCGCCCGTGCCGTCACCCTCGCACCCCGTCCCGGCACCCGCTCGCTTTCGTGAGCCGCCGCCGCACCCGCCGCCGATCGTCCCCGCGTGCTTCGCCGGCCCCGCGTGCGGCCGACCCGTTGGGGCCGTGTCGTGTGGAGGCCGACCCGTGTGGAGGCCGTGCCGTAGATGCCGGCCTCTTGTGTGATACATCGTTTGGCGATATATATCGGATATGGCGTTGCGTGAACAGAGCTATCTGATCCTGCTGGCTCTTGCCGAGGGGCCTTCGCACGGGTACGGGGTGATCAAGACCGTGCGCGAGGTGTCGGAGGGGCGCGTCCGCCTTGGGCCGGGCACGCTCTACGGCGCCCTCGACCGCCTCGCGACCGAAGGGCTGGTGCGCGTGAGCGGCGAAGAGGTCGTCGACGGCAGGCACCGGCGCTACTACGAGCTCACCGGTCCGGGCGAGGATCTCCTCACCGAGGAGACCGCGCGCCTGGTCCGTCTGGCCGCCGGCGCACAGCGGCGGCTCAACCTGCGTGCCCGACCAGGGATGGGGGTGTGACCGAGTGGACGCCTACGAGCGCGCCGCCAGGCGGCTCATGTTGGCCTACCCTCAGCGTTTCCGCGAGTACCGCGGCGACGAACTGCTCGCGACGCTGCAAGATCTGGCCGAGCCCGGCCAGAGCCGGCCGACTCTGCGCGACTCGCTCGACACGGTCCGTGGAGGCATCGCGCTGCGCTTTCGTGAGCATCCACGGCTCGTCGCCTGGCTGCGCTATCGCCTGCTCGACCAGCGCCTGCCGTACGAATACCGGTGGTGGGCACGCGACGACCTGCTGAGAGGGCGCCGCGCGTGGCGTGCCACCGTGCGGACCGCTCTGTCGCCGGTCGTGGTGCTCGTGCTGCTGTGGATGACCGACGGGCCGCGCCCCTGGGGCTTGCTGCCGGCGGTACTGGTGGGACCGGTGGCGGTGTGGGTCATCAGCTGGCTGGAGGACGAGCGGCGGCGGCGCAAACTGCTGGCCCTGCACGAGTTCCGTGCGGACGGCACGCCCATGCCGCCCGTGTCGCCCGGCCGGACCAGCGGGTGTTCGGGATACCCGCGCCCGACGAGAGGGCGGCGGGCCGGGGCGTGACCGCTGGGAGATGGGGCCGGCGTCGACCCGGCCGGTGACCTCGTTCCGCGTGGCCCGTCCGAGCCGCTTGGCCCGTCCGAGCCGCTTGGCCCGTCCGAGCCGCTTGGCCTGTCCGAGCCGTGTGACGACGCGGACGGGCCACGCGACGGGTCATGCGGAGGGTGGCCGGAGGAGGAGGTCCGGCGGGTCAGGACTTGTAGGCCACGCCGCCGACGCAGGCGACCTCGGCCGCCTGGTTCCACAGGCCCGGGTCGACGCGCCACCGGGACACCGAGACGATGCCGGGTTCGAGCACGGTGAACCCCTCGAAGTAGCCGGCGATCTGCTCGGGGCTGCGCGGGGTGTAGCCCACGACGTCGGGCCCGGCGTTGTGGCGCCGCAGCGCCTCGACGTACGACGGATCGGTGTCGGCGCCGTCGTAGAGCGCCAGGTAGCTGCCCGGCGGCAGGGCGTCCATCAGCCGGTTCACGATCGAGCGGGCCTCGTCGTAGTCGGGGACCAGGCCGAGGATGCCCATCAGCATGAGCGCTGTGGGCTTGGTGAAGTCGAGCGTCTTGGCCGCCTCCGCCAAGATGAGCTCAGGGTCGCGCACGTCCGCCTCGATGTAGTCGGTCGCCCCCTCCGGCGTGCTGGTCAGCAGGGCTTGGGCGTGCACCAGCACCAGGGGGTCGTTGTCGACGTAGACGATGCGCGACTCCGGGGCCAGGCGCTGGGCGACCTCATGGGTGTTGTCCACCGTGGGCAGGCCGGTGCCGATGTCCAGGAACTGCCGGATGCCGGCCTCGTCGGCGAGGAAGCGCACCGCGCGGGTGAGCATGTGACGGGAATGTCGGGCGATGTCCACCATGCCGGGGAAGACTTCGCGGACCTTGTCCCCGGCCATCCGGTCGACCGGGTAGTTGTCCTTCCCGCCCAGCAGGTAGTTCCAGATGCGGGCGGAGTGCGGGACCGAGGTGTTGATGCGCGGCGGCGCCGGACGCTCAAGGTCGTCCGGCGTGTTGGCCGGGACCTCCGTCTCGGCTGCCGGGAGCTCTGTCTCGGACGCGGGATTCGAGGGGGTGCGGTCCTCGGCCATGGGGAAGCCTCCTGCATTGCGTTGGTTCTGCTCGGAGGGTACGCCGGTCGGAGCGCGGCGGCGTACGGCCCGGACGGGCCCGTGCGACCCGTACGGGACGACCCCCAGGTCAGCGCGGCAGAAGGAGGAACAAGGCCGGAAAACGCGAGATCCCCGGGCGAGGGCCCGGGGATCCGGCGAGGCGGCGACCGGGCCGCCTCGCCGATGTCCGTCCCCGGTCCGGGTGACGTCCGTCGCGGCTGAGGCGATGTCCGTCCCCGGTCGGGGTGACGTCGTCGCGGTCAGAACGGCGTTCGTCCCGGGTTGCGGGTGACGTCGTCGCGATGGGGGCGGTGCGGCCCGTTCAGGCGGCGACCGGCCGGCGCAGCGAGGACAGCGCCTTGCTCCAGGCGACGACCTGGTCGAGCATGGTGTCGACGGCCGCGGTGTGGTACGAGGCGGGCGCGAACTGGCTGTAGTTGACGAAGTCGGTCATCAGCGACAGGGCCACCTGGGCGCGGACGTCGGCCACCTGCAGTTCGCCCATGATCAGGCGCAGGTGCTCGACCGCGCGGGTGCCGCCCACACTGCCGTAGCTGACGAACCCGGCCGCCTTGTTGTTCCACTCGGCGTAGAGGAAGTCGATGGCGTTCTTCAGCGCACCCGAGGTGGAGTGGTTGTACTCCGGCGTGACGAAGACGTAGCCGTCGAAGGAAGCGATCTTGGCCGCCCACGCCTTGGTGTGCGCGTTGGCGTACTGGCCCATGGAGGGCGGAATCGCCTCGTCGAGGTGCGGCAGGTTGTACTCGGCGATGTCGACCAGCTCGTACTCGGCGTCGCCGCGGTGCTTGGCGATGTCGTAGACCCAGTTGGCGACGGCCTCGCCGTTACGGCCCGGGCGGGTGCTGCCGAGGATGATGGCGATCTTGGTCATGGTGGTCCGAATCCCTTGTCTGTCTGCTTCGTGGCCCATCGGCCCGTGGTTGCCACAGGGCGCTCTGAGGCGGCTGATCCGCACATCATTGACGTGTCAGAAGTTGCTGCGAGGAATACGCTACCCAGCAAATGATGTCACGTCAACAAACGATGGCTGGAGCCTATCGTGCCTGGTGGACAGCATGAAGACGACCATGGTGCGGCGTGAGACGGCATCCAGGAGGCGGCTGGGGCGGACGTCGATCGCCTGGCGAGCGAAGAAGGGAATCCCGAGCCTGGCACCCGCCGCTTGGGCGGGACGACCGAAAGGGGCGCAGGGGCCGCCCTTGCCGGGGCGGGCGGCCGGAGGGCGGAGATCCAGGGCGCCGACCATCGCCGGAGCGGCAGGAGGGGGGAGGAGATCTCAGCGGCGCCCGCCGCGGGCGCGGACGGGCGGGAGAACCGCCTACCGGGTGACGGCGTCGGCGAAGGTGCCCTCGCGGCGGATGGTCTGCCAGCGCAGCCGTACGCCGAGCACGGCGGTCGCCACCGACTGGATGACCACCAGGTACATCAGCTGCCGGTAGACGAACTGCTGAAGTGGCAGCACCCAGAGCACCGAGACGCGTTCGCGGTCCAGCCGCGGCGCGAACCACCCGGTCGGTGCCTGGAGCCGCCCTGCGGGAGGGTGTCCGTGGACGGCCCGGCGAGCGGGGCAGAAGCGGTCGGGACGGGGGCCGGCGGGTGCATCTGGACGCCGGCCACGTGCGGATTCACTTCTTGTGGCCGTGTGTTCTGTCCGGGTCGAGGCCGGGGGGCTGCTTGGTCCTGCCCGGAGGCGAGGGGGCGTCGGTCGCGGTGCTCGTCGGGGTGGGGGTCGGCTCATCGACGGGCGCCGAGCCGGTGGGACTCGCGGAGGCGCTGGACGTCGGCCTCGGCGTGCGCCTGGGGGAGGGCGCCGGGGGACGGGCGGGCGGGCTGGTTCGGTGACTCGGCCGGGCCGTGGCCGTCAAGGGCTCCTGGACGAGCGTGGCGGAGCGGCTCGGCCTCGGCGCGGACGACGAGGAGCGGGATGAGGTGACGAGCGGAGCGTCGGAGGGCCTGGGCCCGTTCTCCGGCCAGCCGATGGCGGTGATCGAGGTGCCGGTGAACGCTCCTCCGACCAGGATCGCCATGCACCCGATCAGCAGCGTGCCGGCGACGATGCCGACGACCATCAGCAACCGGGCGCGGCGGCCGCTGTGGTCGACGAACACCGCCGTGTCGGAGGGAGAATGCGCTTCGCTCACCGGGGAGATGGTAGTGACATATGTCCACTTCTGTGGTCATGTGGCGCCGATGTTACCGAGTTCAGAAAGCGGGGGAGGCGCGCCAGGGAGGTTCGTGATACGCATGTGAGGGCCTAAGGAGGATGCCGATGTTGCCCTGGCAGGCTGACCTTGCGGGACGGCTCGACGAGCACGTGTTCGACAGCGAGCTGTTGCGCGGGAACCCGCTGAAGGACCCCCACCAGCGACCCCTGTGGGTCTACGTGCCGCCGGGCTACGACGACGAGCCGGAGCGGCGCTACCCCACGGTGTACGTCATCCAGGGCTACACCGGTCACGTGGCCATGTGGCGCAACCGCACGCCGTTCCGGCTGCCGTTCCCCGAGGCGGCCGACCATGTCTTCGCCATGGAGCAGGCCCCGCCGGTGATCATGGTCTACGTGGACGCCTGGACGGGTTATGGGGGCAGCCAGTTCGTCGACTCGCCGGGCACCGGCCGCTACCACTCCTACCTCTGCGACGAGATCGTGCCGTGGGTGGACGCGCACTACCGCACCCTCGCCGGCCGCGACCATCGCGCGATCACCGGCAAGTCCAGCGGCGGCTTCGGCGCGATGATCACCCCGATGCTGCGCCCCGACCTGTTCGGCGCCTTCGCCACCCACGCGGGCGACACCCTCTACGAGTTCTGCTACCTGCCCGAGTTCGCGGACGCCGTGCGCCACCTGCGGGCCTACGACGGCGACATCGGGCGATGGTTCGACGCCTTCCTCGGCCGCACCGCCTTCACCGACCCGGCGGACGGCACGCTGCTCGGCGTCCTCGGCTGTTCGTCGGCGTTCTCGGCCGCCGAGGACGGCACACCCGAGCTGCCGTTCGACCCGCGCACCGGGGTGCTGCGGCCGCAGGTCTGGCAGCGCTGGCTCGACTGGGACCCCGTGCGCATGGTCCCGAAGTACGCCGAGGCCATGCGCTCGATGCGCGCGGTGTGGATCGACGCGGGAACCCGGGACGAGTTCAAGCTCGACATCGGCGCGCAGGCGTTCCGGGAGGCGCTGCTCGCCCACGGCGTCTCGGAGGAGATCATCCGCTTCGAGCTGTTCGACGCCGGCCACGGCGGCATCGACTACCGCTACACGCTGTCACTGGCCTGGCTGGCCGAGCGCCTCCAACCCGGAACCGCCCCGCCTACCCCGTAACGGCACACCCCTGAGCCGGAGCGGCACTTCGGCGGTCAGGTCGGCAGTTTGGCGGCGAGGACGTCGACCCGTTCGACGGTCGGCGGCCGGACGAAGAGCTCGTCCGCCCTTTCCATCAGGGTCGCCGCCACCTTGCCGCTCAGGTGCGCCTGCCGCCCGGTGTCCTCGGTGAAGGCGTTGAAGATGCCGTACGTCGCGCAGTTGATGCGCAGCGCGAACCACATCGGCGGGTCGGAGTCGTCCTCGATGCGGCCGAGGCTCTCGCGCAGGAAGCTCTCGATCTCCGCCTCTTTGCCCGGCCGCGCGTGGACGCGCACCAGCAGGCCGACGGTCAACATCGGGCATCCCTCCTCCCGCTGGCCCGTGCTCCGGAACGCCTTCTCCGTATTAAGGTCCTACCCGGCGTAGGAATACGACGAACAACCATAAACCGGAAGTTGCCCGCCCTTGGTGGACTCCGGGACGAGCAGGGGAACCCCCGGCCGGGTCACCCGGACGCGGGGCACCAAGCCGGGGGCCAGAGCGGGTGGTGAAGGCGCAAGGCAGGGAGCCGGGCGCGACATGCCGGCGTGCCGAGTGCGCGACCAGGTCCGCTGGTGCGCTGTCCACGAACGTTCACCGGCTCGGGCGCCGTAGCAGGCGCCGGCATCGCCGTACCACGACCCGCCGACCCGGCGCCGATCACCTCCAGCACGTGGCCGGGGATGGAGAGCCGCGCCCGGTGAACGTCTGTGGTCACCGCACTAGGCGTGGTCGGTCGGGGGTTTCCAGGGCTGGAGCCAGGGGGTGGCGGGCCAGCCTTCGGCGGCGGCCATGAGCGGGAACGCGGCGGCCCCGTCGATCGACTCGCGCACGATGTCGGCGTGGCCCGCGTGCCGTGCCGTCTCGGTGATCAGGTGGAGCAGGACCCAGCGGACCGACCATGCCTCGACGTCGTCGGGGAACCACGGCACCCCCTTGGGCACCGGGACGGCCTGCCCGAGATCGGGGATGCCGGCGATGGCGGCCTCGGTCTCCTTGGCCACCTGGTCGTACAGGTCGAGGACCTCCGCCAGCGTCTCGCCGGGCGCCAGGCGGAAGTTGGCCTCGTACTCCTCCTCGGAGTCGCCGCCCGGCCGTTGGAGCACCATGGCGACCCAGCCGCGCTCGACGGTGGCGGCGTGCTTGATCAGGCCGCCGACGCTGAGGGAGGAGGCCGACGGGGTGGCCCGCGCCTGCTCCTCGGTGAGGCCGTGGGCGGCGAGGCGCAGCACGTACCTGTGCTGGGCGAGGAAGGCGAGCAGCCCCTCGCGCTCGTCCGCGATGGGAGGAACCTGTCCGGGCATGAGAAGCACACCTCTCGGCAGAGCGGCGGATGGGAACGTCGCGCGCGCGACACTCGCATCATCGCAGCCAGGTCCGACAGAATCCGGGGTCCGGCGGCGGAAACCCAGAGGTGGGACTGGGTTCGGAGACGGGGGAGTGCCGGGAGAGGCCGGGGCTCAGGCGTGGGACAGGTCGGGGAAGACGTGGCGGAGGGAGTCCATCCCGGGAACGTTGTACATGTGGCGCTCGCGCGGGTAGCCCAGGGAGACCTCCTGGAAGCGCACGCCGTCGTACCAGGTCGTGCGCGGGATGTGCAGGTGCCCGTAGATCACCGTCGCGGCGTTGTAGCGCAGGTGCCAGTCGGCGGTCTCGACCGTGCCGCACCACTGCGCGAACTCGGGGTGCCGCAGGACGTCGGTGGGCTCGCGCACCAGCGGGAAATGGTTGACCAGGACGGTCGGGATCGACGGGTCGCGTGACAGGAGGCGCCGCTCGGTCTCGCGCAGCCGGGCCCGGCACCAGGCGTCGCGGCTCGGATACGGGTCGGGGTGGAGCATGAACTCGTCGGTGCACACCACCCCCGCCTGGTACGCCCCCGCGAGCGCCTCCTCCTTGGTGGTGCCGGGCGCGCGGAAGGTGTAGTCGTACAGCAGGAACAGCGGCACGATGGTCACCGGGCCACCGGGGCCCGTCCACACGGCGTACGGGTCCTCCGGGGTGAGCACGCCGAGGCGGCGGCAGATGCCGACCAGGTGGCGGTACCGCGCCTCGCCGCGCAACTGCACGGGGTCGTCCTTCGGCGTCCAGAGCTCGTGGTTGCCCGGGGTCCAGATGACGGTGGCGAAGCGCCGCGCCAGCACGGTGAGCGCCCATTCGATGTCGGCGACGAACTCGCCCACGTCGCCGGCGATGACGAGCCAGTCGTCGTCGGACTGCGGCCGCAGGCGTTCGACGATCTCGCGGTTCTCGGCGTAGGCGACATGCAGGTCGCTTATCGCCATCAGGTTGCCGCCGTCCGCGCCTCCGATCATCACACGGCGATCGTAGCCGGGATCTCCCTGACCGGTCATGCCGCGACGGGCGGCGCACCCGCCATCCCATGGCGGGTAGGGGTGGGCAAAGGGGGGAGGGGGCGGCCGAGCCGTCGCCGCGGAATCGCCCTGCGGGTTGTGCGACGGTGTGGTCCGGGCCGGATAGCGTTTGGGCATGAGCGCCACCATCGTCGCCAAAGATCTCGCCGCCGGGCACGGCGACCGGGCCCTGTTCTCCGGGCTGAACCTGGTCGTCGCCCCCGAGGACGTGATCGGCCTGGTCGGGGTGAACGGGGCGGGCAAGTCGTCGCTGCTGCGCATCCTCGCCGGCATCGCCGCCCCTGAGCAGGGGTCGGTGCAGCTCAGCCCGCCCTCCGCGGTGGTCGGCTACCTGCCGCAGGAGCCCGAGCGCAGGCCGGGGGAGACCGTCGCGGCGTTCCTCGCCCGCCGCACGGGCGTCGCCGCCGCGCAGCGCGACCTCGACGCGGCCACCGAGGGCCTGGTGGAGGGCCGTCCCGGCGCGGACGACGCCTACTCGGCCGGCCTGGAACGCTGGCTCGCCCTCGGCGGCGCCGACCTGGCCGAGCGCGCGGAGGAGGTCGCCGCCGAGCTCGGCCTGGCCGTGCGGCTCGACCAGCCGATGACCTCGTTGTCCGGCGGCCAGGCCGCCCGCGCGGGCATGGCGTCCCTGCTGCTCAGCCGGTACGACGTCTTCCTGCTCGACGAGCCGACCAACGACCTCGACCTGGACGGCCTCGACCGGCTCGAGCGCTTCGTCAACGGGCTGCGCGCGGGCACCGTGGTGGTCAGCCACGACCGCGAGTTCCTCGCCAGGACGGTGACCAAGGTCGTCGAGCTCGACCTTCCCCAGCAGCAGGTGCACGTCTACGGCGGCGGGTACGAGGCCTACCTCGCCGAGCGGGAGGTCGCCCGCCGGCACGCGCGCGCCGAGTACGAGGAGTTCGCCGACACGCGGGCGGCGCTGCAGTCCAGGGCTCTGACGCAGCGGGCGTGGATGGAGAAGGGCGTGAAGAACGCCCGCCGCAAGGCCACCGACAACGACAAGATCGGCCGCAAGTTCCGCAGCGAGGCGACCGAGAAGCAGGCGGCGAAGGCCCGCCAGACCGAGCGCATGATCGAGCGGCTGGAGGTCGTCGAGGAGCCCCGCAAGGAGTGGGAGCTGCGCATGGAGATCGCCGTCGCGCCCCGGGCCGGCGCGGTCGTCGCCACTCTGCGCGGCGCCGTGGTCAGGCGCGGCGCGTTCGCCCTCGGGCCGGTCGACCTGGAGATCGGCTGGGCCGAGCGCGTGGCGATCACCGGGGCCAACGGAGCGGGCAAGACGACGCTGCTCGCGGCCCTGCTCGGCCGGGTGCCCCTCGATGAGGGCCACGCCGCTCTCGGCCCCGGCGTGGTGGTCGGCGAGGTCGACCAGGCGCGCGGCATGTTCTTCGGGGACGAGCCGCTCATGTCGGCCTTCGGCGCCGCCGTGCCCGACATGGCGCCGGCCGACGCGCGCACGCTGCTGGCGAAGTTCGGGCTGAGGGCCGCGCACGTGCTGCGGCCGGCGGCCACCCTGTCGCCCGGCGAGCGCACCCGGGCGGCGCTCGCCCTGCTCCAGGCGCGCGGGGTGAACCTGCTGGTGCTGGACGAGCCCACCAACCACCTCGACCTGCCGGCCATCGAGCAGCTCGAGTCCGCGCTGGACTCCTACCCCGGCACGCTGCTGCTGGTCACCCACGACCGGCGGATGCTGAAGGCCGTGCACACCACGCGCCACCTGCGGGTGGACGGCGGCAAGGTGCGCGAGGCCGCCCAGACCTGACGCCCGCGCTCGCGGATCCCGATTGGTGTGAACCGGTGGGGCCGGTCCCGCGTACCTCATGGCGCGAATCGCCGTGCCCTGGCTTCCGCGTGCCGTGGCAGCCCCGGGTACGGCGCGGGTCGATCGGGAAGGGGTCTCCGTGCCGGTGCGCAGCATCCGCAAGGGGCTGGTCCCGGCGGCGGCCGCGCTGGCCGCCGCCGTGCTGCTCACGTCTCAGGGAAGCGCCGCCGCCGAGCCGCGCCCCACCATCGCCCAGGCGAAGGCGCGCCTGACGAAGTTGCAGGACCAGGCGGACGCGATGGTCGAGCGCTACAACACCGTCAACGAGCGCTACAAGGCCGCCAGGAAGAAGTACCGGCAGCTCGACGGCGAGCTGGGCCGCGAGCGGGGCAAGGTCGAGGACCTGCGCCGGAGCGTCGTGTCGGCGGCCTCGAACCTGTACCAGTACGGGGAGATGACCAGCGTGTCCGGCATCATCAGCCAGGACGACCCGTCAGGGCTGCTGTCCGCGCTCGCCGTGGCCAACCAGGTGTCGGAGGGCCAGGCGCGCACGCTGGAGGAGTTCGACGTCGCCACGCGCGGGCTCCAGGCCAGGCGCGGCAAGGCCAAGACCGCCTACGACGACATGGCCCGGACCCTCGCCGAGGTGGGCAAGGAGAAGAAGAAGGTCGAGAAGCTCGTCGGCGAGCAGGAGAGGCTGCTGCGGCGGCTCAACCAGTTCAACGCGGGCAACCCCGACAGCCGGGGCATCCGCTACGACGGCCCGGCGTCGGGCAATGCCAGGGTGGCGCTGCAGTTCGCCTTCGCCCAGGTGGGCAAGCCGTATCGCTGGGGGGCGACGGGGCCGGGCGCGTACGACTGCTCCGGTTTCGCCCAGGCGTCGTGGGCCAAGGCGGGGGTGAGGCTGCCGCGCACCACCTACCAGCAGTGGGCGTGGGGGGCCCGCCGCCGGGTCTCGCTGAACGACCTGCAGGCCGGCGACCTGCTGTTCAGCAACGGCCTGGGACACATGGGCATCTACGCGGGCGACGGCAAGATGGTGCACGCCCCGCACACCGGCGACGTGGTGAAGGTGGTGGCGCTGGACTCCTACTGGCGCGGCCGCCTGATGGGCGCCGTCCGCCCCTGACACCCGCGCGCGCCTCCGTGCGCGCCTCCGTGCGCGCCGGCTTTTTGCGGAGTTCTCCGAGCTTGAGGCGGGTTCGACGTTTGAGATTCGTGTGCGGGAAAGAAGGGGGGCGAGGAGCGAAGGAGGCTTTTCCATGACCATAGCCGGAAGCATCTTCCTGATCATGCTCGGCGCCATTCTCACATGGGCCGTCGAGTTCGACCTCGCGGGCGTCGACATCAACGTCGTCGGTGTGATCCTGATGCTCGGAGGCATCGCCGGACTGCTGTTCGGCATCTGGCGTCTGACGAACGTGCGCCGCACCGCCGTGACCCGGACGACCCCCGTCAGCACAGTGCCGGTCAACCCCGTGACCCCGGTCGACAGCACGCGCACCCAGGTGTACGAGGAGCGGCGCTACGACGACCCCATGATCTGACCTCGGACGTGGCCGCTGGGACGGCGGCGGAGGCCGCGGCAGGTGCCGTCCAGTACGGACGTGTCATGAAATGTCATGGCCTGCTCCACACGTGTGCCGGGTTGCGCAAAGTTCGCGACCCGGCACGCGCGAGCACCGCGCCGCCGGGAACGTCAACCGTCGTCCCAGCGAGCGGGTCCGTCGAGTCACAAGGAGGCACACGCCATGCCGGGAAAGCAGGAACTTCCGTCCACGATCGAGCGCTCGCCGAAGAAGGCGCAGGAGACCTGGATCAAGGCTCACGACTCGGCCGTCGAGACCTACGGTGAGGGGGAGCGGGCGCACCGCACCGCCTTCTCCGCCCTGAAGCACTCGTTCGAGAAGGTCGGCGACCACTGGGAGCCCAAGAGCAAGAAGGGTCCCTCCGACGCGCAGGCCGCTCGGAGCACCCCGAAGCAAGGCAAGACCGCCGAAGGCGTCGACGCGAACGCCAGCAAGAAGCACCTCGCCGAGGTCGCCGCACGTCTTGGCATTCCAGGCCGCTCCAAGATGGACAAAGAGGAGCTGGTCGAGGCCATCAAGAAGGCCAACCGCCGGGCCACCGCCAAGGCGCGCTGACCGGTGCGCCAGTGTCCCCTGCCGGTGCGGGGATCCCACGTTAGAGCCCTCTTCCGGCGGGTAGCGGGGGGTCCACGGCAAAGGAGGACACGATGGCGGACACCACGGGCCGCGCGCACGACGCGCTGGTCGATGTGAAGAAGAACGCGGGCGACCTCGCGGTCAAGGCCGGCGACAAGGCCGGCGTGCTGGCTTCCAAAGCCGGCGACGTGGCGGGGGACCTGGCGGCCAAGGCGGGGGACAAGGCCGGCGACCTGGCGGCCAAGGCCGGCGACAAGGCCGGCGACCTGGCCGCCCGAGCGGGGGACAAGGCCGGCGAACTGGCCGCCAAGGCCAAGAACAGCGACCTGGCGGGCAAGGCCGGGGAACTCGCCGACAGGGCGCGCTCCACCATGCCCGACGAGGTGAAGGACGCCGCCGACAAGGTGGTCACCCAGGCGAAGAACCGGCCGTGGGTGACCGCGGCCGTTGCGGCCGGCGCCCTGCTCCTGTGGAGGATGCTGCGGAGGAAGAAGTAACCGTGAAGAAGCTCGCCTACAGGTCCGTGGGAGCGCTGTCCGGCATGGCCGGCGGCTTCGTGTCCAGCTTGATCTTCAAGCAGGTCTGGAAGCTGGTGGCCGGCAAGGACGACGCTCCCCAGGCGACCTCCAAGCAGTACGGCTGGAGCGAGGTCCTGGTCGCCGCGGCCATCCAGGGAGCCATCTTCGGCCTGGTCAAGGCCGCGATCGACCGCGCCACCGCCGAAGGCGTCCAGAACGCCACCGGCGAATGGCCCGGCGACTGACACCTCGGCCGCACCGCGGTTCCCCCACTCCGACCGAAAGAAGCGCCGGCGCCCCACAGGGCCCGGCGCTCTTTCGTGGGATCTGCCGGAAAAGCTTCGTGGGATCTGCCGGGGAAGGGCGCATGAGAAAAGGCCGGCCCCTCGGGGCCGGCCTTCGGGATCGGGTGAGGGTCGGGTCAGCGGCGGGTGGCGAGTCCGGCGGCGGTCGCGGCGGCGGCGGTGGCCAGGGCGGTCACGACGAGGGTGCGGTGCTGGGAGAGCCACACCTGGACGCTGTGGTCCTTCGAGCGCCCGTCGAAGCTGCCGTGGGCGCCGTAGTCGCGGCCGTCGTCGGCGGGTTCCCACAGGTTGGCGACGCCGGTCGGCCGCTTGTCGTCGGTCTGCTGCGACTTGACGCCCGTCCTGCCGAGGTAGCGGTCGATCAGGCCGGGGGCGATCCGCTCGCCGATGATGGTGGCCGCGGTGCTGCCGCCCACCCAGTACTCGCGCCGGGCGGGGTGCTCGGCCGCGAACACGACGGCCTGGGCGGCGACCTCCGGCTGGAAGATCGGCGGGACGGGCTGCGGGTGGCGGCGCAGCCGCGAGAGCACCCAGTCGAACTGCGGCGTGTTGACCGCCGGCAGCTGGACCATGGTGATCTGGACGTCGCTGCCCTCGTTGAACAGCTCGGTGCGGACCGACTCGGTGAACCCCTTGATGGCGTGCTTGGCGCCGCAGTAGGCGGCCTGCAGGGGAATGCCGCGGTAGGCCAGGGCGGAGCCGACCTGAACGATGGTGCCCTGGTTGCGCGGGCGCATCCGGCGCAGCGCGGCGCGGGTGCCCCACACGTACCCGAGGTAGGTCACCGCCGTGGTGCGCTCGTACTCGGCCGGCTCGACCTCGGTGAACGGCGCGAACACCGAGGAGAAGGCGACGTTGATCCACACGTCGATGGGGCCGAGGTCCTTCTCGATCTCGTCGGCGACGGCCTCGACCTGCTCGTGGTCGGCCATGTCGGCCGGGTAGACCTTGGCGGTGCCGCCTTCGGCGCCGGCCTCGACGGCGGCGTTCGCGAGGCCGGTCTCACCGCGCGCGATGAGGGCGATCTTCGCGCCCCTCTCGCCGAGCATTCGCACCACCGCGCGGCCGACGCCGCCGCTGGCGCCGGTCACCACGACGACCTTGTCCTTCAGCACGTCTGGTCCTCTCATCCGGTGGAGCGCGGTCCGAGGCCGAGGCGGCGCTGGCGCCGTACGGCGAAGATGATGTCCACGACGGCGATCAGGGCGATCACGCCGAGGACGACGGCCACGATGGTCGCCTTGGCCACCAGCGCGAGCGCGCCGAGGGCCAGCGCGAGGAAGATCGCGAACGAGGCCAGGCGGATGTGGATGACATCGCGAGGTGTCGCGGTCACCATCGGCTTGCCCGTCTCCGATCGCTGTTCCGGTGTTTCACTCATCGTGGCCACCCCTTTCCGGTGAACATTTCCCATACCCGACAAATCCGACGTCATGTGCGCTCCTGCCAGGTGGCGGCGGAGCCGACCGGCGCATCCGCATCCCCTCCCACCGCCGTCGTGCCGACCCCGTCCAGCTACCGTCGAGCGGTCGCTCCAAACCTCCCGCCCTGGTCAGTGGCACGTGACCGACAGCACTCTGCGGGCGGCCGACAGGACGTCCTCCACGGTCACCGCCCCGGTGTCGCCGCCCCCCGCGAGCGCCCGATGGAACGGGCGGTCCGCCGGCGGCCCCCAGCGGGCGGGGGAGTCCGGGCCGAAGACGGTCACCGACGGCACGCCGTACGCGGTCGCGAGGTGCGCCGTCCCGGTGTGCGTGCTCACCACCAGGCGCGCGCCCGCGACCAGCGCGCACTGTTCGCGCAGGGACGTGCGCCCGGCGAGCACGCGGTGCGGGGCCAGCCCCGCCTGCGCCGCCACCAGCAAGGCCAGCGGGCGCTCCCGCCGCGTGCCGGTGACCACGACCCGCATTCCCTCGGCGGTCAGGGCCCTCGCGACCTCCGCGAACCGCTCCGGCGGCCAGCGCCGCGCCACGTCCCGCGCCCCCGGGTGGACCACGACCGAACCCGGCGCCGGATTGGCCACGAGCGGCACGGGAAGCGCCAGGTCACCGGGGTCCACGCGCGAGCCGTACCAGCGCACGAGCCTGCACCACCGCTCGACCTCGTGCTCGCCGTCCTCCCAGTCGGGACCCTTCAGCCGGGGGAAGGCGGGGTCGGCGAACCCCCACAGCCGCCGGGGCCGCACGTCCATCAGCAGCCGGGTGCTGCGCGGCCCGGGCCCGTGCATGTTGACCGCGACGTCGGGCCGGCGGGCGCTCCACGTCAGGCCCTCCAGCCCGCGCACGGGGACGAACCCCTCGACGGCGCCGGTCAGCACGGCCAGGTCGCGCAGTTCGCCGGGCGCGGCGAGCACCACGTTCAACCCTCCCTGGCGCAGCGCGCGCAGGGCCGGCACGGCGGTCAGCAGCCCGCCGACGCCGAGCGCGCGCAATACCAGGGCGATGCTCATGGTCCCGGCACCCCGGGGATCAGCGGCGAAGAGGTCATGACGCCTTCCTCTCGCCGGACGCGCCCACCCCGCCCGCGACGACCTCCTCGTAGACCGAACGCGTCCGCGCGCAGACCCGCTCCCAGCCGTAGAGCGCGCGGGCCCGCTCGGCGCTCGCCCTGCCGTACGCCGCCCGCAGCCGCGGCTCGGCCAGCAGGGTGTTGACGGCCACGGCCAGCGTGCGCGGGTCGCGCGGCGGCACCAGCAGGCCGGTCCGGCCGTGGGCCACCGTTTCCCGCTGCCCGCCGACCGCGGAGGCGACCACGGGCACCCCGCACGCCATGGCCTCCAGGGCGACCATGCCGAACGGCTCGTACCACGGCACGCAGACGGCCACGTCGGCCGAGCGCATGAGCGCGGGGACCTCGTCGTGGGAGACGCCGCCCACGAACCGGACCCGCCCGGCCACCCCCGCCTCGGACGCGGCGCGGCGAAGGCGGCGCACCTCGGGGTCGTCGTCCAGCCGGTCCGCGGACGGGCCTCCGGCCACGATCAGCTCCGCGTCCGGGATCATCCGCATCGCCTCGATCAGCGTGCCGACGCCCTTGCGCGGCACGAGCCGTCCGATGGACAGCAGCCGGGCTCGGCGGGGGCGTGGCATGACGGGCCCGTCCGGGCGGAAGACCGCGGTGTCGACGCCGCAGGGCACCGTCCGGATCGACGGCGGCGGCGCGTTCATCCGCGTCAGCTCCTGCACTTCGTCGCGGCAGGTGGCGATGATCCGGTCCACCCGGCGGGCGACCAGGTCCTCGGCCTGCGGGCGCTCGCGCGGGCTGGTGTCCTCGGCCCCCTGGTGCCGCTGCTTGACCACACCGAGTGCGTGGAAGGTCTGGACGACGGGGACGCCGAGGCCGCGGGTCGCGGCCAGGGCCGCCAGGCCGCTCATCCAGTAGTGCGCGTGCACCACGTCCGGGGGCTGGAACGTCCAGCGCTGCCGCAGCCAGTGCCCGAAATCGGGGATGCAGGGCAGGATGTCGTCCTTGGAGACGCACTGGGGCGGCCCGGCGGGCACGTGGACGACGCTCACCCCCTCGGCCAGCTCGACCTGCTCGGGGACGTGCGCGCTTTCCCTGCGGGTGTACACCGTCACCTCGTGGCCCTGTGCGGCCAGGCCGCGGGCGAGCGCCGCGACGTGGACGTTCTGTCCCCCCGAGTCGGCGCCTCCGGCCGAGGCCAGAGGGCTGGCGTGTTCGGACACCATGGCGATCTTCACCGTGTCTCCTCCAAGTCCGGCGGACGCGCCACGGCGAGATCGCCGGGTCGAGAATGCCCGGGCGACCGGGGATGGGCGGATCCGCATCGGTGACCTCGCTCGGCGAGCGCCGTCCGGCAAGGGCGCGAACAGGAACGTCCGCGGCGCCGCCGGAGCGGCGCCCGATCACTGAGGTGCACGGGGGCAGGGTGCACGGTTGTCACGATCGATCGCCGGCCGAGCCTTCGTGCGTTCCGCGCCGGCGATGTTCCGTTGTCCGGAAGACGGGCTTGGCGTCCGGAGGCTTGAGTTCTCCCGCACTTGCTGTTAGGGCACCCTTCTATCCTGAAAGCAGAGGACCAAACCTCCCCGGTTTCGCGGCCTGAACGGCGGGCATGCGAATCCTGATTGGCCGATCCAAGGGGGGTAGACGATGTCCTACGAGGCCCCGCATCACGTCGTCCCGCATCACGACGCTCCGCACTATGACGCTCCGCACTACCTGGCCGCCCGTGTGCAACGGGCGCTGGCGGAGGATGAGCGCACCTACGAGCTGGGGATCCGTGTGCTCATCAGAGGCGACCAGCTCTTCCTGCGCGGCCAGGTGGAGTGCGACGAACGGCGCCGGCTCGTGGCCGCGGTGGCAGGAGACACCGCGCCGGGCCTGACGGTCCACAACGAGGTCACGGTGGTCGAGATCAGAGGGCCGGGAGAGGAGGAGACCCTGTGAAGATCAGAATCGCGGCCGTCGGGGACGTCCACCTCGGTGAGGATCTGCGCGGGCACTACCGAAGAAGGCTCGACGGCATCGAGGAACACGCCGACGTCTTGATGATCGCGGGTGACCTGACCCGGCACGGCACGCCGGAGGAGGGCAGGGTCGTGGCCGAGGAGTTCCGCGACCTGCCGATTCCGGTCGTCACCGTCCTGGGCAACCACGACTACCAGTCCGACGCCGAGGACGAGATCGTGGCGTTGTTGCGCGACGCCGGCATCCAGGTGCTCCAGGACGAGTCCACGATCATCGAGTGCGGCGACCTGCGGCTCGGGGTGGTGGGCGGCAAGGGCTTCGGCGGAGGGTTCGCCGGCAAGTGCGCGAGCGAGTTCGGCGAGCCGCAGATGAAGGCGTTCGTCCGGCACACCAGAGAGATCTCCGAGCTCTGGCACAAGGCGCTCAAGAGCCTGGACACCGATCACCGGGTCGTGCTCAGCCACTACTCCCCGGTCAAGGACACCCTCGCGGGCGAGCCGCTGGAGATCTATCCCTTCCTCGGCAGCTACCTGCTCGCCGAGGCGGTCGACGCCGAAGGGGCCGACCTGTTCATCCACGGGCACGCCCACTCCGGCGTGGAGAAGGGCCTCACCCCGGGCGGCGTCCGCGTCCGCAACGTGGCGCTCCCGGTGCTGCGCCGGGCGTACGCGGTGTACGGCCTGGGCGGCGAGGACCCCGAGCCCTGACCGCGGCGCCCCGGGGGCGGCGCGACCCACCGCCCCCGGCGGGCCCGGACGGGGAGATCCCGAGACGGCGGGCACGACGGGGAACGGCGAGGATCGACGTGAACGGGGAACGAGGAACGAGGACGGGCAACGGGGAACGGCGGACCGGATGACCGGTCCGCCGTTTCCGCGTCTCACACGCCCCGCGATGTGCGGGGCGTGCCTAAGGATGAAAGATGCTTACGCCACCCGGGCCGACGAGCAACCCGACGACGATGAGGACGATCCCCCAGAGGAGATCGCGACGGGCCAGGATGACGTAGATCCCGGCGATGACCAGAACGACGGCGATGAGCCAGAGAAGTGTACCCATGGGCATCCCACTGCCCTGACAAATGCCCTATTAACGTGTTAGCGGATCAACTTCTCTCAAGGCTTGGTCAAGACGCCGCCGCAGGTGCCGGGCCGATTCCGCCGGCCCCGTCCCTTCGCTGGTCGCACACGGTGCACCGACCGGGCCCGGCGCGCCGGCCACGTCCGAGCCGCCGATCATGAGGTCTCCGGCCGGACGGCGGACGCGCGGCCCTCGCGCCTTCTGGCGAGGGACACCAGCGGCTGCACGAACCACAGCCAGGCGCTCAGCCCCGCCACCCCGCCCGCCAGCAGCGCCGCGGGCAGCACGCCGAGGAACGCCTCCACGACCAGCCCGGTCGAGCAGGTCATGGACAGGGCCAGCGCGATGCCGCCCACCACGCCGAGCCGGTTGGCCCGGTGCAGCATCATCTCCTTCAGCGTGCTGCGGAACAGGATGCGGTGTTGCGTCGCCGGGGCGATGAAGCAGACCGACGCGATCGCGGCGCTGAGCATCGCCACGTAGAACAGCCAGCGGCCCGCCTCGTCGACCTTGCCGAAGCCCGCGGAGAAGGGAAGGGTCAGCAGGAAGGCGAACAGCACCTGCACGCCCGTGGCCGCCACCCGCAGCCCCTGCAGCAGCTCGCCGAGCTCGCGGTCCACCCGTTCCTTGTGGGTCTCGTCCGACTCCTGCCGCGCGCCGTCCCCGGTGGGGTCGTGCCCGGTCACCTCACCCAAGGTCATCGGCGTGCCCTGTACCCTTCGCGGCGGTGCGCCCGTGCTGCCCGCCGCCCATAGAGCAGGGCGGCCCCGAGCGAGGCGTAGGCCAGCAGCCCCATCATGATCGTCAGCCACATGACGCCGGCCGCGCTCGCCACCACTGTGAGAAGGGTGGAGGCCGCCAGGGCGATCAGCGCGTAGCCGAACCATCTGCCGTACGGGTTGTCCTGGAACACCTTCAGCGACGTGCCGAAGGGGATCTCCGTCATCACTCCTCCTCTTCTTCTTATCTCTGTCCTTCTTATTTCTGCTCGCCGTCCCCGTTGTTCCCGCCCCGCCCGCCGGGGTTCTCCGCCGCCTGCATCAGCCGCGAGTACGCGAGCTGGAGCCAGTCGGAGATCGCGACGGCGGTCATGGTCGCCCCGGCCAGGCGGGTGAAGCGCGGCGCCCAGACCATGCCCGCGGCGTAGCCGGTCGCGATCCACTGCGCGATGCAGAAGGGGCAGGTCACCAGCTCGCCGACGGCGTGCCTGACGCCGTGGCCGCGGACCTCCTCCCTCAGTTCGGCGGGTCCGCTGAGTCCGGCGTACCGTGTGAAAGGTGCCCGGAGCGGGCTCGTGACCGGGTCCTTGGTGATCGTTCGGGAGAGCCGATGCGTGCTCACGCCCATCAGCAGCAGGTCGAGAACGGCGATCCGCTCAGGCGGCCGTACGCCCGTCGCCCTTCCCAGGGCCACCAGGCCCGCCACCGCGCCGCCGTATACGCCAAGGACGCGCAGGTAGGAGCCGAGCGGCCGGTCTGCGCCGTTCTCGTAGGCCCGTTCCTCCTTACGCAGTGTCTTGGTCAAATTGTTCGCCATAGCTCGCCGCCTACCCCCGGCCGCGGTGACCATGCCCTCCGTTTGGCCTGCGACAGGACGGGTACGGAAGATCTCCAGCCATCGCTCGTATGGGGGTGAGCCTTGGGAAGTCACACGCATGAGGTCACCGACGCGATCATCGACACGTTGAAGCGCGCCGGGTCGGTTCTCAAAGCCGAGGGGGTGCGGTTCGCCCTCGCCGGAGGCTGCGCGGCGTACGCGCGCGGAGCGGCGCCGTCGCTGCACGACGTCGACTTCGTCCTGGTCGAGGAGGACGTGCCGCGCGCGCTGGAGATGCTCAGAGGGGTCGGCTTCCGCACCGCGAAGCCCCCGGAGGACTGGCTGGTCAAGGCGTTCGACGAGGGCGACCGGCTCGTCGACCTCATCTTCCGCATCGAGGAGCGCCCGATCACCGCCGAGATGATCGCCCGGTCGACCATGATCAACGTCGCGGCGCTGAACCTGCCGGTGCTGGACGCCACCGACCTGGTGATCTCGTGGATCCTGCCCATGTCGGAGCACAGCTGCGACTACGGGTCGATCCTGCCGCAGGTGCGCGCGCTCAGGGAGCAGGTCGACTGGGACCGGGTCGCCGTCGCCGCCTCCACCTCGCCGTACGCCTCGACGTTCCTCACCCTCCTGGACCGCCTGGGCGTCGCCTGCCCCAAGCCACCCCCCGAACACGCCGACACCACCTGGCCCTGACCCGCCCCCCGGTGGCTCGACCCCATACGGGCCGCCGGGTCCCTTGTATGTGATCGAGGGCATCGGTCTAGGTCAGCGAGGCGATGATCGCATGTCGGCACCGCTGTCCTCAGCCGTCTGACGGTCCGGGGTCAGGGAGCGGATGCGGGGGATCGGCGAGGGGAGCAGCCAGAGCAGCGACAGTGCCCCGCCGGCGGCGGCGATGAGGAGGGTCGCCCGCAGGCCGATGTTGGTGGCGAGGAGGCCGCCGAGGACGGCGCCCACCGGGCGTGCGCCGTAGTTGATGGTGCTGAACGCGCCGGCGACTCGGCTGCGCATGCCGTCGGGGATCACGTTGGTCTGCAGGGAGTTGAGGTTGACGTCGAAGAGCATGACGCCGACGCCGGAGAGGAACTCGGCCAGGGCCAAGGCTCCGGCGCGGGCCCAGAGCGGGCCGTCCGCGGCGGCGGCGATGGCGATCGGCGCCGGGAACAACACGGCGCCGACGACGATGCTGCGGCCCAGGCCGATTCCTCGCGAGATCCTGGGGGCGATCACCGCGCCGAGGAGCGAGCCGGTGGCGCCGATCCCGAACGCCATGCCGATGACTCCGGCGGTCAGTCCGAGGTCCCGGCTGGCGTACAGCACGAGCAGGCCGCTGCCCGCGACGAAGGTGAAGAAGTTGACGGTCGCGGCGCACCCGAGGCTCGCCCGCAGCACGGGGTGGTGGACGACGAACGCCAGTCCCTCCCTGGCACGCCGCAGCAGCGAGGGCGCCGCGTGGTCATGAGCGGCCGGCGGTTCGCCGATCGAGACCCGGCCGATCAGGACCGCTGACACCAGGAATGTCAGCGCGTCGACGACGACGGCGAGGGGAGCGGTCAACGCCTGGACCAGAGCGCCGCCGATCGCCGGTCCGGCGACGTACGACGCGGACCGGCTGGCGCTGAGCTTGCTGTTCGCGTCGACGTAGGACGACCGGGGCACCAGGTGGGCGAAGAACGGGGAATAGGCGGTGTTGAACAGCACCGCGGCCGCGCCGGTCAGCAGGGCCACGGCGTACAACTGGACCAGTGTCACCGCTCCCATGAGGTAGGCGGCCGGGAGGGAGAGCAGCACGGCGGCGCGCACCAGGTCGGCGAGAACCATCAGGCGCCGCTTGTCGACGCGGCGGTCTACCCAGGCGCCGATGACGATCGCGAGCAGGTTCGGGGTCCAGATGAGCGCTGTCAGCCACGCCACCTGATCGGCCGAAGCGTGCAGAGCCCCTACGGCGATGAGCGGCAGGGCCAGTTCGGAGATCCGGTCGCCGAACTGCGAGACCGACTGGCCGGCCCAGAAGCGGCGGAACCGCCGGTCACGCCACAGCGATACGACTACGGCCTGGTCCACGGCGCTCATGACGGTCCGCCGGCCTGCTCCTCGGCACCCTCCGGCAGGACGTAGCGCAGCAGCCGGACGCCACGGCCGTCGGCCGGACGCGCGGCCTGCTCACGCGTCACGTAGGGCGCGAGAACCCGCTCGATCGCGTCCTCGATGGCGGCGAGTTCGTCAGGGGAGACGACGACGCGGGTGTTGGCCAGACCCGCGTGCCTCAGCCACTCCGGTTCCAGCTCGGGCTCGACCTCGGCCACCCACCGGCTCGCCAGGTCCGCCGAGCGCAGGAACATCTCCCGGGACAGCACCCGCGCGGCCGCCCTGCCCTCCTGGTCTTCCGGATCCTCCGGCATCTCGAACCGGAAGCCGCGCGCCACCGCCTCCCATCGCCGCTGCCGGCGATCAGGGCCGGGCTCGGCATCGCGGACCAGCCCGAACCCCGCCAGGTGCCGCAGATGCCAGCTCGTCACCGACGGCGTCGCTCCCACGTACGGCGACAGCTCCGTCGCCGTCGCCGCCCCGTACCGCTGCAGCCGCTCAAGGATCGCCAGCCGCACCGGATGCGCCAACGCCCGCATCGCCTGCGGATCAGTGATCTCGATATCGCCCAGACGATTCCCAGACTCCATACGTGAGAGTCTCCTCTCACATATCCTGAGAGTCAACTCTCACATCTCCAGCGCCGGGCCACCAAGGGCTGACAGCCGCATGAACGATCCGGCAGGTATTGTTCTCGACCGCGCCGGGCTCGAATGCCCTGGAACAGCGGGAAGGACGTGTCCGTGGCCGTGTTGATGTCGTCGGCGACCGACTTGTTCAAGCCTCTGTACGGCCACTTCATTCTGGCCGACCAGGATGGCCTCACCGATGACAGCGAACAGCCGTGGGAGCTCGGCGGCGACTGGTTCGAGACCACACCCAATGTCATGGTCATCAGAACCGCCGCGAGTGAGGACCCGCTCGGACTGCACGCCGCCGGCTTCGCATTCGAGACGTGGAACGGCAGTCCACCATCGTCGTCGGCAGAAGCGTGGGACACGTACGTGAGCGATCAGGTTCTGCTGACCTCGGGCCGGATCAACCTGACCGACATCGAAGGCGGGACATCGCCCGTAACGATCGACCTGGGCGCAAGCGGTCAAGTCTGGTACGTCAGAGCCCATGTCCGTGTGCGGCGCCTGACCGATGACGAGATCGCGGAATACGAGCTGGACGCCGAGGACTACGAGGCGGAGTCGTTTCTCCTGCAATTCTGGCCTGCCACCGGTCAGTGACGCCCGGGAGCACGCTCGGGCGTGCCTTCCGCCGCGATCTTCCCGGCACCCGTCCAGGAGGGGGTGCCGGGGCCGTGGCGCCCGGCCCGTGGGGCTCGCCGGGGGCGGGCGTGGCGGGGGTCAGGGGTGGGCGCGGGGGCGGCGGAGCCAGAGGATGGCGGCGGTGGCGGCGGCGAGGGTGAGGGCGCCGATGATGAGCAGGGTGCCGAGCGGGCTGTCGTCGCCGGGCTCGGCGGCGGCCGCCGCGGCGTTGTCCAGGGCGGGGGCCTTCGGCGCCGCGTTGTTCAGCGGTGCGGGGGAGGCGGCCGCCTGCTCGGCGGGGGCGGTGGGGTCCTGGGCGGTCACCTTGACCGTCTTGTGTGCCTTGCCGGGGTCGGTGGCGGTCACCGTGACCTTCCACTCGCCGCTCGGCAGCGGCTCGGCGGCGTGGTAGAGGTTCTGGCCCTCGGATGAGGATCTGAGGGGGATCGGACCGAAGGAGCGGCCGTCGGTGGAGGTGGCGAGCAGTGTCGCGGTGACGGTCTCCGTGACGGGGTGGTTGTCCTCCTTGTAGGTCACCAGGACGTTGATGTTGTGGGCGCCGTCCCCGACCACCTCCAGCTTGATCGGCCCGCCGTGGGCGGAGGCCGCCGATGCGCCGAGCAGCAGCGCGAGTCCGGACAGCAGGACGGTCATGGCGTATCTGAGTGTCATGTTCACGGGTGGTGCCCCTCGGGTTCGGTGTCGGGGGTGAGCGCCCCGTCGCCGGGTGGTGCCTGCAGGAAGACGTGCTGGTGTCCGTAGCCGGCCTCGACGTTCACGGCGTCCAGTGCGGTGGCTCCGACCGACCAGGTGAACAGCGCGTCGGAGCGTTGCCGGGCGGCCCGTTCCAGCGCGCTCGCGGCGGACGGCCCGCGCAGGTCGCGCGCCGCGGCGTAGGCGTCGACGGTGGTGGCGAGCTGCCGGACGGCGGAGGCGAGACTCGACCTGGCCACGTTGGTCGCGGTCTCGCCCGAGGGCGGGTCGGCGAAGCTCGCGACGGCCGCGGTGGCCGCCTCGCGCCACTCGCCGACGTCCGCGGAGGTCACCGCGGCGGGGCCGGCGGCGGCTTCGCCGTCGGGCATGGCCAGGGCCAGTCCCTCCAGCACGGGAGCGAGCCGGTCGCGGGTGGTGCGCGCCAGCGCGGTGAGGTCCTTGATCTGCGTCTTGTCGCGGAGGGCGGCCTGGGTCCGAAGCTGGTCGGCCATCCGCTCGGTGGAGTCCGGACCGGTCACCGCGAAGACCAGGCCGCCGGACAGGAGCGCCCCGAGCGCGAACGCGGCCACGAGCGTCCAGACCCGGGACGCGTTCCAGGTCCGGGGTGTGTTCCCGGGCCGAGGCGCGTTCCAGGCCCGAGGTGCGCTTCCGGGCCGGGGCGCGTTCCAAGTCCGGGACGCGCTTCCGGCTCGGGGCGCGTTGCCGGCGCGGGGTGTGCTTGCGGTCCGGGGCGCGTTCTCGGTTCGAGACGTGTTTCCGGTTCGAGACGCGTTCTCGGTGCGAGGTGCGTTCTTGGTCCGGGATGGAGTGCGGACGGGTGAACCGCCGGCCGGGGGGTTCTGGGACGCTGACGAGTTCCGGACCGGCGTCGCTTTCCTGTTCTGGCCGATGACCGCCACCTCCTCAGGGCGCTTTCGGGGGGACAGTGGGGCGGGTGCCCCGTGACGCGTGTCACGGGGCACCCTGGGTTCAGCGGGGCGCCGGGTCTCCTTCCGGTGGCCCGGCGCCCCTGGGGGCCGGGGCCCCGCTGGTGATCAGTTCTTCGGCGTGCCGCCGTACCGGACGATCAGCGTGTCCGCGTCACGCACGAGCGTGGTGCGGACCTGCGCGTCCTTGACGACCTTCTTGTCGTTGACGACCTTCTTGAAGTCCTCCAGAGCCTTGACGATCTTCTTGTCGTTGTTCTGGTCCTTGCCCTTGCCCTTGTCGCCGTGACCGTGGCCGTGGCCGTTGTCGTCCTCGGCCTTGCGGACCTCGGCGATCGCCTTCTGCAGCTTCTCGGCGGCCTTGCGGTCGAGCTTCTTCTCCTTCTCGAAGCGGTCGATCAACCGGCCGATCTCGGCGGTAGAGGTGGCGATGGTGAACTTCACCGTCTGCGCCGTGGTGTTGCCCGCCTTGTTGACGGCGGTGACGGTGAGCGTGTGCTCGGCCAGCGACAGCGGGTACAGCGCGACGACGGTCCCGGAGGTGATCGTCTGGCCGTCCAGCGTGCCGGTGACCGACTTGAGGCCGGACCCGTTGTCGATGGCCTGCCAGGCGACCTTCAGGTCCTGGCTGTCGCCGTACTGGGCGCCGTTGGCGACCCCGGTGACCATGACGGTCGGGGCCTTGGTGTCGATCTTGACCGTCACGGCCTTGACGTCCTCGACGTTGCCGGCCTTGTCGGTCGAGCGGTACTGCAGCTGGTGCTGTCCCTCGCCCGTGATGTCGACGACCGCGGTGTACGGCGTCCAGGCGCCCCCGTCCAGCGAGTACTCGATGGAGGCCACGCCGGACGCCTGGTCCGCCGCGGTGAGGGTCACGGGCACGGCGCCGTTGTGCCAGCCGTCGTCGTTCGCCGGAGCGGACGCCGCGGTGGTCGTCGGAGCCGTGGTGTCCACCTTGACCTCGAGGGTCTTGGCGTCCTCGACGTTGCCCGCCTTGTCGGCGGAGCGGTAGGCGAGGGTGTGCGCGCCGTCACCGGAGACGACGATCGCCTCGGTGTAGGCGGTCCAGGCGCCGCCGTCCAGCTGGTACTCCGTACGGTCGACCCCGCTGCCCTTCTCCTCGTCGGCGGCGGTCAGCGTGACCTGCGCCGGCTCGGTGAACCAGCCGCTGTCCGGCTGCGCCGGGTCGGTCGTGGCGCTCGTCACCGGGGCCGTCTTGTCGGACTGCTCGACCACCTTGGAGAGGTGGAAGTAGTCGAACTTGACGGTCGCGGACTTGGTCTGGCTCGCGCCGAAGGCGAACAGGCCGATCTTGCCGCCGTTGGCCACCACGCTGTTGCGCACCGGGGTGTTCGCGGCGATCTCGGTCCAGGTGGTGCCGTCGGCGGAGTAGAACCCGCTGAAGGCGTCACCCTTCTTCACCAGGCGCAGCCACCACACGCCGCTGGTGACGTTGCCCAGCTGCGGCTGCGGGTCCTGCACGGCGCCGCCGACCTCGCTGCGCAACTCCAGACGGCGGGCGACCGCCGAGCCGGGGGTGCTGTCGGCGACCAGGTCGAACTTCACGTAGTCGTCGTCACCGGTGTAGACGATCAGACCACCCTGGTGGTACTGCTCGCTGATAGCCGATCCGTCGAGCTTGGTCTCCAGCGTCCAGTCGCCCTCCGGCGCCGGCTGCAGGATGAAGTTCTTCGGCGAGCTGTTGCCGGTCCCGTAGATGTCACCCGCCTGGGTGTCGATCTCCAGGTTGCCGCCGGTCACCCGCGCCGCGGTGGGGTCGGGGCGCACCGAGGCGTCCCAGCGGCAGCCGTCGAGGGAGGTCCCGTCGAACTCGTCGTCCGTGCCCGGCCTGGTGGCCTTGTCGTCCGGCGTGATCTGGAACCAGTCGAACGCCGCGTCCACCACAGGGTGGTTGGCGCCGGCCAGCGAGAGGAAACCGATCTTCGGGTTGGTCATCCCGGCGAGCGGCTTGGTCTGCGACATGGCGGTGAAGGTGACACCGTCGGAGGAGTAGTGAGCGGTGATGTTGGTGCCGTCGCTGACGAACCGCACGTAGACCGTGTCGGGGTAGGTGTCCCCGAGCTGGGCGGAGTTGCTCGCCGTGACCTCGTTGGGAGTGCCCTTCTCCTCCCGGATGAACTGGAAGACGCGGTTGGCGTGGGAGTTGTTGCCCCGCGCCTGCAGCACCATCTTGGCGTAGTTGTCGTCGTCGCCGTAGATGATCAGGCCCGCCTGCTGGTACTGGTCGCGGGCGTTCATCGTCAGCTTGGTGGTGGCCGTCCAGGCCCCCGACGGCGCCGGCTGCACGACGATGTTGGTCGTGTTGCCGCCCGCGCTGTAGATGTCGGTGGTGGACGTCGGGATGATGAGCTTGCCGTCCACGACCTTGAGGTCCTGGTTCTCCCGGATGACCGACCAGCGGTCACGGTCGAGCGTGGTCCCCAGGAAGTCGTCGGAACGGCCGGTGAAGCACTGCGTGGCCGGCGCGTCCACCTTGACCGTGACCTTGGCGGTGGCCACCGCACCCTTGGCGTCGGTCACCGACACCGTCGCGGTGTAGGTGCCCGGCGCGTTGTAGGTGTAGCTCGCCGCGGCGGTCGTCGGCTCCGGAGCCCCGGCCACGCCGAAGTTCCACTTGTAGGTGAGCGGCTCGTCGCCGTCGGGGTCGGTCGCCGTCGCGGTGAAGTCGACCTTCAGCGGAGAGGTTCCCGTCGTGGGCTTCGCCGACGCGGTGACCAGCGGGCGCTGGTTCTCGGTGACGCCCTTGCCGATGAAGTCGACCCAGTTGGCGTTGATCAGGAAGGCGTCGTTGGCGGCGCTCGCCGGCTTGCGCACGACGAAGTACAGCGTCCCCGTCTGCGCCGGGGCGTCGGTCAGGTTGATCGTGACGTCGGTGAACGTCTGCCAGCCCCCGGTGCCCTGCACGTCGGCCGATCCGATCAGCTGCCCGTTCACCGGGTCGCCCAGCCGCACCTGGACGGTGCCGCCGGAGGTGGCCGACGAGACGCGCAGCCGGACCGCGCTGATGTTCCCCAGGTACACCGGGGAGTAGGACCACCAGTCGCCGTCCTGGATGTTGCCGATGTTCTTGGTGCCGCCCTGCGGGTCGGTGGTGTCCTCCACCTGGACGCCCGGGGCGTCGGTGCCCGTGCCGCCCGCGGCGCGGCCGGTCTGGGTGAAGTGCTCGGCCTGCTTGCGCTTGGGCTGCAGGATGACCTGGCCGCGTCCGGTGAGGGACTTGGCCGCGCCGTCGGCGCCGCCCTTGTCGGCGTAGGTGGCCTCGATCACGTAGAAGAGGTTGTCGTCGATTCCGTGACCGTTGTCGGTGAGCGTCTGCAGCACACCCTCGCAACCGGTGTGCTGGTCGAGGGGGTGGGAGTGGCTGTCGTGACCGAGGAACGCCTGGACCTGGACCTTGTCACAGTCGATGTCCCCGTCCTCGGGGTCGGTGACGGCGACCTTGTACTTCACCTGGTCACCGAACTCGAAGAAGCCTCCGTCCGGCGGCGGGAGAAGCGTGACGGTCGGGCGGGTGTTGCCCGCGACGATCGGCACGCTGGCATTGGCGGTGACGCCGTCGGGGTTGGTGATCGTCAGGACCGCGCTGTAGTTGCCCGCCTTGGTGTAGGTGTACGACGGGTTGGGGTCGGTCGAGTCGGTCGTGCCGTCGGCGTCGAAGTCCCACGCGTAGGTGATGGTCTTGCCGTCCGGGTCCCGTGAGCCCTCGCTGGAGAACTGCACGGTCAGCGGCGCCGGGCCGTCGGTCTTGTCGGCCGAGACGCGGGCGACCGGCGGGCGCACGCCCTTGGTGTAGTCGACGCGGTAGACCCCCGAGTCGGCGTTGTCGCCGCCGAAGCCCGATCCCCACTCGATGAGGTACAGCGCACCGTCGGGGCCGAACTTCATGTCCATGGGCTTCTTGAAGCTCAGGGTCTTGAGGATCTGGTTGATCTTGACGAGCTTGGCGCCGTCCTCGTCGAGCTGGAACGAGAACATCTGGTTGTTGTTCCACTCACCGAAGATCGCCTTGCCGTCCCAGTACGCCGGCCACTTGGTGGCCGACTGCAGGTCGGGGTTGTACCGGTAGACCGGTCCGCCCATCGGCGCCCCGCCGTGCAGCTCGGGGAAGTTCTGCGCGTCGGTGTTGTAGTGGTACCAGACCGTCGCCGGGATCACCGGCGGCAGGTTGGTCAGGCCGTCGTTGTTGGGCGAGTCGTTGACCGGCGCGTCGCAGTTGAACGGCGCTCCTGAGGTCTTGGTCGCGAAGTTGTAGTCGACGAACGGCTTGTTGTTGCCGTTGCAGTACGGCCAGCCGTAGTTGCCCGGCTTGGCGATCAGGTTCCACTCGACGGTGTTCTCCGGACCGCGGTTGGCGTTCGCGGAGTTGGCGTCCGGGCCGTACTCGGCGACCATGGGACGGCCCGTCTTCGGGTCGAGGCCCATGCGGAACGGGTTGCGGAAGCCCATGCCGTAGATCTCGGGCTTGGTCTTCGCCGTTCCCGCGGGGAACAGGTTGCCGGAGGGGACGGTGTAGGTGCCGTTCGCCTCGGGGTGGATGCGCAGCAGCTTGCCGCTCAGGCTGTTGGTGTTGCCGGCGCTGCGCTGGGAGTCCCAGGAGGACCGGCCCGCCTGCTCGTCGAGCGGCGCGTAGCCGTCCGAGGCGAACGGGTTGGTGTTGTCACCGGTGGCGAGCCACAGGTCGCCGGTCTTGGCGTCGATCACCATGCCGCCGCCGTGGTGGCAGCACTCGGCGCGCTGCACCGGCACGTCCATGATCTTCTTCTCGCTGGACATGTCGAGGGTGTCCCCGGTGACCGTGAACCGGCTGAGCCGGTCGACGTTCTCACCCGCCGGCGAGTGGTACAGGTACACCCAGTGGTTGGTGTCGAACGCCGGGTCCAGCGCCAGTCCGAGCAGGCCGCTCTCGTTGGCGGTGAAGACGTTCAGGTGACCGGCCGTGACGGAGCCGCCGCCGGTCTTGATGATCTTGACGTCGCCCAGCCGGTCGATGTAGAAGACCCGGCCGTCCTTGGCCACGTCCAGCATCATCGGGTTGGAGGTGTTCTCGTCGAGGCTGACCTTGTCGAAGCTGTCGCTCTGCGAGGCCGAGCAGTCGGCCTTCACGGCGCCCGCGGCGGTCTCGATGCCGCCGAGCAGCATCTTCAGGAAGTTCGGCTCGGCGTAGCTCTCCTTGGTGTGGCCGAGGCCGGTGTACCAGGAGCGGCCGCCGTCGTAGTCCTGGCACCACACCGTCGGGTGGTCGATGCCCATGGTGGCGCCGGTGTAGGACTTCTCGTCCATCGACGCCAGCACGTGCACGGTGCCGCGGGGGTTGGACTGGTAGTCGTACCACTCGTCGGTGCGGGTCCACGACGTCGGCAGCCCCTGGGTGGAGGGGTGCGCCGGGTCCTCGACCTTGACGGTGGCCTGCTGGATGGCCGGGTGCTGCTTGAAGTACGCGCCGACGAGCTTGCCGTACCACGCCCAGTTGTAGCCGCTGTCGGAGGCGGCGTGGACACCGGCGTAACCGCCGCCGGCCTGGATGTAGCGCTGGAAGGCGTCCTTCTGGTCCTGCGTGCCCAGCGGGTCGCCGGTCGTGGACATGAAGATGACGGCCTGGTACTGCGCCAGGTTCTCGTCGGTGAACTTGGTGCTGTCCTCGGTCGTGTCGACCGCGAAGTTGTTCTCCTGGCCGAGCTTCTGGACGGCCGCGATGCCCTCGGGGATCGCGTCGTGCCGGAAGCCGGTGGTCTTGGAGAAGACCAGGACCTTGAAGTCGGGGGCCGCGGCGCTCGCCGTGCTCTCGGCGTTCGCGGCGCTCGGCGAGGACACCAGGAAGGTGAGGATGGGGAGGACGAGGGCGAGGGCCATCGTCGCCGCCGTCGCCCGTAGAAGGCGAAGGTGATCTGCTGGCAGGACCGCGGTGAACGGCCTGGCCCACGTTCGAGAACGTGGTGACATGGGAAACCCTTTCCTGACCGGGGGGACGTCAGGCAAGGCGCGCGCCGCCGCGCTTGTTGCCGCTTGTTGAGATGGACACTGCGGTGACTGGAGATGTGCCGTCTCCAGGTACTGGGAGGCCGTCAGGGAACCGTCGGCCTGGGTAAGGAACTCATGATCGTTGTCGGGTCGTCGATGAGGTGGTTGACCACCATGCTCGCGGCGCCGCGGGACGCGGCGCCGAAACCTAGATCAGAGGCGGTGAATCTGCATTGGGGGGCGGGGCCGGCCACGACGAGCCGCTCCAGCTCCGCCTGGGCGTGCGGCAGCAGCCACTCGGCCAGCGTGGCGAAGTAGCCGCCGACGACGATCACGCGCGGGTTGAACAGGTTGGCCACGATCGAGCCGCCGAGCCCGAGCCACCGTCCGACCTGCGTGACCGCCTCCAGCATGCCGCGGTCGCCCGCGGCCAGCCTTCGGGCGATCTCCGTCGCCCGTTCCTCCGGGTCGGACACCGGGAGACCGGGCAGCGTGTACGCCTGCTCGGGCATCGCCGCGCGCGCCAGCGCCGCGAGGCCCACCTTGGTCTCCCAGCAGCCGTGCCGGCCGCATCCGCAGCGGGCGCCGGCCGGGTCGACGGGCAGGTGCCCCACCTCCCCGGAGAAGCCGTCCGCGCCGCGCAGCAGCCTGCCGTCGACGATGATCCCGCCGCCCACGCCGACCTCGCCGGTGAGGTAGACCATGTGCGGCGTGCCGGCGGCGACGCCCGAGGTGTACTCGGCCAGAGCCGCCAGGTTGGCGTCGTTGTCCACCATCACCGGCACGCTGAGCGGGCCGAGCGCGGAGGACAGCCGATCGGCCAGCGGCAGGTCGTGCCAGTCGAGGTTGGGCGCGAACCTCACGACGCCGCACGCGACGTCGACCAGGGCCGGGATCGCCACCGCGACGCCGGCCGGGACGGCCCCGGCGCGCTTCATCGCCTCGATGGCCTCCCGGGCCACCAGGCCGAGCCGGCGCAGTGACCTGTCGGTGCCGCTGCCCACCGCGTCGAAGCTGACCCGGCGCTCCACCAGGACATGGCCGCTGAGGTCGCGTCCGTGGACCGAGATGTAGTCGACGTTGATCTCCAGTCCCAGCGCGCCGACGTGGGCGCCGTGCAGCGCCACGGCCCGCCGGGGACGGCCGACCGCGCCGACGTGCTCGATGCCCACCTCCCGCACCAGGTCCCATTCGAGGAGCTCGGCCACGAGGTTGGAGACCGTGGCCCGGTGCAGGCCGGTCGCCTCCGCGATGTCGGCTCTGGAACGTGACACATGGTCGCGAAGCTGGCGCAGCACCGAGGACAGGTTCGCCCTCCGCAGGGCGGTGGCGCTCGTGGGCGGAGCGGTGCCGCTCGCCGCGCGGGAAAGGCGCGGGTCCTGTGTCACGCGGTCACCGCCCTTCGTTTATCTCTGTGATCAACTAATGAGGTTTGTAACACGGAGATGTCCGGTATGCACTCCATTGCGAGGTAACGAGTTGGCATCGCGCCGAAGAACGGCAGGTCAGCAGTAAAAAACGTCTCGTTACGGGAAAGTTACACAGCTCGTCGCCCCGCCCCGCTTGTCTCACCACGGTGTGTATGTCTTTAATTCGGCGAGCCATGCGAATCAATTAAGGGAGGGCCGTGGAGCACAACCAGCCCGACGGCCGCCTCGTCGAACCGAGAGGTCTCGGCCGACCGGCGGGGCTTCCCGCCGACCAGACCACGGTTCGCCGTTCCAACCTCTCCCTGGTGCTTCGCCATGTCAGCGAACGCGGGCAGTGCTCTCGGTCGGCGGTCGCCATCGAGACCGGCCTGAACAAGACCACCATCACCAGCCTGGTGGGGGAGTTGCAGGCGCGGGGACTGCTCAAGGAGATCGGGCCGCAGCACGCGGGCTCCGTCGGGCGGCCGAGCCTCGCGCTCACCCTCGACGGCGCGAGGGTCGGCGCCCTCGGAGTGGAGGTGAACGTCGACTACGTCGCCGCGTTCGCCACCGACCTGGCGGGACGGGTGCTCATCGACCGCAGGATCGGCTTCGACGCGATGGGAGCCGGCCCCGGCCGCTCCCTCGGCAAGCTCTCCCAGGTGATCGACAAGGCCGTCACGGACCTCGACCGGCTCGGAGTCGCGCTGGCGGGGATCACCGTGGCCATCCCCGGACTGGTCAACGCCGCCACGGGCACCGTCGTCGTCGCCCCCAACCTCGGCTGGCACCAGGTGCCGCTGGTCGACCGGCTGAAGTCCGCCGGCATCTCCGCGCGGGTGCCCGTCACCATCGACAACGACGCCAACCTCGCCGCGCTGGCCGAGTACACCTCAGGGGTCGCCATGGGCACGCCCGACCTGGTCTACCTCACCGGGGAGGTCGGCGTGGGCTGCGGCATCATCTCCGGCGGCCGCCCTCTGAGCGGGGCGGACGGGTTCGCGGGCGAGGTCGGCCACGTCGTGGTCGACCCGTCGGGCGAGCGGTGCGGCTGCGGCAGGACCGGCTGCTGGGAGACCAAGGTGGGGTTGGCGGCGCTGGTACGGATGGCGGTCCCCGACCACGCCTACGGCACCGACCGGCACCTGCTGCGCGATCCCGAGGAGCGACTGGCGGAGATCGACCAACGGCGGGCCGAAGGAGATCCCCGGGTCGACGCCGCCATCACCGAGGTGGGCCGGTGGCTCGGGCGCGGAACCGCGCTGCTGATCAACCTGTTCAACCCGCGGGCCGTCGTGCTGGGCGGATACTTCGCCCGGCTCGCCGACCGGCTCATCCCCGTCGCGCAGACGGAGCTGGACGGGCTGGGCATGACCGCCGTCACCGGTCGCTGCCGCTTCCTCGCCTCCACCCTGGGCTTCGGCGCGGCCGCACGGGGCGCGGTCAACGTCGTCATCCAGCGGGTGCTGTCCGACCCGACCACCATCGCGATCCGCCACTCGTAGATCCCTGGCACGGAAGGCAACGACCACCCCCGCACCCTGAACGCTTCCCCCTGTCCTCACCGCCCCTCACCAAGCGTCCCGTTCGCCGGCCGTCGGTCAGAGCTGTGACGTCACCGTCCTCGCCGACTTCGGTGCCGTCCCAGTCGTGCCGTCTGACCCGGCCGGCGAACGGGATCCCCTCTCCCCGCTCGGCCGTCCAGACACACCCCCCGGAGGCTCCCCGTGCCGCGGTCATCTCCCGACTCGGCTTCTCTCCTCGTCATGCGAGGAATCGTCAAGCAGTTCCCCGGCGTGCGCGCCCTGGACGGCGTCGACCTCGACGTCCGCGCCGGGGAGGTGCACTGCCTGCTCGGCCAGAACGGCGCGGGCAAGTCGACCCTCATCAAGGTGCTGGCCGGAGCGCACCAGCCCGACGAGGGCACCATCACCTTCGGGGGCGAATCGGTTCGCCTGACCAGTCCGACCGCCGCGATCAGGCTGGGCGTCTCCACGATCTATCAGGAACTGGACCTGGTCGACGGGCTGAGCGTGGCCGAGAACATCTTTCTCGGCCACGAGCCGGCCCGGATGGGGTTCGTCAGCCAGGGCGAGGTGAACCGCGCCGCCCGGGAGCTGCTGAGCGGGCTCGGCCACGGCGAGATCCGCCCGGCGACCGAGGTGGGACGGCTGGCGCCCGCGGCCAAGCAGGTGGTCAGCATGGCGCGGGCGCTGTCGTACGACACCCGGCTGATCGTGATGGACGAGCCGTCGGCGGCCCTGGCCCACGACGAGGTGGAGAACCTGTTCCGGATCATCCGCGACCTGACCGCGCGGGGTGTGGCGGTGGTCTACATCTCGCACCGGCTGGAGGAGATCCGCGAGATCGGCGACCGGGTGACGGTCCTGAAGGACGGGCGCACGGTCGCGGTCGGGCTGCCGGCCAAGCAGACGCCCACCTCGCAGGTGGTCTCGCTCATGACCGGCCGCAACGTCGAGCACGTCTTCCCGCCCCGGCCCGCGCCCGGCGGCCACGAGGGCCGTCCGGAGATCCTGCGCGTTGAGGGGCTGAGCGTCCCCGGCCGGGTCAGGGACGTGTCGTTCACCGTGCACGCCGGGGAGATCGTCGGGCTGGCCGGGCTGGTGGGGTCGGGCCGTTCGGAGATCATCGAAGCGGTCTACGGAGCCCGCCGCGCCACGGGCAGGGTCGTCGTGGAGGGCGTCCCGGTGCGTGGCGGCAGCACCACCCGCGCCGTGCGGGCCGGCATGGGGCTCGCCCCCGAGGAGCGCAAGGCCCAGGCGCTGCTGCTCGACCAGAGCGTCATGCGCAACATCTCGCTGAGCAGCCTCGGCCGCTACGCCAGGTTCGGCTGGATGGACCGCCGCCGGGAGGCGTCCGAGGCCTGGCGCCAGGTCGAGGACCTGGGCATCCGCCCCCCTCACCTGGAACGGCCGATCAAGAACCTGTCCGGCGGCAACCAGCAGAAGGCGGTGCTGGCGCGCTGGCTGATCAACGGCCGCAGGCTGCTGCTGCTCGACGAGCCGACCCGCGGCGTCGACGTCGGGGCCCGGGCGGAGCTTTACGCCGTCATCAGGAAGCTGGCCGACGAGGGGATCGGCGTGCTGCTGGTCTCCAGCGAGGTCCCCGAGGTGCTGGGCCTGGCCGACCGGGTGCTGGTCATCCGGGAGGGGCGCGTGATCCACGAGAGCGACGCCCGGGACCTCGACGAACACAACGTCCTCGACATGATCATGGAAGGAAGACCGGCGTGAGCGACTCCCTGAAGCCCGCGGTGGACGAACAGGGGACGACCGGCCGGTCACGGACCGGCGGACCCGCCTCTGGCACGACGACGCTGAACCGCCTGGGGGCGATCCCCCATCTCGGACTGATCATCGCGCTCGCGCTGCTCGCGGCGGTGGGCATGGTGACGGTGCCCGACGCCTTCGGCACCGGGTCCAACCTGGTGAGCGTGCTGTCGCTGACCGCGACCATCGGCGTGATCACCGTCGGCATGACCTTCGTGATCATCGGCGGCGGCATCGACCTGTCGGTCGGCGCCCTGATGGCGCTGGCCTCGGTGTGGGCCACCACGCTGGCCACGCAGGCCTACGGCCCGTTCGTGATGATCGTGTGCGCCGTCCTGGTGGGCGCCGGCGCCGGCCTGGTCAACGGGCTGCTGATCGCCTATGGGCGGATGGTGCCCTTCATCGCCACGCTGGCGATGCTGGTGGCCGCCCGTGGGCTGGCGCAGCGGATGTCGGACCGCAGGACCCAGCTCGTGCAGCAGGGCAACGACGCGATCGTGGGGCTTTCCACGACGCGGGTGCTCGGCCTGCCCGTGCTGGTGTACATCTTCGCCGTCGTCGTGCTGCTGGGCTGGATCCTGCTGAACCGCACCACCTTCGGCCGGCGCACCTACGCGGTCGGCGGCAACCCCGAGGCCGCGCGCCTGGCGGGCATCGACGTGCGCCGCCACACCGTGCTGCTGTACGTGCTGTCCGGCCTGTGCTGCGGCATCGCGGCGGTACTGATCATGGCCAGGACGACGACCGGTTCGTCGACGCACGGCGACCTGTACGAACTGGACGCGATCGCCGCGGTCATCATCGGCGGCACGCTCCTCACCGGCGGCCGGGGGAGCATCATCGGCTCCATCCTCGGCCTGCTGATCTTCACGTTGATCACCAACCTGTTCATCCTGAACGGGCTGAACACCAGCGACCAGCTCATCGCCAAGGGGATCATCATCGTCGTCGCCGTGCTGTTGCAGCGGCGAAGCCTGGCGACAGGCACCTGAAACCGCGGAGCCCTCTCCGCTTCGCGGCGAGGGCTCCGCGGCCGGATCGCGCACGCGATCAGCTGCACCCAAAGGAGAGATCATGGAAAAGAACGTAGGCCGGCGCGGTTTCCTGGTGAGCGGCGCCGTCGTCGGCGCCGGCGCCCTGGTGAGCGCCTGCACGAGCAACGAGCCGGCCGCCGCGCCCTCCGCCGCCGCCACCCAGGCCGCCGCGGCGGCGGGGACGGACAACGACAAGCCCGGCGAGAAGGTGGTCATCGGGTTCTCGGCTCCGGCGGCCGACCATGGCTGGATCGCGGCGATCACCAAGAACGCGCAGGACGCGGCGAAGAAGTACTCCGATGTGGAGTTCAAGCCGGTCGAGCCGACCAATGACATCAACCAGCAGATCTCGGCGGTGGAGTCGTTGATCGCCGCCAAGGTGGGCGCGCTGGTGATCCTGCCCAACGATGGTGAGCAGTTGAACCAGGTGGCTCGCAAGGCGATGGACGCCGGCATCCCGGTGATCAACGTCGACCGGATCTTCCCCGACAAGCTCTCGTACCGGACGTGGATCGGGGGGGACAATTACGGCATGGGCGTGGCCGCGGGCACCTACATCGGCAAGACGCTGAAGGACAAGGGCGTGTCCAACCCGGTGATCCT